>NZ_CP044399.1:3381687-4058025 GCF_008931805.1 Moritella marina ATCC 15381 | reverse complement strand
TCTGCACTAAGTGCGCAATTTTGGTGGTAATTACACGCGTTTTACCGCTGCCAGCACCAGCAAGTACCAAACATGGACCAGAAATATATTTAACAGCTTCATCCTGACGGGGATTCATTTTCATAAGGGCAACACCAGACTAAAACATTAGGAAAAGAAGGAGAGATTAGATTGTAGCAAAATTTACATACAAAAATGCCAGTTATAAATAACTGGCATTTTTTATACATCAAAAACGCAATCAAGTATTACTTGATTTTGCCTTCTTTGTAGATAACGTGCTTACGAACAACTGGATCAAACTTTTTGATTTCCATTTTTTCAGGCATGTTTTTTTTGTTCTTATCTGTAGTATAGAAGTGACCTGTACCAGCAGATGAATTCAAACGAATTTTATCGCGCATAATCTAGTTCCTTAAACCTTAACACCACGGGCACGCATTTCAGTTAAAACTGAATCAATACCTTTCTTATCGATAATACGCATACCTTTAGCAGTAAGACGTAATTTAACAAAGCGGTTTTCGCTCTCAACCCAAAAACGGTGTGAATGTAGGTTTGGCAAGAAACGGCGACGAGTGCGGTTTTTTGCGTGAGAAACGTTGTTACCAACAGCTGGTTTTTTACCAGTGACTTGGCATACTTTTGACATAGTGTGCTCCAATAACTTCAAATATAAGTGTCTACATAGTCGCATTTGAAGCTACTAGGTATACTTTTAAAGCTCGGTTTATACAGTAAAGCCAAACACAAATCAATAATAGTGCAAAATATCACCATCTTTAACCGCAAATAAATCGTGCTAAAAACAGACTATAGCGGTGACTTTGTGAGCACAAATGCAATAAAACAGTTTAAAAGCTAAAAAAAAGGCCAAAAACAAGCAATAAAAATTAAATCATAATAATTGCAAAAACTATTTCAATTCGCCGAAATGTACAAATGCGTAAGGCGTTATTTCAGGTTATAATCCCCACTCCTTGATAGTGAGTTTACCACCATGCTTAGCGATATTGAATTAATTAACCTCCGACAACAATTCCCGGTATTATCCCAACAAGTAAACGATCATCCGTTAATTTATTTGGATAACGCAGCCACCAGTCAAAAGCCATTATCTGTGCTTGAGGCAATTAATACCTATTATCGTGACATCAACGCTAATGTCCACCGTGCATCACATGCATTAAGTGCGCAAGCAACGTCAGCTTATGAAAATGCCCGTGATATCTGTGCACAATTTATTAACGCCAATAGCAGCAAAGAAATCATCTGGGCACGCGGTACTACCGAAGCCATTAACTTGATTGCCAATTGCTTAACGACCAGTATTCAGACTGGCGATGAGATCATTATTTCGACCTTAGAGCATCACGCTAATATCGTACCTTGGCAAATGCTCGCCCAACGCACCGGCGCGATCATCAAAGTTATCCCGCTGTTACCGTCTACAGACCTCGATATACAAGCCTATAAACAGCTCCTGAGCGCTAAAACCAAATTAGTGGCTGTAAGCCATGTCTCCAATGCGATCGGTACGGTAAACCCAATTGAGGAGATAATAACGTTAGCCAAACAGGTTGGTGCCAAGGTATTAATCGACGGCGCACAAGCGATTTCCCATTGGGACGTCGATGTACAAGCCTTGGGATGTGATTTTTATGTGTTCTCTGGACATAAAATGTATGGTCCCACTGGCATCGGTGTACTCTGGGGAAAAGAGGACGTCCTAAATCAACTGCCGCCTTGGCAAGGGGGCGGTGAAATGATTAAAACGGTGAGTTTTGAGCACACGACTTATAACGAATTACCGTTTAAATTTGAGGCGGGCACCCCGAATATTGCCGGCGCTATCAGCCTCGCTCGTGCCATGAAATTTTTAAACAGTTATGACCGTCAAGCATTAGCAAGGCACGAGGCAGCACTGCTAGCTTACACCACAGCTGAACTGAAAAAGATGCCACGCATTAAAATTATTGGCTCACCGCAGCACCGCGCAGGTGGCGTTAGTTTTATTATTGGTGACGCCCATAATGGCGATGTCGGTATGTTACTCGATTTACAAGGTATCGCCGTACGTACTGGACATCACTGCGCGCAGCCCTTGATGCACAGCCTAAAACTATCCGGCACCATTCGCGTTTCGTTAGCCATTTATAATACAAAAGCAGAAATCGATTTTTTCATTAAGGCATTAGATGAGCTACTCGATTTACTCTAAATATGGACGATAACCAGTAAGCTAAAAAAGCCTCTCCGAACATGTACTGAATATGAACAACACACTCAGCTTGTATTCAGTATCAATGTTGTTTAATAGCATCATCAACATTGATTAGAACGCTGCTAATAACCATTACAGCAATAACAACACACGAAAACCACCGGTTTTCAGGAGATTTAAGATGCTAAAGAAAACAATTATCGCACTCGCAGCAACGATCGTTATGTTACCAACATTGGCGATGGCAAAAGGTAATGACCATGATGATGATCACAACAAACAATCGATTCATTACACTGGCCCAGCAATGAACGTGACGACAGTAGCGGAAAACCGAGAAAATATAGGCCGTTTCAGCGAAGCTAACGTGGTATTAGAAGGTCAATTAATCCACCAAATCAGCGCAGATAAATATATGTTCGCCGACGCGACAGGCCAAGTTATTGTTGAACTTGACGATGATATCAAGCTACCAGTAGCCATTGATAACAACACCAAGCTACGCATATTTGGTGAATTTGAAGGTGGTTCAACACCTGAAGTCGAAGTAGAAAGCATTAAACTTTTATAATATCGACGCTTTATAATATCAGGCCATTATAGGACCAAACGTTTATAAACGGTTACGTAGCGGCAGTGCTAATTGCGCAGCTAAACCACCAAGTGATGCGCGCTGTAACACCAGCTTGCCTTGATACATCCGCGCCATTTCTGCTGCGATATTAAGCCCCAGACCGTGACCTGGGGTTTGTTCATCTAAGCGTTGACCACGATCCAATACCAGCTGACAATCTGCATCACTCATACCTGGACCATCATCCGCAATCGTCATTTGCAGTAAACCATCTACCACAACAGCAGAAATAACAATACGCGAGGTCGCCCACTTATAGGCATTCTCAATCAAATTACCGGCCATTTCATCAAAGTCACGGCCATCAACAGCAACTGTTAACGCCTCGTCAAAGGTAAGTTCAACAGCAATATTACGACTGGCATACAAACGTGAAAAAGCCGACACGGCACTCCTACATTGTTGGTGCGGGCTACATTTAGCGCCTAACAACTGCTTCGCGGCTATTTGCGAAGATGATAAATGGTATTCAATATGTTGGCGCATTTGCTGGAGCTGTTGTTGCAACAAAGGCCGCTGTGGCGGTTGCGGCAGAGCCAGTTCATTTTGCATAATACTCAAAGGTGTTTTTAATGCGTGGGCCATATTACCGGCATTGGTACGTGCCTTTTCTAGCAACTGCTGATGATGGTCCAACAAACGGTTAATATCTTTGACCAACGGGTCGATTTCTTGAGGATAATGGTGTTGAAAATGCGCTTTATCGCCGTTTTCAATTTCAGCCAACTCTTTACGCAATGTCGTCAGAGGCCGTAGACCCCAAGTTAATTGCAGCAAAATCAAAAGCATAACAGCTAGCGCCAATAGACCTAGGCCTATGAGTAAACTACGATTAACCCCCTGTAATGCCAGCGCTAAGCTGCTACTTTCTTGTGCCACAGAAACCCAAAAAAACATTTCACTATCAGGTAATTTGACTTTTTGCTGCAACACCATAAGCGCTTTGCCAGTGGGGCCATCAGTCACAAAATCATCAAGACCAAATTCATTATTCAGATGACTAAAGGTCAGTTTTTTTTCCCATAATGAACGCGAGCGTTTTAACACCTTATTATCGGTTTGAATTTGCCAATAAAGTCCCGAATAAGGTTGGTTAAATCGCGGTTCAGATAAGGAACTAATCGGCATGATATCAAAGGGAATATATCGATTAGCAGAGTCGAGCGTGGGTGGTTGCACTTCAAGGCGACTTAATAATTCATCTAACGATAAGGTTAATTTGGTCACCAATTCGCTACGTAGATAGTCTTGCATGTAACGCTGCACGGTAAATCCAGTGATCAGGATCAGCACCACGCAACAGCCACCTGCTGCAAACAATAATCTATTTTTTAATGAAAAACGTTTCAATCCTGCGCGATCCTATAACCTAATCCACGTACCGTTTCGATCATTTTACTGCCGATTTTTTTGCGTAATCGACCGACAAAGACTTCAATAGTATTGGAGTCACGATCAAAATCTTGCGCGTAAATATGTTCAATTAAGGTAGCTCGAGAGACTACTTGGCCAAGGTGGAGCATTAAATAACTCAGCACTTTAAACTCATGAGCCGTCAGCGTCACACTCAAACCAGCATTAGTGACTGTTGATGCAGAGATATCTAAACGGATATCGCCAACGGTCACAATCGATGATGCTTTACCTGCTGCGCGGCGCACTAAAGCCTGTAAACGCGCAACTAATTCACCCATTTGGAAAGGCTTCGCAAGATAATCGTCAGCCCCCGCATTCAGGCCTTCAATTTTTTCATGTAATAACGACCTCGCGGTAAGAATAATAACCGGCATCGTCAGATTTTCAGCCCGCCATTTTTTTAATACCGTTAAACCATCAACTTTAGGCAAACCGAGATCGAGCACCACCGCATCGTAAGTTTCGGTCGAGCCCATAAAATGCGCTTCTTCACCATCATAAGCACAGTCAACAATAAAGCCCTGCTCGGTTAATTGTTGCTGCATTTGTTGGGATAATTGCGGTTCATCTTCAACGATTAATACTTTCATACTTACCTATTCTGATTAAAAAAACGTTCAAGTTTATGACCTTTAATCGCTAATAAGCGGAATGTTTTAGCGTCAAAGTCTGCTTTAACGACATTACGATCGGCATCGAGAATTTTGATTTCGTATATCCAAATATCATCTTCGCTGTAATCATCGTCTTTTTCGAGTTCGACTTTAATTACTCGGCCGTTAAAGTCACGTTCAATAATAGCGAGTAAATCAATAAACGGACTGATCTCTTTCGCTTCCACCGCAGCCGTGACTTCGTCAAGATCTTCTTCGTATTCAATATGCGGCATTGCCACACTCTGCCATGACATAAAGATTAACATGACAGTTAATAAGATTCGTGTTTTCATAGGTTCTAGAGTACCGTTGTTTAAATGAATAGAACATTAACAGGGTCTAATTTTGCTAAAATATTATTATTTAATACTGATTTTACTCAGCCCAGTAACGCTTGCTAATCCAGTACATGATCAGCCAGAAAAAACCATAGCGCAAGTGATTGAACTGCTTGTTGAACACGGTTTTCATGATATTTCTAAAGTTGAATTTGATTATGACGATAACCGCTATGAAATTAAAGCGCGTAACGCTAACAACGAAAAAGTTGAAATAGAACTGACGACCACAGGTCAATTTATCTCAGTCGAAGAAGATTAATTTTACCCTGCCAGAGTAAACTCTGGTCACTAATACAAGCATACCCAGGAATACGCATGACCGATTTCTCGTCAAGTCCATTTGGCAATACCATCACCAGTACCGATGTGCTAACGTTATTAACAGCGCAAAGCGGCTGGCAAAATAAATACCGTCAATTAATTCAACTCGGTAATAAGATCCCAGCATTAAGTGATGATTATAAAATAGCAGAAAATCAAATTAAAGGCTGCGAAAGCCAAGCTTGGTTAGCCTTGCACTGCGATAATGACGAGCGATTATGGTTTGGCTTAGATTCTGATGCGCGTATTGTTAAAGGTTTAATGGCAGCATTACTAGCCGCAGTGAACGGTAAAACCCGTGCCGAGATCGCCGCGTTTGATGTCGATGATTACTTTGCACAATTGGGCTTTATGCAACAGCTTAGTCCATCTCGAGGCAACGGTTTAAAAGCCGTTATTGCAGCGATTAAAGCGGCTTAAAGTTAACATGACTATCTAACATACCGCTAAATGAATTGATTCCGCAAACCGCTCAAGACATCCGCGTTGTCTTAAATAAAGGCGCTTAAACAAGGGCATCCATGCCCTTGTATGTTTGCGCCACCAATATCATTTAGTTAATTAATTTAGCGTGTTTATCTCTGCAAGTTTTTAACGATCAACGCCGTACCCATACCACCGCCAATACACAACGATGCTAAACCATAATCAACGCCACGTTTTTGCATTTCGTGTAATAGCGTCACGGTAATACGACCACCCGATGCACCTAAAGGATGACCCAGCGCGATAGCACCACCGTTAACATTAGTCTTATCGGCAAACCAATCCATATCGACATTGTGCTCTTGCGTCAGGTTAGTCATCACCCCTAATGCTTGCGCAGCAAAGGCTTCATTAAGCTCTAGCAATTGCATTTGCTCTAATGACATGTCTGCACGTTTCAATGCTTGCTCAATTGCAGGAACAGGCCCTAAGCCCATCACTTGCGGATCAATGCCACCTTGACCGTAAGCAATCAACTCTGCCATCGGTTCTAAACCGTATTTTTCTACCGCAGCAGCAGAGGCTAAGATGATCGCCGCCGCGCCATCGTTAATACCAGATGCATTTGCCGCCGTCACAGAACCGTCCGCTTTAAATGCTGGGCGCAGTTTAGCTAAGCCTTCTACACTGGTATTATCTTTTGGATATTCATCCGTCGCAAAGCTTTGTGTTTGACGACGCACTTTAATTTCCACAGGTACAATCTCGTCAACGAAACGTTCAGCGGCGATAGCTGCAACCGCTTTATGCTGGCTACCCACTGCAAACGTATCTTGTTGTTCACGAGTTAAACCAAACTGATCAACGATATTTTCCGCTGTCATGCCCATGTGGTAATTATTAAATACGTCCGTTAGTCCATCGTTGATCATGGCGTCGACCATGGTCATGTTACCCATTTTAGAACCAAAACGGGTTTTAGCAGGCATCAAATAAGGAATGTTAGACATGCTTTCCATGCCTGCAGCAACAACGATATCTGCATCACCCGCTTTAATGTGCGCAGCACCGTCCATGATGGTTTTCATGCCGCTACCACAAATCATATTCAACGTATAAGCAGGGACACTAGCAGGAATACCCGCTTGCATTGCGGCTTGACGGCCCGGTCCCATGCCTTGACCAGCACTAATCACATTACCAACAATCACTTCATCAACGTGCTCAGGATTAACCTTGGCAGCAGCTAATGCGCCTTTGATTGCCGTTGCACCTAACGTAGCCGCATCGACACCAGCTAAGCTGCCACCAAAACTACCAAGAGCCGTACGCTTTGCTGCAACAATAAATACTTTACTCATACCTTGTTTCCTTACTTGATGTGATCAGTTTTGTTATTCAAACATATGTTTAAATAGTATCACAAGTTATTAACATAACCGAACTTCACACGTTTAAACGTGAACGAACATGGTAAGGCACGAGCAGAATAATGAGGGTTCGGCTTGAAAAAAAGGAAATAGAATGGGGTTATAAATACAATAAAACCAGCGAATACAAGGTGTATGCACTGGTTTCAATTTCGTTGAACAGAATTGGTTAAACGCGTTAATTAACAACTGATTAAACAGTTTATTCAAAACCTTATTCAGGTCGATAACGGGCTTCTCGTTCGGCTAATTTTTTCAATACCCGCGATGCTGCGATTAAACCAAAGCTCGCAGTTACCGCAGTTGAAGAGCCAAAACCACTAGAACAATCCATGCCTGTTGCGCCATCAAGAAAGTTCTTGGTCGAACACACTTCGCCATCAGTTCCTGGGTAAATTAATTGCTCGGTAGAGAATACACACTCAATACCAAAGCGACTGGTTGGATTCTTGCTAAAGTTATGTAAACGGCGCAGATCAGAGCGTACTTTCGCCGCTAATGGATCTTGATGTGTACGAGATAAATCCAGCACTTGAATTTGCGTTGGGTCGATTTGTCCTCCCGCCGCGCCAATGGTAATACATTTAATCTTTTTACGATTGCAGTGCGCTAGTAATGCCGTTTTTGAACGTACACTATCAATCGCATCAACCACATAATCGAAGTCTTTGCTGATGTGCATGCCGACTTCATCAACCGTAATAAAATCATCGATTGGCGTCACGATGCATTCTGGATTAATGGCTCGAATACGTTCAGCCATTACATCGATTTTCTGCTTACCGATAGTGTCTTTTAAAGCATGAATTTGACGGTTAGTATTAGTCACACAAATATCATCCATGTCGATGAGGGTGATCTTGCCGATACCCGAACGCGCTAAAGTTTCAGCCGCCCAAGACCCCACACCACCAATACCAATCACACATACATGTGCTTGACTAAAAAATTGCAGTGCTTTAGCGCCATATAAACGCGCAATACCACTAAAACGATTGTCATATTCAGCTGACATACCTTACCCTAAATCAAGCAAAAAACGCATTATACTGATTCAGTCCCATAACACAAAGTTTGCAGTCAATAACACTTTCATCAGAATCGTATTATTGTCCGCCAGACTAGACAGCTTTTTCAAATTTGTGCATTTAAAATGAGGTTTTACCTTAACGGATTTACGCTATGTTTAATCTACTGACTTCTGCACTGGCTTCACAAACACGTTTATGGGCTGGCACCAAAGCAGCCAAAACCACGATCAATGAGCAAGATCCGTTAATCATGTATGACAACGAAGCCGACCCACTATGTCGCTTAGTACGTGAAGCAATTTCAGAATTGAACTTAGATGTACTCATTATTCCTTGTCCACAAGGCGGCGAGCGCCACAAGCAACAACTACAAGAAATGTATAGCACAGATAGAATCCCCTTCTTGATTGATAAGAATACCCAGACTATCTTAAATTCTGCGTCTGAGATCATTACTTATTTATACAAGCATTATGGTAATTGCAGCGCACCGATCCGATTACGCGCCAACCTGTTTAACTATGCGAGCTCAACAACAGCATCGTTAATTCGCTTTAATGCCGGTAAGACCAAAACACCAGCAATCGAACCAACTGATCCGTTGGTTTTATATAGCTTTGAAAGTAGCCCTTACTCACGCCCAGTACGTGAAACCTTGTGTGAATTAGAACTGCCGTATTTGTTGGTGAACTTAGGCAAACAAAGCTTTGGTGAACTGGGTCCTGCAACAAGACGCTTAAGCCCTGGTGAATACACACCGTTACCAGAAACCAAGCGCAGTGCATTTTTTGCGGAACACGGCACAGTACAAGTACCGTTCTTGAAAGATCCTAATACCGATGTGGATATGTTTGAGTCAAAAGCGATAGTGAAGTATTTGATCGCGACTTACGCGCTTTAGACTGCTCCCCGCCTGAATAACAGTAAGAGTGTATAAACATTTGTTATACATTCTTACTACTAACAAAACGCGGATAAATACCGCTTGTAGTCAGAACTTACCTGAAAATAAATATCACTTCTGACATCCAAACACAAAAAAGCCCGGTAAACATCGTCATGCTTACCGGGCTATATCAACTAAACCTTGATGCTTACATCAGGTATTAGCCAACGATTTTTTTCATGTCTGACATGTAGCCACGCAGTTTCTTACCGATAACTTCTACAGGGTGATTACGAATTTCTTCGTTCACGTCGATTAGACGTGCATTATCAACACTGTTAGATTCAGCAGCGAATGCAGAACCCATCAATTCAGTTGGTAGCGCATTTACGTAGTCACGTAGTTGTGGACCCGCTTCGTGAGCAAATAGATAACAACCGTATTCAGCTGTATCAGAGATAACAACGTTCATTTCATATAAACGCTTACGTGCAATCGTATTGGCGATTAACGGCGTTTCATGTAGTGACTCGTAGTATGCAGACTCATCAACGATACCAGAAGCAACCATGCTTTCGAATGCGAGTTCAACACCCGTTTTAATCATAGCTACGAATAATGTACCGTTGTCGAAGAATTCTTGTTCGTCAATAACGATGTCTGATTCTGGGTAGTTCTCGAATGCAGTTTCGCCAGTCTCTTTACGCCATTTAAGCAGGTTAACGTCATCGTTTGACCAGTCAGCCATCATCGTTGATGAGAAGTGACCAGTGATGATGTCATCCATGTGCTTTTCGAATAATGGGCGAAGCGTTGTTTTCATTTCTTCAGCCATTTCGAACGCTTTAATTTTAGCAGGGTTAGATAGACGATCCATCATGTTAGTGATGCCACCATACTTAAGTGCTTCAGTGATTGTTTCCCAACCAAACTGAATCAATTTACCTGCGTATGCTGGTGACTTACCGTCAGCAACCATTTTATCAAATGCTAGGATTGCGCCTGTTTGTAACATACCGCAAAGGATAGTCTGCTCACCCATAAGGTCAGATTTAACTTCAGCAACAAACGAAGACTCAAGTACGCCAGCGCGATCGCCACCTGTAGCCGATGCGTATGCTTTAGCAATCGCAAGACCGTCACCTTTCGGGTCATTTTCTGGGTGAACAGCGATTAGTGTTGGAACACCGAAACCACGTTTGTATTCTTCACGTACTTCAGAACCAGGACACTTAGGTGCAACCATTACTACTGTAATGTCTGAACGAACTTGCATGCCTTCTTCAACGATGTTGAAACCGTGCGAGTAAGCAAGCGTTGAATCTTTCTTCATCAACGGCATGATCGTTTCAACAACATTTGAATGCTGTTTATCAGGAGTAAGGTTTAATACTAGATCCGCTTGTGGGATTAAGTTTTCGTATGTATCTACAGCGAAACCATTTTCAGATGCATTTAGGAAAGATTGACGTTTTTCAGCAATTGCTGCGCCACGTAATGCATAAGAAATATTAAGACCAGAATCACGCATGTTTAGGCCTTGGTTAAGACCTTGCGCGCCACAACCGACTACTACTATGTTCCAATCTTTAATGAAGTTACAACCGTCAGTGAATTCACTGCGATCCATAAAACGACATTTGCCAAGTTGCTCTAACTGTTGGCGTAAGTTTAAAGTGTTAAAATAGTTAGCCATGTTGCTCTCCATGAGAATTTAATAATTAAAATGTGCCATCACAACTCCAGTGATGCGCTATGTATTCACTATATGCTAAGTTACTCATTGCTGGAAATGATATATTTACAATACAGTGTTGCACTTTCTGCAACGTAACCATTTTTACAATGCAAATCAGGTTAATATCAGGTTTTAAAATAGTGAAGTAGAGACTGTTCATACAAATATTTCACAAATTAAAGAATAAACAGTTTTTTACCCTATTTTAGCGCTAGTCGTTTTTTTGAAAAAAAAGATTAGCCACAATAATAAAGCTAATAATAACAATAAATAAACCCTATACGGTCAGGAAAAAGCCAATATGGACATTCGCTCACTACAACTTTTTTTACATTTAGCCACGACATTGCACTTTGGTAAAACCGCAGAGGCGATGCATGTCAGCACGTCGACACTGACGCGCACTATGCAACGATTAGAAGAATCCGTCGGCAGCCAAATCTTTACCCGTGATAATAGATCCGTCGCATTAACGGAAAGTGGCAAACGCCTGCGCAGTTTTGCTCAGCATACTCTCGAGAACTGGACGCAACTGAAAGCCGATCTAAGCTGCCACAGTGGCGAGCTCGATGGTGAGCTTAAAATTTTCTGCTCAGTCACCGCTGCCTACAGCCATTTACCGCCTATATTAGACAAATTCCGCTTACTACACCCAAATGTAGAGCTAAAGCTGATCACGGGTGATGCTGCAATGGGCATGCAACTCGTTGATGAAGAAAGCATTGATATTGCCATTGCTGCGCATCCAGACCAAATATCTAACCGCTTAAAGTTTGTCGAAATAGCTAAAGTACCCCTGTCCATCATAACCCCGGTGATCTCCTGCCAAGTACAACAGCAGATCATGCAGGATAATATTGATTGGAACTCTGTGCCGTTTATCTTGCCAGAACACGGCCCTGCGCGTAAACGTATTGATAAATGGTTTAAGCAGATGAAGATAAAACCGAGTATTTATGCCACGGTCGCTGGTCATGAAGCGATTGTCAGCATGGTGGCGCTAGGATTAGGCGTCGGTATTGCCCCTGCCGTAGTGGTTGATAATAGCCCCGTTCGCGATCGGGTATTAACCTTTGAGAACAGCAATAAAATTGAGCCTTTTGATCTGGGCTTATGCTGTCAGCGTAAGCGCTTTGACGAACCGGTGATCACTGAATTTTTTAGCATGGTCAAGCCCTAAGGCATTATCAGCGCCGCAGTCAACGTTGATGAGATCAAAATAAAATATGATTAAGACCCGCGGACGAATTCCGTTATAATCGAGCACACGCTATTACCCTCATCATTGTTAATATGGAGTTTTCATGGGATTCAAAAAAATATGTTTGGCAATGCTGGCCACATTAAGCCTAAGCCAGGCTGCAATTGCCAATGAACTACCAGCGCAATTTTCGACAGTTGGCCTTAACGCACCAGCAGGCCAAGACGTTGATGGTTTCCGCCTTGCCCTCTTCCATGGTCAAACAGAAACAGTACAAGGTTTTGATATGGCGGTATTAGGTTTATCCGAAGTCGATAAACTTGAAGGTGTCAGTTTCAACTTGTTACTTGGCGCAAGTAAAGTAAATAAAGAATTCTCAGGGGCATCATTCAGCTTGTTCAACTGGCATTTAGGCCGTGATACCGGTTTTAACATGGCGTTAGTGAATAATACTCATCATGTTAAAGGCGTTAATTTGGCCATGGTCAATTTATCAAAAACTGTCGCTGGCGCCAATATCGGCCTAATAAACTACAGTGATCGATTATCATTGGTGGATTTTGGTGTGATGAATTATGCCAAAACAGCAAAGTTTCAAATTGGTATTTTTAATATGACCGAAAATTTGCAAGGTTTGCAGATCGGTTTATTAAATTATGCAGAAAACGGTGTCGTCAAAATATTACCGCTGATCAATTTTCAGCAGTCATTTTAGGTCGATTAATCGATAATTAAAATGCTAGACTAACACCAAGAACATTAACGTCTCATTAAGACGAGTTAAACTCAATCGCAATTAGGTGCCGTATGATCAAGCCACAAAAATTAGAAGAAATCGCGAAGCAAATACATGAATCATTACCAACGGGTGTAAAGTCGTTAGGCTCAGAAGTTGAAAAGAAGATCCATCAAGTATTGCAATCACAGCTAAACAAACTTGATCTAGTTAACCGTGAAGAGTTTGAAGTACAAACTAAAGTGTTATTACGCACTCGTGAAAAATTAGCGGCGCTAGAAGCACGTTTAACTGAACTAGAAAAATAGTTCATCCATCTGATACTGTTAGTACAAGCTATGATTAACATACAATATAGCTAACAGTATCAGGTATTCCCTTTCTCCCTATTCTTCGCTAAAGCTATTTTTCTATTTTCAGCAGTAACACATCAACCCAATTGATCTCTTGCTTACGGATCCGCTCATTGGCGATATAATGTAGTACTTGCCCAGCATACAGCTGCGTATTCATGCCTGGATTTAAGTTAAAACAGCTACCTTTTTCATCATCAGCAATCGCCATCAAAGTCATGCCGTATTTTTCGCGCAATGGCTGAAACACATCGCCGACGGTCATTTCCGGTATATTGTCTAAAGTTAAACAATAAAGCGTCGCTTCATCTAGTGTTGAAAAAAGTTGCTCATGCAGAATACTCGCGCCGGGTGATTGCATAGTACGCACTAGAATTTCAGCGTGACGAGAACTTGCACACTCAACATTAGGGCAATGTGCGCGCAGCAATTCAGCTTTACTTTCTTCATGAAAGTAAGCACTGATATGCGCCTGTTTCGAAGCGTGTGATGACGCACTTAATGCCATCGATAACGTCATTTCATCATTCTCTCCATCGACAATAATCGAGCTCGCTTGCGCCATGGCAATACGGGTTAACTCATCTTGGTCGGTGAATGATTCGAGTTGCGCAAATTCAACATCTAACATGTGTGGAAACGGATGGCTCATCTCGCGTTCCACACATAAAATAATTTTGCGCTGGTGACGCTTTTTGTCTGCAAGGATCAGTTCTAAAATCCGTTTGGTGCGGTGTGCACGCCAACCTAAAATTAAAATATGATCGCTGTACGTACTAAAATCTTTTTTTCCGTTCATACCTTTCCTTGCTATAGCGACAATGGTTTGCGTTGTTTTACCAATCGCAGCACCAAAAATTAATAACCCAAATGGGATCTGAATGAGCGCAACAACCAACTGGCCATTGGGCGTGCTTGGCGAAAGATCACCAAAACCAACCGTAGAGATCACGACCACGGTATAATAGAAAAAGGTTAAAGGATCGGTGAGTGTGGTTTCATTACTTAACCACAACAATCCCCACACAACGGCTAAGTAGCTACAAAAAATCAAAAATAAATTAGCCCAACGTAACTCAGCAGTGAGTTTGCGCAAGGCTAAACTAATCAATCTGGATATATACATATAGGCCTAATCTTTATGGGAAACTAACTGCTGACGAATCATTTCAGCTGTTTGCACCGGTTGCTCTAATGGGAACAAATGTCCGCCTTCGACTTCAATCAATTTAATGTGTGGCTGCTTACGTAATAAACGCGTCATCGCTTGTGCTGATAAGGTGTCAGAATTACGCCCTCTGATCACCACCGTATCCGTCGTTAATTTATTAATACTCGACCACGCCCAAGGTACGGTTTGATAAATAGTAGCTTCCCAATCACGGCTATAACTTAATTTGAAACCGTCATCTGCTTGGTATAAACCTTCAGCCATGTAATCGGCTAATACACTGTCAGAAATACCTTTAAAGCCACGGACTTTACGATGAAAATTGAATCCCTGCTGCGGATCTGTAAACGTATCTGGACGCCTTAATGTTTTTTCAACTAACGGCAATTTTTTACGTAAAAAACCAGGCAAATTACGCATTACCCAAATAAGGTGAGGTTCAAGGATCACAGGGTCGAGCAGAATGAGTTGCTTTACTTTGTCGGGTTCACGTACCGCACAAATAATACTGATTAACCCCCCCATCGAATGACCGACAAGGGTGATAGGTTCTGGCTGAGCTGCAATAAACCGACAGGCATCATCAATCATTAATCGCCAGTTATCGAAGTTTTCTGGCACAGGTAATGGCCATAAAGGGCGCTGATAGACAGCACTGACTTTATATTCATCAGTCAGTGGTTTTAGCATTTGCTGATACATAGCAGGAGGAAAACCATTGGCATGAAAAAAGACCAGATGTTCACCCTCACCACCAATATGCTTAGCAGGTAAGCCTTCTGCCACATTTCCTTGTGCTGTTAATTGCTTTGCTATCCATTGCTTCATAACTTACCTATCTATTAAAGTTTATTCAGGTACTAACCATTCTAAACGGAAAGAAGCGTCTTTATCTTGCGCTAACTCTTTTGTTAACCAAGGTAATAATTCTTCCATTTGTGAGTACAATTTCCACGGAGGGTTGATCACAACCATACCAGTACCAGTCATACCACGTTCGCTAGTATCGCCTTTAACGCATAATTCGATAAGCAGAATTTTCTTAATGCCGGTACCAACAAAATCACGTAGTAAACGATCGATCGTACGACGTTCGATCACTGGATACCATAACGCATATGTACCCGTAGCAAAACGACGGTAAGTGCTGGCAATTTCTTGTACAACCTGACGGTACTCAGATTTAATTTCATATGATGGATCAAGTAACACTAAACCACGCTTATTACGGCCAGGTAGCAAGGCTTTTAGTCCATCGTAGGCATCTTTCTGATGTACGCGCGCTTGGCGATCACCAGCAAACTCTTGCTCTAAGAATTTCACATCCGCAGGGTGCAACTCTGTCATTTGCATACGATCTTGTTCACGTAACAATAATCGTGCAACTAACGGTGAACCTGGATAATGTTTCAATTTCGAGGTTTTATTTAACTGCTTAATCACATTTAAATAAGGAATTAATGGCGCAGGCACTTCGCCTTGCTGCCAAATACGGGCAATACCATCAACGTACTCTGCAGTTTTTTCAGCGTGTGCACTCGATAAACTATAACGACCCGCAGCAGAATGGGTATCGTGATAAATAAAAGGGGCATCCTTTTGTTTTAACGATTCTAAGATCAGTACTTCAACAGCGTGTTTAAGTACATCTGCAAAGTTGCCAGCATGAAAGCTGTGACGGTAGCTCAGCATAATATTTTCCAATATAAAAAGAATGGGATTAATGGACTAAGGGTATCATTGTTTAGTTAAACTAGCCTATTAATTCGCTGACAATGGCCCCTAGGTAAAGGCATAGATAAGAATGGAGAAGATAAAGAGGCTCGACTGTAACTCTGACATAATAAAAGCCACTGAGAATTTCGCGATTATCAGTGGCTGGTATAATCAATAATTTACACTAGTGCGCTAAAAAGAATTTATACGCTGGATTATTGGTTTCTTCTTTATACTGATAACCCAATTTAACCAAGTAAGCTGAAAACGCCTTCATTTCACCATCGGGTAACTCAAAACCCGTTAAGACACGGCCATAAGCTGCGCCATGATTACGGTAATGGAATAAAGTAATATTCCAGTTCATGCCGAGAGTTAACAAAAAGTTCTGTAATGCACCTGGATTCTCTGGAAATTCAAAACTAAACAACCTTTCTTGCAAGGCTTCAGCAGGACGTCCGCCCACCATATAGCGTACATGTTGTTTAGCCATTTCATCTTCCGATAAATCAACCACAGGGTATTCAGCATCTTCCAATTGTTTCATCACTGTGGCTAATTCTGATGTGCCTTGCGGCGTGCGTAAACCAACAAAGATATTTGCCGCGGCACGGTTCGAATAACGGTAGTTAAACTCAGTCACCGCACGATTGCCGATTAACTCACAGAATTTTAAGAATGCACCAGGACGCTCAGGAATAGTGACCGCTAATACTGCTTCTTTTTTCTCGCCATATTCACTGCGCTCTGATACATAGCGTAACGAATGGAAATTAACATTGGCACCGCTTAAGATCGCGGCCATGTTTTTATCACGCACACTGTTTAACTCAGTGAATTTCTTTAAACCCGCCAGTGCTAATGCACCTGATGGTTCTGCTATCGCGCGGGTGTCTTCAAAAATATCTTTTAATGACGCGCAAATTTCATCACTGCTTACCGTGATCACGTCATCAATAAATTCATTACATAAACGGAATGTTTCTGCACCGATACGTTTTACGGCCACACCATCAGCAAAAATACCTACGCGATCAAGGGTAACCGGTTCACCAGCATCAAGCGCGGCACGTAAGCAGGCTGAATCGCGCGGTTCAACGCCGATGACTTTAATCGAGGGTTTTAGTTGTTTAATATAAACAGCAATCCCCGCCGCAAGGCCGCCGCCGCCAACAGGCACAAAGATATAATCTAAATGTCCATTTTGTTCAAGCAGTTCACGGGCAATGGTACCTTGTCCTGCGATCACATCCGGATCATCAAATGGCGGGATCAGGGTATAACCTTCTTCAGCGGATAATTTTTTAGCATAATTAGACGCTTCATCAAAACTATCACCGTGCAAACATACTTCAGCACCAAAGCCGCGTACTGCGCTCACTTTAATCTCAGGGGTAATAACGGGCATCACAATGATGGCTTTAATACCCAGCTTTTTCGCTGACATCGCCACGCCTTGGGCATGATTACCCGCAGATGCCGCAACGACACCACGGAGTTTTTGTTCTTCAGATAATTGCACTAATTTATTAAAGGCGCCGCGCAGTTTAAATGAATGCACAGGTTGGCGATCTTCACGCTTTAGCAAAATACTATTGCCTAAACGCTGAGAGAGTTTCGTTAACGGCTGTAACGGAGTCACCACGGCAGCTTCATAGACTGGTGATAATAATATCTTACATAAATAATCATTGGCTGTAAGTAGCGATTGGTCTTGTTGGGGTTCGTTATTTGTCACTCGATCATCCATTGAAATATAACTGACAAGTTAACGCTTTGGCATGCCATCGTTAACGCTGCTATCTACTTTTAATATCTAGTACATGACTTAGTACTATTACCTAGTTATAGCAACAATCGAAACAGATAAAAAGAATTAACTCAGGATAACTTTTAGCAGAAAATAAAAAAGGGAGCATTAAGCTCCCTTTCTCGTATTATTTTATTCGATTAAGCTGTTTTAGCTTCACCTTGAGGTTCTGAGTTAGCAACTTCAACATTTAACTCGCCTTCAGATTTAGCAACGATAGTGTTAACCGCTGTATCACCGATAACGTTAGCAGAAGTACAGAACATATCGTTGATACGGTCAACTGCTGCAATGATTGCTAGTGCTTCAACCGGTAGACCAAGTTGTGTTAGTAACACACCGATCATCACGATACCGCCACCAGGTACACCACCTGCGCCTACTGATAATAGTAGAATAGTTAGACCCATAGTGAACAAATCAGTCACTTGGATTGGTGTGCCGTATGCGTTTGCAGCAAATACTGTTGCAATCGAGATGTAGATAGATACACCAGACATGTTCATTGTTGCGCCAAGTGGAACACCGAAACCAGCAACTGTTTTAGATACACCAATTTTCTCAGTTAGTGTACGCATAGTTACAGGGATAGTTGCGTTCGAGCTTGCCGTAGATAGTGAGAATAGGAACTGCTCACGAATCTGACGACGGAACGTAGCTGGACGGATACCTGTCGTTGCCCATACCGCTAGTGGGTATACAACTAGGATCCAAACAACAAGTAACGCTACAACTAGACCAACATAGCTAGCTACTGAAGCCAGTGTTGCACCGTCTAGTGTTGCACCTAATTGAATCATTAACGCGAATACACCAAACGGGGCAAAGCTCATGATTAGACTAACAAGTTTCATCATGATGTCATTTGCGATTTGGAATGCATTGATCGCTGGACCACCTTTCTTGTCTAGTGCTTGAATCGCTAGACCAGTGATGATTGCCATGAAGATGATTTGTAACATGTCACCAGATGCAAATGCTTGAACAGGGTTGCTTGGTACGATATTTACAATTAGTTGACCGATATCTGGTGTGTCAGTCGTTGCTAGGTGTACTGCTGTACCGCCTAATTCCGCAAGGTTAGCGCCAACACCTGGTTGTACAATCATTGCAACAATAAGTGCTACTGTAATTGCAACAGCTGTATTAGCTAGATATAGGAAGAAAGTTTTGCCACCTAGGCGACCGAAACTTTTAATGTCTTTCAGTTCACATACACCACATACAATAGAGATGAAAACTAGTGGAACTACCATTAATTTAATGAGTGATACAAACATCGTACCGACTGCAGTAGCTGCGCCGACAAAGTATGTGTCAAGGAACGATCCTGCACCAAAGCCATACTGAACGATTGTACCCAGTAACAAGCCCACAAACAGGGATATAAATATTTTCGAACTTAGTGATTTATCCATAACAAACTCAGCCTTTCAATTATCATAGTAATGTGTGTTTATTTGCTTATATATTATTTTTATATTTTTACAATTCTTTGCACTGCAAGATTTGATGAGTGGAGAGTATTACAACTACATTGTCTATGGGAAGCAGTTCAATCATCTAGCACCTGGAAAATTGAGGTCTGTCACATATCCAAGCATTTTTTAACCTTTTACGACTATGTAACATCTATATAATCATCAATAAAACCCCGTTAAAATTAAGAAACAGCAATTTTATCGTCTAAAAACCACCAAAAACGCTCATATACTCAAAAGTAGGCATTATATCGATAATCGCTTGAATATTAAAAACCAACGATTTTTAACAAATGTAGTGATTTATAGCGCAAATTTAACCTTAGTTACCTTTACGAACCAATAGCGTGGAAAATATAAGAGGATTAACATAACAAGGAAGGCAAGAAGGCACTCAGTAAGCCACTGAGCACCAAAAAAGTAAACTAGGTAATTATTCTGCTATAGCCATTTTTACTGGTTTTTCTGGCGTTACAGCATCATCTTCAATATTGCTGATGATATTGCTTGGCTCAACTTTAGTTGAACCGGATTTTTTCGTTTCAACTAAAGTTGTATTTTTCACTTCAACTAAAATGGGCTCGTTCACTTCAACAACAGCATCACCAGTCAGAGTAATGACCTCAGGTAATTCAATCGCGTCTTCATCAACGATTTCAGTGATCACAGGCTCAGGTGCTGCACACAAGGCATAATTGGTGGTGGTATTGTGACGCCAGAATTGACGGTTATGACGGATCATTGCGCGGATCTCATCGATATAAGCTTCTTTTCTTTCTGAATAGTTAATTAATCCCGCCGCAAGCGCACACGCATTGATACTTTCATCATTCATGCGCAGCTCGCTACGAATATCACGTAACGGTAAGTAACTTTGATTACGGTTAATATTGCGGAAATACGAACGTACAGATGCTGTTATGGAATCAAAACTCGCCACTTCATGGACAGCACCTTGATCACGTTGGTTCGGTACTATGCCGCAACCTTTGCTAAAACACCATTGACCAAAGAAGTTATGTCCTTCTTTAGCAAAACGAGACGTACCCCAGCCCGTTTCATTTGCTGATTGACTAAATACCAGCTCTTCTGGAATAACATCAACTTGCACTAATAACGTGGTTATCACTTGTTGATCGGTATCAGCGGTGACATTATACATGTCAGCCATCGCTTGCAGGTGAGTTTGCTCGTCTATGGTTAACTCTGCTTTGGTCTGCCAAGTGGTCAGTAATGCGCGTTCAGCCAATACTTCGGCAGTAACAACATCAAACGCAGGCTGTAGATAATCAAAGAAAGCTGTTTTTTTAGCATTAACATCACTGATAGCGGCGAAGTCAGGTACATCTGACTTTTCAACGTCAGCAATATCATCAGATTGAAGGCTTGTATAGAGGCCAAATAGACCGAGTCCGGCTATCAGGATTAACGCAGTTATTTTCTTTTGCATATAAAAAAGCACCATTAATAAATAATGGCGCTAATTTAACACGTTATTGCAATAAGCTAGATTATAAAATCATGCTCTTTGGTGCAACGAACGGTAAGTTATGTGCTTCAGCAACATCTTGAACGGTAACATGACCAGCGATAACGTTTAGACCGTTTAGTAGGTGCTCATCTTGGATTAGTGCTTCTTTCCAACCTAAGTTAGCAAGCTTGATGATGTACGGTAGCGTTGCATTGTTTAATGCAAACGTCGATGTTTTCGCAACAGCACCAGGCATGTTAGCTACACAGTAGTGAACAACGTCATCAATGATGTAAGTTGGGTCTTGGTGTGTAGTAGCATGTGAAGTTTCGAAACAACCACCTTGGTCAATCGCAACGTCAACAACAGCAGCGCCAGGCTTCATGCGTGAGATAAGCTCTTTTGTCACTAGTTTAGGCGCAGCAGCACCCGGTACTAGTACAGCACCAATAACTAGGTCCGCTTCTAATACATATTTTTCGATTGCATCATGCGTAGAGTAAACTACTTTTAGACGGCCATCGAACTGGTTGTCTAGGTTAGCTAGAACAGTCAGGTTACGGTCTAACATAGTTACGCTAGCGCCCATACCAACAGCCATTTTCGCTGCGTTCATACCAACAACACCGCCGCCGATAACAACAACGTTTGCAGGAGCAACACCCGGTACGCCACCCATAAGAAGACCACAACCACCTTGTGATTTTTCTAATGCTTGTGCACCAGCTTGAATTGACATACGACCAGCAACAGCAGACATAGGAGCAAGCAGTGGTAGACCACCGTTTACATCTGTTACTGTTTCATAAGCGATACAAACTGCTTTACTCTTGATTAGGTCTTCAGTTTGTGGCAGATCTGGTGCAAGGTGAAGGTAAGTGAATAGCACTTGGTCTTCACGTAACATTGCACGTTCAACAGCTTGTGGTTCTTTAACTTTAACAATCATGTCTGCAATTGCGAATACTTCAGCAGCAGTTGCTAGAATCTTTGCGCCAACAGCTTCATAATCGCTATCGCTAAAACCAATACCAGCACCAGCAAATGTTTCAACATTAACTGTATGGCCATGTGCAATAAGCTCACGTGCACTTGCAGGAGTCATACCTACGCGATACTCATGGTTTTTAATTTCTTTAGGTACGCCGATAATCATATGCTGTTTACTCCGATATATGGTTTATTAAACTGGTTGAGAAAAGCTTCTCGATATATAGGTGCAGTATAGACGCAGAACTGCAGAATTAATCACTAAAGATCATTCTAATTTCAAGGAAATTTTATATAAGATTTGTTAAATTGATGTTGAACAGAAGATAATTTTTTATGTGAGCGAGATCTCGCCCAAAAAAAAGGGTTCTACAGTAATCATAGTCGATGACTGTAGAACCCTTGATATAGATCATAGCGAATAGCTAGATAATACTAACGAGGTAGTTTATATAAGGCTTATATAAAGATTAAATCAGGTTCCTATCGCGTACAGCACCTTTATCAGCACTAGTCGCAAAGTGACCATAAATACGCAATGCTTGAGTTACTTTACGTTCACGAATTTCCACTGGTTTCCAAGCTTGTTCACCACGACTTTCCATTTCAACACGACGTGCTGCTAAAATGTCATCCGCAACAACCAAGTTCATTGAACGCTCAGGAATGTTGATATCAATAATATCGCCATCTTCAACCAGACCGATCAAGCCACCACTTGCCGCTTCTGGTGAAGCATGACCAATAGAAAGACCAGAAGTACCACCGGAAAAACGACCATCAGTGATCAATGCACAGGCTTTACCGAGTCCCATTGATTTCAGATAGCTGGTTGGATAAAGCATTTCTTGCATACCCGGACCACCTTTAGGGCCTTCATAACGAATAACAACCACGTCACCGGCTTTAATTTCACTCGCTAAAATTGCACTTACCGCTGAATCTTGGCTTTCAAATACACGTGCTGTACCACGAAACAGTAAGTTATCATCAGCGACACCGGCGGTTTTAACCACAGCGCCATCAACAGCAATATTACCCGTCAATATCGCCAGACCACCTTCTTGGCTATAGGCATTTTCGATTGAACGAATACAACCGTTCGCACGATCATCATCCAATGAATCCCAGCGACAATCTTGGCTAAACGCTTTCGTCGTTCGGATACCCGCAGGGCCTGCAGAATACATTTTCTTCACCGCTGCAGATTCAGTCGTGACGATATCAAACTTAGTGAGTTGCTCTGCCATCGTCATGCCCATCACGGTCATGTTGTCTGTATGCAATAAACCAGCACGGTTTAATTCACCCAAGATAGCCATCACACCACCGGCGCGATGTACATCTTCCATATGATAAAGCGGCGTTGACGGTGCTACTTTACATAATTGCGGTACTCTACGGGATAATGCATCCATATCTTCTAAGCTGTAATCAACTTCGCCTTCAATCGCAGCGGCAATTAAATGCAATACCGTATTGGTTGAACCACCCATGGCAATATCAAGCGTCATCGCATTTTCAAACGCATCACGATTAGCAATATTACGCGGTAATACTGATTCATCATCATCTTGATAATAACGCTTACACAGATCAACAATACGACGACCAGCATTTAAGAACAGTTCTTCACGATCTGCGTGCGTCGCCACTAATGAACCGTTACCCGGTTGTGATAACCCTAATGCTTCAGTTAAACAGTTCATTGAATTGGCAGTGAACATACCAGAACATGAACCACAAGTAGGGCACGCGCTACGTTCTACTTTTTCAACATCTTCGTCTGACACATTTTTATCTGCGCCCATCACCATTGCATCAACAAGATCAAGTTTAATCAATTGGTCTGAAAGTTTGGTTTTACCCGCTTCCATTGGACCACCTGAAATAAAGATAACCGGAATATTAAGACGCAGTGCCGCCATCAACATACCAGGGGTGATCTTGTCACAGTTAGAAATACACACTAATGCATCAGCGCAATGGGCATTAACCATGTATTCAACAGAATCCGCAATCAAATCACGCGAAGGTAAGCTATACAGCATACCGTCGTGACCCATCGCGATACCGTCATCGATAGCAATGGTATTAAATTCTTTAGCGATACCGCCCGCTTTCAAAATTTCATCGGCAACTAATTGGCCCATGTCTTTTAAATGTACGTGACCCGGTACAAACTGGGTAAATGAATTAGCAATCGCGATAATTGGTTTACCGAAATCTTCTTCTCGAGTACCTGTTGCACGCCATAAAGCACGAGCACCAGCCATGTTACGGCCTTGGGTAGATGTTGCAGAACGTAATTTAGGCATTGTTCTCTCCATGAAACAAAAATAAAATAGTAACTACGAAGCCTATCTGAGCCTCGCTTTAATAGTTAAATATAAGCAATAATCTAGTCAAAACCTGTCGTTAGCTCGGGTCAGCAACGTAATCCAACCAACCCCATTTGTCTTCACTCTGACCTTTAATCAAAGCGAAATAAGCTGTTTGTAATCTTTCTGTAATTGGACCTCGTTTACCGTCGCCAATATCAATGCGATCAACAGAGCGTACCGGCACAACTTCAGCAGCAGTACCACACATGAACATTTCATCTGCTAAGTACATCGCTTCACGGGCAATCGGCTCTTCACGTACTTCATAACCAAAGTCACGCGCTAGCACCATTAAGGTATTACGCGTTAAGCCCGGTAAGATACACGCTGTTGTTGGTGGTGTATGAATAACGCCATTTTTAACGAAGAATAAGTTCTCGCCAGCGCCTTCAGAAATAGTGCCGTTTACATCAAGGGCAATACCTTCTGCATAGCCGTGACGTTTCGCTTCAGATGAGATCAGTTGCGATGATAAATAGTTACCACCGGCTTTCGCGCCAGTCGGGATAGTATTTGGTGCCAAACGATTCCAAGAAGTAACGCAAACATCAACGCCCTCTTCTAAACTTTCATCACCCAGATAAGCGCCCCAGTTCATTGCCGCAACAAGTGCATCGCACACCGTTGATTTTGGTGTTAAACCCAAACCAACATTACCAATATAAGCCAACGGACGTAAGTAAGCATTCGTTAGGCCATTAGCTAACACTGCATCTTTACACGCTTGTTCTATTTCTTGCTTAGTATAAGGAATAGTCCAACCATAGATTTTTGCTGAATCAAACAAGCGTTGAATGTGTTCTTGTAGGCGGAAAATAGCCGGTCCCTTTGGAGTATCGTACGCACGAATACCTTCAAATACCGATGAACCATAATGCAGAGCATGGGTAAATATGCTCACTTTTGCTTGTGATTCGGGTACCATTTTGCCATTAAACCAAACTTGTTGTTCAGTATTATCCATAACTCTTTCTTCCTTTATGCTGTAATTTGCTGATAACTTAATTTGTTCACATCAAACAATTTATCTAACTGTTTATAGAGTAGATCAATGCCGCGCTCACCAGATACTGTAACCGTAATCTTTATGCTATTGCAATCATTCATTTGTACCGAATTCATCGTACTAACACGAAAACCACGATGGCGAATTACGCGTAATACCCGCTCTAAAATTTCCAGCGTATTCGAGGCTTCGATCACCACTTCATGTACTTTTTTAACACTCATCATATTGCTCCAACATCGCGCCGTTATTCACCCCTGGTGGTACTAATGGCCACACATTCTCTTGCTCGGAAATTTGTACGTGCAAGAAATATGCACCTTCACTCGCCAACATGCGATCCATGGCCGGTTGTACTTGTTCTTTCACCACAACTGTTTCACCAGGAATACCACATGCAGCCGCTAATGCCACAAAATCCGGGTTATCATCAAGAATTGTCTGTGATAAACGGCCATCAAAAAATAGCGTTTGCCATTGACGTACCATACCCAGACGTTGATTATCGATTAATACAATTTTAACCGGTAATTTAGCACGGTTGATTGTCGCTAACTCTTGAATGTTCATCATGATTGAACCGTCACCGGTCACCACAACAGGCATCGCATCGGGACGTGCTAATGCAGCACCAACCGCCGCCGGTAAACCAAAGCCCATCGTACCGAAACCAGCACTGGATAATAAATTCTCCGGTTGGGTAAACGTCATGTGTTGCGCAGTCCACATTTGGTGTTGGCCGACATCACAAGCAACAAGATGATCTTCAGGTAAACAAGCAGATAGTTGTTTCAATAATAACGGCGCATAAATGGCAATGCCGGGGTGGTCATAACGAAAAGCGGTTTCAACTTTCATTTCTAGCGTATGTAAACGCCAAGGGGCAATATCCAACGTCATTTTTAACGCCGGTAGAATGAGTTTGAGATCCGTGGTGATAGCAACGTTAGCAACACGTAATTTATTATGCTCACAAGCATCGATATCCAAATGGATAACTTTCGCATGCGGAGCAAACTCATCAAGTTTACCCGTTACGCGATCATCAAATCGCGCACCGACTGCAATCAATAGATCACTTTCTTGTACCGCTAAGTTAGCCGCTTTCAAGCCATGCATACCCAACATACCCAAATAATAAGGATGTTCAGGATCAGCACTACCTATACCTTTTAATGTGCTAACCATGGGAATATCTAGCGCTGCAGCGAGTTCACGCAGTTCAGGAACCGCATTGGCCATACCAACACCACCACCAACATACAATACCGGTTTTTTTGCTGCGTGCATCAGCGCTCGCGCTGCAACAACTTGCTCATCAACCAAACCATCTAGCGGTGGCAGTTCAGCTAATTCTGATACTGTTTCACTCGCCATTTCAGCCAGTTGAATATCTTTAGGGATATCAATTAATACTGGTCCAGGACGGCCAGTTGTCGCAATAGTAAATGCTTCGGCAATAATACGGTCTAAATCATTTTGGTCTTCCACCAAAAAGCTATGTTTAGTGCACGATAACGTCATGCCAAGAATATCCACTTCTTGGAACGTATCCACACCAATCAAGGCGCTCGGTACTTGGCCAGTAAATGCCACAACAGGAATTGAATCCGCCATTGCTTCCGCTAACCCTGTCACCAAGTTAGTCGCACCTGGACCCGAAGTCGCAATACACACGCCAACTCTTGCACCAGCACGGGCATAACCCAGCGCAGCCATGATCGCGCCCTGCTCATGTCGCGCTAATAAATGCGCCACACCACCATCATATAACGCATCATACAACGGCATGATCGCACCACCGGGATAACCAAATACTTGGTTTACACCCTGTTTCCGCAAAGCATTTACAATAAACTCTGTTGCTTTCATTAATCTACATCCCTTTAAACATCATTCTTGTAAACAATTAAACGTCAAACAAAAAAAAACCCCGGTTATTTACCGAGGTTTTCTTATTGCTGGATTAAGCTTATTTTCGCTTAGCAGTAAGTCCCCGGCTTGGTAATTTAATAATTACCACCAGAATGCTGACTACAATAATTAGACGCGAAGTAAACCCAAACATATGACTAATCCAACAACTCTATAAAATTTTTATAATTCATTATTAGCATGGTGAATTTATTTAAGCAAGCCTTTAACGACGAGTAAAATAACTAAAACAACCAAATAAAAGCACGGTAACAATCTAATATATTAAAAAACAAACCGATTCCAGTTAAAAGATTCACACATGACAAGCATCACAAAATAGACTGTGGCAAATTGCCCTTGCTTAAGGTTTTAAAATAATCCACCTAATTCAGCCATACTTATCGTTAATTGCACTAGGGTAAAAATACACCAATAAAGTGACCAAGGAAAATGAATGAATTTAGCCGTGATCTATAGCCGTGCAATTTTAGGTATCAATGCCCCCCTAATTACTATTGAAGTGCATATCAGCGAAGGACTGCCCGGGTTTACGATAGTCGGTTTGCCTGAAACATCAGTCAAAGAGGCAAAAGATCGGGTTCGCAGTGCGTTAATGAATTCTAACTTTGTGATGCCAGCCAAACGTATCACAGTCAATTTGGGACCTGCCGATCTGCCCAAAGAAGGCAGCCGTTATGACTTACCCATTGCGATCGCGATTTTAATTGCTTCACAACAAGTGATCGCCAGCCAGCATCAGCAGCTAGAGTTTGTCGGTGAATTATCACTGTCCGGTAAACTACGCGCCTGCCGCGGTACGATCCCCAGTATCATAGCTTGCAAGAAAGCCGGTCGCAGCAGTATCATTCCATTCGATAATGGCCATGAAGCAGCGCTTATCGACAATGCCAATTGTTTTACTGCCACAAATTTACAAGAAGTATGTCAGCACCTCAATGCGGAGCAGACTCTTCCCACCGCTAAACGGATAACCTCACCGCTAGGTAGTGAGGATAACCAACAAGACATGCAAGATATTATCGGCCAACAAAGTGCCAAGCGCGCCTTAGAGATCTGTGCGGCAGGCAGTCATAACTTACTATTATTTGGCCCTCCCGGCACAGGTAAAACCATGTTGGCGAGTCGCTTAACCAGCATTCAACCTGACATGACTGAGCAAGAAGCATTAGAGTGCGCAGCGATTAAATCCATTAGTGGTAACGACTTTGTCGCTCAAGATTGGTGCCGCCGACCTTTTCGCACTCCGCACCACACTTCATCAGCTGTCGCTTTAGTTGGCGGAGGTCGTAACCCGCGACCCGGTGAAATAACCCTTGCGCATAACGGCGTATTATTTTTGGACGAGCTCCCGGAATATCAACGCAAAGCGCTCGATTCATTACGTGAACCCTTAGAAGCAGGGAGGATCAGTATTTCCAGAGCTAATCAACAAGTTGACTTTCCCGCTCGATTTCAATTAATTGGCGCTCTCAATCCCTCGCCTTCCGGTTATTATGACAATAATAAATTCGGCGGTAATAGTAGCCAAGTAGCAAAATACTTAAGTAAATTATCAGGGCCATTTTTAGATCGTTTCGATCTCACCATTGAGGTACCCGCATTACCAAAAGGTAGTTTAACCGAACAAGGGCAACGTGGTGAAAGCAGCGATGCCATTAAACAAAGAGTCAGTGCTGCACAAGCGATACAACGTCAACGAGGTAATAAATTAAATGACGCACTCACCAATAAAGAAATTGAATTACATTGCTCGCTACAACATCAAGATGCGGTATTTTTAGAACTCGCGATAGATAAAATGGGCCTATCAACACGCGCCTTCCACAAGATAATTAAGGTCGCCCGCACTATCGCAGATTTAAACAATTGTATAGATATCAATAAATCACATTTGCTGGAAGCACTCTCCTACCGTGCAATGGATCGGCTATTACAGCAAATTAATGTTTAATAATTACAATTTTTGTTTGGCATAAGGTGATGATAGTTTTATCATTTCATCTCTTCATCACACCAAGGCCATATAATGTTATCGATATTCATCCAGAAGGTGGCAGGTGCCATTGCATTTATTAGTTATCTTTTGAACACCATATTTTGGTTAATCCCCATTGTTATTTTCTCGCTGCTAAAAAGTATCATCCCACTCCCCTTTGCACAGAAAGTACTTAACCATTTACTCGATGGCTGTGCTTCAAACTGGATCTCGGTAAATGGAATAACGCAAAAACTCATTGGTAACCCAGACATCCAAGTCAATGGTATCGAAGGGCTATCACTGAATAAATGGTACATGGTGATTTCAAACCATCAATCTTGGGTTGATATCTTAGTTTTACAACGCATATTAAACGGTAAGATCCCGTTTCTAAAGTTCTTCTTAAAGAAAGAACTTATCTTTGTACCGTTTTTAGGTTTAGCTTGGTGGGCACTCGATTTCCCCTTCATGAAACGCTATAGCAAAAAGTTTTTAGCAAAGAACCCACACATGCGTGGCAAAGATATTGAAACAACAAAAAAAGCCTGCGCTAAGTTTAAGCATAAACCGGTAAGTGTGATGAATTTTGTCGAAGGCACGCGCTTTACTGAAAATAAACATAGCCAACAAGCATCCACATTTACACACCTATTAAAACCAAAAGCAGGTGGTATGGCATTTGCGCTTGATGCGATGGATGGTCAATTAGATACTTTAGTCGACGTAACGATTTACTACCCGCAGGGCATCCCCACTTTTTGGCAGTTCATTAGCGGCCAAGTGCAACAGATCCAAGTTCAAGTCAACACACAAGACATCAGCCCTGATCATATTGGTGACTACAGTAGTGACAAAGCCTTCCAAGCTAATTTCCAGCAATGGGTAAATGCGTTATGGATAAACAAAGATAAACACTTAGAAGAACTTAAGCAGGCTCAATTAAATGATTAATTTTCTACCGACTTTTTTATTAATGATAATTAGTAGTGCATTAGTCATTATCAACATCATTTCCTCATTAACATTGATCAGTATTACTGGGTTAATTAAGTTTATTTTACCCTTTGCTCCCGTACAAGAAACGATGCGAAAAATTGCTGATTTGCTACTGAACCTATGGGCTTGTATTAATACCTTCATGATCTCACTCATTAATAAAGTGGAATGGGATATTAAAATTACTGGCGATTTAAACAAGAGCAGCTGGTATTTACTGATCTCCAATCATCATAGTTGGACTGACATTGTGATCTTATTTTCTGTGTTTTCTAATAAGATCCCACTACCTAAGTTTTTTGTTAAACAAGAAATTATATACCTTCCATTTGTTGGTACTGCTTGTTGGGCTTTAGACATGCCATTCATGAAACGGTATAGCAAACAACTATTAGCTAAAAAACCACATCTGAAAGGCAAGGATATGGAAAGTACACGTAAAGCCTGCTCAAAAGCAAAACTGGCGCCAACAACCATCGTCAATTTTGCCGAAGGTAGCCGCTTTACAGAACAAAAAAAACAACAAACCAAGTCGCCTTATCAATATTTATTACCGCCAAAATCAGGGGGGATCGCATTATCTCTCGCCTCAATGGGCTCAACCTTTAACAAAATTTTAGATGTGACTATCATCTACCCTGATAATCCAGACTCACCGTTTAAAGATCTATTACAAGGTAAACTAAAACGCATCGTGATCCGAGTTGAAACAATTGAAATAGCCACTACATTGCAAGGTGACTATGAAAATGATGCGACTTTTAAACACAGTTTTCAGCAATGGGTAACCAGCCTATGGCAACGTAAAGATCAACAGATCGCAACCTATTACCAACAAAAACAGCCTTAAATACGACAATATTAAGATTTAAAATTTGTGCGCCAGTTCATTTTATTTTTTAAAATACCCCACAAAATAACGCTTTAGGGGTAAAAAAAGTGCAAATAACTGGTGTAAATAGAGTCATGATTCTAAAACGACATTAAGATCTCACTTTTACTTTAATCTTAAACGAAACAAGGTGTAACATGCTATAACTGTTAATGCATTGTTGCATTACTCTTTTTTCGGGACCACATATGAGCACATTAGCACCAAATTTAAACACACCTCTCGATGCCTTATTGCACTGGGAAAAGCATAGTGCCAATGAGGTATATTTACGCCAGCCCATTAACGGTACCTTCCATGATTTCACTTGGTCACAAGTAGCAGACCAAACAAAACGTATTGCTCAAGCATTGCAATCACTGGGATTAACTCCGGGTGACAAAATCGCGATCCTAGCAAAAAACAGCGCTGAATGGTTTATTAACGATTTAGCGATTATGTACGCTGGTTTCATTAGTGTGCCAATCTATTCAACAGCAAATGCGAAAACCATCAATTACGTGCTAGAGCACAGTGAAGCAAAAGTGTTATTTGTTGGTAAATTAGATAACTATCAAAGTCTAGAAGGCAAGCTGCCTGCTGACGTGATCACAATCAGCTATCCATATGACACGTTAACTTGCCAATATAAATGGAATGACCTGCTAGAACAGCACCAACCATTAGCAACGCCAGCGCATATCAATTTAGAAGATCTGATGTCTATCATTTACACATCAGGCAGTACTGGTAATCCAAAAGGCGTGATGATCACGTTTGCGGCATTCAAATCAGCATCCATCAATATTGTCACTAGCTTAGGCTTTGTACCTGGTGATCGATTATTGTCTTACTTACCATTAGCGCACATTACCGAACGTGTTTACATCGAAGGTAGTAGTATTTATGCAGGTGAAGGCGTCGTCTCTTTTGTAGAGTCACTCGATACCTTTGTAAGTAATATCCAATCTGTAGAGCCAACACTGTTTATTTCTGTTCCTCGTCTATGGACACGCTTCCAAATGGGCGTTTTACAAAAAATGCCCGCGCACAAACTTAATTTCCTTCTAAAAATTCCATTCGTTAATGGTTTAGTAAGAGCGAAGATTAAACGTGGCCTAGGTTTACACCATGCGCGTATGCTTGGTTGTGGTTCTGCCGCAGTATCACCAGCATTGTTAAAATGGTATGAACGTCTTGGTTTAAACATTACCGAAGCATGGGGCATGACAGAAAACCTCGCTTACGGCACATTAAACCACCCATTCAACCCACAAAAAATCGGTACGATTGGTAAGCCAGGTAAAGGTGTCATTCTTAAAATTTCAGAGATCGGTGAGATCTTAGTAAAAGGTGATGGCCTGATGACTGGTTATTACAAAGATGAAGCACAAACGAAAGAATCATTCGATGAAGAAGGTTACTTCAAAACGGGTGATAAAGGCGAAATCGATGCGAACGGTTATGTAAAAATTACCGGTCGTGTAAAAGATATCTTCAAAACATCAAAAGGTAAGTACGTCACACCAGTGCCAATTGAATGTAAGTTTGGTGAGAACCCTAATATTGAACAAATCTGTATTACCGGTACAGCACTAACTCAACCTGTTGCATTAGTCGTGCTATCACCTGAAGCACGCGAGCAAGGTCAAGACGCGATGACGAGCAACCTTGAAGAAACACGCCAACATATTAATAAGTCGTTGGAATCACACGCACGTATTGGCCATATCATCGTATTAAAAGATGAATGGACAGTGGATAACGGTTTACTAACGCCAACGTTGAAGTTTAAGCGTCATGAATTAGAAAGCCGCTTTAAACCTTTCTACGAAGAAAACCATAAAGATAAGATTGTTTGGGAACAGTAACCTAATAGTATTATTTAGATAAAAAAAGGACGCAATTGCGTCCTTTTTTTATCACTATGATTACCTAGATTAACTAGGCAAGCCTCAAAAAATTAGTCCGTTTTAGCGGCTAAGTATTTAATCAGGGCAGCTAGTTTAACATTAAACTCTTCACCACGGGCTTTAATGCTCCCCATGTTAATTTGGTATTTATTGTTCACTATCAGTGCCGGTACACCACGGATATTATTTGAAGCGGTATTTTTATCCATACGCGCTACTTTACCGTTAACAGCAAAACTATTTACCGCTGCATCAAACTTCTTACCATCAACACCCGCATCTGTAAATACAGTACGAATATCATCACGGCCAGTGAAGCGACGTTTTTGATCATGGATTGCAGAGAAAATTGCTGATGACATTTTATGTTCAACATTCAATAGTTCAGCAGTCGCAAATGCTTTTTGCATTTCGATACCCATTTCACGGCCAATAAAAGCAACGTGGTTTTTTTCAACTTTAATATCACTGCCTTCAAGACGTTCCGTTATGTCAGACATAATTGGTTCGAATTTATTACAGTGTGGGCAAAAATACGAAAAGTATTCAGCTACTTGTGGCTTAGATGTTGCCTGCTCAGAGATAACATCATAGTGCACGCCTTCTTTAAACTGTGCCGCATTGGCAAACGGTAAAAATAGCATTGCAGTGATCAATATAAATAATTTCTTCATCATTTTCCTTCCTGAAAATTTAAAATAAACATAATTAACTGTACAAAGAATTAGTAATTAGGAATGAGAGATAACGGCGGTTTTTGCATATTATCAATCTGTTCTTGTAAGAAACCGACCTGTTTTTGCCAGAACTGCTCATCAGTAAACCACGAAAAATGACGACTAAAAGCAGGATCATGCCAACGTTTGGCAATCCAGCCCATGTAGTTCATCATTCGCATTGCACGTAATGGCTCGATTAATTTTAGTTGCTTAGTATCAAAGGCACAAAATTCCTCATAGCCTTCAAGCAACACTTCCAACTGTAATCGCTGTTCATGACTTTCACCATGTAACATCATCCAAAGATCTTGCACTGCAGGTCCTTGACGGCAATCGTCAAAGTCCAACAACGATACCTTATCGTCACGCCACAAAATGTTACCAGCATGCAGATCACCGTGTAAACGAATTAACTGCTTGTCATCCGGTTTATATTGCAACGAAATTTCTTTGGCAAGCGCATCATAAACATTAAAAAAAGCAGTTTCTAAATGCGCTGGTACAAAGTTATTTTGTTGTAATATCAACTTCGGTGCTTGCACAAACTCTGCAATCGACAATGTTGGTCGATGTGCAAATGGTTGTTGACTCGCTAACTGATGTATACGACCTAAATTACGCCCTACAGATTCCAAAGCATCGAGATTATCCACTTCAATTGGACGCCCCCCAACACTGGGAAAAATAGCTAAGCGGTAACCTTGATAGATAAATAGACTACGCCCATCAAATTGTAACGGTGCAACCACATCAATTTCAGCCGCTTTTAACTGTAAAGAAAAATCATGTTCTTCTTGGATCTGTTCATCACTCCAACGTACAGGACGATAGAACTTAACCACGAAACGTTGACGATCTTCATTTAGAAATTGAAACACGCGATTTTCATAGCTGTTTAATTCCAACAAACCTGAATCCACGCGAATACCGATAGGCTCTATCGCATCCAACATAAAATCAGGGGAAAGCAAACTGTAATCAACAGGTAGTTCTGTCATTGTTATTTCCTAAAAAAGACTCTTTATACAAATCTCAATATCCAAATAACCGCCATAGACATACAACAATTTTTAGATTGGATACGATAATAGCAAGCCCAGTATCACTGGGCTTGCTATTTACTTTAACTTACATTGATTATAAAGCTATTTATAGTTAAATGCAGAGACTATAACTTGCTAATAAAACGACTTTGCTGAGTAAAGACATAATGATCATTGCCTTGCTCTGTAATAACAAAGTTAATTTTAATCACAGGTTGTTTCAGGTCAAACGGGTCAATAGCTAAACTGACCGGCTGTACTAACAATTCACCCGGTAATACCTCGATTTCACGCGGGCCAAACCATTCATGATCAGGCACATCGGTAACCGACAAGCTGTACTTCTGAGTAAATGATGTTTTGTTAATAATTTTCAATGTATACGTATTTTCAATATTACCGTCAGAGTTTTCACGATAGAGCGCGTTTCGATCGCGGATAATATCCATTTGTACTGGCGAAATACTCACGACACTTACGACGAACATGATCGTCATCAACGTCATGATCACCCCATAACCAATTAACTTGAAGCGGCTCTTTTCATGCGGCTTATTATTTAGTTCATTTTCAGAAGTATAACGTATCAAACCTTTTGGATAATTCATGCGCTCCATCGTTTGGTCGCATGCATCAATACAAGCACCACAGTTAATACATTCATATTGCAGGCCATCACGAATATCAATACCAGCAGGGCATACCTGAACACATAAATTACAATCGATGCAATCACCTAAACCTTTGGCTTTATGATCTGCTTTACGTGAACGTGGACCGCGTGATTCACCGCGATTAAAATCATAGCCAACAATTAAGGTATCAGTATCAAACATTGCCGATTGAAAACGCGCATAAGGGCACATGTGAGTACACATAATACTGCGCATCCAGCCAGCATTACCGTAAGTACAAAATGCAAAAAACAGTACCCAAAAATACACGTTACCACTTGCTTGAAGCGTGAAAAAATCAGTGTAAAGCTCAAAAACAGGCACAAAATAAGCCATAAACGCCAGTCCCGTAATAACAGAAACACTCAACCATGCGCTGTGTTTAAGAGCCTTCTTTTTGACTTTATCTGTAGTGACAGGACCTTGGTTTAGCTTCAAACGTTTATTGGCTGAGCCTTCAATTTTTTCTTCAAACCAAATAAAGATAAAGGTCCAAATCGTTTGTGGGCACATAAAGCCACACCAGACTCTTCCTAAATAAGCGGTAATGAAAAATAATGCAAAGGCACCGACGATCAGCAATAGGGCCAATAACATCAGATCTTGAGGGAAAATAGTTAATGCAAAGATATGAATACGTTGTTCAGCAATATTTAATAAGATCGCCTGATGACCATCCCACTGGAACAAAGGTAATGCTAAAAACAGCACCATAAAAAACCACCCCATGTACTTTCTCAGTCGCTGGAATACACCCGTCATGTTACGGACGTAGATATGATTATCAGCGCCAACATTGGTATATTTAGGCTTCACCTTAGGGGTTACATCTTTTATATTTATGCGTTCTTCAGACATTACATGCTCCTTATTTTTATAACTTAAATTATATCAAAAAAGCCCAATAAGTCTTGATAATCATCTGACTTAGCTCACGCTTATTAATTTAATCAAGCACTTATTATAATAGTAAAACTTGCTATCCGATTTAAAAGCAAGTTAACAAACGCTAATTCCGCTATCTCTTAATGGATGGTATTAGTTAATGAATTAACGGGGGCTATTGAAACACAAATAGACCGTATAGGCATAGTACAGATCAGTACTAAACTACCCTATAACAGATGCTTTAGTTATAAATAAATACTAGGACAGTTGCTATTTATGTGGCGATGAAGAAATACATCGCGCTAACGTAATCAATGCTGCGCGTATTTTGTCCGTGAGTAAATAAGAACAATTAATTCGCATGCAGTTTTTATACTTATGATCACTGGCAAATAAGGTACCTGGCGCGATACTAATATTATACTGGTCGAGTAAAGTATGCAGCAGTTCACCGGTGTTTATATGCTCAGGGAGCACTAACCATAAAAAGTAACCACCACTCGGTCTGGTGATCTTAGTTTCGGCGGGGAAGCATTCCTCAATGGCATGTTGCATCTGCTGCTGGCGAGATGTTAACTGGCGCCTTAATTGTCGTAAATGAATATCATAACGGCCATATAATACAAATTCAGCAATCGCGAGTTGGTTAGGTACCGCAGCAGAAAGCGTCGTCATCAACTGTAATTGTTCTATTTGTTTGGCATATCGACCAGCTACTACCCAGCCGACTCTAAAACCAGGCGCTAAGCATTTTGAAAATGATGAACAGTGTAATACCAAGCCTTGTTCGTCATATGCTTTTATCGGTTGCGGTTTTTGTTCTGAAAAATACAGTTCACTGTAAACATCATCCTCAAGTAGCGGGATCTGTGCTTTAGTTAACACATCAAGAAGCGCTAGTTTATCCTGTTTAGGCATAGATGCACCCAACGGGTTTTGGTATTTACTCATTAACCAACAGGCTTTAATATCATGATGCTGTACAGCATGCTGCAATGCATCGACCGACATGCCGAACTGTGGATCAGTCGTAATTTCAATGGCTTTAAGCTGTAATCGTTCGACAGTTTGCAGTACGCCATAAAAAGCTGGTGATTCAATCGCAACTGTATCCCCTGGTTTTGTGACAGCCATCAAACTCAAACCTAATGATTCCATCGCCCCCGAAGTGATAACGATATCCTCAATTGACACATCGATACCGTCACGGATATAGCGTTGCGCGATTGCACGTCTTAACGCCACACTGCCTGGAGGTAATTCCGTGACAGCACTGATTGCAGGCATGGTTTTAATCGTTTTAGCTAATGCTTGACCTAATTCCTTGAGTGGAAATAGCTCAGGATCAGGAAAAGCAGAACCAAGTGGGACAATATCGGGACGTTTACAGGCTGTCAGTACTTCAAAAACATGCTCATTAATCTTAATCGCGCGATTCGTGAGTTGCGGGATCGTTTGTTGAGGGATTGCAAGACGATTAAGATGAGCGGCAACAAAATAGCCAGAGCGTGGTTTAGCATAAATCCAGCCTTCAGCTTCCAACAATTCATACGCTTTTAATACCGTCATCGGACTGATATTTTGTATTCTACTCATTTTACGAATAGAAGGAATACGCTCTCCAGGTAGCCATATCCGCTGTTCTATCTGTAATTGAATTTCAGCCGCTACGCCATGGTAGCGACTTTTTTGTAACAACATCAATATCTACCTGAGCTTATCAAATAAAAAGTATCGGCATGAAAATAACCCGAACAAAAGAACGTACAATAAAATGAGTACGATCGATTATATACGATATTTTCAGGACGATTCTATTTTCTCACCATAGTCACAGATATTCAGGTATAACTAAAAATTTGCCTTTAAGCTTTACGTATATAACGATGAAACTTCTCTACCCAGGCTAATAACTTCTCCGGGCTATTATTACGCTTCCAATTACCCGCCACATATTTATTGGCTTCACTCATGGTTGGATACGGATGAATAGTCCCCAGCACTTTATTCAAGCCCAATTTATATTTCATTGCTAACGTATATTCCGCCAATAACTCACCAGCATGGCTAGCGACAATAGTCACGCCTAATATTTTATCGCTATTACCTGCGGTAATCACTTTGACAAAACCTTTCGTCTCACTATCCGTGATCGCCCTATCTAAATCATCGATATCATATTTAGTCACCTGATAATCGAGATCAGCTTGCTGCGCTTCATTTTCACTCAATCCAACGCGAGCAAGTTCAGGGTAAGTATAAGTCACCGCAGGGATCACTCGATAATCGGTAGCAAATTTTTTCACCGAGCCAAACAAGGCATTTACCGCCGCAAACCAAGCTTGGTGCGCAGCGACATGGGTAAGTTGATAAGGCCCAGAAACATCACCCACAGCATATATATTTGGAATAGAGGTTTGTTGATATTCATTAATCTCAATCAGACCACGATCTGTGATGGTAACGTCGAGAGCTTCCAAACCAAAACCACGGGTATTAGCCTGACGCCCCAACGCTAAAAATACTTGATCAAACGCGACTGAATCACCATTTGACAATACCGCGCTATATTGACCATCTTCACTGACAAAGCTAGCGACTTTATTACCGAGTAAGATATTAACGCCATCAGCCAATAACTCGCTTTGTACAACAGCAACAGCGTCTTCGTCTTCGCGGCCCAACAGTTGATCCGCCATTTCAACTTGCGTCACTGTCGAACCTAAACGGGCAAAACTTTGCGCTATTTCACAACCAATCGGCCCACCGCCTAATACCAATAAACGCGACGGTTGTTCAGTTAACTGCCACAACGTATCCGATGTTAAGTAAAGTACCTCAGTTAACCCGGGGATCTGCGGTACAATAGGACGTGCTCCCGTAGCAACAACAATATTTTTAGTCGTTAATACTTGCTCGCCAATTTGTACGCGCCATGGATCGATAATTTTAGCTTCTGCAGTTAAGCACTCAACCCCCATTGATGAATAACGTGCAATCGAATCATGCGGTTCAATCGCTTTAATAACATTTTGAATACGCCCCATTACTTTTTCAAAATTAATCTGCTTAATTTCAGCATCAATCCCAAATTCATTTGCGCGGCTGATTTCAGCAACGGCGTGTGCGCTACGGATCAATGCTTTAGATGGCACACAGCCGGTATTTAAGCAATCACCACCCATACGATGTTTTTCAATTAGGGTTACTTTTGATTTAACAGCTGCAGCGATATAAGCACTTACCAAACCGCCTGCACCGGCACCAATCACGATCATATTACGATCGAATGATGTTGGTTTAGCCCAACGTGCATAACGCTTACGCTGACTAAATAGTGCTAGACCTCGTTTAGCGACCCAAGGGAAAATACCGAGCAATGCCAATGCACTGAGCAGTGAAGGAGAGGCAATTCCTGATAAGCTATCGATCTCACTTAACTGAGTCCCCGCCCACACATAGATAGCGGTGCCAGCTAGCATACCGACTTGGCTAACAAGATAAAAACTACGCGTACTAATCTTGGTCAAGCCCATTAAAATGTTAATGAGGAAGAAGGGGAAAACGGGAATCAAACGCAGCGAGAATAAATAAAAATCACCTTCTTTTTCAACGCCTTTATTTATCGCATCAAGTCGTGAACCAAACTTTTTCTGCACATAATCTCTTAATAAATAGCGGCTGACTAAAAAGGCTAATGTTGCACCGATAGAGCTAGCAAAAGAAATCAGCAGTAAGCCGTAACCAAAGCCAAATAAACCGCCACCAAGTAAGGTGAGCAATACCGCACCGGGTAATGAGAAACCAGTGATCGCGACATAACTGACGAAGAATATGAACATCGCCAAAGAGCGATTCTCAGCAATATAGTCACCTGACGTTTGTTGCAATATTTTAATCTGCTCTAGCGAAGCATATTGGTTTAGGTCAAACCCATACCATAATAAAAATACGGTAATAATTACCGCGATAATAATTTTTTTACTCTTCGATTTTTGTTCTTTATCACTAATAGCCATCTGGCACCAATCCTTGCACTCATCAATAACGCGATCTAATTCTAAGCCTAACCTTCAATCATCACGAAAGTCTCACGATCGTCTATTATTTTTATAATGTTAACTTTCACACAGTTAAATCACACTAATAGATATTCGAGCGTTAATCTACTTGATATGGTGTATTTTGCGGGCAAGTGCTGGTTAATATTAAGTGCAGGGACGTTTCTGGAGTAGCGTCTAGTGACATTTAAATACACTATTTCAATCATGCAGTTAAATAAAAAAAAGCGATATAGAGTGAGTCTATATCGCTGTTGAGAAATAGTTAATATTGTTATTTGATTAAATGACAAATTGTGGCCCTAACCCAAAGCTCCACATCACGACAGTAAAGCCCATAGACGCAACAAATAATACAAGGCCAACGGTCAGTAACGACGAGGCATAAATAAAGCCCCGCTCTTCAGTAATGTGCATAATCACAGGCACACCAGTGTAAAGAGCACGTACCGAGAATGCGACACCAACTAATAACGCGATCATAATAACCCAAGCCACAGGGATCAACGCTGCAATGCCAGTAATAAAGATAGGTGCTGCGGTATATGTCGTTAATTCTAACGCTTGGGTAAAGCTTGATGATGAACCAAAGTTACCCGCCATCCACTGCACAAAAATAGCAAACGTCGCCACCAATGTAATACTCACTATGATCATAGCAACAGCCATAATCGTCGCGCTTGAAGAAGATAAATAAGTTGTTTCTCCAAAACCAAGCTTCCAACCTGTCACTGTTGCGGTATACCAGGCTGATACAGCTGGAATTAAAGCAAAAAATAACAGACTTACAACGACGGATAATAAAGACTCATGGTGGGTATCAATATCAATCCATTCGTCCTTGGGCTGTACGTATAAACCCCATAAGTGTTTTACTAACATAAGTCGATCCCTTAATGTAAGATAGAGACTTAAGTATTAGCGAATATATTGAGATTGCCAGTTACGCAACTAACAATTAGTAATTAGTGTGACTCAGTAATCAAGTAGTGCTCAATTTGCTCTGCAATCCAATCTGTCACCGCACCACGACAAAAATCGACACCTGTAATTTCGCCATAAATCTCCCAACTCATCGATTTTTTATAACGAAGTACTTTAAGTGTTTCATTTCTAAGTTGATCTGTGATCAAAGGCGCCGGTACTTTAGCCCAGCCAACACCATTACATACCGCATCACGTAAATATTCGTAAAACGTTAAGCCGATATAACGGTGACTAATCGACGCCTCAACGGTTAATAAGTCATCCATATAGGCTAGAACAACTTCGGTATATAAGGCTAAATCATTGCTGGTTAAGCGATTACCTATCGTATGCAAAGGGTGATCAGCAGCGGCGACCGCCATCATTCTAAGCTGACCTAACTCATTGCGTACATGTCGCTGATAATCATGAGTATCCGAGATCATGCCGTAAGCAATATCAACTTTGTTATTTTCCACATAAGCGATTAATTCCGGTGTCGGTGCGGCATACATAGATAACGAAGTTTGTGGAAATTTCTTTTCTAACTGGCTAATCAATTGGTTCCAGAACTTCTCCGGTAAAGCATCATCTCGCGCAATACGTAATGCCGACTCAGCACCAGCCAGATGATGAGCGCATTTGGCATGCACCCCCTGCGAAAGGTGATATATACGCTGACAGTCAGCAACGATATTTTCACCTATATGGCTTAATTCAATTTTATTACCACTGCGTAATAGCAAGTTCACACCTAACTCATCTTCAAGGGCAAGCAGTGCAGCGCTAACTGTAGAACGACTTTTACCAAGCTGTATGGCCGCTTCAGAAATAGACCCAGTTTTAACCGCCAACAGAAACATCTCTATTTGTATTAATCTCATAACAACCCTTAGTGACGAAATAACCGACGCTGAGCGGTTTCACCTTTTTAGTAACCAGCGATACACTTAATCCCATAGTAATTAAATAAGACATTAATTACAGCACTATTAATACAAATAGGGACTTTTTATGTATCACAGCATGATGCTGTTTTTCGCTATTGTAGCTGAAGTAGCAGGCACCATTTCCATGCGCTATTCAGCTGAGAATAACCCAATAACCGGCACAGTAGCGATGATTATATTAATAGGGATATCCTATTTTTTATTATCTAAAGCAATCCAAAAAATTCCATTAGGAGTGGCTTACGCAATTTGGGAAGGGGTTGGGATCTTACTCATCACAGTCATTAGTAATTACCTGTTTGATGAAATGATCACTTCCGCTAAAGTTTTCGGTGTTGGTTTGATCGTCGCTGGACTTATCTTTATTAACACAGATGAAGGACATGATGATGAATAATGCAGAACTCATACACATCGTATTCTTGTGTTTTTCCATATTGTTAGATATTACCGCCAATTATTTTTTAAAATTATCAGATGGTTTTAAAAATAAACTACCAGGCGTATTTGCAATTGTATTGGTTGCAATGGCCTTTATCAGCCTAGGTCAAGCAGTGCAGTCAATCCAACTATCGATTGCCTATGCGACTTGGGGTGCTGGCGGTATTGTTGGCACCTTATTGGTCGATAAGTATATGTTTGGCGAAACGATAGGACGTCGTAGCCAAATAGGCGTACCACTGTTAATTTCAGGCATTGTGGTACTGCAGTTTTCACACTAAACGTAATCATTAACTCAACAATAAATCATATAACATGAATTAATATATTAAAGATAAGAGGCTATATATGTCGGAAACCATTCAAAACCCAGAAATTGATTTGCAAAGTGAAGTTGAGCAACGTCGTCAAAAATTAGCAGACTTACGTTCCCTAGGTAATGCTTTTCCTAATAGCTTTCGCCGCGATGCGATCTCAAATGAGCTGTTAAATAAATACGATGATAAAAGTACTGATGAGTTAAATAAATTACAGGTTACAGTAAAAATAGCTGGTCGTATTATGACACGTCGAATTATGGGTAAAGCCAGTTTTGTAACGCTACAAGACATGGGTGGTAAGATCCAATTATATGTAAGCCGCGATAATCTGCCAGATAACTTCTATAACGAGCAGTTTAAAAAGTGGGATATTGGCGACATAGTTGGCGCTGAAGGTACTTTATTTAAAACCAAAACCGGTGAGTTGACGATTAACTTAACCAATATCGAATTGCTGACAAAAGCGCTACGCCCTCTGCCAAACAAGTTCCACGGTTTAGCAGAACAAGAAACTCGTTATCGTCAACGCTATTTAGATTTGATCGCCAATGAAGAAGCGCGTAATACTTTTACAGTTCGCTCGCAAGTCATTACCGGTATCCGCAATCTGTTAAGCAAAAATGGCTTTATGGAAGTGGAAACCCCGATGATGCAAGTGATCCCTGGTGGCGCCTCAGCACGCCCATTTATTACCCGACATAACGCACTCGATATGGATATGTATTTACGTGTATCACCAGAACTGTATCTAAAAAGGTTAGTCGTTGGCGGTTTTGAACGCGTATTTGAAATTAATCGAAATTTCCGTAACGAAGGGATTTCAACGCGTCACAATCCAGAATTTACCATGCTTGAATTCTATATGGCTTACGCCGATTACAATGACTTAATGGCGCTGACAGAAGAAATGTTACGTACCTTAGCGCTTGATATTCTGGGTACGCCAATGGTCCCTTATGGTGACTTAACGTTTGATTTCGGACAGCCTTTTGCCAAAATAGGCATGAAGGATTCAGTATTAAAATACAACCCAGAGATCCGTGCTGAACAGCTAGCAACATTATCAGCAGCAACTGAATTAGCTGATAGCCTGAATATTCGCATTGATGCAAGTTGGGGGCTTGGCCGCGTGATCACCGAGATATTTGAAGAGACAGTTGAAGAGAAATTAATTCAACCGACCTTTATTACTGAATACCCAGCAGAGGTATCACCGCTAGCACGTCGTAATGATGATGATCCGCTCATCACAGATCGTTTTGAGTTCTTTATTGGTGGTCGTGAAATTGCCAACGGTTTCTCTGAATTAAATGATGCAGAAGACCAAGACGCGCGCTTCAAAGAACAAGTACAGCAAAAAGAAGCTGGTGACGATGAAGCCATGTTCTACGATGAAGATTATGTCACCGCACTTGAACATGGTTTACCACCAACAGCAGGCCAAGGGATTGGTATTGACCGCTTAGTGATGCTGTTCACTAATAGCCATACGATCCGTGACGTGATCTTATTCCCGACATTGCGCCCACAAAATAAATAGATCCAACAGATTAAACGAAATAAGGCAGCCATTGGCTGCCTTATTTTTTCACGTTATATTTATATTCTATAACGTTGTCGCGTTAACCTTTACCTCTGGCTGAGCAATTAAGTCCTGTGCGGCAATAAGCTGTAACTCATAACGGTCTTGCTTAAAGGTAGCCTCCAATACCGCATCAACAGCCGCATTCGTCAACTCAAACGCTCTCACAGGTTGATGACCAGCTAATAAATTAGCGAGCATCAGACCACTAATCAAATCACCGACACCAACAGGTTGGCGGGCAAAATCATACAAAGGACGAGTAATGTGATAATAACCATCAGCTGTAGCTAATAACATTTCAAACTGGCTTGTCGTTATACCCGCTTTACTCAAATGCTTAACCAATACCATTTTTACACCTTGCTCTAGCAACATAGTACATGCTTGTTTTACCTGATCTATATTGCCTATTTTCATATCGCTCAGTGTTTCTAATTCAAGTAGGTTTGGCGCGATGACATCCGCTTTTGGCAATGCCTGATATTTGAAAAAATCCATGACTTCAGGTACGACTATACAGCCCTTTTCAGGATGCCCCATTACCGGATCACAAAAGTATAAAGCATCCGCATTATGTTCTTTAGCTTGCTCGACGGCATAAAGCACTTCCTTGCCTTGTGTTGCTGAACCGAGGTAGCCACTGAGTACAGCGTCACAACTTGATAAGCTATTAATATTGATTAAACCATCAACCAGACTCTTAATTTGATCTACCGGCATTACCATTCCTTGCCACCCTTGCTGATACTGGGTGTGATTCGAAAACTGTACCGTATTAATCGGCCAAACTTCAACTCCCATTCTACGCATTGGAAAAACGACGGCACTGTTACCCGCACAGCCAAATACAACATGAGATTGAATAGACAAGATAGATTTCATAAATAATACCTTAACAAGAAATAAAAAGAGGGCATAAAGCCCTCTTTGGTTGAATCATCAATAAGATTAATTTATAGATTAAATGGTTAAATGCAACTTAATCTTGCTTTAACACCTTCACAGTATAACTACCATCTGCTTGATGGTATAAACCATGAATATCGGTTTCAAAACCAGGGAACTCTGTACCAATTTCACACAGCATTTCCAAAAAATCTAATACTGGACGAGATGTTTCAGTGATCATCTCACCAGGCAATACAAGTGGCACCCCTGGAGGGTAAGGTAGGATCATATTCGCATTAACACGATTAACCATTTCTTCTAGCTTCACCTCTTCAGTATGGCCACGTAACTCTTGTTGCCATGCTGCATTTGGCGTTATTTTAAGTTCAGGCAATACATCAAATGCTTTAAACATTAACTCTGGTAATTTAAATGCCTTCATCATGTCATGAATACCTTGAGCTAAGTCTTGGATATGCATGTCTTCATAGAATTTTGGGTCTTCAGCGTATAACGTAGGGATGAAGTTTTTCACCGTTAAATTTAGATCAAAACCACGTTTGAACTCAGTCAGTGCACGTAATAATGCCAATGATTTCGCTTTATCAATCCCAATTGAGAATAGAAATAACAGGTTATATGGTCCTGTTTTTTCTACCACAACACCGCGTTCATCTAAGAACTTAGCCACTAATGACGCAGGAATACCTGTTTCAGCTAAGTTGTCACCGTCCATGCCCGGAGTTAATAAGGTTACTTTAATTGGATCGAGGTACATATGGTCAGCATCGATATCTTTAAAGCCGTGCCAAGTGTCTTTTGGATCTAGATTCCAACATTCCGTTGTTTCTATGTCTTCTGGCTGCCATACATCAAAGAACCAACCTTCAGTTTCTTTTTCAAGGCGCTTAACTTCTTTACGGAAACGAATAGCGCGATCGATCGAATCTTGCATTAGTTTCTTACCAGTATTACCACGCATCATCGCTGCAGCAGTCTCAGTTGACGCAACAATAGAATATTGTGGTGACGTTGAAGTATGCATCATATACGCTTCATTAAATGTTTCTTTATCAATATCGCCTTTAATGTGGATCATCGATGATTGTGAGAATGCCGCTAATAGTTTATGGGTAGACTGTGTTTCATAGAACACTTTACCAGGCATTGCTTCACCACTCATGCCACACTTACCTTCGTAAATAGGATTGAAGTTAGTGTAAGGTACCCAAGCACTGTCAAAATGGATGAATTGAGTATCCAATGTTTCTTTAATGTATTGGGTGTTATACAACAAACCATCATAAGTAGAATTCGTGATCACGGCATAGTTTGGCATCACTGCATTTGGTGTCGCCGCTACTTTAGTCGCAATCACGTCACGACTGAATTCACTTTGTGGAATACCACCAAGAATACCATACGCATTACGTGTTGGACGGAAGTAGATTGGCGTAGTGTCACTCATCATTAATAAGTGAGTAAGTGATTTATGACAGTTACGATCGATAAGCACCGTGCTACCAGATGGTGCAGAGAACATACCAACGATCTTGTTCGCAGTCGATGTACCGTTAGTAACAATATAAGAGTGGTCAGCGTTAAATGTTTTTGCAATGTACTCTTCAGCTTCTTTATGTGGACCTGAATGATCGAGTAATGAACCCAATTCAGGCATCGACACTGATACGTCAGCTTTAAATGCATTTGGACCATAGAAGTCATAAAAGATACTACCTGCAGGGCTACGTTGAAACGCAGTACCGCCCATGTGGCCAGGAGTACAGAAAGTATATTTACCTTCTTCAACATAATTAAACAACGCTTTCGTGAACGGAGGCATTAGTTCGCCTTTGTACTTGTCAATCGCTTGGTTAATTTTCAACGCGATATCATCGCTCATACCCAGCGCATATTCGAAGAACGAAACATTCAAACGTAGTTCTGTTAGCGATACATCAAGTGCGGATTGTTCATTAGCAAATGCGAATACAGGTAGCTTTTCGTTTAACGCATTAATTTGTTCACAAAGGGTTAGCGGGTATTTATCCCAATCAAAGATAGCGCCACAGATACGTGGGTTCATTTCGATCATTTTGATCAGGTCCTTGTCATTTACAGGGTAAACAACTTGGTAACCGGCTTTTTCTAAAGAAGCATGTAATTGACGAATAGGTTCTTCTTTAAAGAACACGCCCATGTGATTTAAGATAGCAATAATGTTCATTTCAAGATCTCCAAGACGAATAAGGGCACTCGCTATCATTTGATAGAGATTAACGAGCACCAGACATTAACTAAAAAGGAATGATTAAAATTGATTTTTCAGGTTAAGCACTTACAGCGATTGCTGTAGACTCGGTTTGAGAAAGACCTTTCTTCTTGCCGTAAAAAACAAGGATGATTAGCGAGACAAGGAAAGTTCCTGTTAATGCAGAGCTTTCTGCACCGGCAAGGGCGATTAAACAAAATACACAAGCAATACCTGAGAACAACATCACGAAGATATTACGTGTAGTCATACTTTCGAGACGGATTAAGTTAACGCTTGAGTAGAAGTAAGGCAGCATGGTGAGTAGCACAGCAATTGTCGTGAGCTGATTGAACAAGTCGCCAGTATTTGATGAACCACTAAACATCGTGATAAATGCCATCAAGAACGTCATCTTAATTGATGCGAGCACTAAACCTTTTTTAGCCACACCAGATTTATCCGTTTCGCCATAAACCGCAGGGAAGTTACCATCAGCAGCAGCACGTTTACCGGCTTCACCAACCAACATCATCCATGAACCTAGCGATGTGAAACAGGCAAGCGCAGTAAATGCAGCAACGAAAGGGGCAGACCAGCTACCAAAAATAGACGTAGTAGCAAGCGCAAAAGGTGCGCCAGAAGCAGCTACTTCAGCGGCAGGGAACATGCCCGCAATAACTTGTGTAGATAAGATGTAGATAACACCAGCTAACGTCGTACCAAGCATTGTTGCCAATGGCACTGTGCGTTTAGGATTTTTAACCATACCAGAAGAAACGGCGGCAGATTCCACACCAACAAATGACCATAAACAAATAAGCACAGCACTAATAATTGCACTTGAATCACTACCTGATGCAACATTCCAATTCTGGCTGTAAAGCGCAGGATCAAAATGCGTCCAACCGACGGTAGCAGTACCGATAACAGGGATAAGAATAAGCACAAGACCTAATGTACATAAACGGCTAACCCAAGTACCACCGAGTAAATTGATGAACGTGAATATCCACACCGATGCAATAGTTGCGATAGCAGCTGGAATTGGACTTGATAAAATAGGGAAAAATACGGAAAGATAAGAAACACCTGTAATAGCAATGGCTAAATTACCAATCCAGTTAGCGTGGTAATAAAGCACACCTGTTTGGAAGCCAAGTACAGGTGCAACATCACCAGCGTAACCAATTGGACCACCTTCTTGTGGGTTTTTCGTCGATAAACGCGCAAATACAAATGCTAAACTTAGCGCACCAACTAAACAGATTATCCAGCTAAATATAGAGACCGAACCGACAGCCGCTAAAGAAGACGGTAACAATGCAATACCACTGCCCATCATGTTGCCGGCAACAACACCAGTACAGGCAATTAAGCCAATTTTTTTTGTATTAGATGACATCTCATCTCCCAAGTTTTATCAAGTAGAGCAGCATGCTCAATAAGCAAGCCTGCAATTAAGTGGTGATATTGCCGAGATAAAAAATGAGTCTCAGCAGGCCACCTGAATTTCTAATTGCAGGTTACGCCGAATGAGAGAGAAAAAAATAAAGGTAAAATGAACAATAAAATCATTAGGAAATTAACCAATGTTTATATATTCATTATAATTAAAAGTTTTTTTACATTTAAAAACATAACCTTAAAAACAAGCAGATAAAATGAGTTTATATTTGTTAAGAAAGTATATTTATAAAGATTGAATACAGCGCTTACTCACCCAATACCTATTTACAGGTAACTGCAGAAAAACTGAAATTTAGATTATTAATAACCATATGAAAAATAAAATAGAAAGAGTCTATTCACAGTCAATAAAATTAATTGGAGTCATAGCCGTTGGGATTGGGAAGTCTTATTGATAGCTTATGCTGGTATCGTAGATACAAAAAAGCCCCTGACAAGCAGAGGCTAAAAATGACAGATTAAAAAACTAAGTTATACCAGTTTGATAGCCCTAGAATTCATTGCCCTATACATAAAAATGGCAATCCTCTCAAGATTACTATGAAACGCCAGGTTAGAACTTAACTGGTAAGTTTCGATGGAAGTATCAATATAAAACGCTTGGGTATAAGCATCACCAGCACGATCAAGGTTGCCACTTAATTCTGCTAATTTACCAATGATAATATAATATATCGAAGAACGGCGACTTTCTCCCGCCAGTGTAATCAAGTTATTTGCTTCAAGCTCATGGCCTTGTAGTAAGGCTTGTAATGCCAACGCTTCATATTCTCTCGCGGCCAATACCTTATTACTTTCATAAGGATTATTTTCTAATAAATCGACACTCGAGCGTTTAATCTCATTTACAAACTCATCAGATAACGATGACAAAATATTATAAGCAATGTAACGCTCAGCAAGTACTAATCCATTTGTTGGTTCTACAGATAAAATATCTTCGAATAAATCAATTCCTTGCATAAATAATTTAGGATCAACTTGATTAGTATAATGATTAGCAATGATTAACTTGGTTAATAAATCTTGATCTTCAGGTAAGCCCTGCATGACATAATCAAGTTGTTTTGGTGTAGGGTTAATTCTTAATGCTGCCATGAGATCAGACGATGCTTTTTGTAAACTGTCATACATTTCATCGCCTGATATTAAATATTGCTTACTGAATATAATGCGATTAGATGCATTGTTACGATAATTAATATCTAAATATGACAACCCCTGTTGCTTATCGATCCTGACATTCACTAATTTCCCCGGTAAAATACCCGTTGTAAAATCAGTTTTCTTTAACTGCACACGATAATGACTGAGCGTTAATACATCATTCATTAACTTTTGGCTAATACCATCAGCAAGATATTCACTCGTCTTATCTAATTTCTGGTTTGCACAATAGCTGAATTCAATAACTTGCGTATCTAACGCTCTCGTTATTTCAGGCTTAGTTTGTACGTAAGTACAAAGCACAATAATACAAATCAATACTGACAGCAGGAAACTGTCAAATAGCTGTAGTTTATAGCGCTGTAAAAAAGTAAGCTTAGTATCTGAATTTGCTTCTGCTGCTGCGGCATGCTTAGATATATGGGTGACGGCGCGTGTTAATGGCCCGGCGGGAAATACAGTAATTGCTTGTTCGTAATCTAAATCAGTATCTATATCTGTCGTTTTTTCATCACTATGATCAACATTCTCGACTGCACTTTTACTTTCAGTGATTAATTGACGGGCATTATCACAGCTTAGTTCTATTGTATCTGCAACTAACCTATAGCCACGTTTAGGCACAGTAGCAATAAATCGTTCGCAATCAACACGTCCATCTTTTAATATCTTCCGTAGCTCAAAAATAGACTGTGTTACCACTTGGTCACTAACAATAGCACCATCCCAAATGTGATCAATCAACTCTTCGCGTCCAAAAACTGCACTCGGTGATTGTGCTAAAAAGGATAATAAATTAACCAAACGGGGTTCAACTGTTACTTCTCTTCCTTGTCGGTACAGTTTATTTTCTTCAACAATCAATATCCAATTACTGATTTGAAAACATAAACCATTCATAAAATATCCCAACATTTAATATTATTCACGCAAGGTATCACAATTCTATTTGTCATCCAACATCGTAAAAGTGAGCAATTATCAGCGATAAACTCTACGTTTAAACGATGATTTATTCTCATAATACGAGCAGTGAAAAGGCGACTAGTACTCCTTTTTCATCAGCTTAACGCATTGTCGAATGGTGTGATCTAGATCGCTAAAAAGCCGATGTTTGGGCATTATATCTAATATTACATATTCTCATTAATCACCACTTTTAGAACTTAGATCAATAATAATATTAAAATAATCCCCCCCCCAAAGCAGATATTTATAACCTCTAAAGGTCCAGCTTGATTGTGACCGTCTTTTTTATCTCTGGATTTAAGGTATAAAAAAAGCCTGAATCTTTCGACTCAGGCTTAATCTAATCTTTGGCGGAGCGGACGGGACTCGAACCCTCGCCCCCGGCGTGACAGGCCGCTTATATTTTTATAACAAGCCTAACCAACTGAATACTATTCATAAGAACAAACGCTCCGCACAATCTGTGTGTTCTATCTCTGAATTTCAGGCATAAAAAAAGCCTGAATCTTTCGATTCAGGCTTAATCTAATTGTTGGCGGAGCGGACGGGACTCGAACCCGCGACCCCCGGCGTGACAGGCCGGTATTCTAACCAACTGAACTACCGCTCCGCACAATCTGTGCTGATAAATATCAGTCTTAATTTGGCGCTTGGCGATGCCCTACTCTCACATGGGGAAACCCCACACTACCATCGGCGTTATTACGTTTCACTACTGAGTTCGGAATGGAGTCAGGTGGTACCGCAACACTATGGTCACCAAGCAAATTCTTTACAGTTATTACACTGTTTGCTTTCTATAGAAGTTTTCACTTCGTTTTAATCTGAAAAGCTATAAATAAAGAAGTCTTTAAAACGTAAAGTGTTCAATCTATTCTTAAGTCGATTATTTCAATTAATCATACCACTTACGTACGAGTCGTACTTCAGTTTGTATGGTTAAGCCTCACGGGTAATTAGTACAAGTTAGCTCAATGCCTCACAGCACTTACACACCTTGCCTATCAACGTTGTAGTCTCCAACGGCCCTTCAGGGAGCTTAAAGCTCCAGTGAGAACTCATCTCGAGGCCTGCTTCCCGCTTAGATGCTTTCAGCGGTTATCAGTTCCGAACTTAGCTACCGGGCAATGCTATTGGCATAACAACCCGAACACCAGTGGTTCGTCCACTCCGGTCCTCTCGTACTAGGAGCAGCTCCTCTCAATTCTCAAACGCCCACGGCAGATAGGGGACCGAACTGTCTCACGACGTTCTAAACCCAGCTCGCGTACCACTTTAAATGGCGAACAGCCATACCCTTGGGACCAACTTCAGCCCTGGGATGTGATGAGCCGACATCGAGGTGCCAAACACCGCCGTCGATATGAACTCTTGGGCGGTATCAGCCTGTTATCCCCGGAGTACCTTTTATCCGTTGAGCGATGGCCCTTCCATTCAGAACCACCGGATCACTAAGACCTACTTTCGTACCTGCTCGACGTGTCTGTCTCGCAGTTAAGCTGGCTTATGCCTTTGCACTAACCACATGATGTCCAACCATGTTTAGCCAACCTTCGTGCTCCTCCGTTACTCTTTGGGAGGAGACCGCCCCAGTCAAACTACCCACCAGACACTGTCCGCAATCCCGATAAGGGACCTACGTTAGAACATCAAACGTACAAGGGTGGTATTTCAAGGACGACTCAATATCATCTAGCGACAATATTTCATAGTCTCCCACCTATCCTACACATGTAGGTTCAATGTTCAGTGCCAAGCTATAGTAAAGGTTCACGGGGTCTTTCCGTCTAGCCGCGGGTACACTGCATCTTAACAGCGATTTCAATTTCACTGAGTCTCGGGTGGAGACAGCGTGGCCATCATTACGCCATTCGTGCAGGTCGGAACTTACCCGACAAGGAATTTCGCTACCTTAGGACCGTTATAGTTACGGCCGCCGTTTACCGGGGCTTCGATCATGAGCTTCGACCTAAGTCTAACCCAATCAATTAACCTTCCGGCACCGGGCAGGCGTCACACCGTATACGTCATCTTTCGATTTTGCACAGTGCTGTGTTTTTAATAAACAGTTGCAGCCACCATTTCTCTGCGACCAACAGTAGCTTACGGAGCAAGTCCTTCACCACCATTGGCGTACCTTCTCCCGAAGTTACGGTACCATTTTGCCTAGTTCCTTCACCCGAGTTCTCTCAAGCGCCTTAGTATTCTCTACCTAACCACCTGTGTCGGTTTGGGGTACGATTCTCTCATATCTGAAGCTTAGAGGTTTTTCCTGGAAGCCGGGTATCAACTACTTCATCTCCGTAGAGACTCGTCATCAGTTCTCAGCATTCTCACTAAAGAGAGCGACCCGGATTTGCCTAAGTCACTTGCCTACTACCTTAAACATGGACAACCATCGCCATGCTAGCCTAACCTTCTCCGTCACCCCATCGCAATATAAGCGAGTACTGGAATATTAACCAGTTTCCCATCGACTACGCCTTTCGGCCTCGCCTTAGGAGTCGACTCACCCTGCCCCGATTAACGTTGGACAGGAACCCTTGGTCTTTCGGCGTGGAGGTTTTTCACCCCCATTATCGTTACTCATGTCAACATTCGCACTTCTGATACCTCCAGCAAGCTTCTCAACTCACCTTCAACGGCTTACAGAACGCTCCTCTACCATGCAAGAACAAGTCTTGCATCCGTAGCTTCGGTGGTATGTTTAGCCCCGTTAAATCTTCCGCGCAGACCGACTCGACCAGTGAGCTATTACGCTTTCTTTAAAAGATGGCTGCTTCTAAGCCAACTTCCTGGCTGTCTGAGCCTTTCCACATCGTTTCCCACTTAACATACACTTTGGGACCTTAGCTGACGGTCTGGGTTGTTTCCCTTTCCACGACGGACGTTAGCACCCGCCGTGTGTCTCCCGCGATTGAACTTATTGGTATTCGGAGTTTGCAAAGGGTTGGTAAGTCGGGATGACCCCCTAGCCTTAACAGTGCTCTACCCCCAATAGTTAGACGCGAGGCGCTACCTAAATAGCTTTCGAGGAGAACCAGCTATCTCCCGGTTTGATTGGCCTTTCACCCCCAGCCACAAGTCATCCGCTAATTTTTCAACATTAGTCGGTTCGGTCCTCCAGTTGATGTTACTCAACCTTCAACCTGCCCATGGCTAGATCACCGGGTTTCGGGTCTAATCCCAGCAACTATTCGCGCAGTTAACACTCGGTTTCCCTACGGCTCCGCTATTCGCTTAACCTTGCTACTGAAATTAAGTCGTTGACCCATTATACAAAAGGTACGCAGTCACAGAACAAGTCTGCTCCCACTGCTTGTACGTATACGGTTTCAGGTTCTATTTCACTCCCCTCACAGGGGTTCTTTTCGCCTTTCCCTCACGGTACTGGTTCACTATCGGTCAGTCAGTAGTATTTAGCCTTGGAAGATGGTCCTCCCATATTCAAACAGCATATCACGTGTGCCGTCCTACTCGATTTCACAGTAAGGTCGTTTTCATGTACGGGACTATCACCCTGTATCGTGAAACTTTCCAGAATCTTCCACTAACTTCCAAACTGCTTAAGGGCTAGACCCCGTTCGCTCGCCGCTACTAAGGGTATCTCTATTGATTTCTTTTCCTCGGGGTACTTAGATGTTTCAGTTCTCCCGGTTCGCTTCGCAACGCTATGTATTCACGTTACGATACCTTACTTAGTAAGGTGGGTTCCCCCATTCGGAAATCTGTGGATTAACGCTTTTTATCAACTCCCCACAGCTTAACGCAGATTAACACGTCCTTCATCGCCTCTGACTGCCTAGGCATCCACCGTATACGCTTAGTCACTTAACCATACAATCTAAAGTCGACTGTACAATTGAAATAACTAGGTATTATCTAGTTTTTTTCGCCTCAAGAATACTCAGAACACTTCATTGTTATTACCGAAGTAATAACGTGTTTTAAGAACTTCTTTATTTATTCAGCTTTCCAAATTTTTAAAGAGCAATTTGCTAAAAAGCAAAGATAAGCATTAAGCTTGCTTAGCTTTGTATTTTAACAACTATGATGTGGTGGAGCTATGCGGGATCGAACCGCAGACCTCCTGCGTGCAAGGCAGGCGCTCTCCCAGCTGAGCTATAGCCCCACATCATAGAGTTCGTAAGAAGATTGGTAGGACTGAGTAGATTTGAACTACCGACCTCACCCTTATCAGGGGCGCGCTCTAACCAACTGAGCTACAGTCCTATCGCATTTCTTACATGCTTTTTACTTTTCTATTCAAGCAATTTGTGTGGGCACTTACAAAAATTAACAACTTTACGTAAGGAGGTGATCCAGCCCCAGGTTCCCCTAGGGCTACCTTGTTACGACTTCACCCCAGTCATGAACCACACCGTGGTCATCGCCCTCCCGAAGGTTAAGCTAATGACTTCTGGTGCAGCCCACTCCCATGGTGTGACGGGCGGTGTGTACAAGGCCCGGGAACGTATTCACCGTGACATTCTGATTCACGATTACTAGCGATTCCGACTTCATGGGGTCGAGTTGCAGACCCCAATCCGGACTACGACGCACTTTATGGGATTCGCTTACCATCGCTGGTTTGCAGCCCTTTGTATGCGCCATTGTAGCACGTGTGTAGCCCTACTCGTAAGGGCCATGATGACTTGACGTCGTCCCCACCTTCCTCCGGTTTATCACCGGCAGTCTCCTTAGAGTTCCCACCATTACGTGCTGGCAAATAAGGATAAGGGTTGCGCTCGTTGCGGGACTTAACCCAACATTTCACAACACGAGCTGACGACAGCCATGCAGCACCTGTCTCATAGTTCCCGAAGGCACCAATTCATCTCTGAAAAGTTCTATGGATGTCAAGAGTAGGTAAGGTTCTTCGCGTTGCATCGAATTAAACCACATGCTCCACCGCTTGTGCGGGCCCCCGTCAATTCATTTGAGTTTTAACCTTGCGGCCGTACTCCCCAGGCGGTCTACTTAATGCGTTAGCTTAAGAGCCCAGTTCTCAAGGAACCAAACTCCGAGTAGACATCGTTTACGGCGTGGACTACCGGGGTATCTAATCCCGTTTGCTACCCACGCTTTCGCATCTGAGCGTCAGTTACTTGCCAGGTGGCCGCCTTCGCCACTGGTATTCCTTCAGATCTCTACGCATTTCACCGCTACACCTGAAATTCTACCACCCTCTCAAGAACTCTAGTTTGCCAGTTCGAAATGCAGTTCCCAGGTTGAGCCCGGGGCTTTCACATCTCGCTTAACAAACCGCCTGCATGCGCTTTACGCCCAGTAATTCCGATTAACGCTTGCACCCTCCGTATTACCGCGGCTGCTGGCACGGAGTTAGCCGGTGCTTCTTCTGCGAGTAACGTCACAGTGGTAAAGTATTAATTTACCACCTTTCCTCCTCGCTGAAAGTACTTTACAACCCGAAGGCCTTCTTCATACACGCGGTATGGCTGCATCAGGCTTTCGCCCATTGTGCAATATTCCCCACTGCTGCCTCCCGTAGGAGTCTGGACCGTGTCTCAGTTCCAGTGTGGCTGATCATCCTCTCAGACCAGCTAGGGATCGTCGCCTTGGTGAGCTCTTACCTCACCAACAAGCTAATCCCACTTGGGCTCATCTAGTCGCGAGAGCTTTCAAGAAGAGGCCCCCTTTCACCCGTAGGTCGTATGCGGTATTAGCAGTCGTTTCCAACTGTTGTCCCCCTCGACTAGGCAGATTCCCAAGCATTACTCACCCGTCCGCCGCTCGACGCCAGAATAGCAAGCTATTCTTCGTTTCCGCTCGACTTGCATGTGTTAAGCCTACCGCCAGCGTTCAATCTGAGCCATGATCAAACTCTTCAATTAAAAGTTTTTTGACTAATCAGCTATGCTGATTAAGTCGGCTCAATGAATTCTGTACTTCAACAACAAACCGAGGTTTGTTGTTTATAAAACCAAATCTTTCGATTTAATTTAATGTTCACAATTACATTGATATAATATTTGGTCATTATATCTCTGCAAGTGCTCACACAGATTGCTTGAATAAATTGTTAAAGAGCATACTGAGCGGCTGTTGCCGTGTCAGTGGGAGCGATTATAGACAACTCAGGTTTATTGGCAAGTAGTTTTGATAATAAACATTACAAATAGCGTTCACTGTACAAAATTAACACTAAAGCGTTTCTTTTCGATCTTTCTAGTATGCAAATACAGCAATGGAGTAGATACAAAGCTAAATAATGTAATGCTTTGGCCAGGGCCAACCTTAGCATCATGGGTCTATCACTAAATTGTGACATTAACTATCTCGAGATGATCACTTTTAGTGCAGCTATTGCCTAACTTATAATGTTTTAGCAAAAGCGGTGACTTTAACCCAATCTGTAAACTCTATATCTTTACTTTTATCCGTACTGCCACCCGTTATCTTCATTATCAGTTGAATAATGAGTGTTTGCCACCAGTTATACTTTGAGTACGACAGGGCGCCAGCAAATACAGCTTGCTGTTTTGGTATCCAACCCGACTTCACTAGAAACGCCTGCATATATGCATTTGTTTCCGGCGTATTCTTTCCTTCTTTTCTCGCGGTTAAATTAACACAGAAAAAACCATTATCTTTTGCTGCTAATTGCGCTTTATTAGCCTCAATAAATTGATAGAGTTTTTTATTCAAATGGCCATAACGAACAGATGCCCCAATGACCACTTTATCAAAGATCGCCATATCGATATGTTGGCATTCGTCAATGCTCATGATTTCGCAAATATACTCATGATTAATTTTCGCTTCGATTGCTTTAATTATTTTAAGCGTTTGACCATCTACGGTCGAATACAGAACTAGCATTTTTTTCATTATAGGTTCCACTTAACTACGCCAGAAAGCTGGAGTAAATAAAATTAATAAGGTAAATACTTCTAAACGACCGAATAACATAGCAACCACTAAGATCCATTTAGCACTGTCATTCACGTCTCCAAAATGCACCGCAACTTGACCAAGTCCGGGCCCTAAGTTATTTAGTGTTGCAACGACAGCTGAAAATGCCGATAACTCATCCATCCCAGTAGCGATCAAAGCCAACATACAAATAACAAATACTAAGGCGTATGCAGAAAAGAACCCCCAAACAGCATCAATGACACGATCGGGTAATACTTTCTTGCCTAACTTAATCTTATAGACTGCACGCGGATGCACTAAACGTTTCATTTCACGCATACCTTGTAAGTAAAGCAATAAGATACGCACAACCTTCATGCCACCACCAGTAGAACCGGCACAGCCACCAATAAAGCTCGAAAATACTAAAAGCACAGGTAAGAATAGTGGCCAATCTTGAAAACTCGTCGTCGTAAAACCTGCAGTCGTCGAAATCGACACGGCTTGGAATAGTGCTTTATCCAATGCCACCTCTGGAGAATCGTATACACCTTTGGATAATAGTATAAAGAAACAAATTGCAACCAGTGCTAACTGCACGAATAAAAAGGCGCGTAATTCAATATCCTGAAAATAAGAACCCGGTTTAAACCCTTTAATTGAAAAGGCGGCGAAGTGTAATGAGAAATTAATCCCAGCAATAATTAAGAACACCACAGTAATTAGATTTATCACTGGGCTATCAAAATGCCCCATACTACTATCATGGGTAGAAAAACCACCAATCGCGATAGTAGAAAAACTATGTGATATCGCATCAAACATAGTCATACCCGCCAACCAAAACGCCATGGCACAGACAACGGTAAGACATAAATAAATATACCAAAGCGCTTTTGCGGTTTCGGCTATACGCGGTGTCATTTTCGAGTCTTTTACTGGCCCTGGAGTTTCAGCTCGGTACAACTGCATACCACCAATACCTAATACAGGTAAAACAGCAACAGCCAGAACAATGATCCCCATTCCACCTAACCACTGTAGAAACTGACGATAAAACAATAACGCTTTAGGTAATTCGTCCAACCCAACAATAACGGTCGCGCCAGTTGTCGTTAAACCCGAAAAAGATTCGAAAAACGCACCAGCGACACTCAAATTTGGCTCTTCCGAAAGAAGAAATGGTAATGCACCAATACTGCCCAGCACGGTCCAAAATAAAACCACAATCAAAAAACCTTCTTTGGCTTTTAATTCTTTTTTATAGTTACGGTTTTTGTACCATAAGATGCTGCCTAATACGATGCAGAAAACAAAGGAGTTAATGAAAACAAGACCACCACCATCCTTGTATATTGCCGCGATCAGTGCGGGGAATATCATGGTTACACTAAAGAGAGTAACCAATATCCCTACAATTCTTAAAATAGCCTTGAATTGCATTATTATTTTTATCCCTAAATATTAATCGACCACAGTGACATTAACTTGGCCATTGGTTTTATTTTTAACAGCTGTTATAAAGGCTTGAATATGCCTTGCATCAACATCAAGCTGCATGACGACTTGCGCACCATATTCGGCATTGTTTAATTTACCATTATATACTGAAAATAAACTCTCTATTGCAGCTATTTGGGCATAATCACATGTTAAGTTCAGTTCTACATATATAAGGCATTCAATCGGTTCTACTAATTTTAATATTTGTTGAACACCGCCAGCATAAGCACGCACTAACCCACCAGTGCCTAATTTGATACCTCCATAATAGCGCACAACCACGGCTGTCATTTCACCTACATCACTTCCCAATAAACAATTAAGGATAGGTTTACCTGCTGTACCAGATGGTTCGCCATCATCACTAAAACCATATTGCTGTCCATCACTTGGCCTACCAGCAACAAATGCCCAGCAGTGGTGACGGGCATCAGGGTGTTTTGCTTTAATATCTCGCACAAACTGCTCGGCGGCTTGGCGCCCTTTCGTGGGCTTAAGATAAGTAATAAAGCGGCTTTTTTTTATTTCTTCGGTGTATTCATAAGCCTGCTCTAAAACAAAATAAGGGCTAGTCGCTGTCATCTCTATCCTATGTATAGTCTACTATAAAGGTACTCATCACCATTCTACTGCTATATCTTGATTGATAATAGCAGGTTCAGGATCACAATTTTTAAAAGTTAAGCAACGCTCAATTTATTTTCCTTAAACATTAACCAACAAACATCTAACAATTAAAAACAGATGTAAGCCGAACAATTTAAAGACAATAAGACTACAAAATATCAAATATAAAGAATTAAACTCCAAGATAAAACTGAAAAAAAGTGCCTAGCCCTAGGTTTACAACCAAATAACTTATTTTAATAGAATAACCCCACTCTCAACCGCCACCAATAACTATACTACTTAGTGGATATTTAAACCCCATATCTTAGATATTAATTTAAACGGTCGTTTAAAATAAGTGTTGAAATATTGTTAGTTTATCGACAGAATGAGATCAACCAGTACCCTACATAGCTGGTAAATAGCAAACGGAGCAGATGATCACCATCGCTTTAGCAAGGAGAAACGTAATGATTTACCAAGCCGAACAACTCTCGGTCACTCTATTAGAAGATGGCATCGCAGAATTAAAATATGACGCGAAAGGCCCAGTTAATAAATTTGATCAAGCAACATTACAAGCATTAACTGAAGCTGTAAAAGTATTACAGACTAATTCAGACATTAAAGGATTAATCCAAACATCAGGTAAAGGTGCTTTCATCGTTGGCGCTGATATCACTGAATTCCTTGATCTGTTTAAACTACCTGACGCTGAATTATTAGGTTGGTTGGAACAAGCAAATGCAGTATTCAACGCGATTGAAGACCTGCCATATCCAACAATCTCAGCGGTAAACGGCCATGCACTTGGCGGTGGCTGTGAAGCAATTCTGGCAACAGACTTCCGTGTTGCAGACACAACGGCACGTATCGGTTTGCCTGAAACTAAATTAGGTATCATGCCTGGTTTCGGTGGCACAGTGCGTTTACCACGTCTGATCGGTGCTGATAATGCAGTTGAATGGATCACAGCAGGTAAAGACTATAAAGCACCTGCAGCCCTTAAGTTTGGCACAGTAGATGCGGTTGTAGCACCAGAGATATTACGCGATGCCGCATTATCTATGGTTAAAGATGCGATTGCTGGCAAACTTGATTGGCAATCACGCCGTGCGCAAAAACAAGCGCCATTAGGTCTAAACAAGATTGAAGCGACAATGAGCTTCTCTACTGCACTTGGTATGGTATATGCGAAAGCAGGTAAACATTACCCTGCACCAACAGCGGCAGTAAAAGCAGTTGAAGCAGCAGCAAGAATGGACCGTACTGGTGCTCTTGGTGTTGAAGCTGCAACCTTCATTAAACTTGCTAAAACAGATGCAGCACAAGCATTAGTTGGCTTATTCCTGAGTGACCAAGCATTAAAAGCTGGCGCGAAGAAAGCAGCAAAAGCAGGTAAAGCAACAAATAAAGCCGCTGTACTTGGCGCTGGTATCATGGGTGGCGGTATCGCTTACCAATCAGCAGTGAAAGGCACGCCTGTTATCATGAAAGATATCAATGATGCGGCATTAGATCTTGGTATGGCGACTGCGTCAGGTTTATTAACAACGCAACTTAAACGCGGTCGTATTGACGGCACTAAACTTGCGAAAGTTATTTCTTCAATCACGCCAACGCTAAGCTATAACTCAGTTGATGAAGCTGACATTATTGTTGAAGCGGTTGTTGAAAATCCAAAAATTAAAGCGGCTGTACTGGCTGAATTAGAAGATAACGTCAGTGCTGACACCGTCATTACGTCGAACACATCGACTATCCCAATTAATGTACTAGCGAAGAGTCTTAAACGCCCAGAGCAGTTCTGTGGTATGCACTTCTTCAATCCTGTACACAAAATGCCATTGGTAGAAATCATCCGCGGTGAGAAATCATCTGATGAAACAATTGCTACAACAGTTGCTTACGCGGCTAAAATGGGTAAAACACCTATTGTTGTTAACGACTGCCCAGGTTTCTTCGTTAACCGTGTATTGTTCCCTTACTTCTTCGGTTTCTCAAAATTAATCGCTGATGGCGCTGATTTTGTTGCTGTAGATAAAGTAATGGAAAAACAATTCGGTTGGCCAATGGGTCCTGCATACTTACTCGATGTTGTTGGTATTGATACAGGTCATCATGCAGCAGCTGTAATGGCAGATGGTTTCCCAGAGCGTATGGCGAAAACAGGTAAAGATTCTATCGATGTGATGTTTGACGCGACACGTTATGGCCAGAAAAATGGTGTTGGTTTCTATTCTTATGCAAAAGATCGTCGTGGTCGTATACAGAAAACACCAGATGCGAAAAGCTATGAACTACTTGCTGAAGTAGCGAGTGAAAAAGCTGATTTCACGAAAGATGAGATCATCGCTCGTTGTATGATCCCAATGATTAACGAAGTTGTTCGTTGTCTTGAAGAAGGTATTGTTGCTACACCAGGTGATGCTGATATGGCACTTATCTATGGTATTGGCTTCCCTCCATTCCGTGGTGGTGTGTTCCGTTACCTAGATACTATGGGTCTGGATAAGTACATTAAATTAGCTGATTCATTTGCTGATTTAGGTCCACTTTACCAAGTAACAGATGGCTTGCGTCAACGCGCAGCTGACGGCAAAACTTTTTACTAAGACACGAACGAGGATAATAAAATGAGAGATGTAGTTGTAGTCGATTGTCTACGTACACCTATGGGTCGTTCTAAAGCCGGTGCATTCCGCCACGTTCGTGCTGAAGATCTATCTGCAAAATTAATGCGAGGCTTGCTTGACCGTAACCCTGAAGTTGATCCAAATGACATCGAAGATGTTTATTGGGGTTGTGTTCAGCAAACGCTAGAGCAAGGTTTCAATATCGCCCGTAATGCTTCATTACTTGCTGGTATCCCAATCACAGCAGGCGCAACAACAGTTAACCGTCTATGTGGTTCATCAATGCAAGCTATCCATGATGCTACACGTGCTATCGCAATGGGCGACGGCGATGTAATGATCATTGGTGGTGTTGAGCACATGGGTCACGTGCCGATGAATCACGGCGTTGATTTCCACGTTGGCCTGGCTAAATCTACTGCGAAAGCAGCGGGTATGATGGGTTTAACAGCTGAAATGCTAGGTAAATTACACGGTATTACACGTGAACAACAGGATGCATTTGCGGTTCGTTCTCACAAGCTTGCACAAGCAGCGACAGAATCAGGTCGTTTCAAACGTGAAATCCTACCAATTGAAGGTCACGATGCTGACGGCATATTAAAATTGTATGATTTCGATGAAGTAATTCGTCCAGAAACATCAATGGAAAGCCTAGGTAACTTACGTCCAGTATTTGATCCTGTAAACGGTACAGTAACTGCGGGTACGTCATCTGCATTGTCAGATGGTGCTTCTGCAATGTTACTTATGTCTGCAGATAAAGCGAAAGAACTGGGTCTTAAGCCTCGTGCTCGCGTTGTATCTATGGCTGTTGCTGGTTGTGATCCATCTATCATGGGTTATGGTCCAGTTCCTGCTACGAAGAAAGCGCTTAAACGTGCTGGTCTAACCATTGACGATATCGATGTATTCGAATTAAACGAAGCATTCGCAGCGCAATCTTTACCTTGTGTTAAAGATTTAGGCTTAGAAGATGTTGTTGATACTAAGATCAACCTTAACGGTGGTGCTATCTCATTAGGTCACCCACTGGGTTGCTCTGGTTCGCGTATCTCGACAACGTTAGTGAACGAACTTGAAGTACAAGGTGGTAGATATGGTCTAGCGACGATGTGTATCGGTCTTGGCCAAGGTATCGCGACAGTATTTGAGCGTATCGAAGACTAATAACAACTGTACAAAAAATACGGTTCTTTAATCTATATCAAGCCAACTATCCCATAGTTGGCTTTTTTATGTGTTCTTAAAATGTTCTTCTTGAAATTTTACCCGCCAAGCTGTTCAATAGACGTTACGCACTGTAAATAATGGATTGAGCATGAGTACCAAAAAGCAAATTTTAGTCGTTGACGATGATGTAGAGATCAAAGAATTACTCAGTGAATATCTCGATCAAGCAGGATTTTCAGTGCTAACTGCAGGTGAAGGTAAAGAAATGCAACGTGTACTCGCCACCAACACCCCCGATCTCATCGTCTTAGATGTGATGATGCCGGGTGATGATGGCTTTACTTTATGCCAAAAAATTCGTCGAACTTCGCAAGTGCCAATCATTATGTTAACCGCCAATTCAGATGAGGCAGATCGCATTGTTGGGCTAGAAATTGGTGCTGATGATTACATGGCTAAACCTTTTAGCCCCCGTGAATTACTGGCGCGCATTAAAGCGTTATTACGTCGTTCAAGTTATACCAAGCCGACCCAAGGTCGCTATTTTGTGTTTGCCAATTGGAAACTGGATACCCTAACACGCCAATTAATTAACTTAACCGATAACAACGCCACCGAATTATCCGGTAGTGAATTTAATATGTTAAAGTTATTTGTGACTAACCCAAACCAAGTTTTGAGTCGCGATAACTTATCCGATGCGACCCGAGGCCGAGAAGCGCTACCACTTGAACGCGGTATTGATATTCAGCTCAGTCGCCTACGTCAAAAGTTAGGTGATAACAGTAAAACACCAACCTTAATCAAGACGATCCGTGGACGTGGTTATGTGTTGATTACTGAAGTGTCTTATGACGATTAAAGAACACATTTACCGTCAATTACCGAGCTCACTCGTTTCAAGAATGTTATTGCTGACACTGTTATCCATTGCTACAGCGCAGTTTATCTCAACCAGTATTTGGTACAATTTCAGTAAAGACCAAGAACTCGACGGGTTAAAAAATACCGCCGAAGGCATGGCACAAAATATCGCGTCAACGGCGACATTTTTTAACTCACTGCCGTTACAATATCGCCATATCGTCTTAGAACAATTGCGTGATTTTGGCGGCAGTCGCTATTTTGTATCCTTAAATGAAGTCGAAATAGCGATCGACCCCGTTGAGAATAGTGAAATGAAACGTGCGGTGCTCGATGAGTTTCAACGTGTTCTCGGTGATAAGCTCGGCAATAATATCGTCATTAAGACTGAGTTTTCACACCCAAAAACCTTACATGTCCTCAACAACGATACCCTGTTATCGGATTTACCACGCTCTTGGGCGCACTATTCACTCACTTTAGAACCGCTCAACCCTCCGGTATTAGTCATCCAAATGATGCTAGCACCTGATGAATGGTTATATATTGCCGCTCTATTACCCGCACCTTATGTATCACTCAACGATAATTTAGTCAGTAATGAACAACTGTTTTTCATCTTCTTGATCACGGCGAATTTAATGTGGATGATTTACGTATTAGTACGCTGGCAAACCAAACCATTAAAAAGACTCGCATCAGCCGCGGCAACATTGAGTCAAGACTTAGACCAGCCACCCTTGGCAGAAACCGGAGCATCTGAATTAGTCATCGCCACTAAAGCATTCAACCGTATGCATTTACGTATTAAACGCTATATCGATGATCGTGAACGCTTATTTCGTTCTATCTCTCATGATTTAAAAACACCGATCACCCGCTTACGTTTACGCGCTGAATTACTTAATGATGATACCAAGACAGCTAAATTTAATCAGGATCTAGACCAGCTAGAAATGATGGTCAAAGGCGCACTACAATGCGTTCAAGACACTGATATACATGAAAATAATGAAACTATTGATATCCAAGAACTACTCTACGAGATTACCGAACACCATAATTGCCACGAAGAAAAAGTGACGTTTGAGTTTCCCCTTATCGCCATTCAATACCCAGGAAAACCACTTGCGATCAAACGCTGCTTAACCAACTTAGTTGAGAACGCTATTAAATATGGTGATTTCTTACATCTCATCGTCGAACAACAACAAGAGCATATCGTTATTTGTCTTATCGATTCGGGTCCCGGTATTCCAGAAAATATGTTAGAAGATATATTTACCCCCTACACACGCATAGCTCAAGATACTGATGGTTCGGGCTTAGGATTAAGTATTGCGCGGAATATTGCCAGTGCCCACGGTGGTACACTCACACTCCACAATCGAGAAAACTCAGGACTTAAAGTGATCTTACGACTTCCCCATAAACCTTCATCACGAGCATTGTCATGATCACCCTAAGCCATAGAAATAGTCATCACCGTATCCTACGACTGTTTATATTATTAAGCATGCTATGTACATATTCAGCCACAGCAAGCCAAGTCGAAGTATTGCATTGGTGGACATCGGGCGGTGAGCTCGATGCCCTCAGTGAATTACAAGAAAAAGTAAAAAAAACCGATAATACCTGGCTCGATTTTGCCATCAAAGGTGGCGGTGGTAATAGCGCGTTAACAGTATTACGCTCTCGCGCTGTATCAGGTAATCCTCCTACAGCAGCGTTAATTAAAGGTCACAACATTCAAGAGTGGGCAAAATTAGGTTTTCTTACCTCGCTGGATGATATTGCTAAACGTGAACAATGGGATAGTAAACTGCCTGAGTTCATTCAACCTGTGATGAAATATAAAGGCCATTATGTTGCAGTACCCATTAACATCCACCGCATTAATTGGTTATGGCTGAACCAAGTGGTGTTCAAGCAAGCCAAAACTGCGATACCAAGCAATTTAAATGAACTGATCACAGCATTACCGCTACTGGAAGCCGCTGGTTATTTACCAATCGCGCACACCTCAGAACCATGGGCAGATGCGATATTATTTGAATCCATTAGTTTATCTATATTGGGGGCAGAGCAGTACAAACAAGCATTTGTCGAACTCAGTCCGCAAGTACTTACCTCACCAGCGATGATCAACGCCTTTGCTCAATTACGAAAGATATCGTTATATATTGATAAGAATGCCAAAAATCGCACTTGGGAACAATCAACTAAACTGCTTATTGACGACCAGGCTGCGATACAAATAATGGGGGATTGGGTTGCTGGTAAATTACTGCAAGAAAAGCAGCAATTAAATACCAAAATCCGCTGTATCGAATTTCCAGGCAGTGAGGGGATATTTAGCTACAACGTCGATAGTTTTGCTTTTTTCAAATTAAAAAGTGTCTCTCCAGACGTTAAAAAAGCGCAAAATACCTTAGCAAGTATTATCTTAACTCCCGAATTACAACGTGATTTCAATGCCAAGAAAGGATCACTACCGATAGTCAACATGATAGATAATCACAATTTAAATACCTGCAGTAAACAAGCGTATGACGACTATCAACAAGCGACAAAAAACCATACGTTAGTGCCTACATTCTCACAGGCAATGGCAACGACAACCTATGTGCAGTCAGCAATTACACGCGTAATTAGTAATTTTATTTATGATAAAAGCATCAGTAATGAAGCCGCTGTAGTGCAATTAACTCACGCGATAAAAGCAGCACAATAGCAATGATGATTTACCTCACCTCATTTGGAGCGCAACACACATGCTGATATTATGGCAAAAGCTGAGCTATTTGACAGCCAACAGTAATTTCTTCATTGCCTTAAAAGCATTTCTTGCTTCAATAACATTACTGATCCCAGGTTATTTTCTGGGCTTTTCTGAGTTTGCGGTGACCGCGGTACTAGGTATTGTTGCAGCCGTTATTTCTGAAGGTGATGACAGTATTAAGCAGCGTATTATCAATAGCTTGTTAGCTATTTTTTGTTTTACTTTATCGTCATTATTGGTCACTTTATTATTCCCTTACCCATTGTTTTTTTTACTGGGTAGCTGCTTATTTAGTTTTGCGATCATTATTTTAGGCTCGCTAGGTAAGCGTTATGTCACCATCAGTTTTGCGACGTTAATGATTGCCGTTTATACCATGCTCGGCCTAAGTCATGATGTAGAGTCAGGCGCGGTACTTAGTAACAATTATTTTGGCCCTAACTCGTTATTACTTATTGCTGGTGCAGCATGGTATTTCATCATCTCGACGGTACTGCTTAAGGTCACTTTATATAATCCAATCCGCGAACGATTAGCCGATATTTATTTTTCTTTAGGCCTATACCAACAAGAAAAATCGAAGTTTTTTTCACAAGAAAACTATGATCATAAAACCATTCGCCATACCTTATCGACCTTAAATATTAATATCGTCAATGCGATGTCCGAGTGTCGAACCAATATTGATTACCATGTCGGTGAAAAAGATATTTCTCATGAACTCCAGCACTTGATCCACCTTTATCAAGAAGCCCAGGAACTACATGAAAAAATGACCTCGAGCCATTTTCATTATGGATCGTTAAAACGTAATTTAAATAATGATTTAATTATTGCTGGTTTCGAGCAAGTATTAAAACAACTTGCCAGCGCCTGTACCCAACGTGGTCACGCAACGTTATACAAGCAAGCTTATCAACATGATCATGGTTTGACTTGGTCATTAGCCATTTTAAAACAAGAGTTACTGACATTAGAGACATCGTTGGAATGGCAACTCTTTGGCCCTTTAAAACTGTTATTTCGGAATTTACGTAAAGCCGATGAATTATTAATTAATAGCGAACCGCAAAACGATCAAGCGTTCTTAGTCATGGCACCACGCGAGCGACTGCCGGTAATACAGCGCCTCAGCAGTGCCTTACACTTATCGAGTCCAGTATTTCGTCACGCGATCCGTTTAACCTTAGGCATCGCCTTAGGTATTGCTATTATTTTAGCGTCTGATTTGCATGGCTATTGGGTGGTTTTAACAACATTATTTGTACTACAGCCGAGTTACAGTGCAACGCGAGTAAAGCTAAAACAACGTATTAGCGGCACACTGATGGGCATTATTATAGGTGCGACCTTGCTATACCTGTTCCCAACAGAACGCAGCCAATTATTTTTATTAGCGATATCGGCATTTCTGTTCTTTTACTATTTACGTCAGAATTACAGTCGCGCGGTAACCTATATTACCTTACTGGTATTATTAGCATTTAACATACTCTACCAACAAGGTTACGTCGTTACGATACCGCGGATCATCGATACCTTAACCGGTTGTAGTATTGCGTTCTTGCTTGCTAAGTTAGTACTTCCAAACTGGCAGTACAAGCAATTCCCTAAATACTTAGTCGAAGCGATCACCGCCAATCAAAACTATTTCCATGAGATAATTAAGCAATACGTTTCAGGTAAAAATAATGATCTACCGTACCGAGTCTCCCGCCGTAAAGCCTATGTCGCTGATAGTCACTTGATCGCATCGTGGAAAGACATGCAAGTTGAACCCAATGATAAACGCCATAAACTCAATCACGTTTACGATATTTCACGTCGTAACCATGCCATGTTATCGGCATTATCCGCGTTAGGCGTACACAGAAATAAAATTATAGACTCAAGATTACAGCAAGATTTAGCCTTGGTAGCACAATTAATTAGTAGCGCGTTATTACAAACACAAAGTACGATCTTGTCGCCAGTCAACGTCGATAAGTTTTATATTAGTGAGATAGAGGCATTACTTAAACGCTATGAAAATGATGACCATAAACATACGTTATTATTAATTCAGAAGCTGAAGCAAATCGTAGAGATCACAGAAGAGTTACAAGTGATGGCTGATGACATGAATCTAGTCGAATATCCCCTTACCTAAACCTAATGCCTAGGGGATAAATCAACTCACGATTGTCGCTATTTTAGCGATAATCGTGAGTTGTGATCCTACTAGCTATAATCTTGATATGGATTACTTTGTACTAACTTAATGGCGTTTGCAAAACCTTGTAAACGCACTTCTTCGGTACTGATGTTCACGCCAGTGTCATCGATAACCGCATTACCAAATGCATAACGGATGTTTTCATCACCAACGCAAGCATTATGATCTGCCATCGCGGCCGTTTGCTGGATTTGATTATTTTTTTCTTGGTAAGTGTTTACTACTGATGCACCGTACTTGGCCTCAAGCATCATCAGTGTCTGCTGCGGTGATAACACCAAGCCAGTCGCGTTATTACCGCCAAACCCTTTCGCATTCAATAATACCGCCTTCATCTCTTGGCCTTTATCGCCAACAAACTGATGGTCAGTTAAAATGTTAAGATTAGCTTGGTGAACATCATCAGCAATATGATCAATAGTTTTGATACCAGGGATCCAACCATGCTGCCATACCCCAAGCGATGCCACTAATTGATCGCCAGCTGCCGCGCCCATAGAGTGACCAACATAGGATTTAATAGCCGTTACAGGCCAATTGGTAATATTAAAACTTGCCGCTACTTCACTTAAAATATGACTTTCAGTGACGCGATTTTGTGGTGTGCCAGTACCGTGCGCTTGCACGAACGTATGTTGTAAACCACCTTCGCCTAAAATCGCTTTCGCTAATGCAGTCGCTTTCGCCACGGTCACGTAGTTACCAATACCCGGAGCTGAAATTGATTTTTTATTGGCGTCGGCATTAATGAATACATCGGCAACAGAGCCATAAATTGTCACGCCTAGCTCTAAGGCCAACTCATCATCCATTAGCACGACAAATTGTGCAGACTCCGCCATGGTAAAACCAGCGTTAGATGAAAATGGGCGGCAAGCACGGCGATTATCCACGCTATCACTGCTATCCAATGCTTTCAGCTGATCATCTTCAGCTAATGCGCCCATCACGCGGAAACCTTCCATCACCCCTGTTTCAACAGGTGCTTCAGCGTTACCCACGATAGCAACTTTTGACTTGCCAGATTGGATATCTAACATCCCCTGACGCAAGTTATACAGGAAGCTAGCACAAGCGCCCATATTCGTTCCCGTCGTACCCGCACTGTTGATCACGTAACTATTGATAAAGTCTGCCGGCATTTCAGCTAATGACATTGCCATCATTTTGGTACTAACACGACCGCCTTTAAAATAAGCAGATAACATGCCGCCAAATGAATTTTCATCCACTTGACTAAGCGCACTACCAGCATAAACAGATACTTCATCAGGGTTAATTAATTTAAGGATTGAATCCCAATCAACACCTAACGAGTTAAGCGCATCTGACGCGCCATATACAGTTAGCTTTAAACCGCGTGGGTGTGAGCGAGAATTATATAATTTATCTAAATCAAAACCAGTGGGAATATTACCTGCACTTGATACCGGATAATCAATAGCATCATTAATTAACACATCAAAGTCACCTTCAACGGTTACCGTCACGGTTTTATTATCAATATCAGTAAGTGACCAATTCGCCGGGATAGACTGTGGTAATTTCGATTTTTTTAATTGAAATGTAATTGGCTCAGTACCTGCCGTTAACTTGGCTTTTCGCTGAAAAGGCACAGCTTTTGGATCAAACGTAGTGGTACGACGAACTAAAGTACCCGCTTTAATTTGCGCAATAATATCAGCATTGATATCGCTCGTATCAAGTCCCATACGCTGGGCAAGATCTTGCCATGTACTCGCCATGACATCGTCTTGCAATGCATCGCACACTAAACGTTTATAACTGTGGAAACCAGAACTACGCCCAGCTGCATTTATACCACCCAAACCAACAATTAACGGTAACTTTGCCATTTTATTACATCTCATTCGAATCTAAGCTATTGCTAGCTAGTCTAGCAAGTTATACTAACAATACACTTTCAAGTGTGCCATTTACCATGACATTTGTGCCACCCTAGTTTTTAGTCTATAAAAGCAAGGCACTGAACCATAAAAAATAGATAGTCTAAATTTAGATTGTTATCGCATCGGAGCTTGCTGTGAAAATTGGATTTGTACTTTATGATAAAGCGTTAGTTACGGGCATCTCTTTAGCCGCAGAAATGCTCTCTGGTGCATCACGCTTACGAGACCGAAAAACTCAACATCAAGATCCGTTGGAAATAAAATTAATCTCGACCAGTTTAGCAGCCAAACCGCTCACAGCAGGGTTACGCTTACAACCCGATTTAACCTTTGAATGTGAACACAAATTTGACCTCATCATTCTCCCACCTATGTGGGGAAACCCTTTAGTATCAATAATTAAGTACCCTGAAGTCATTCCTTGGTTACATCAGCAATATAACCAAGGTGCAAAAATACTTTCTACAGGCACAGGTGTTTGCTGGTTAGCTGAAGCAGGTTTACTCGATGGCTTACCCGCCACCACACATTGGTATTTTTACGAGCAATTTAGCCAACACTACCCACAAGTCACACTTAATCGCCAGGCGTCGATTACCGCCGCCAACGGTTTATATTGTGCGGGGAGTATTAACTCACAATCAGAAATGATGTTGTTTTTAATCAATGAGATGTTTGGCAGAAAGATCGCCAACGTGATTGAAAACCACTTTTCCCATGAAATATCACGCTCGGAGCAACAGCCTTTCTATCAAATTGGTGGTCAAGTGCAATTCGATGAATCCATTGCGCTCGCACAAGATTGGATGCAACGTAATATGGCAAAAGTGATCACCAATCAAATGATTGCTGATGTTTGCCAACTCCCCTTACGCACTTTCAATCGCCGCTTCAAAGAACAAGTCGGACAAACGCCCAATCAGTTTTTGTTAACCCTCAGACTCGAGACAGCACAAGTACTATTACGCGATTTTGGTCTCACCATGTGTGACGTTTCCGAACAGGTTGGTTTTCGTGATGCATATTATTTCAAAAAAAAATTCGAGCAACACTTTGATATGGCTCCAAAACAATATCGAGACATGGTAAAGGCCAAAGTTTTCGCCTCATAGTGGCTTGATAATCATTCTCATTCATATTAACATCAACATAAATTCAGCTCGGAACAATAATTTATGTACGTATGTATTTGTCACGGTATTACCGATAAGCAGTTAATAAAAAGTATCGATGAAGGTGCTACAAGTATGAAAACATTAAGCACTGAACTGGGTATTGGTAGTCAGTGTGGAAAATGCTGTCAATGTGCAAAAAAAATCTTAAATCAGACCTTAATTAAACAAGCACAACAACAGCCACTGGTCGCCTAACGATTCTAGCTAACTCGTTTAATGCTACATTTGCGACTGTAAGTAATTATCTAATCCTGCATGGCGGATAAGATACTCTTGGCTTTCAACCCAATCGATTTGCTCTTCAACTTCTTCTAAAATTTCCGCCGCTATATCACGACTAATGTAATCCTGACTGTTTTCACATTCAGCAATCAAGGTTTGTAACACCACGCGGATACTCAGTTCTAATTCCATATTAAGGTGCAGCATTTCCGGCGTATCTTCACCAATAGCCAAACGTCCTAAATCTTGTAAATTAGGTAATCCCTGTAAAAATAAGATCCGATTTATAAATTTATCGGCTTGCTTCATTTTCAAAATAGACTGTTTGTAATCGGCTTTATCAAGTTGTACGAGCCCCCAATTCCGATACATGCGCGCATGTAAAAAGTACTGATTAATCGCCACTAATTTACAGCCTAACGCTTTATTGAGTAGCACTATAATTTGGTTATTGCCTTGCATAAGTAACCCCGAATATTAATCGGTTAAACACCGATATGAGATTGGATATAGTTCGCTAAACTAATTTTTTGGATCAAACCTAATTGCTGCTCTAACCAATAAACATGGTCTTCTTCGGTATCAGCAAGTAGAGGCAGTAACACCTGCCGAGTTTGATAGTCGCCTTCATCTTCACATAATTTAATACTCGCTCTGATGGCTGCGACAACTTCCATTTCCAGTACCAAGTCATTTTTGAGCATGCTAGGAACATCATCACCAATGAGTAAATCACGGCGATCTTTTAAATTAGGGGTGCCTTCAAGAAATAAAATACGTTTGATCAACGCATCAGCATGCGTTATCTCTTCTTCCATTTCATGATTCATTTGTTGGTAGAGCTTTTCTAAACCCCAATCTTGATACATACGAGAATGTGTAAAATATTGGTCTATCGCTGCTAGCTCATTGTGTAATAAGCCATTTAAGCTAGCGATAACCTGAGTGTTACCTTTCATAATAAACTCCAATATACAGGTAGTAGAGTTAAGCTTAGATAACAATTACAGTTTTACCATTTCAAGATGAGATATTGCAGGCGGGATAACGACACTAAGAGTAAACAGAGGGTGATATACCCCCTGTTATTATGTCGTATTTATTATTTAGTATCGTCTTTGTGTTCCGTTTTTTCGGCTTTATTTTCAGGATTATCTCCTTCGACAAAATAATCACTTAATTCAACCCAAACAGCGATTCCAACAATACTTAATACCCCGAGCCAAGTACCGGTATCGGCAATAGGGATCTCCATAAGCATGATTAGTAAAGAAAAAAACGCGATTGAAGAATATACTTTTAGTCTGCCACTGGCTTGTAGTAACATACACACTCCTTGTTGATGGTTACTTAACGGCGCAAGATAAGTATCACGCGATTATTAACAATTTAACAACATAATGGTGATTGTCCAATATATAATTACCGCTACTCATTAATATTAGTCTATTTACATATATTGACCACATAGAGAAAGCCAGATGAACCCATTATTTTCGAATCCAGAACATGAACTAGATGCCCTCGGTTTACGCTGTCCAGAACCGGTGATGATGGTACGAAAAACAGTAAGAAAACTCGATGATGGCCAGACATTACTAATTATTGCCGACGATCCAGCAACGGTACGGGACATTCCTAGCTTTTGTCAGTTTATGGATCACACGCTAGTGGCAAGTCAAACCGAGCAATTACCGTATCAATATTTGATTAAAAAAGGCGTTAATTAGTCCGCTTTAAGGCGCGAATATAAAGATAATATATTCGCGTATTCACCTCATCTTCACCCATTTTTACCCCTTAAATTACAGCACTAACCCAAATAGCTGAAAAAACCGCACTAACCAAGTCAAATTTTGTAATTTATCCTATATTCATATCTGCTCAGCAGGTATACTTTAGCTATTATTTCTTTGCTTTATTGTGCAGATATCATGTCAAATTATAACGTTAAAACTTTTCAAGGGCTGATCCTAGCACTGCAGGATTACTGGGCTCGTCAAGGTTGTGCGATCGTACAACCATTCGATATGGAAGTAGGTGCCGGCACCTCTCACCCGATGACGTTTTTACGTTCATTAGGGCCAGAGCCAATGGCTTATGCTTACGTGCAACCATCACGTCGTCCTACCGATGGCCGTTATGGTGAAAATCCAAACCGTTTACAACACTACTATCAGTTCCAAGTAGTGATCAAACCCTCTCCAGCGAACATCCAAGAATTATACTTGGACTCACTGAAAGAAGTTGGTCTTGACCCATTGGTTCACGATATTCGCTTCGTAGAAGATAACTGGGAAAACCCAACATTAGGAGCCTGGGGTTTAGGTTGGGAAATCTGGCTAAACGGTATGGAAGTATCACAGTTTACTTACTTCCAAGCAGTTGGTGGCCTTGAATGTACACCAGTTACAGGTGAGATGACTTACGGTCTTGAACGTCTTGCGATGTATATCCAAGAAGTAGACAGTGTATACGACCTAGTATGGACAGATGGTCCGCTGGGCACAGTTAAATACGGTGACATTTTCCATCAAAATGAAGTTGAGCAATCAACTTATAACTTCGAACACGCTGATGTTGATTTCCTATTCACACTGTTTGATGAAAGTGAAAAAGAAGCACAAAAACTGCTCGATTTAGAAGTGCCGCTACCACTACCGGCATACGAACGTATTCTTGATGCTGGCCATGCATTTAATATGCTAGATGCGCGTCACGCAATCTCAGTGACTGAGCGTCAACGTTATATTTTACGTATTCGCACCCTTTCTAAAGGTGTTGCTGAAGCGTATTACGCATCTCGTGAAGCGCTAGGCTTCCCGTTATGTAAAAAAGACAAATAGGAAGTAGCATGGCAACTGAAAATTTATTAATCGAGATTGGTACTGAAGAGCTACCACCAAAGTCGTTACGTACTTTAGCTGAAGCATTTGCAGCAAACTTCCAAGCTGAGTTAGAAAAAGCCGGTTTAGAATTTGCTGACGTTAACTGGATGGCAGCACCACGTCGTTTAGCATTAACAGTAACAGCACTTGCAGATGCACAAGCTGACAAAGTCATTGAAAAACGCGGTCCTGCGGTTTCTGTTGCATTTGATGCTGACGGTAACGCAACGAAAGCAGCACAAGGTTGGGCACGCGGCAACGGTATTACTGTTGAGCAAGCAGGCCGAGTAAAAACAGATAAAGGCGAATGGTTACTGCATAAATCTGAAGTAAAAGGTAAGCCGACACAAGCACTCGTTGCTGACATGGTTGCAACCTCTTTAGCTAAACTGCCTGTTAGCAAGCCAATGCGTTGGGGCGCTAGCCCGATTCAATTCATTCGTCCAGTGCATACAATTACCATGTTATTTGGTGCTGAAGCGCTTGCAGGCGAAATCTTAGGTATTAAAGCAGCGCGTACTATTCGCGGTCACCGTTTCCTAGGTAAAGGTGATTTTGAATTACCACACGCTAACAACTATGTTGATATGCTTGAAGATCACGGCATGGTAATGGTTGATTACGAGCGTCGTAAAGACGTTATCCGTAAACAAGTTATTGCTGCTGCAAGCGAGCACGGCGGTGTTGCTGAAATCGAAGAAGACCTACTTGAAGAAGTAACGTCTCTCGTAGAGTGGCCAGTAACATTAGTCGGTAACTTTGAAGAACGTTACCTAGACGTACCAGCGGAAGCTTTGATCTACACGATGAAAGACAACCAAAAGTACTTCCCAATGTTAAGCACTGACGGCGAGCTTTTACCTAAGTTTATCTTTGTTTCAAACATCATCAGTAAAGATGTTCGACAAGTAATTGAAGGCAACGAAAAAGTTGTTCGTCCACGTTTAGCAGATGCTGAATTCTTCTTTAATACAGATAAGAAACGTACGTTAGAAAGTCGTCTTGCTGATCTAGAAACAGTTTTATTCCAAAAACAGCTCGGTACATTAAAAGAAAAATCACAACGTATTGCCGATTTAGCAGCCGCTATTGCTGGTAAAATTTCAGCAAATACCGAGCACGCACAACGCGCTGGTCTATTAGCTAAAACTGACTTAATGTCAGACATGGTTGTAGAATTCCCTGACGTTCAAGGTGTTATGGGCATGCACTATGCACGTAACGACGGTGAAGCAGAAGAAGTTGCTGTTGCACTTAACGAGCAGTACATGCCTCGTTATGCTGGTGACCGCTTACCTGAATCATTGGTTGCTTGCTCTGTAGCACTTGCAGACAAACTTGATACGCTAGTGGGTATCTTCGGTATTGGTCAGATCCCTAAAGGTGATAAAGACCCGTTTGCACTTCGTCGTGCTGCGATTGGTACACTACGTATCATTATCGAAAAAGACTTACCACTCGATCTTGTTGATTTAGTTGATACTGCGAAAGCATTATTCGGTGACAAACTATCAAACCAAAATGTATCAACGGATGTTGTTGCGTTTGTACTTGGTCGTTTCCCTGCATGGTACAGAGATGCTGGTATTAGCGTTGATGTTATCCAAGCAGTACTTGCTCGTCGCCCAACTAAACCGGCTGATTTTGATAAGCGTGTTAAAGCGGTAAATCACTTCCGTGGTTTAGATGCTTCAGCAACATTAGCAGCTGCAAACAAACGTGTTGGTAATATCCTGGCTAAATTTGAAGGAGAACTAAACGCGACAGTTGATGCTTCACTACTGCAAGAAGATGCTGAAAAAGCATTAGCTTCTGCAGTAGCGGCTAAAGTTGAATTACTTGCGCCATTATTTGCCGCTGGTGATTATCAACAAGCACTAACAGAACTATCTGAACTGCGTGATGTGGTAGATACATTCTTCGACAACGTCATGGTAATGGCTGATGATGAAGCGCTTAAAATTAACCGCTTAACATTGCTTAATACCCTGCGTAACCAATTCTTAAATGTAGCTGATATCTCTGTTCTACAGAAGTAACGTGTTCTACAGAAGTAATTGTTAATTTAAAATTACACGATCAAAAAAGCCAGTATCCTTGATACTGGCTTTTTTATTAACAAATACCCATCCACATAATACAGCGTAAATAGATGTTCCACGTGGAACATCGGTTATTTTACTTTCTTCAAACGTCCCGTTAAACCAGCTGAATAACGCCAAACATGATCAAATATTTTCATTAATTCCGGATTACCTTGCGACGATAATGAAATAGCGTGATAACGATTTTGCTTTGTCTTAATCGCTCTGACTTTATCAGCCACATGGGTTGGTAATTTCTGCGCGATAAAATCAGAAATGACCAAGGTATCGGCATTTTTATATTGTGCAGAGCTCATCAGTTCAAGGGACTTTTCAATCACAGGTTGTAGGTTTGTCCCCCCACGAAAACTCGATGATAAAAATGTCAGCATAGTTGATAAACTGGTACTTTTAGTGACGGGAAAAGTAACCACCTCATTGGAAAAAATCATCAAGTAGCATTGGCGATCTTGTTGAAAGGCAACTTGCAGCAGAGCATAACAAATCGATTTAGCCGTCAGTTCAGGAAAGCCTTGCATCGAGGTTGAGCTATCAACACAGATAATAAAAGGCCCGCCAGTCTGCTCATCCGCATCGGTAATATCTCGATACTGAGTCACTTTTTTATACTGCTGCAACGCACCTTGATACTGATAAGTTAACAAATGCCGTTCAAGATAGCGTTTATAGAAAATGATCTCCAATTCTGGAAACGTTAAATTAACCGCTTCAGTTTGTAACATACGCGATATTTCATCACTGTAAGTTACGCCCTGCATGTCATCTGGCACATTGTCTTGATAGCTGTTATCTAGCACCCAAGTTTCATAGCTGTTAGGCGTTTCTTCTGGGTTAATGTGTGCCAGCGCCATACGCCCAAGTTCAGAGGCGATTTGTTTTACTTCTTTATTCTTACGTAAATTAGTCGCATAACGTTGCAATAATTGAGTATCCAGATGCGTCAACTTACCTTTGGCTAAATCCCATAAACGCTCGCCATTACATAATAAATCATTATCAAGGACATCTTCTAATTGCTCTATAGTTTCCTCACGTTCAGCAAGTTCAATCAGTAGTTGTTCACGTTGCTCTTCGATTAACACACTTTGTAACTGATATAATTGCAATTCAATAGCTTGTTGCCAACTATCTAAAAACACCGCAAAGAACACATCATCCGACATGGTTCGATTTTGCTGATAAATAGTTAAGCCAGTATCATAAAATGACGAGTCCACTTTTACCTTACAGAGGATCCCTTCAACTTTATTTCTAAAATTAATTGGGCTCAGTAATCTAGCCGTTTCACATAAGTGTATCTCATTGCTTAAGCCTGGCGGCAATGGCATGTCCGCTAATAAACTTGTGACCTGCAGCTTCCAGTCATTAATATAAGCCGATTTAATATCACTCGTTACACGATCATGAGCAGTAATATCCAACACGGCCTCATCCACTAACTGACGCATAGCCATGGTTACCGAGCTGTTGTTATAAGGATGAGCCATGCCAATTAGCCTTGTTCAAATAAGTGCGCAATAGCATTTAAGCGATTTAACAAGGATGCTTTATGCTGAACTAAGTTATTTAGCTCTAACGATAATGACCCTAGACTGCTTGCTACATCATCCATAAAATCATCACTGACAAAAATATTATGGTTGGTTAAGCTAAACTCGCGCTGACTTTTCTTCAATTTTTCAGCAATCGCAGTGATCTCTTTATCGATATCGGCCAAGGGTTGTAACCAGTTTTCATCAATATTTAACGCGGCATCGGCAATAATAACAGCCACAGGAATACTCTTATTGGCAAAATTTTGTACCTGTAAATGCTGATTCGCATCGACGGAAAAGTTTAACCACACATCGTTACGGTGGTCATTCACATAACCTTTAACCAAACAAGACCCTGTCTTTATCTGCTTTTGGAAATCATCAAGACCAACATGTACCCATTTTGCCGTTTCTTGTGAGCCCTGCTCTAATACATCATACTCGCCCAATAACGCAATCTTACATAAACCAGGAATACCATTAAGACTCGATGTACGCACGAATTCACGATCTAATTTATAGCGTAACTTAGTCAGTAATACATCAGAAGTTAACCTTGTCGCAAAGCGATCGATAAACTCATCATCAAGTTTAATCAACCGACTCTTGATACTGGCTAATGCCAAGTTCACTTCATCTTGGTCACAAAATCGTTTACTGGCAAATTGGTGGGTGGCTTCAATAATCACATCACGTGATTCTAGATCGTGCCAAATACAGTCTTTAAGAATAAATAAGTCGGTCTCGGTGACTTCATCACGGCCATTGAAATAAGCACAGGCTTGCAACAAGCGCATTGATTTTTTCCAACGACGATCAGAAACATAAACAACATTAGCGATCATCTCACCAGTGGTATTACGCTGCTCTAAAAATAATTTCAGTTCATAAATGATTTCAAAGCAATGCTCACTCAAGCGAACTTGATTAATCTCTTGCTGCCAAAGCTCGAACTCATCGTTACTTACTTTGAGGATCTTATCATTGATTTGGCGTAATGGTTTTTGGATCAACATGGCTTTGAAATTACGTTTATCTTGGATTGGTTCGAGATATAAACGTAATAACATGCGGTCATATAAAGCCTCTAGGCCAGAGTCGGCACTGGGTAGTTCATTTGATGCCGAGACGATAACGCGCATAGGCACTTTCTGGTGATCAATACCGTTATGAAAGGTGCGTTCATTTATCACTGTCAATAACGTATTTAGAATTGCCGGACCCGCTTTCCAGATCTCATCCAGAAATACCACTTCCGCTTCCGGTAAGTAACCTTTCGTTAGGCGTACATACTTACCTTCATCTTTTAGCGCTTTAATCGATAGCGGGCCAAAGATTTCTTCCGGTGTCGAAAAACGTGTCATTAGATATTCGAAGTAACTTTCATCTTCAAAAATTTCTATCATACGTTTAGCAATTAAACTTTTAGCAATACCAGGAGGCCCTAATAGAAACACACTCTCGCCACTCAGGGCTGCTAATAAACATAATCTTATGGCATCTCGGCGTTCATAAATACCATAAGAAAGATGATCTATTAATGTTTCAATGCGTTCTGATAACAAATTTCTTTGCATAGGAATAAGCTCTTTAAAGACTATTATTATTATGTAGGAACTCAACCTTACCTTATCTTTCACGGACAATAAATACATAATTAGTCGACTGATTTTTTTGTTATTAGGGCTTTGTCATTCAGTACTTTTGGCTATAAGAAAGGGGCCGATAAAATCTATTTAACAGATGTTCCACGTGGAACACTCTCTAAATCGTTAATCATAAAAAGCCTTTTGTTTCACGTGAAACATCGTCATTAAGAAAAATTAATTTGCCACGCTGGTACTATCGACAACAGCAGCAAGTTCCGTTATGTTGGTTGTTTCCCCCTTAAATAATTACAAGAAGTGCTGATATGGAATTCTCATTGTTTGGTCAAAGATTTACTCAATTCTCAGGCATCACGCAGTTAATGCATGATCTAAATGAAGGTATCCGCAGCGGCGATGATGTCATCATGTTAGGTGGTGGTAACCCAGCTCAGATCCCTGAAATGCTAGAACGCTTTAACAGTGAAGCACAACAATTATTAAGCAGTGGCGATCTCGTTGCAGCCATGTCGAATTACGATGGGCCACAAGGAAAAAATAGTTTCACCACAGCATTGGCTGCATTATTAAATAAAACCTATGGCTGGGAGTTAACCGATAAAAATATCGCCCTCACCAACGGTAGCCAAAATGCCTTCTTCTATCTATTCAACTTATTTGCCGGTGACTTCGCAGGCAATAAGAAAAAGAAAGTATTGTTCCCGTTAGCGCCTGAATATATCGGTTATACCGATACTGCGCTCAGTGATGATTTCTTCGAAACAGTAAAACCCAAAATTGAATTGCTTGATGATGGTTTATTTAAATACCATGTGGATTTTGATAATCTGCATATCACCGACGATATTGGTTTAATCTGTGTATCACGCCCAACGAACCCGACGGGCAATGTATTAACAGATGAAGAAATACAGCGTCTTGATGTACTTGCAAAACAGCACAACATCCCCCTACTGATTGATAATGCTTACGGTACACCGTTTCCAAATATTATCTTTGAACCGGTAGAACCGATTTATAATGACAACACAATATTATGCATGAGCCTATCTAAGCTTGGTTTACCTGGAACGCGTTGTGGCATCGTCATTGGTAATGAAGAGGTTATTTCAGCGATCTCTAATTTAAGCGGTATTATCAATTTAGCACCAGGCAGCTTGGGCCCAATGCTAGCGCAAAACCTCGTCGAATCAGGAGATATAATTAGCTTAAGTGAAGACGTGATCAAGCCGTATTACCACGGCAAAGCGCTGCAAGCCGTTAACTGGTTACAACAAAGCATTACCGATGAGCGTTTCCGCATTCATAAGCCGGAAGGCGCAATCTTCTTATGGTTATGGTTTAAAGACCTGCCTATCAGCAGCCAAGAGTTATATGAACGCTTAAAAGCCCGTGGAGTCCTTATCGTATCAGGTCATCACTTCTTCCCAGGTTTAGATGAAGAGTGGCGTCATACTCATGAATGTATCCGCATGAATTATTCACAACCAGATGATGCTGTACAACGTGGTATCCAGGTTATCGCAGAAGAAGTTCAGAAAGCTTACGCAGAAATGGTTGTGATCAGTACCGCAACAGCTTAATCGATTGACTAAGAAGCAACAGCACTAAAGACTGAATTTTAGATACAAAAAAGGAGCCGTTAGGCTCCTTTTTATTATGCCAAAAAGGCATATTCACCAATCAGATTAGAAATCTAAGTTAGCTACTTTCAGTGCATTTTCTTCAATAAAGTCACGACGTGGTTCAACATGATCACCCATCAAGGTAGTGAACAATTGATCCGCAGCAACAGCATCTTCAATACGTACTTGTAACATACGACGGGTTTCAGGATCCATGGTCGTTTCCCATAACTGACTTGGGTTCATTTCACCTAGCCCTTTATAACGTTGGATATAACTACCACGTTTTGATTCTGCCATTAACCAATTTAGCGCTTCAACGAAGTCTGTTACTTCACGGCTCTTCTCACCACGCTTAATATAAGCGCCTTCTTCAAGTAAATTAGCAATACCTAAACCAGTTAGCGTTGCATATTCTTTTGAATTAAAGAAACCAGGCGTAAAGTCATAGTCAGTATCTAGACCATGCTGACGAACAGAGAATACAGGGTAGAATAATTGGCTTTCTTCATCTTGCTTAACATTTACCGAATACAGCGTACCCGTCACTTCTTTCGCTGTTAATGTTGCCACTAATGCATCAGCCCATGCTTGTGTAGATACTTTATCCGTTAGCATTTCCGCAGTGATAGGTGCTTGGTAAATCATTTCATTGGTGAATATTTTTGGTAAAGAACGGTTTAACTTAGCCATCAAACGTTCAACTTTACGGTAACCATTCACTAATTCTTCTAACGCTGCGCCTTGAATTGCAGGTGCATCAGGATTAACAAATAAGCCCGCACCATCAAGTGCAATCGTTGTTAGGTATTGTGTTAAGTCTGCATCATCTTTAATGTAGCGTTCTTGTTTACCCTTCTTCATTTTATAAAGCGGTGGTTGAGCAATATAAATATAACCACGCTCAATAAGTTCTGGCATTTGACGGAAGAAGAACGTTAGCAATAACGTACGGATGTGTGAACCATCCACATCGGCATCGGTCATGATAATGATTTGATGATAACGCGTTTTATCCGGGTTATATTCATCACGGCCAATACCACAGCCCATTGCAGTAATAAGCGTTGCCACTTCTTGTGAAGATAACATCTTATCAAAGCGTGCTTTTTCTACGTTTAAGATCTTACCCTTCAACGGTAGAATAGCTTGGTTTTTACGATTACGCCCCTGCTTAGCTGAACCGCCAGCAGAGTCACCTTCCACAATATACAGTTCAGATAGTGCAGGATCTTTTTCCTGACAATCAGCTAACTTACCTGGTAGGCCAGCTAAATCTAATGCGCCTTTACGACGTGTCATTTCACGTGCTTTACGCGCTGCTTCACGTGCGCGAGATGCATCAATAATTTTCATTACTACTGTTGATGCTTCTTTTGGATTCTCAAGTAAGTATTCAGCTAACTTTTCGCCCATCGATTGTTCAACAGCAGATTTAACTTCTGAAGAAACTAATTTATCTTTCGTTTGCGAAGAGAATTTTGGATCAGGTACTTTCACTGAAATAACCGCAGTCAAACCTTCACGCGCATCATCACCTGATGCAGATGTCGTTTTTGCTTTTTTCAGGAAGCCTTCTTTTTCCATATAGTTATTTAACGTACGCGTTAATGCACCACGGAAACCAGCTAGGTGAGTACCACCATCGCGCTGTGGGATGTTGTTAGTAAAGCAATGAATACCTTCTTGGAAACCATCATTCCACTGCATCGCAACTTCAACAGTAATGCCATCTTCACGTTCTACTGAAAAATGGAAAGCATCTTTATTAATTGGCGTTTTGTTTACGTTTAGGTAATCAACAAATGCTTTAATACCACCTTCGTAAACGAAGTGATCTGATTTACCATCTTCACGTTCATCAATTAATTTAATTGATACACCTGAGTTTAGGAAAGATAACTCACGTAAACGTTTTGCTAAAATATCGTAGTGGAATAATGTATTCGTAAACGTTTCATGACTAGGCCAGAAACGTAATTCAGTCCCCGTAGTCTCAATATCACCAATCACAGCGATCGGCGCTTGTGGTTCACCATGGCGATAAATTTGTTGATGGATATGACCGTGACGGTGAATGGTTAATTCTAATTTTTCTGATAATGCATTTACAACAGAAACACCAACACCATGCAAACCACCCGATACTTTATATGAGTTATCATCGAATTTACCACCGGCATGCAGCACGGTTAAAATAACTTCAGCAGCAGAGACACCTTCTTCTTCATGAATATCAACAGGAATACCACGGCCGTCATCGCTGACCGATACAGAACCATCGTCGTGTATCTTGACCACAACATCAGTACAGTGACCCGCTAACGCTTCATCAATCGAGTTATCTACAACCTCAAATACCATGTGGTGTAAACCTGAACCGTCATCCGTATCACCAATATACATACCTGGGCGCTTACGCACCGCGTCCAAGCCTTTCAGTACTTTAATACTTGAAGAGTCGTAATTATTTTCAGACATAGTTAGCTCTCGCGCCTTTATATTTAAAATTCAATTAATTTGCCATGTTCCACGTGAAACATTTTACAGCCTTCAGTGAGAAGTGCTGTTACCTGACTTTTCTCAATAGCCGTAACAAATACTTGAGCCTTACTCTCAATCAGATACTGCGCCAGCAACTTCCGTTTACTGTCATCAAGTTCTGAGGAAAAGTCATCGATTAAAAAAGTGCATCGCTTGTTGCTATGCTGACTTAAAAAAAGTCCCTGACTTAATCGCATTGCGCACACGGCCAATTTAAGTTGACCTCTTGATAAAATATCGTGTGCCGGTACTCCGTTCGCTCTAATTCGGATATCCGCTTTTTGCGGACCTAAGCTAGTATAACCTAGCTGTTGATCGCGCATAAAATTTTGTTTTAATAAATCAGCTAACTCAATATCGCTATCCCAACCTGGGTGATAACGAATATCAAAGTCATACTCGGGTAAGAAGTCTGCCAAGGCAGATTTAATTATCGGATTAAGCTGTTCAAGGTAACTACGACGCATTTGCGCAATAATCGTCCCTTGAGCTGCAAACTCCTTATCCCAATATGCTAGCTCGGCATAACGTCTACCTGATTTTAAAATCGCATTACGCTGTTTTAATAATCGCGTTAACTTTGCCCACGTTGCAAAAAACTCTGGTTCCACATGGAATACGCCCCAATCAACAAATTGTCGACGTAATTTCGGCCCACTCGAGAGTAACGTAAAACTCTCCGGGTGAATGAGTTGTAATGGTAATATCCCAGGCAGCTCTGCCAGTCTTTCCGCTTTTTGTCCGGCAATTTTTAATTCAGTATCACTGCTTTTTGATTTTTTTAAACCAATCGAGGTTGTCTGCTCGTCATTTAAAAATTGCTGACACTGTGAAAAGAGCGTGAAATCTTTCTCACCATGTTGCACAACGCGACTGGTTAAATGAGTACGGAACGAACGCCCTAACCCTAAGTAATGAATCGCTTCTAATACACTCGATTTACCACTGCCATTCTCACCCAAAATAATATTAACACCAGCAGCCGGTTGCATGGATGCCTGCTTAATATTACGAAAGTCAGTGAGATTTAATTTAACCAGTCCCATTTAAACTTATAACCGCATTGGCATAACAACATACAAAGCTTGATCAGATTGTTCATCTTCAATCAAGGCACTGCTATTAGCGTCCAACAAGGAAATTTTAACCTTGTCGCATTTCAGCGTGTTCAATACGTCCAGCACATAACTGACGTTAAAACTAATCTCAAGCTCATCATGACCAAACTCGACATCCAATAACTCTTCCGCTTCTTCTTGCTCAGGGTTATTAGCCGTAATTTTCAATAAACCTTGATTCATATTCAAGCGAACACCACGGAATTTTTCATTCGATAAAATAGCCGCACGTGAAAACGCTTGTTTTAACCCTTCACGACCCGATATTAACATCTTATCGGCATTTTTTGGTAATACCCGACGGTAATCAGGAAAACGACCATCAACCAATTTACAGGTAAATACAAAGCCGCTAGTAATAGCCCGAATGTTATTCGACCCGAGTTGGATCTTCACCATGTCTTCTTCACTGTCGAGTAAACGAACCAATTCTAATACACCTTTACGCGGCACAATCACTTGCTGCTGCGCTAAGTTAGCATCATGCTCACAACTCGCGACAGCAAGACGATGTCCATCCGTTGCCACTGTACGCAATATATTACCTTCAGTTTCAAACAGCATGCCGTTAAGGTAATAACGTACATCCTGACTTGCCATCGAGAACTGGGTGTTATCAATCAATCGACGTAATGAACCTTGCAGTAATTCAAACTCGATATCGTTATCCCAGTCTTCAATATTTGGGAATTCAGTTGCCGGTAATGTCGATAACGAAAAACGACTACGCCCAGATTTAACGACAATACGATCGCTTGCATAACTGACTTGGATTTGCGCGCCATCAGGTAAGCCACGACAGATATCGAGGAATTTTTTCGCCGGTACCGTTGTACGTCCTTCGCTGTAGTCACCTTCAAGATTAACTTGACCAATTAACTCAACTTCCAGATCGGTACCGGTTAACGATAATTTACCTTCTTTCGCATCAAGTAACACATTACCTAAAATCGGCAAGGTTGGACGGTTACCCAAGGCACCCGATACCAACTGTAATGGTCGCAATAACGCTTCGCGATTAATTGTAAACTGCATTTAATATAACCTTTTTTTCGACGATATTGACGACGTTTATTTACGACGTTTATTTACGACGTTTCTCTATGAAGATAGTGTTCTAATCAAGTTCGAATAATCTTCTTTAATATCGTGACTTTCTTCTTTTAGCTGCACAATCTTACGGCAGGCATGAAGTACAGTTGTATGATCACGACCACCAAACGCATCACCGATTTCCGGTAAGCTGTGATTGGTTAACTCTTTCGCTAACGCCATCGCAACTTGACGCGGTCTTGCCACAGAACGGCTACGACGCTTAGATAATAAATCCGCGACTTTAATCTTATAATACTCTGCAACAGTCTTTTGAATATTATCAATCGTCACTAACTTTTCTTGCAATGCGAGTAAGTCACGTAATGCTTCACGGACAAAATCAATATTAATCGCACGGCCAGTAAAGTTAGCATTGGCGATCACGCGATTCAATGCCCCTTCCAACTCACGTACATTTGAGCGTAAACGTTTGGCTATAAAGAACGCCACTTCATCCGGTAAATGGATATTACTTTCTACCGCTTTACGCATTAAAATGGCAACACGCGTTTCCAGTTCCGGCGGTTCAATAGCAATCGTTAAACCCCAACCAAAACGCGATTTCAACCTATCTTCTACGCCATCGATTTCTTTTGGATAACGATCGGACGTCAGAATAATCTGTTGATTACCTTCGAGTAGTGCATTGAAGGTATGAAAAAACTCTTCTTGTGAACGTTCTTTCTTCGCAAAGAATTGAATGTCATCAATCAACAATGCATCAACACTGCGGTAATAATTTTTAAACGCTTCAATGGCATTATTTTGCAGGGCTTTCACCATGTCCTGAACAAAACGTTCAGAATGCATATAAATTACTTTGGCATTGGCTTTTTGCGCTTTAATACCGTTACCAACCGCGTGTAATAAATGCGTTTTACCTAAACCTGTACCACCATATAAAAACAGTGGATTATAAGCACCACCTGGATTGCTAGCGACTTGCTGAGCAGCGGCACGTGCTAATTGGTTAGATTTACCTTCGACAAAATTTTCAAAGGTGTAGGTTAAATTAACATTACTACGATGATTAATCGCCGGTTGCTGTGGTGAGCTAGATTCCCACGGGTCCAATTGTGGTCTTGAAACCACTTTGGCTGTCACGACGCGATCAATCTTGGTTGTCGGTTGCGTGACAGTTGTTGGTTTGCCACCAATATCAAAACGTAAAATTGGCGCATCAGCACCACAAAACTCATCGAATAATGCGGTAATTGAGTTGAGGTACTTATCACGAACCCAATCAAGTACAAAACGGTTCGGAGCATACAAGGTGAGAGTACTATCGGTAAGTTCGGCTTTCAGAGGGCGTAACCACATACTGAATTCAGTAGCAGAAAGCTCATTTTGTAAGCGCGAAAGGCATTGCTGCCAAAGAGAAACTGACACTCTCCACACTCCAGATTAATAATAAAGAATAATGCATTATTTTACTGCTAATTGTGCATAAGCGCTAGCATGAATAAACAGTTATCCACACAAAAGTAAAATAAAAACCGATAACGTGTCAATACGAACAATAAAACCGGTAAATATAATTAATCGCGCTATCTTTTAGCAATTACTTATAACTAAACGCTATTTATAATTCAATTTACATTAGAATATCATGCACGCATTAAACTTATAATTAGCGTCAACAGGATGGACCATGAAAAAACTATTATTAGCTGCTGCAGTACTTGTGAGCTCAACATTAACAACCTTTGCACAAGCACAAGAAACGATTAAAGTCGGCATGTCAGGCAACTACTTCCCGTTTACTTTTTCAAAAAATGATCAACTACAAGGTTTTGAAGTTGATTTATGGAAAGAGATCGCGAAACGTAATGATGCAAAAGTGGAATTCATCACCGTTAATTTTTCCGGTCTATTTGGTATGTTAGAAACGGGGCGAATAGATACGATTTCCAATCAAGTAACGATTACCCCTGCACGTTTAGCTAAATATTCATTTAGCCAAACGTATGTTTATGACGGGGCGCAAGTGGTCGTGAAAAAAGGCAATAAAGACATTAACGGTATTGATGACTTAGCCAACAAAACCGTAGGCGTGAATTTAGGATCAAATTTTGCTGATTTATTACGCAAATACGATACTGACAGAAATATTACGATCAAAACTTACGACACAGGTATCGAACGTGATGTAGCATTAGGGCGTACCGATGCGTTTGTGATGGATCGTTTGTCATCACTTGAATTAATTAACAAATCACCATTACCGTTACAACTTGCAGGCCCAACGTTTGAAACGATCGAAAATGCGATGCCATTTTTGAAAACAGAAAAACAAGAAGTATTACGCCTAAAAGTAAATACAACGCTGGATAACATGCGTGCAGACGGCACGCTAGCAACTATCTCAGAAAAATGGTTCACAATGGATATCACTGTAAAATAAATGCAATTTAATTTTGAATACATGCTGAATCTGTTCCCAATACTGTTTAAGTATTTGGGAACAACCATGCAGATGGCGCTTATCGGCGTCGTCTTTGCACTTATATTAGCCATTGGCTTAGCGGTTGTGCGTACTTTTAAAGTACCCGTGCTCAATCAATTCGCCATGGTATTTATATCTTTTTTCCGTGGTACCCCACTCCTTGTTCAGCTATTTTTATTGTATTACGGTTTACCTCGCGTATTCCCGATATTGATTAACATGGACGCTTTTACTGCGTCTGTGATTGGCTTAACACTGCACTTTGCTGCTTACAAAGCAGAAAGCATTCGCGCAGCGATCATGGCTGTGGATAAATCACAGCTGGAAGCGGCCTTAAGTACCGGCATGACCACGAGTCAAGCTATGCGCCGCATCGTACTGCCACAAGCTGCACGTATCGCGACGCCTTCGTTGATGAATTACTTTATTGATATGATTAAGAGTACCTCATTAGCGTTTACGTTAGGCGTGACTGAAATCATGGCGAAAACCCAAATGGAAGCCTCATCAAGTTTTTACTTTTTCGAAAGTTACCTTGCCGTGGCATTAATCTATTGGGGCGTGGTGATGATATTCACACAGCTACAAGTATATTTAGAACGTTATTTGAATAAGGCGTATTAACATGATCAAAGTGACTAATTTAAGTAAGAGCTTTGCTGATAACGTAGTATTACGCCAAATTGATTTAGATATTAAAGAAGGTGAAACAACCGTCATTATTGGACCATCAGGTACTGGTAAGTCGACACTGCTACGCTGCCTTAATTTTCTAGAGCAACCAACAACAGCTAATATCACCATTGATGACTTAATCGTTGATGCCAATACCGCGACAAAAAAACAAATAACAGAATTACGTAAAAAAACCGCGTTCGTGTTTCAAAACTACGCGCTGTTCGCCAATAAAACGGCGCTTGAAAACATTACTGAAGGTTTAATTACCGTCAGAGGTAAATCAACAGCCATCGCCAAACAAGAAGCGCAGACTATCCTGAAAAGTATTGGTTTAGCAGATAAACAAGACTACTACCCTTCAGCGTTGTCAGGCGGCCAACAACAACGTATTGGCATAGCACGCGCAATGGCGGCACAAAGTAAAGTAATCTTGTTTGATGAACCTACGTCAGCGCTAGACCCTGAATGGGTCGGAGAGGTGCTTGGGTTGATGCGTCAATTGGCAAAACAAAAGCAAACAATGCTGATTGTGACGCACGAGATGCAATTTGCAAAAGAAATCGCAGACCGGGTGATTTTCATGGATCAAGGCCAGATTGTTGAACAAGGATCCGCGGATATGATCTTTAATAACCCGCAAGATCCTCGTACTCGTACATTTTTACAGCGAGTAAATCAATAATCAGGCACTATAAAGTGGATAAATTAGCAGCGCTGACTTGTTAGTTAGTAAATAGCCTGTATAATTCCCCGCTTGATCCCTTGTGATCAGATTGGAATAACAGCAATTATTAAACCAAATTATAATTTTTATCTATAATGATAAGAATTTAGCCTATTATTTCATGTATCCAATCGCATAATAATCGGTCGAGAATATCGAATTTAAGTAAGATAATGCTATTTTCACGAGGCGAAAACTGATTAATTATTGACTTGTTTTGCAACAATGATTAAAATTCCGCCTCTTTTTGTGTTAGTCAAGTTGACGACCGGTCATTATTTCTTGACTGACTCAACATAACTGTACAGTTAATATATAACGGATAAAGCTATGAAACGTACTTTTCAACCAAGTAACCTTAAGCGTAAACGTTCACACGGTTTCCGCGCACGTAAAGCAACTGTAGGTGGCCGTAAGGTTCTTGCACGTCGCCGTGCAAAAGGTCGTAAGACTTTAAGCGCTTAATTATCAGACGTGATAGATAAGAGCTTTCCTCGGGAGTTACGTTTGTTAACTCCCGAACACTTCAAAAACGTATTCGCAGACCCTGTGCGATCAGCCTCACCTCATATAACTATACTTGCCAAAAATAACTCACTTGGACACACTCGTCTTGGTTTAGCTGTACCTAAAAAAGCAATTAAACTTGCTGTCGGCCGTAATCGAGTTAAGCGTCTAATTAGAGAAAGTTTTCGGACACGTCATCATGATTTTCCCAATGTTGATATCGTGGTTATCGCTAAATCAGGTATTGCAAACTTGGAAAATGCAGAAATCGATGCATTATTGGAGAAGTTATGGCGCAAACTTTGTCGCCGTTGCAATGGTTAGGCACCAAATTAATACGAGGTTACCAATTATTCATTAGTCCGATGATTGGTCCTCGCTGTCGCTTCACTCCAACGTGCTCTCAATACGCGATAGAATCAATAAAACTCCACGGATTTACAAAAGGTTGTTGGCTAACGGCCAAACGTCTATTAATATGTCATCCTTTTAGTAATAAACATGGTTACGATCCTGTACCAGAACCCAAACAAAGAGATTAATTAGATTATGGAATCCCAACGTAATTTACTTGTCATCGGATTATTGTTTGTCAGCTTTTTGCTATTCACCGAGTGGCAAAATAAAGACAACCCGGTTGCAGTACCAACAACGACTCAAGCGATCACAAATGGTTTAACTGGCGATGTACCGGCAGGCAGTGACGCAACAACTGACGCTCCGAATTCAGAGCAATCAAATAAATTGATTACTATCAGCTCAGATGTGCTTGAACTAACTATCGACACTGTTGGTGGCGATATTGTTCGTGCAGATTTACTTGATCATGCCACAGAACTTGATGCTGAAGAACGTTTCACATTATTACAAAATGACGCGACGAATGTGTATATTGCACAAAGTGGTCTTATTGGCGCGAATGGTCCAGATGCAAATGCAAATGGCCGTCCACAATACAACACGACAGCAACGAGCTTCACAATCTCAGGCGATACATTAAGTATTCCACTTTCATACACAGATGCAAACGGCGTCCAGTTTACGAAAGTATTCACGTTAACACGTGGTAGCTATGACGTTGAAGTAAGCTATCAAATAAATAACCAATCAGCGAATGCCATTTCAGTTCAAATGTACGGTCAATTGAAACAAAACATTGATCTAAGTACTGACGAAGGCAGCAGCATGATGATGCAGGCTTACCGTGGTGCAGCACTTGGGACAACTGACAAACGTTATGAAAAATACGATTTCAGTGATATCAGCGATGCAAATCTAAGCCGCACAACAACTGCTGGTTGGGTTGGGATGTTACAGCATTACTTCGTATCCGCTTGGATCCCAGGTAATAGCCAAAACCATTTCTACAGCTTGAATATTGGTCGTACTGACTTTACGAAAGGTCAAGCTATTATCGGTTTCAAACAACCTGTTGAAGCGATTGCAGCAAACAGCGAAACAACTATCTCAGCAAAACTTTGGGTTGGTCCAAAACTGCAAGATGAGATGGGTGAATTAGTTGAAGGTCTTGACCTAACGGTTGATTACAGCTGGTTATGGTTCATTGCTCAGCCGCTATTCAAATTACTACAGTTCTTCCATGGTTTAGTGGGTAACTGGGGTATTGCGGTTATCATGATCACATTTACCGTTCGTGGTGCTATGTATCCGTTAACGAAAGCACAATATACGTCAATGGCGAAAATGCGCTTACTACAACCGAAACTAACAGCTCTACGTGAAAAATGTGGTGACGACAAACAAAAAATGTCGCAATCAATGATGGCGTTGTATAAAGAAGAGAAAGTAAATCCTTTAGGTGGTTGTTTCCCAATGATCATCCAAATGCCTATTTTCATCTCGCTATACTGGGCATTAATGGAAAGTGTGGAATTACGTCACGCACCATTCGCATTGTGGATTAACGATTTATCAGCACAAGACCCGTACTACGTATTACCCCTATTAATGGGTGTTACTATGTACATGATCCAGAAAATGTCTCCGACACAAGTTCAAGATCCAATGCAGCAGAAAGTGATGCAGTTCATGCCAGTCATGTTTACTTTCTTCTTCTTGTGGTTCCCGGCAGGTCTGGTTCTATACTGGTTAATGAGTAACGTAGTTACAATTATCCAACAAACTATTATTTTCCGAGCTCTGGAAAAAGAAGGTTTACATAGCAAAAAGTAAGCTTGCTAATCTTATCAAGGCGGCCCTTGTGCCGCCTTTTTTCATCTAAAAAATATACTATCTTCGGGTAATCACATGCTAACTAATGAAACTATCATTGCACAAGCCACACCGCCAGGACGAGGTGGTGTTGGTATTATTCGTATCTCTGGACCCAAAACAGAGTTAGTCGCGCAAGCTATTTTGAATAAAATTCCGACCGTGCGTAAAGCCGATTACTTATCTTTTTTAGATGAAGAACAGCAAACAATTGACCAAGGTATCGCAATCTTGTTCAAAGCACCTAATTCATTTACCGGCGAAGATGTTTTAGAGTTACAAGGCCACGGTGGTCCAGTAATCATGGATATGCTGATGCGTCGTATTCTTAAAATTGACGGCATCAGAATGGCACGACCAGGTGAATTCTCTGAACGTGCATTCCTGAATGATAAAATGGATTTAACCCAAGCAGAGGCAATTGCCGATCTGATCGATGCAACGTCAGAGCGCGCAGTAAAATCTGCAATGAATTCACTGCAAGGTGAGTTTTCAAAAAAAATTAATACCCTGACCGAAAGTTTGATTCATTTACGTATCTACGTTGAAGCGGCAATTGATTTTCCAGAAGAGGAAGTAGATTTCCTTGCCGACGGTAAAATTGCACAAGCACTGTATAACATAATGGATAACCTAACTGCGGTACAAAAAGAAGCAAAGCAAGGCGCAATTATTCGCGAAGGCATGAAAGTCGTTATTGCGGGTCGCCCTAATGCAGGTAAATCAAGTTTACTGAATGCACTAGCAGGCAAAGAATCTGCGATTGTGACCGACATAGCTGGAACGACACGTGATGTATTACGTGAACATATCCACATTGATGGTATGCCACTGCATATTATCGATACTGCAGGTTTACGCGAGAGTCCAGATCGTGTTGAACAAATAGGTATTGAACGCGCATGGGAAGAGATCAATAACGCGGATCAAGTACTATTTATGGTTGACGGTACCACGACAGACGCAACGGATCCTGCCGAAATCTGGCCAGACTTCATTGATCGACTACCAAGCTCGATCGGCCTGACAGTGATCAGAAATAAAATGGATCTTACCGGTGAATCGCCAATCGTAGTTAAAGATCAAAGTCATTCGATCTTCAAAATATCAGCAAAAGAAAACCTTGGCTTAAATGAACTCAAAGATCATTTGAAAGAGTGCATGGGTTATCAAAGCAATACCGAAGGTGGCTTCATAGCACGTCGCCGTCACTTGGATGCTATCGAGAAGGCTGATGAACACTTACAGATAGGCAAGATGCAGATGGAAGTATATATGGCGGGAGAGCTGCTTGCAGAAGAACTTCGCCTAGCTCAAGAGCAACTATCTGAGATTACTGGTGAGTTTACATCAGACGATCTTCTTGGTCGTATCTTTACTTCGTTCTGTATTGGTAAATAAGTTCGAATAAATGACGATCCTTAAACGGATCGTCCCTCACCTAGCCCCTTGTTACGCCATGATAAACAAGTATCAGCGCACGCACTTTCAAACTCTTCGCAGACAGTAAAACATAGCGTCGATTACAAGCCATCCACAGAGTTACCCACAAGTTAAACGTGATAAATAATAACTTTCAAGGCGCCTAAAACCATGTGGATAAATCAGCGATTAACGATTAATAATGTGTATGTAGCCCCGAATTTATCGCTAAAATCATGATTTATACTCCGGCGATACACGTTTTAATATCTAATTGATGTTCACTACAAAATGTACTAGCCTGCTCCAGAGAAATAGCCCCTTGCGCCAATAATAAGTGTATTTCACTGTATAAGTTGGCTTGAAGCAATAACTTACCCTGCCCCGTGTGCTGTAGCATCGTCATACTTTCGGATTGTTCATGTAAAGCTTTAACCACTGGTCCCGGTAACAACCACGCCTGAGCTATCAGCGCAGATAAGCGTAATGAATGCTTAGTCATCATTTGACGGAATAGCTTTGAACTGGGTCTAAATTGTGGGTCACTGATATTCATTTCATCAACAATTAATTTAAACAGCGCAATTTTACCCACATCATGAATCAGACCAAGGAAATAAGCTAAGTCAGGGTCTTCACCGTGACGCTTTGCTAACATTTTTGCCCACAAGGCAGTTGTCAGTGAATGCTGCCATAAATACTGACCAAACAGCTTAAAATAGATAGGCTTAATATCAGTCATGTTTTTCATCACGATCGTCATTACAATCGATTTAATTTGCAAGCCACCTAAACGAACTACCGCCTCTTGTAAGCAGGTGATCTCCTGAGTCCCTACTTGATAACCAGCCGAGTTAACTAATTTAATGACATCAGCAGCCAGCACCGGATCTTGAGTAATCAATGCAGCTAACTGTTCAGCAGTATAATTGTCACTATCAATTAATGCTGAAACCTTATGTAGTACTTCAGGTAATCGAACGACATTGAACGCGATGTTTTCAGGACGGCCAACACTCGCTTCAACTTTAAGTAAGATACTTTTCTCCAATGGGTTTAACCCACAGCTTCCAGTCGGCGTAACGTCCTTATTATTAAACAACAAATCATAAAACAATGAGCTCGTATCAATTATCTCATCCGCTACACCGACATCAGGTATACTTAATGTTGTTGTAGCAACATTATTGAACACTGGTTTATGAGGAGTACATACCGTCTTTTTATTGGTTTTCACATAACCAAATAAAGCAAAAAAACGTTGAAATAATGAAGCCATAACTGCCTTAATAATAGTAAATTAGTATTGAATAAGGCGACATTTTACAGCAAAAATAGTGACAACATTATTTAAATAAGAGGAAAGCATGTATACATTCGAATTAATTGTAGGCACAACATTAGGATCAGCCGAATATACAGCTGATCATTTAGCGGAAAAACTCATTGATCAAGGTTTTCAAGTCAACATCCACCTCGATCCTAAACTAGAAAACTTACCGATCGACAAAAACCACCCCTGGATCATTTGCACTGCGACGCATGGCGCAGGTGATTACCCTGAAAACATAGCCCCCTTTGCGCAGCAATTACAACAATCCAAGCCAGATTTAAGCTTAGTTCAATACAGCGTGATCGCGCTGGGGTCAAAATCTTATGATCAATTCTGTTTTGCAGGCCATAAGATCGATCTCCAACTCGCAGAATTAAGCGCAAACCGGAAAGCCGAAATAGTCGAAATTTGCACACTAGAAACGCCGATCCCAGAAGATGCGATCGACGAATGCTACCCGCAGTGGCTGAAAAACTGGCTATAATATGAGCATGATCTAACTTTTTTATTTTTATTTTCTGTGGATAACTATAGATCTTTCTTGTGATCAACCTATAGTTATCCTTGTAGAATAAATTGACTACCACAGGCCCTGTGCATAACTAGGCTATTTACACCCAACTTATACGTAACAAGCCCAAGCCTTACTAACAGTAAGTGATCGACGCTAAATACATGATCTTGCTAGATCAAAGCGACTTATCAACAGATCAAGGCGATCCTAATAATAGATCTTATAAGATCTCTTTTAAGATCTAAAGATCAACAGTTGGATCTAAATAAAAATATAATTAAGATCATTTGCATCTGTTAGAGAAAACCGTAAACTGTGCCGCTCTGAATATTTCCGCTAAACCAAACCGAGGTAATACATGGCATACCATGAACAATTTGAAGTTATCGTCGTAGGTGGCGGACATGCTGGCACCGAAGCTGCTGCAGCCGCTGCTCGTATGGGTCGAAATACATTATTATTAACGCATAACATCGATACGCTAGGGCATATGTCATGCAATCCAGCTATCGGTGGTATCGGCAAGGGTCACCTCGTTAAAGAAATTGACGCACTTGGCGGTATCATGGGTCAAGCTACTGACCTCGGCGGTATTCAATTTAGAACATTAAATTCAAGCAAAGGTCCTGCAGTTCGTGCAACTCGTGCCCAAGCGGATCGTCTGTTATATAAATCAGCCGTACGCCAAAAACTTGAAAACCAGCCTAACCTAACTATATTCCAACAATCTGTTGATGATCTTATTATTGAGAATGATCGTGTTGTTGGTGTAATGACGCAAGCTGGATTATCGTTTAGAGCGAAATCTGTGGTATTAACCGTCGGTACTTTCCTTGATGGACTTATCCACATTGGTCTACAGAATTATCCAGGTGGCCGTGCTGGTGATCCTGCATCGGTATCATTGGCTGCACGTTTACGTGAATTACCTATTCGTACGGATCGTTTAAAAACGGGTACGCCGCCACGTATCGATGGTCGTACGATTGATTTTTCAGTAATGGAAGAACAGCACGGCGATGCACCAACACCGGTATTCTCTTTTATCGGTAGCCGTAAAGATCATCCGCAACAAGTACCGTGTTATATTACTCATACTAATAACAATACCCATGATGTGATCCGCAGTGGTATGGATCGTAGCCCAATGTACACTGGTGTGATCGAGGGTATTGGTCCACGTTATTGTCCATCGATCGAAGATAAGATCACGCGTTTTGCTGATAAAGAATCACATCAAATATTTATTGAGCCTGAAGGTTTAACAACGCATGAAGTTTACCCTAATGGTATTTCAACGAGTTTGCCTTACGATGTCCAGGTTGATCTTGTGCGTTCGATCCGCGGACTAGAGAATGCACATATTACGCGTCCTGGTTATGCGATCGAATATGATTACTTTGATCCCCGCGATCTTAAATTAACGTTAGAAAGTAAATTTATCGAAGGTCTGTTCCTCGCGGGTCAAATCAACGGTACAACAGGTTATGAAGAAGCGGCAGCTCAAGGGCTGCTTGCTGGTCTTAATGCCGCTCGTACTGCCCGTGAAGAAGATACATGGCATCCACGTCGTGATCAGGCTTACTTAGGTGTATTGGTCGACGATTTGGCAACGCTAGGTACGAAAGAACCGTATCGCATGTTTACCAGTCGTGCTGAGTACCGTCTCTTGTTACGTGAAGACAATGCCGATTCGCGTCTGACAGAAAAAGGTCGTGAGCTTGGCTTAGTTGATGATCATCGTTGGGCTATCTTCAACGAAAAAATGGAATCGATTGAACTTGAGCAACAACGTTTACGTTCAACTTGGATCAATCCAACGAAAGATTTTGCAGATAAGATCAATGCATTATTAGCAAAACCGCTTTCACGTGAACACACATTGGAAGATCTTGTTCGTCGTCCTGAAGTTACTTATGACGCATTAATGATGATTGAAGAGTTAGGTCCTAAACTAGAACACGAATCTGCTGCTGAACAAGTTGAAATCACCATTAAGTACGAAGGTTATATTAACCGTCAGAAAGCGGAGATAGAAAAGCAATTACGTCATGAAAATACCTTATTGCCAACAGATTTAGATTACGCATCAATTAAAGGCCTTTCTAATGAGGTTGTTGCTAAATTAATTGAAGTTAAACCGCAAACAATTGGTATGGCATCACGTATTTCAGGAATCACACCTGCTGCAATCTCAATTTTACTTATTTATTTGAAAAAGCAAAATCTACTTAATCAATAAATAATTGTACTACTGCCACCGTTAACACATTTAGCGGTGGCTATATCACCTCATTTTTGACATCATTCCCTAATTTACAATGCTACTATTTAGCGAAGGTACCTTTACCTTTCTTAGTAGATTGTCTTTTTCTTTTTTATACGATTAATATTAATTTAGATAATCACGTTTTACCGGAGTAAATCTACCCATGATCAACCGCCTCGACGCATTATTAGCTCAAACACCTTTGGTTGTTACTGATACCCAAAAACTGCAATTAGTGGCATTAGTTAATTTGTTACATAAGTGGAATAAGGCATACAACCTAACGTCGGTACGTGATCCTGACGATATGTTAGTTAAGCATATTATGGACAGCCTAGTGGTAAGCCCTTACTTAGAAGGCGAGCGTTTTATTGATGTTGGTACTGGTCCTGGTTTACCTGGTCTACCTTTAGCTATTATGAATCCAGATAAAGAATTTGTACTACTTGATAGCTTAGGCAAACGTATCCGATTCATTACACAAGCTGTACACGAATTAAAATTAACCAATGTAACACCAGTACAATCACGTGTTGAAGAATACCAACCAGAAATTAAATTTGATGGTGTATTAAGTCGTGCGTTTGCTTCATTAGAAGATATGTTACATTGGTGCAAGCATCTACCAAAACAAGGTGGCTTGTTTTACGCGTTGAAAGGGGTAAAACCAACGGGTGAAATTAAAACATTGAATACTCAATTCAAACTGGAAGTTGCACATAAACTAACAGTGCCAGAGTTAGAGGGCGAACGTCATCTAATCGTTATGTCAGAGATTAAATAATAGGGAACATTTGTGGGCAAAATCATAGCAATAGCTAACCAAAAAGGTGGCGTAGGAAAAACAACTACTTGTGTCAATCTAGCAGCCTCAATGTCGGCGACTAAGCGTAAGGTATTGCTAATCGATCTTGATCCACAGGGTAACGCAACCATGGGCAGTGGCGTTGATAAATATAGCGTCGAGCACTCTGCCTATGATCTACTGGTTGATGAAAAGCAGGTAAATGAAGTGGTTGTTAAGGAAACGTCGGGGAAATACCACTTAATTGCGGCGAACCAAGATGTGACCGCCGCTGAAATTAAGTTAATGGAATTCTTTGCGCGTGAATTACGATTAAAGAACGCGTTAGCTGCGGTGAAAGATTACTATGATTATATTTTTATTGATTGCCCACCGTCATTAAACTTATTAACCATTAATGCGATGGCGGCTGCTGATTCAATTATTGTACCGATGCAATGTGAATATTATGCACTTGAAGGCCTCACTGCATTAATGGATACCACCACTAAATTGGCGGCTGCAGTTAATCCTGAACTTAAAATTGAAGGTATACTGCGCACCATGTATGACCCACGTAATCGCTTAGCATCAGACGTATCTGAACAACTTAAGCAACATTTTAGCGATAAAGTCTATCGTACAGTGATCCCCCGTAATGTCCGTTTAGCTGAAGCGCCAAGCTTTGGTGCACCTGCTATGTATTATGATAAATCATCAAGCGGTGCTAAAGCCTATTTGGCACTCGCCGGAGAAATCATTCGTCGTCAAGAATTAGCCAATGAAGAGCACGTACAGGCAAAGGAACAAGCATGAATACGAAAAAACGAGGTTTAGGTAAAGGTCTGGATGCATTACTGGGGACAAGTGCGATAGCGAGAACGAAAGAACAAGCTATTGAAGATGTACCATCACCTGTCTTGGCTGTGGTTGAAAATGAGTTAAAAAAATTACCGGTTGAATGGTTATACCCAGGTAAATATCAGCCACGTAAAGATATGGCAACTGACGCACTTGATGAGTTAGCTGCTTCTATTACCGCGCAAGGCATCATCCAACCTATCGTTGTCCGTGAACTTTGCGAACAGCAATATGAAATTATTGCCGGTGAACGTCGTTGGCGCGCAGCACAACTTGCAGGTTTAAGCCAAGTACCTTGTATCGTTAAAGATGTTGCAGATGAAGCCGTTATGGCGATGGCGTTGATTGAGAATATCCAACGTGAAGACTTAAACGCGATGGAAGAATCAACGGCATTGCAGCGTCTTATCGAAGAGTTCTCATTGACTCATCAACAAGTGGCAGATGCAGTGGGGAAATCTCGAGCATCAGTGTCAAATTTATTACGCCTAAATGGCCTCAATTCTGACGTCAAAATCTTACTTGAACATGGTGATATTGAGATGGGGCATGGGCGTGCTTTATTGGGTCTTGAAGGTGAATTACAATCACAAGCGGCGAGTAATATTGCCCAGCGTGGATTAACGGTTCGTGACACTGAAAAATTGGTCAAAAAACTACTTGAACCTAAGGTCGAAAGTACCTCTGTAAAGGTGAAAGATCCGGATGTTGCGAGCCTCGAATATCGCTTATCTGAGCGATTAAAAGCTAAAGTTATTATTAAACAAGGTGCAAATGGCTGTGGCAAGTTAACTATTGATTATACTAGCCTTGCTGAATTGGATGATATAGTTTCAACTTTAGATTAAATTTTAATCTTCAAGTGATAAAGATCAAATTAAGTTAAGATTTATAAAAGCGGTGTTGTGGGCGAGTAAATATACTTAGCTCAGTAAGATACGCTTTTATGAACAATTATCTTCATTCGAAATATCAATGGCTTATATTTCCTACAATGTCAAAATAACTTTATTTCATAATAACCGCGTTGTTTAGAATTTAATATTATAAGGGTGATACTCATTAGTGGGTAACGCCTGTCATATCTCATTTTTCAGAATATTCTACTTAGCTTTCCTTATCTCGGTTGCAATCAGTTGCATTAGCACCACTTCAACGTATAATTTATCCTGCTTTTAGAAGCGTTTTTGTATATTTTTTTTGAATGCTTCAAAAAGATTGTTTTAGGGGTTTATTGTGTCAAATAAATTAGCAATGAATGCGTTCAATCAAGCGATTAAGCTGATTGTGTTTCAGGTGCTATTAGTGATCGTTTGCGCGTTAACTTTTTTGTTAATTGACGGAGAGCTTTCAGCTCGTTCTGCAGTATTTGGTGGCATCATTTATGTGTTACCAAATTATATTTTTACGCGTTTAGCTTTCCGGTTTATGGGCGCTAGACAAATGAAAGATGTAGTGTCGTCATTTGCACTGGGTGAATCGTTAAAATTGGTCCTGACAGTTGTGTTTTTTATTGCGGTGTTAGGTTTCGTTAAGGTGAATTATCTTCCTCTTTACGTGACGTTTTCATTAGCGATTGGCTCACAATTATTTGCTCCTTATTTTATGAACAAAAAACTGGGATGAAAAATGTCTGTAACAGGTGAAGCACTAACGTCGACCCAATATATCCAACATCACTTAACTAATTTAGCGGTTGGTGAAGGATTTTGGACTTGGCACCTAGACACACTTTTCGTAACCCTCGCTTTAGGGATTTTATTCTTAGGGACATTCTATAAAGTTGGTCAGAAAGCGACAACGGGCGTACCGGGTAAATTTCAATGTTTCGTTGAAATGTGCATCGAGTTCGTAAATGACATTGTGAAAGAATCTTTTCACGGTCGTAATGCATTAATTGCACCGCTGTCATTAACTATCTTCATGATGGTTATTCTGATGAATACTATGGATTTAGTTCCTATCGATTTCATTCCTGAAGCCGCAAAAGCAATGGGAATTGACTACATGAAAGTTGTTCCAACAACTGACTTAAATACTACATTCGCTATGTCGTTAAGTATTTTTGCGCTTATTGTTGGTTTCAGCATCAAGGTTAAAGGTTTTGGTGGGTTCGCTAAAGAACTGACTATGAATCCATTTAACCACTGGTTATTTATTCCTTTTAACTTTGCACTGGAAATGGTTACTTTACTAGCTAAGCCTATTTCATTAGCGCTTCGTTTGTTTGGTAATATGTACGCAGGTGAGCTGATCTTTATTTTGATCGCGCTTATGCCTTGGTACCTTCAGTGGGGACTAAGTGTGCCATGGGCGATTTTCCATATTTTGGTAATCGTTCTACAAGGGTTTATCTTCATGATGCTGTCTATGGTTTACCTAAGCAGTGCATGTGAAGATCATTAATTTATAAACACAAATTTTAATTAAAATTTTTTATCTTATTGGAGAATAAAATGGAAACTGTATCAGCTACTATTTTCGCTGTTGCTATCTTACTAGGTTTTGCTGCATTCGGTACAGCAATTGGTTTCGCTATCTTAGGTGGCAAATTCCTAGAGTCTTCTGCTCGTCAACCAGAGATGGCACCAGCACTACAAACTAAAATGTTCATTGTTGCTGGTCTTCTTGATGCGATCTCTATGATTGCAGTTGGTATCGCATTATTCCTATTATTCGCGAACCCATTCATCGCTTAATCAGCTTTCGGTCCACTACTAACCAGGAGGTTCGTTGTGAATATCAACGCAACTCTTTTAGGACAAGCGATTTCTTTCACGTTATTCGTACTATTTTGTATGAAATATGTATGGCCGCCATTAATTGCGGCTATCGAAGAACGTCAAAAGAAAATTGCTGATGGCCTTGCAAGTGCGGATAAAGCTGCGAAAGATCTGAAGCTAGCGGAAGCTAAAGCAACAGATCAATTGAAAGATGCTAAAGCGCAAGCGGCAGATATCATTGATGCAGCAAATAAGCGTAAATCTCAGATAGTCGATGAAGCTAAAGATGAAGCGAATGCAGAGCGAACTAAAATTCTTGCTCAAGCAGAAGCTGAAGTTGAAGCAGAACGTAATCGTCTAAAAGAAGAGTTACGCAAACAAGTAGCTGGTTTAGCTATTGCCGGTGCTGAAAAAATTATCGAACGTTCTATCGATGAAGCTGCTAACAGTGACATCGTAGACAAAATCGTTGCAGAACTTTAACAACTGGGGGGCTTATGTCTGATTTGACTACTATTGCTCGTCCATATGCTAAAGCTGCATTTGATTTTGCCGTTAAGGAACAGGCTATTGATAAATGGCAAGAAATGTTAGCTTTTACTGCGGAAATCGCGGTAAATAAAGACATTTCTACCTTATTAAATGGCGCTGTTGGTTCACAAGCTATCGCTGATATCTTTATCAACGTTGCGGATGAACAACTTAACGAATCGGGTCAAAACTTTATTAAAGTATTGGCTGATAACGTTCGTTTAAGCGCATTACCAAGCATTGTTACTTTATTTGCACTTTACAAAGCGGAACATGAGAAATCTGTTGATGCTGATGTAACATCTGCAATGCCGTTAACGGCTACGCAAGAAGCAAACATTGTCATTGCATTGGAAAAGCGTTTAGCACGCAAAGTTAAGTTAAATTGCAACGTTGATAACACGTTAATTGGTGGTCTGGTTATTCAGACTGGTGATTTAGTTATTGATGGCTCTGTACGCGGTAAGTTAAATAAACTTGCGGAAGCGCTACAATCGTAATTGGGGAATAGCATGCAACTGAATTCTACAGAAATCAGTGATCTGATCAAACAACGTATTGAAAAATTCAGCGTTGTTAGTGAAGCAAGAAATGAAGGTACGATCGTTTCAGTAAGCGATGGTATTATTCGTATTCATGGCCTTGCAGACTGTATGCAAGGCGAAATGATTGAATTACCTGGCAACCGCTTTGGTATTGCATTAAACCTAGAGCGTGACTCTGTTGGTGCGGTAGTAATGGGTTCTTACATGGGTCTTGCAGAAGGCCAAAAAGTGCGTTCAACTGGACGTATCTTTGAAGTGCCAGTAGGTCGCAACTTATTAGGTCGTGTTTTAAACACACTTGGTGAGCCTATCGACGGTAAAGGACCTATCGACAACGATGGTTTCTCTCCTGTTGAAGTAATTGCACCGGGTGTAATGGAACGTAAATCTGTTGACCAACCTGTACAAATTGGTATTAAAGCGATTGACGCTATGATCCCAATCGGTCGTGGTCAACGTGAGCTTATTATTGGTGACCGTCAGGTTGGTAAGAGTGCTATCGCTATCGATGCAATCATTAACCAAAAAGACTCAGGCATCAAATGTGTATACGTAGCAATCGGTCAGAAAGCTTCTACCGTAGCTAGTGTTGTACGTAAGCTTGAAGAACATGGCGCAATGGAAAACACTATTCTTGTTGTTGCAACAGCTTCTGAAGCTGCAGCACTACAATACTTAGCACCATACTCTGGTTGTGCTATGGGTGAATACTTCCGTGACCGTGGTGAAGATGCACTGATCGTATATGATGATTTGTCTAAGCAAGCCGTTGCTTACCGTCAAATTTCATTACTTTTACGTCGTCCACCGGGCCGTGAAGCATACCCTGGTGATGTTTTCTATCTACATTCACGTCTACTAGAGCGTGCAGCTCGTGTAAACGCTGAGTACGTAGAAGCGTTCACTAAAGGTGAAGTGAAAGGTAAGACTGGTTCTTTAACTGCTCTTCCTATCATTGAAACTCAAGGTGGTGACGTATCTGCGTTCGTACCAACGAACGTAATTTCTATTACCGATGGTCAGATCTTCTTGACTACAGAGCTATTTAACTCAGGCACACGTCCTGCTGTTGATCCAGGTATCTCTGTATCGCGTGTTGGTGGTTCAGCACAAACGAAGATCATTAAGAAACTATCTGGTGGTATTCGTACCGCACTAGCACAGTACCGTGAATTAGCAGCATTTGCTCAATTCTCTTCAGACCTTGATGATGCAACGCGTAAGCAGCTTGATCATGGTGCGAAAGTTACTGAGCTAATGAAGCAAGGCCAATATGCACCAATGAGTGTTGCAGAGCAGGCTCTATCTTTATATGCAGCAGAAACTGGTGCATTAGAAGATGTTGAAGTTAACAAAATTGTTAGCTTTGAAGCGTCTCTACAAGCTTATGCTAAAGCAGAACACGCTGATTTACTTGCTTCTATTAATGAAACAGGCGCGTACGACAAAGATGTTCAAGCTAAGCTAACAAGCTTACTTGCAAGCTTTAAGTCTACACAAACCTGGTAAGAGCGGTGGCAGCCTTTGCTGCCACAGCTAGCTTAATAGGAGAAGCAAATGGCCGGCGCTAAAGAAATTAAAAACAAGATCGGGAGTATTACTAATACTCAGAAGATCACCAGCGCAATGGAGATGGTTGCCGCGAGTAAAATGCGTAAAGCACAAGATCGCATGGCAGCTAGTCGCCCATACGCTAACACAATGCGCAGAGTGATCGGTCATCTCGCTGAAGGTTCTCTAGAGTACTCTCATCCGTACCTAGAAGAGCGTGAAGCGAAACGTGTTGGTTATATTGTGATTTCAACAGACCGTGGTCTATGTGGCGGCTTGAACATCAACCTTTTCAAAAAGACTCTCTCTGATATGAAGGGATGGTCGGATAAAAATGTAGAAATCGATTTAGGGCTTGTTGGCGCTAAAGCGGGTACATTTTTCGCTAACGTAGGCGGAAACGTGGTTGCTAATGCAGCAAACCTCGGTGAAGAACCTACGTTAGAAGACTTGATTGGTTCTGTTCGAGTTATGCTAGAAGCATACGATAATGGGAAGTTGGATCGCTTATTCGTTGTATATAACAAATTTGTTAATACAATGACGCAAGAACCAACTATCGATCAACTACTGCCGTTGCCTGCATCGGAAGAAAATGAAGCATTACCAAAGCATGGTTGGGATTACCTATATGAAGGTGAACCTGCTGAGCTTCTAACTAAATTATTAGTTAGATTTATTGAATCTCAAGTGTATCAAGGTGTTGTTGAAAATGCTGCATCTGAACAAGCAGCACGTATGTTTGCAATGAAAAATGCAACAGACAATGCTGGTGACATTATTGATGAGCTGCAGTTAGTATTTAACAAAGCCCGTCAATCTGCCATTACACAAGAGATTTCTGAAATTTGTGCTGGTGCTTCAGCGGTTTAGGCAAACTTGTAAAGTTTAGAGGATTTAAAATGAGTACTGGTATTATTGTCCAGATCATCGGTGCTGTTGTGGACGTTGAGTTTCCACAGCAATCCGTACCTCAAGTGTACGATGCACTGACATTTGACGACGCTAACCTATCTGAATTGGTGCTAGAAGTTCAGCAACAAATCGGTGGTGGTGTTGTTCGTTGTATCGTTATGGGGTCAAGTGACGGCTTACGCCGAGGCCTTAAAGTAACTAACACTGGTAGCGCGATTAGCGTACCTGTTGGTGACGAATGTCTTGGTCGTATTGTAAACGTTCTTGGTAACCCTATTGACGGTAAAGGCGCGATCCCAACAGATACGCGTTATGAAATTCACCGTACAGCGCCTTCTTATGAAGAGCAGTCACTTTCTAGCGAATTGCTAGAAACAGGTGTTAAAGTTATCGATCTGATTTGCCCATTTGCTAAAGGTGGTAAAGTCGGTCTATTCGGTGGTGCCGGTGTTGGTAAAACCGTAAACATGATGGAACTAATCAACAACATCGCTAAAGCTCACTCAGGTTTATCTGTGTTTGCTGGTGTTGGTGAGCGTACTCGTGAAGGTAACGATTTCTACTACGAGATGGAAGAAGCCGGCGTACTTGATAAAGTAGCAATGGTTTACGGCCAAATGAATGAGCCTCCAGGTAACCGTTTACGTGTTGCTTTGACTGGTCTTTCTATGGCTGAACGCTTCCGTGACGAAGGTAAAGATGTACTACTATTCATCGATAATATCTATCGTTATACACTTGCGGGAACTGAAGTATCTGCACTACTAGGTCGTATGCCATCAGCGGTAGGCTACCAGCCTACACTTGCTGAAGAAATGGGTATCCTACAAGAGCGTATTACTTCAACTAAGAGTGGTTCAATTACATCTATCCAAGCGGTATACGTACCTGCGGATGATTTAACGGATCCATCTCCAGCAACAACATTTGCTCACTTAGATGCAACAGTTGTACTGAACCGTAACATTGCTTCAATGGGTATGTACCCTGCGATCGACCCACTAGATTCTACTTCTCGTCAATTAGATCCTCTAGTAGTTGGTCAAGAACATTACGACATCGCTCGTGGCGTTCAAGGTGTACTACAGCGTTATACTGAGTTAAAAGACATTATTGCGATCCTAGGTATGGATGAGCTATCTGAAGAAGATAAGCAAATTGTATCTCGTGCTCGTAAGATCCAACGTTTCTTAACACAGCCATACCATGTTGCTGAAGTATTTACTGGTGACCCAGGTGTTCTAGTGTCATTAAAAGAAACTCTACGTGGCTTTAAAGGCCTGTTAGAGGGTGATTACGATGATCTTCCTGAGCAAGCGTTCATGTATTGTGGTTCTATCGACGATGCTGTTGAAGCTGCGAAGAAACTGTAAATAAGCGAGGGCACTATGGCTATGACTTTTGATTTGAATGTAGTAAGCGCAGAAGGTGTTTTATTTTCTGGGCGTGCTGAAAGCATTCAAGTTACCGGTTCTGGCGGTGAGTTCGGCATTTTAGCTGGACATACACCACTATTAACTGGAATAGTACCTGGCATGGTGCGCTTGGTTAAACAACACGGTGAAGAAGAAGTTATCTTTGTTTCAGGTGGTACTTGTGAAGTACAACCTGGCGAAGTTACCGTGCTGGCTGATACTGCGATTCGTGCAGAAGATCTAGATTTAGCCAAAGCGCAAGAAGCCAAAAGACAAGCTGAAGAACTACTGAGTAACTCTGCAACTAATCAAGATGTAGATTACACTCAAGTAGCGATTCAATTGGCTGATGCTATTGCTCAACTTCGTGTGCTTAAATTGGTTAAAAAATTCAACTAATTTAACTTAGGTTAGATTAAGTGGATCTTTAATTGATCACGTGTAGTTGTCAAAAAGCGACCTTAGGGTCGCTTTTTTTATATCTTCATTAAACTATTCATATTGTTAAACCTATTTATTCCCTATAATCTAATTACTATTTATTTTAATTATTCATCTTTTGATAAGAGCCTATTATGCCTATTAGTGTCGTTATTCTTGCTGCCGGTAAAGGAACGCGTATGCGTTCAGATCTTCCTAAAGTACTTCATCCAATCGCTAAAAAACCAATGGTTCAGCATGTTATCGATACCGTAAAACAGTTAGATGTTAACGATATACATTTGGTCTATGGCCATGGTGCTGAATTACTTAAATCACGCATTAACGATGACAAGCTAGATTGGGTTCTTCAAGCTGAGCAATTAGGCACTGGCCATGCAGTGCAACAAGCGGCGGATAAATTCAAAGCGGATGAACAAGTATTAGTGCTTTATGGTGACGTACCATTAATTAGCCAAGAAACATTGACACACTTATGCCAGTCTCAGCCTGAAGGCGGCATTGGTTTACTTACGGTTAAACTTGATAACCCAATGGGCTATGGCCGTATTGTGCGTGATGTTGAAACGGTTGTTGGTATTGTTGAGCAAAAAGATGCATCGGCAGAGCAACTTAAAATCGATGAAGTAAACTCTGGTATATTAGTGGCTAATGGTGCTGATTTTAAACATTGGTTATCACTATTAGATAACAACAATGCTCAAGCTGAATATTACCTTACCGATGTTATTGCCCTCGCCCATCAAGCTGGACGTACTATTAATGCGGTACACCCAATCGCTAACATTGAAGTGGAAGGTGTTAACAACCGTATGCAATTGGCAGAATTAGAGCGTGCATACCAAAAATTACAAGCATACAAGCTGATGGAACAAGGCGTGACGATGCTTGACCCGAATCGTTTTGATTTACGCGGCGAAGTAAGTGTTGGTAATGATGTAACATTTGATATCAACGTCATTATCGAAGGTAAAGTAACGATCGGTAGTGGTGTTACTATTGGCGCTAACTGCATTTTAAAAGATTGTCATATCGGTGCGAATTCAGAAATTAAACCGAATTCAATTATTGAGTCTGCCATTATAGGTGTTGATTGTAGTGCGGGTCCGTTTGCGCGTTTACGTCCTGACACTATATTAGAAGATGATGCACACGTAGGTAATTTTGTAGAATTGAAGAAAACGACATTAGGCAAAGGTTCTAAAGCCGGGCATCTTAGCTATTTAGGCGATAGCGTTATCGGCGAGAAAGTAAATATCGGCGCAGGAACTATTACATGTAACTATGATGGTGTGAATAAGTTTAAAACGATTATTGAAGATGGTGCATTTATTGGTTCTGATAGCCAACTTATAGCCCCTGTGACTATTGGCAAAAATGCGACGGTTGCTGCAGGCTCAACAATAACGAAAGATGTTGAAGCAAATGATTTAGTTATATCTCGGGTTAAGCAGCGACATATTCGTAATTGGCCGAAACCAACGAAAATAGAAAAGTAATTATTGATAGGTTAGTGATGCAAGAAGCAGAGAGCGATCTCTGCTTTTTATTTTATAAATAAATTTAGCAATAATTAAGCTGGTGTCGGTATTGCATTACGTTTATGTGTTGTTTTAGAGTAAGTGTCAATGATTTTTGCTTCAGCGTTTGCATCAATAGATTTACCTTCTAAGAAGTCATCTATTTGATCATAAGTTACGCCAAGTGCAATCTCATCTTCCAGTTGTGGGCGATCTTCTTCTAAATCTGCTGTAGGTACTTTTAAGAATACATCTTGTGAAGCACCTAAGAATTCAGCTAACGCTCTTACTTGACGTTTATTCAAACCAAATAAAGGGGCTAAATCACAAGCGCCATCGCCGTGTTTAGTAAAGAAGCCTGAAATGTTTTCAGCGCTGTGGTCTGTTCCTGGTACTAAGCCTCTATATAAGCCTGCAATTTCATATTGTGCAATCATGCGCATTCTTGCTTTTACGTTACCTTTATTGAAATCTTGGTTAAAGGTTGTTGTTTCTGGTAATCCAGCATCTTGTACAGATTTAAGTACTTCACTATGGATACTGTCTGAACCAGATTGGATATTTACAGTGACAGACGTTTTTGGCTTAATAAAGCTTAGCGCTTTTTGTGCATCATCTTCATCGGCTTGGACAGAGTAAGGTAAGCGAACGGCAATGAAGTTAAATTCATCACTGCTTTGTTCTGTATTTAACTCTTCGATAGCTAATTGACAAAGACGGCCACAAGTTGATGAATCAACGCCACCACTTATACCTAATACTAAACTTTTTAATCCTGAGTTAGCTAATTGTTGCTTGATAAAGTTAATGCGACTACGGATCTCATCGGCGATATCAATTCTCGGTTTAACTTTCATCTCTGTGATAATTTGTTTTTTAAGTTCAGTCATGGGTTTATCTCCTTGGTTAAGGTCATTGTATCGCGATAAATGAACATTACTAGTTTCGAGCATTAGAAGTGATGACTTTTATAATGATGGTATCGAGTATATAGCGGTATTTACAGATGAATTAGATCGAAAAAAAACGATTTGGTATTAAATGTGTACAGTGTTTGCTGTTTGTTATCTTATTTAAGAATAACGCTTGTCAATAAACCTGAGTTGTCTATAATCGCACCCACTGACACGGCAGCAGCCGCTCAGTATGCTCTTTAACAATTTATTCAAGCAATCTGTGTGAGCACTTGCAGAGATATAATGACCAAAAATTATATCAATGTAATTGTGAACATTAAATTAAATCGAAAGATTTGGTTTTATAAACAACAAACCTTGGTTTGTTGTTGAAGTACAGAATTCATTGAGCCGACTTAATCAGCATCGCTGATTAGTCAAAAAACTTTTAATTGAAGAGTTTGATCATGGCTCAGATTGAACGCTGGCGGTAGGCTTAACACATGCAAGTCGAGCGGAAACGAAGAATAGCTTGCTATTCTGGCGTCGAGCGGCGGACGGGTGAGTAATGCTTGGGAATCTGCCTAGTCGAGGGGGGACAACAGTTGGAAACGACTGCTAATACCGCATACGACCTACGGGTGAAAGGGGGGCCTCTTCTTGAAAGCTCGCGACTAGATGAGCCCAAGTGGGATTAGCTTGTTGGTGAGGTAAGAGCTCACCAAGGCGACGATCCCTAGCTGGTCTGAGAGGATGATCAGCCACACTGGAACTGAGACACGGTCCAGACTCCTACGGGAGGCAGCAGTGGGGAATATTGCACAATGGGCGAAAGCCTGATGCAGCCATACCGCGTGTATGAAGAAGGCCTTCGGGTTGTAAAGTACTTTCAGCGAGGGAGGAAAGGTGGTAAATTAATACTTTACCACTGTGACGTTACTCGCAGAAGAAGCACCGGCTAACTCCGTGCCAGCAGCCGCGGTAATACGGAGGGTGCAAGCGTTAATCGGAATTACTGGGCGTAAAGCGCATGCAGGCGGTTTGTTAAGCGAGATGTGAAAGCCCCGGGCTCAACCTGGGAACTGCATTTCGAACTGGCAAACTAGAGTTCTTGAGAGGGTGGTAGAATTTCAGGTGTAGCGGTGAAATGCGTAGAGATCTGAAGGAATACCAGTGGCGAAGGCGGCCACCCAAGTAACTGACGCTCAGATGCGAAAGCGTGGGTAGCAAACGGGATTAGATACCCCGGTAGTCCACGCCGTAAACGATGTCTACTCGGAGTTTGGTTCCTTGAGAACTGGGCTCTTAAGCTAACGCATTAAGTAGACCGCCCAGGAGTACGGCCGCAAGGTTAAAACTCAAATGAATTGACGGGGCCCGCACAAGCGGTGGAGCATGTGGTTTAATTCGATGCAACGCGAAGAACCTTACCTACCTTGACATCCATAGAACTTTCCAGAGATGGATTGGTGCCTTCGGGAACTATGAGACAGGTGCTGCATGGCTGTCGTCAGCTCGTGTTGTGAAATGTTGGGTTAAGTCCCGCAACGAGCGCAACCCTTATCCCTTATTTGCCAGCACGTAATGGTGGGAACTCTAAGGAGACTGCCGGTGATAAACCGGAGGAAGGTGGGGACGACGTCAAGTCATCATGGCCCTTACGAGTAGGGCTACACACGTGCTACAATGGCGCATACAAAGGGCTGCAAACCAGCGATGGTAAGCGAATCCCATAAAGTGCGTCGTAGTCCGGATTGGGGTCTGCAACTCGACCCCATGAAGTCGGAATCGCTAGTAATCGTGAATCAGAATGTCACGGTGAATACGTTCCCGGGCCTTGTACACACCGCCCGTCACACCATGGGAGTGGGCTGCACCAGAAGTCATTAGCTTAACCTTCGGGAGGGCGATGACCACGGTGTGGTTCATGACTGGGGTGAAGTCGTAACAAGGTAGCCCTAGGGGGAACCTGGCTGGATCACCTCCTTACGTAAAGTTGTTAATTTTTGTAAGTGCCCACACAAATTGCTTGAATAGAAAACGTTAAAGACGTTAGAAAGTAAAGATAAGCAACGCTTATCTTTGCTTTTTAGCAAATTGCTCTTTAAAAATTTGGAAAGCTGAATAAATAAAGAAGTTCTTAAAACACGTTATTACTTCGGTAATAACAATGAAGTGTTCTTGAGTATTCTTGAGGCGAAAAAAACTAGATAATACCTAGTTATTTCAATTGTACAGTCGACTTTAGATTGTATGGTTAAGTGACTAAGCGTATACGGTGGATGCCTAGGCAGTCAGAGGCGATGAAGGACGTGTTAATCTGCGTTAAGCTGTGGGGAGTTGATAAAAAGCGTTAATCCACAGATTTCCGAATGGGGGAACCCACCTTACTAAGTAAGGTATCGTAACGTGAATACATAGCGTTGCGAAGCGAACCGGGAGAACTGAAACATCTAAGTACCCCGAGGAAAAGAAATCAATAGAGATACCCTTAGTAGCGGCGAGCGAACGGGGTCTAGCCCTTAAGCAGTTTGGAAGTTAATGGAAGATTCTGGAAAGTTTCACGATACAGGGTGATAGTCCCGTACATGAAAACGACCTTACTGTGAAATCGAGTAGGACGGCACACGTGATATGCTGTTTGAATATGGGAGGACCATCTTCCAAGGCTAAATACTACTGACTGACCGATAGTGAACCAGTACCGTGAGGGAAAGGCGAAAAGAACCCCTGTGAGGGGAGTGAAATAGAACCTGAAACCGTATACGTACAAGCAGTGGGAGCAGACTTGTTCTGTGACTGCGTACCTTTTGTATAATGGGTCAACGACTTAATTTCAGTAGCAAGGTTAAGCGAATAGCGGAGCCGTAGGGAAACCGAGTGTTAACTGCGCGAATAGTTGCTGGGATTAGACCCGAAACCCGGTGATTCAGCCATGGGCAGGTTGAAGGTTGAGTAACATCAACTGGAGGACCGAACCGACTAATGTTGAAAAATTAGCGGATGACTTGTGGCTGGGGTGAAAGGCCAATCAAACCGGGAGATAGCTGGTTCTCCTCGAAAGCTATTTAGGTAGCGCCTCGCGTCTAACTATTGGGGGTAGAGCACTGTTAAGGCTAGGGGGTCATCCCGACTTACCAACCCTTTGCAAACTCCGAATACCAATAAGTTCAATCGCGGGAGACACACGGCGGGTGCTAACGTCCGTCGTGGAAAGGGAAACAACCCAGACCGTCAGCTAAGGTCCCAAAGTGTATGTTAAGTGGGAAACGATGTGGAAAGGCTCAGACAGCCATAAGTTGGCTTAGAAGCAGCCATCTTTAAAGAAAGCGTAATAGCTCACTGGTCGAGTCGGTCTGCGCGGAAGATTTAACGGGGCTAAACATACCACCGAAGCTACGGATGCAAGACTTGTTCTTGCATGGTAGAGGAGCGTTCTGTAAGCCGTTGAAGGTGAGTTGAGAAGCTTGCTGGAGGTATCAGAAGTGCGAATGTTGACATGAGTAACGATAATGGGGTGAAAAACCTCACGCCGAAAGACCAAGGGTTCCTGTCCAACGTTAATCGGGGCAGGGTGAGTCGACTCTAAGGCGAGGCCGAAAGGCGTAGTCGATGGGAAACTGGTTAATATTCCAGTACTCGCTTATATTGCGATGGGGTGACGGAGAAGGTTAGGCTAGCATGGCGATGGTTGTCCATGTTTAAGGTAGTAGGCAAGTGACTTAGGCAAATCCGGGTCGCTCTCTTTAGTGAGAATGCTGAGAACTGATGACGAGTCTCTACGGAGATGAAGTAGTTGATACCCGGCTTCCAGGAAAAACCTCTAAGCTTCAGATATGAGAGAATCGTACCCCAAACCGACACAGGTGGTTAGGTAGAGAATACTAAGGCGCTTGAGAGAACTCGGGTGAAGGAACTAGGCAAAATGGTACCGTAACTTCGGGAGAAGGTACGCCAATGGTGGTGAAGGACTTGCTCCGTAAGCTACTGTTGGTCGCAGAGAAATGGTGGCTGCAACTGTTTATTAAAACACAGCACTGTGCAAAATCGAAAGATGACGTATACGGTGTGACGCCTGCCCGGTGCCGGAAGGTTAATTGATTGGGTTAGACTTAGGTCGAAGCTCATGATCGAAGCCCCGGTAAACGGCGGCCGTAACTATAACGGTCCTAAGGTAGCGAAATTCCTTGTCGGGTAAGTTCCGACCTGCACGAATGGCGTAATGATGGCCACGCTGTCTCCACCCGAGACTCAGTGAAATTGAAATCGCTGTTAAGATGCAGTGTACCCGCGGCTAGACGGAAAGACCCCGTGAACCTTTACTATAGCTTGGCACTGAACATTGAACCTACATGTGTAGGATAGGTGGGAGACTATGAAATATTGTCGCTAGATGATATTGAGTCGTCCTTGAAATACCACCCTTGTACGTTTGATGTTCTAACGTAGGTCCCTTATCGGGATTGCGGACAGTGTCTGGTGGGTAGTTTGACTGGGGCGGTCTCCTCCCAAAGAGTAACGGAGGAGCACGAAGGTTGGCTAAACATGGTTGGACATCATGTGGTTAGTGCAAAGGCATAAGCCAGCTTAACTGCGAGACAGACACGTCGAGCAGGTACGAAAGTAGGTCTTAGTGATCCGGTGGTTCTGAATGGAAGGGCCATCGCTCAACGGATAAAAGGTACTCCGGGGATAACAGGCTGATACCGCCCAAGAGTTCATATCGACGGCGGTGTTTGGCACCTCGATGTCGGCTCATCACATCCCGGCTGAAGTTGGTCCCAAGGGTATGGCTGTTCGCCATTTAAAGTGGTACGCGAGCTGGGTTTAGAACGTCGTGAGACAGTTCGGTCCCTATCTGCCGTGGGCGTTTGAGAATTGAGAGGAGCTGCTCCTAGTACGAGAGGACCGGAGTGGACGAACCACTGGTGTTCGGGTTGTTATGCCAATAGCATTGCCCGGTAGCTAAGTTCGGAACTGATAACCGCTGAAAGCATCTAAGCGGGAAGCAGGCCTCGAGATGAGTTCTCACTGGAGCTTTAAGCTCCCTAAAGGGCCGTTGGAGACTACAACGTTGATAGGCAAGGTGTGTAAGTGCTGTGAGGCATTGAGCTAACTTGTACTAATTACCCGTGAGGCTTAACCATACAAACTGAAGTACGACTCGTACGTAAGTGGTATGATTAATTGAAATAATCGACTTAAGAATAGATTGAACACTTTATGTTTAAAGACTTCTTTATTTATAGCTTTTCAGATTAAAAACGAAGTGAGAACTTCTATAGAAAGCAAACCAGATTTGCTTGGTGACCATAGTGTTACGGTACCACCTGATCCCATTCCGAACTCAGTAGTGAAACGTAATAACGCCGATGGTAGTGTGGGGTTTCCCCATGCGAGAGTAGGGCATCGCCAAGCGCCAAATTAGAGAGAGCCGATATCAGCAATGGTATCGGCTTTTTTGTGTCTAAAATTTAGGGTCTTGATGCTGAAATGCCAGCAAGGTAAGACTCAAAAATAAACCCGGCGTACTTCGCGATGTTAGGTACCTGTCACAGCTAATAAAAAACCAGCCTGCGGCTGGTTTTTTGGTTTGTAGGTGGTGTTCGCTTTAATTAGGCCGGACTTTAAATCTCAATGTGATTTTATGCGCATGAACTACGACTTACGTTTTTATTGACGAACTTAATGTTACTTTTTATAGCGGATTACCAGCCAGTCGATTATGTATAGCGCATTCTCTATTATGAAGGCTGATTTTCATCGACGTACGGGCACAGAACTATAGGTTTTTTGCTTCTGTCTCATTTTCTTGATGGATAAAACGTATTTATTTTACTTATTAGTGGCATTATTTTGCTATCACGACTAGATTAATTAGTCGTGATTAGGATTTGTTACGAGAGATATAGCTTAGAGTGGATAACGGGTATTCTCCTGCAATGCTGTAATAACCAGCGTTCGTACGATTCCTGATCGTTAATTGCGGCTTTATTGTTGGTTTTTTCTGCATTAAATATTAAATCAATATAACTGCATAAAATGCATTGCTAATGTGATCTAAATCCCTATAATGCATCCCACTGACACGGCAACAGCCGCTCAGTAAGGTGTTTAAAAACAACTTAGGTTACTTTTTAAACTGCCTGAATAAAGCATAAATATGTGCTTGACTTCAAAATTGGTTGCCGTATTATACGCAGCCTGAACGAAGCGCAAGACGCTAAGTTCAACGCTCTTTAACAATTTATTCAAGCAATCTGTGTGAGTACTTACAGAGATATAATGACCAAAAATTATATCAATGTAATTATGAACATTAAATTAAATCGAAAGATTTGGTTTTATAAACAACAAACCTTGGTTTGTTGTTGAAGTACAGAATTCATTTAGCCGACTTAATCAGCATCGCTGATTAGTCAAAAAACTTTTAATTGAAGAGTTTGATCATGGCTCAGATTGAACGCTGGCGGTAGGCTTAACACATGCAAGTCGAGCGGAAACGAAGAATAGCTTGCTATTCTGGCGTCGAGCGGCGGACGGGTGAGTAATGCTTGGGAATCTGCCTAGTCGAGGGGGACAACAGTTGGAAACGACTGCTAATACCGCATACGACCTACGGGTGAAAGGGGGCCTCTTCTTGAAAGCTCTCGCGACTAGATGAGCCCAAGTGGGATTAGCTTGTTGGTGAGGTAAGAGCTCACCAAGGCGACGATCCCTAGCTGGTCTGAGAGGATGATCAGCCACACTGGAACTGAGACACGGTCCAGACTCCTACGGGAGGCAGCAGTGGGGAATATTGCACAATGGGCGAAAGCCTGATGCAGCCATACCGCGTGTATGAAGAAGGCCTTCGGGTTGTAAAGTACTTTCAGCGAGGAGGAAAGGTGATAAATTAATACTTTATCACTGTGACGTTACTCGCAGAAGAAGCACCGGCTAACTCCGTGCCAGCAGCCGCGGTAATACGGAGGGTGCAAGCGTTAATCGGAATTACTGGGCGTAAAGCGCATGCAGGCGGTTTGTTAAGCGAGATGTGAAAGCCCCGGGCTCAACCTGAACTGCATTTCGAACTGGCAAACTAGAGTTCTTGAGAGGGTGGTAGAATTTCAGGTGTAGCGGTGAAATGCGTAGAGATCTGAAGGAATACCAGTGGCGAAGGCGGCCACCCATAAGTAACTGACGCTCAGATGCGAAAGCGTGGGTAGCAAACGGGATTAGATACCCCGGTAGTCCACGCCGTAAACGATGTCTACTCGGAGTTTGGTTCCTTGAGAACTGGGCTCTTAAGCTAACGCATTAAGTAGACCGCCCGGAGTACGGCCGCAAGGTTAAAACTCAAATGAATTGATCGGGGGCCCGCACAAGCGGTGGAGCATGTGGTTTAATTCGATGCAACGCGAAGAACCTTACCCACTCTTGACATCCATAGAACTTTCCAGAGATGGATTGGTGCCTTCGGGAACTATGAGACAGGTGCTGCATGGCTGTCGTCAGCTCGTGTTGTGAAATGTTGGGTTAAGTCCCGCAACGAGCGCAACCCTTATCCCTTATTTGCCAGCACGTAATGGTGGGAACTCTAAGGAGACTGCCGGTGATAAACCGGAGGAAGGTGGGGACGACGTCAAGTCATCATGGCCCTTACGAGTAGGGCTACACACGTGCTACAATGGCGCATACAAAGGGCTGCAAACCAGCGATGGTAAGCGAATCCCATAAAGTGCGTCGTAGTCCGGATTGGGGTCTGCAACTCGACCCCATGAAGTCGGAATCGCTAGTAATCGTGAATCAGAATGTCACGGTGAATACGTTCCTGGCCTTGTACACACCGCCCGTCACACCATGGGAGTGGGCTGCACCAGAAGTCATTAGCTTAACCTTCGGGAGGGCGATGACCACGGTGTGGTTCATGACTGGGGTGAAGTCGTAACAAGGTAGCCCTAGGGGAACCTGGGGCTGGATCACCTCCTTACGTAAAGTTGTTAATTTTTGTAAGTGCCCACACAAATTGCTTGAATAGAAAACGTTAAAGACGTTAGAAAGTAAAGATAAGCAACGCTTATCTTTGCTTTTTAGCAAATTGCTCTTTAAAAATTTGGAAAGCTGAATAAATAAAGAAGTTCTTAAAACACGTTATTACTTCGGTAATAACAATGAAGTGTTCTTGAGTATTCTTGAGGCGAAAAAAACTAGATAATACCTAGTTATTTCAATTGTACAGTCGACTTTAGATTGTATGGTTAAGTGACTAAGCGTATACGGTGGATGCCTAGGCAGTCAGAGGCGATGAAGGACGTGTTAATCTGCGTTAAGCTGTGGGGAGTTGATAAAAAGCGTTAATCCACAGATTTCCGAATGGGGGAACCCACCTTACTAAGTAAGGTATCGTAACGTGAATACATAGCGTTACGAAGCGAACCGGGAGAACTGAAACATCTAAGTACCCCGAGGAAAAGAAATCAATAGAGATACCCTTAGTAGCGGCGAGCGAACGGGGTCTAGCCCTTAAGCAGTTTGGAAGTTAATGGAAGATTCTGGAAAGTTTCACGATACAGGGTGATAGTCCCGTACATGAAAACGACCTTACTGTGAAATCGAGTAGGACGGCACACGTGATATGCTGTTTGAATATGGGAGGACCATCTTCCAAGGCTAAATACTACTGACTGACCGATAGTGAACCAGTACCGTGAGGGAAAGGCGAAAAGAACCCTGTGAGGGGAGTGAAATAGAACCTGAAACCGTATACGTACAAGCAGTGGGAGCAGACTTGTTCTGTGACTGCGTACCTTTGTATAATGGGTCAACGACTTAATTTCAGTAGCAAGGTTAAGCGAATAGCGGAGCCGTAGGGAAACCGAGTGTTAACTGCGCGAATAGTTGCTGGGATTAGACCCGAAACCCGGTGATTCAGCCATGGCAGGTTGAAGGTTGAGTAACATCAACTGGAGGACCGAACCGACTAATGTTGAAAAATTAGCGGATGACTTGTGGCTGGGGTGAAAGGCCAATCAAACCGGGAGATAGCTGGTTCTCCTCGAAAGCTATTTAGGTAGCGCCTCGCGTCTAACTATTGGGGTAGAGCACTGTTAAGGTTAGGGGTCATCCCGACTTACCAACCCTTGCAAACCCGAATACCAATAAGTTCAATCGCGGGAGACACGGCGGGTGCTAACGTCCGTCGTGGAAAGGGAAACAACCCAGACCGTCAGCTAAGGTCCCAAAGTGTATGTTAAGTGGGAAACGATGTGGAAAGGCTCAGACAGCCATAAGTTGGCTTAGAAGCAGCCATCTTTTAAAAGAAAGCGTAATAGCTCACTGGTCGAGTCGGTCTGCGCGGAAGATTTAACGGGGCTAAACATACCACCGAAGCTACGGATGCATGACTTGTTCATGCATGGTAGAGGAGCGTTCTGTAAGCCGTTGAAGGTGAGTTGAGAAGCTTGCTGGAGGTATCAGAAGTGCGAATGTTGACATGAGTAACGATAATGGGGTGAAAACCTCCACGCCGAAAGACCAAGGGTTCCTGTCCAACGTTAATCGGCAGGGTGAGTCGACTCTAAGGCGAGGCCGAAAGGCGTAGTCGATGGGAAACTGGTTAATATTCCAGTACTCGCTTATATTGCGATGGGGTGACGGAGAAGGTTAGGCTAGCATGGCGATGGTTGTCCATGTTTAAGGTAGTAGGCAAGTGACTTAGGCAAATCCGGGTCGCTCTCTTTAGTGAGAATGCTGAGAACTGATGACGAGTCTCTACGGAGATGAAGTAGTTGATACCCGGCTTCCAGGAAAAACCTCTAAGCTTCAGATATGAGAGAATCGTACCCCAAACCGACACAGGTGGTTAGGTAGAGAATACTAAGGCGCTTGAGAGAACTCGGGTGAAGGAACTAGGCAAAATGGTACCGTAACTTCGGGAGAAGGTACGCCAATGGTGGTGAAGGACTTGCCCGTAAGCTACTGTTGGTCGCAGAGAAATGGTGGCTGCAACTGTTTATTAAAAACACAGCACTGTGCAAAATCGAAAGATGACGTATACGGTGTGACGCCCGCCCGGTGCCGGAAGGTTAATTGATTGGGTTAGACTTAGGTCGAAGCTCATGATCGAAGCCCCGGTAAACGGCGGCCGTAACTATAACGGTCCTAAGGTAGCGAAATTCCTTGTCGGGTAAGTTCCGACCTGCACGAATGGCGTAATGATGGCCACGCTGTCTCCACCCGAGACTCAGTGAAATTGAAATCGCTGTTAAGATGCAGTGTACCCGCGGCTAGACGGAAAGACCCCGTGAACCTTTACTATAGCTTGGCACTGAACATTGAACCTACATGTGTAGGATAGGTGGGAGACTATGAAATATTGTCGCTAGATGATATTGAGTCGTCCTTGAAATACCACCCTTGTACGTTTGATGTTCTAACGTAGGTCCCTTATCGGGATTGCGGACAGTGTCTGGTGGGTAGTTTGACTGGGGCGGTCTCCTCCCAAAGAGTAACGGAGGAGCACGAAGGTTGGCTAAACATGGTTGGACATCATGTGGTTAGTGCAAAGGCATAAGCCAGCTTAACTGCGAGACAGACACGTCGAGCAGGTACGAAAGTAGGTCTTAGTGATCCGGTGGTTCTGAATGGAAGGGCCATCGCTCAACGGATAAAAGGTACTCCGGGGATAACAGGCTGATACCGCCCAAGAGTTCATATCGACGGCGGTGTTTGGCACCTCGATGTCGGCTCATCACATCCTGGAAGGGCTGAAGTTGGTCCCAAGGGTATGGCTGTTCGCCATTTAAAGTGGTACGCGAGCTGGGTTTAGAACGTCGTGAGACAGTTCGGTCCCTATCTGCCGTGGGCGTTTGAGAATTGAGAGGAGCTGCTCCTAGTACGAGAGGACCGGAGTGGACGAACCACTGGTGTTCGGGTTGTTATGCCAATAGCATTGCCCGGTAGCTAAGTTCGAACTGATAACCGCTGAAAGCATCTAAGCGGGAAGCAGGCCTCGAGATGAGTTCTCACTGGAGCTTTAAGCTCCCTAAAGGGCCGTTGGAGACTACAACGTTGATAGGCAAGGTGTGTAAGTGCTGTGAGGCATTGAGCTAACTTGTACTAATTACCCGTGAGGCTTAACCATACAAACTGAAGTACGACTCGTACGTAAGTGGTATGATTAATTGAAATATCGACTTAAGAATAGATTGAACACTTTATGTTTTAAAGACTTCTTTATTTATAGCTTTTCAGATTAAAACGAAGTGAAAACTTCTATAGAAAGCAAACAGTGTAATAACTGTAAAGAATTTGCTTGGTGACCATAGTGTTGCGGTACCACCTGACTCCATTCCGAACTCAGTAGTGAAACGTAATAACGCCGATGGTAGTGTGGGGTTTCCCCATGTGAGAGTAGGGCATCGCCAAGCGCCAAATTAGAGAGAGCCGATATCAGTAATGGTATCGGCTTTTTTGTGTCTGAAATTTACGGCACTATGGTAATTTACTCGTTTAAATTGGTCGGTATAAGCCAAAGATAGGCGATTAAGTCCTGATAAATGTATTAAAAAACCAGCGACAGCTGTTTTTTTTGCATTGGGTAATGGATATATCGACCGTTCTATAGTCTATAGCCTTTTTGCTATTTATTCGGCGGTCATGGTTGTTGTGGATCCCAATATGACGCGATAACGCCTATTTATTTTAAGTATTATTGGCGAGATAGGTTATTCAGTACTAGATTAACTAGCCTTGGTGATACGTTTTATATTTTAATGTTGATCGCGTTAAATCATAAGTGTTGTAATAACAAGCGTTCGTATGAATTATGATCGTTAAAATCGGCTTTGTTGCTGTTTTTTTATACGTTAGATATTAAATGCATATTTGTGCATAAAAACATTGCCTATGTGATCGAAATCTCTATAATGCATCCCACTGACACGGCAACAGCCGCTCAGTATGCTCTTTAACAATTTATTCAAGCAATCTGTGTGAGCACTTGCAGAGATATAATGACCAAAAATTATATCAATGTAATTGTGAACATTAAATTAAATCGAAAGATTTGGTTTTATAAACAACAAACCTCGGTTTGTTGTTGAAGTACAGAATTCATTGAGCCGACTTAATCAGCATCGCTGATTAGTCAAAAAACTTTTAATTGAAGAGTTTGATCATGGCTCAGATTGAACGCTGGCGGTAGGCTTAACACATGCAAGTCGAGCGGAAACGAAGAATAGCTTGCTATTCTGGCGTCGAGCGGCGGACGGGTGAGTAATGCTTGGGAATCTGCCTAGTCGAGGGGGGACAACAGTTGGAAACGACTGCTAATACCGCATACGACCTACGGGTGAAAGGGGGCCTCTTCTTGAAAGCTCGCGACTAGATGAGCCCAAGTGGGATTAGCTTGTTGGTGAGGTAAGAGCTCACCAAGGCGACGATCCCTAGCTGGTCTGAGAGGATGATCAGCCACACTGGAACTGAGACACGGTCCAGACTCCTACGGGAGGCAGCAGTGGGGAATATTGCACAATGGGCGAAAGCCTGATGCAGCCATACCGCGTGTATGAAGAAGGCCTTCGGGTTGTAAAGTACTTTCAGCGAGGGAGGAAAGGTGGTAAATTAATACTTTACCACTGTGACGTTACTCGCAGAAGAAGCACCGGCTAACTCCGTGCCAGCAGCCGCGGTAATACGGAGGGTGCAAGCGTTAATCGGAATTACTGGGCGTAAAGCGCATGCAGGCGGTTTGTTAAGCGAGATGTGAAAGCCCCGGGCTCAACCTGAACTGCATTTCGAACTGGCAAACTAGAGTTCTTGAGAGGGTGGTAGAATTTCAGGTGTAGCGGTGAAATGCGTAGAGATCTGAAGGAATACCAGTGGCGAAGGCGGCCACCCAAGTAACTGACGCTCAGATGCGAAAGCGTGGGTAGCAAACGGGATTAGATACCCCGGTAGTCCACGCCGTAAACGATGTCTACTCGGAGTTTGGTTCCTTGAGAACTGGGCTCTTAAGCTAACGCATTAAGTAGACCGCCCAGGGAGTACGGCCGCAAGGTTAAAACTCAAATGAATTGACGGGGCCCGCACAAGCGGTGGAGCATGTGGTTTAATTCGATGCAACGCGAAGAACCTTACCCACTCTTGACATCCATAGAACTTTCCAGAGATGGATTGGTGCCTTCGGGAACTATGAGACAGGTGCTGCATGGCTGTCGTCAGCTCGTGTTGTGAAATGTTGGGTTAAGTCCCGCAACGAGCGCAACCCTTATCCCTTATTTGCCAGCACGTAATGGTGGGAACTCTAAGGAGACTGCCGGTGATAAACCGGAGGAAGGTGGGGACGACGTCAAGTCATCATGGCCCTTACGAGTAGGGCTACACACGTGCTACAATGGCGCATACAAAGGGCTGCAAACCAGCGATGGTAAGCGAATCCCATAAAGTGCGTCGTAGTCCGGATTGGGGTCTGCAACTCGACCCCATGAAGTCGGAATCGCTAGTAATCGTGAATCAGAATGTCACGGTGAATACGTTCCCGGGCCTTGTACACACCGCCCGTCACACCATGGGAGTGGGCTGCACCAGAAGTCATTAGCTTAACCTTCGGGAGGGCGATGACCACGGTGTGGTTCATGACTGGGGTGAAGTCGTAACAAGGTAGCCCTAGGGGAACCCGGCTGGATCACCTCCTTACGTAAAGTTGTTAATTTTTGTAAGTGCCCACACAAATTGCTTGAATAGAAACGTTGAAGACAACGATTGGGATGAAATCCAATCGTGAAAGTAAATAGTGTCCCGTTCGTCTAGAGGGTGCCTAGGACACCGCCCTTTCACGGCGGTAACACGAGTTCAAATCTCGTACGGGATACCACTTTTTTCTGACTAAAAATCAAAAATAACTAATCTCTTTAGATTCATTATTTTTGCTTTTAGCAAATTGCTCTTTAAAAATTTGGAAAGCTGAATAAATAAAGAAGTTCTTAAAACACGTTATTGAATAATTCATTTTCGAGTGAATGGTTTAATAACAATGAAGTGTTCTTGAGTATTCTTGAGGCGAAAAAACTAGATAATACCTAGTTATTTCCAATTGTGCAGTCGACTTTAGATTGTATGGTTAAGTGACTAAGCGTATACGGTGGATGCCTAGGCAGTCAGAGGCGATGAAGGACGTGTTAATCTGCGTTAAGCTGTGGGGAGTTGATAAAAGCGTTAATCCACAGATTTCCGAATGGGGGAACCCACCTTACTAAGTAAGGTATCGTAACGTGAATACATAGCGTTACGAAGCGAACCGGGAGAACTGAAACATCTAAGTACCCCGAGGAAAAGAAATCAATAGAGATACCCTTAGTAGCGGCGAGCGAACGGGGTCTAGCCCTTAAGCAGTTTGGAAGTTAATGGAAGATTCTGGAAAGTTTCACGATACAGGGTGATAGTCCCGTACATGAAAACGACCTTACTGTGAAATCGAGTAGGACGGCACACGTGATATGCTGTTTGAATATGGGAGGACCATCTTCCAAGGCTAAATACTACTGACTGACCGATAGTGAACCAGTACCGTGAGGGAAAGGCGAAAAGAACCCCTGTGAGGGGAGTGAAATAGAACCTGAAACCGTATACGTACAAGCAGTGGGAGCAGACTTGTTCTGTGACTGCGTACCTTTTGTATAATGGGTCAACGACTTAATTTCAGTAGCAAGGTTAAGCGAATAGCGGAGCCGTAGGGAAACCGAGTGTTAACTGCGCGAATAGTTGCTGGGATTAGACCCGAAACCCGGTGATTCAGCCATGGGCAGGTTGAAGGTTGAGTAACATCAACTGGAGGACCGAACCGACTAATGTTGAAAAATTAGCGGATGACTTGTGGCTGGGGTGAAAGGCCAATCAAACCGGGAGATAGCTGGTTCTCCTCGAAAGCTATTTAGGTAGCGCCTCGCGTCTAACTATTGGGGTAGAGCACTGTTAAGGCTAGGGGTCATCCCGACTTACCAACCCCTTGCAAACTCCGAATACCAATAAGTTCAATCGCGGGAGACACACGGCGGGTGCTAACGTCCGTCGTGGAAAGGGAAACAACCCAGACCGTCAGCTAAGGTCCCAAAGTGTATGTTAAGTGGGAAACGATGTGGAAAGGCTCAGACAGCCATAAGTTGGCTTAGAAGCAGCCATCTTTAAAGAAAGCGTAATAGCTCACTGGTCGAGTCGGTCTGCGCGGAAGATTTAACGGGGCTAAACATACCACCGAAGCTACGGATGCAAGACTTGTTCTTGCATGGTAGAGGAGCGTTCTGTAAGCCGTTGAAGGTGAGTTGAGAAGCTTGCTGGAGGTATCAGAAGTGCGAATGTTGACATGAGTAACGATAATGGGGGTGAAAAACCTCCACGCCGAAAGACCAAGGGTTCCTGTCCAACGTTAATCGGGGCAGGGTGAGTCGACTCCTAAGGCGAGGCCGAAAGGCGTAGTCGATGGGAAACTGGTTAATATTCCAGTACTCGCTTATATTGCGATGGGGTGACGGAGAAGGTTAGGCTAGCATGGCGATGGTTGTCCATGTTTAAGGTAGTAGGCAAGTGACTTAGGCAAATCCGGGTCGCTCTCTTTAGTGAGAATGCTGAGAACTGATGACGAGTCTCTACGGAGATGAAGTAGTTGATACCCGGCTTCCAGGAAAAACCTCTAAGCTTCAGATATGAGAGAATCGTACCCCAAACCGACACAGGTGGTTAGGTAGAGAATACTAAGGCGCTTGAGAGAACTCGGGTGAAGGAACTAGGCAAAATGGTACCGTAACTTCGGGAGAAGGTACGCCAATGGTGGTGAAGGACTTGCTCCGTAAGCTACTGTTGGTCGCAGAGAAATGGTGGCTGCAACTGTTTATTAAAAACACAGCACTGTGCAAAATCGAAAGATGACGTATACGGTGTGACGCCTGCCCGGTGCCGGAAGGTTAATTGATTGGGTTAGACTTAGGTCGAAGCTCATGATCGAAGCCCCGGTAAACGGCGGCCGTAACTATAACGGTCCTAAGGTAGCGAAATTCCTTGTCGGGTAAGTTCCGACCTGCACGAATGGCGTAATGATGGCCACGCTGTCTCCACCCGAGACTCAGTGAAATTGAAATCGCTGTTAAGATGCAGTGTACCCGCGGCTAGACGGAAAGACCCCGTGAACCTTTACTATAGCTTGGCACTGAACATTGAACCTACATGTGTAGGATAGGTGGGAGACTATGAAATATTGTCGCTAGATGATATTGAGTCGTCCTTGAAATACCACCCTTGTACGTTTGATGTTCTAACGTAGGTCCCTTATCGGGATTGCGGACAGTGTCTGGTGGGTAGTTTGACTGGGGCGGTCTCCTCCCAAAGAGTAACGGAGGAGCACGAAGGTTGGCTAAACATGGTTGGACATCATGTGGTTAGTGCAAAGGCATAAGCCAGCTTAACTGCGAGACAGACACGTCGAGCAGGTACGAAAGTAGGTCTTAGTGATCCGGTGGTTCTGAATGGAAGGGCCATCGCTCAACGGATAAAAGGTACCCGGGGATAACAGGCTGATACCGCCCAAGAGTTCATATCGACGGCGGTGTTTGGCACCTCGATGTCGGCTCATCACATCCTGGCTGAAGTTGGTCCCAAGGGTATGGCTGTTCGCCATTTAAAGTGGTACGCGAGCTGGGTTTAGAACGTCGTGAGACAGTTCGGTCCCCATTCGCCGTGGGCGTTTGAGAATTGAGAGGAGCTGCTCCTAGTACGAGAGGACCGGAGTGGACGAACCACTGGTGTTCGGGTTGTTATGCCAATAGCATTGCCCGGTAGCTAAGTTCGGAACTGATAACCGCTGAAAGCATCTAAGCGGGAAGCAGGCCTCGAGATGAGTTCTCACTGGAGCTTTAAGCTCCCTGAAGGGCCGTTGGAGACTACAACGTTGATAGGCAAGGTGTGTAAGTGCTGTGAGGCATTGAGCTAACTTGTACTAATTACCCGTGAGGCTTAACCATACAAACTGAAGTACGACTCGTACGTAAGTGGTATGATTAATTGAAATATCGACTTAAGAATAGATTGAACACTTTATGTTTTAAAGACTTCTTTATTTATAGCTTTTCAGATTAAAACGAAGTGAAAACTTCTATAGAAAGCAAACAGTGTAATAACTGTAAAGAATTTGCTTGGTGACCATAGTGTTGCGGTACCACCTGATCCCATTCCGAACTCAGTAGTGAAACGTAATAACGCCGATGGTAGTGTGGGGTTTCCCCATGTGAGAGTAGGGCATCGCCAAGCGCCAAATTAGAGAGAGCCGATATCAGTAATGGTATCGGCTTTTTTGTGTCTGAAATTTACGGCACTATGGTAATTTACTCGTTTAAATTGGTCGGTATAAGCCAAAGATAGGCGATTAAGTCCTGATAAATGTATTAAAAAACCAGCGACAGCTGTTTTTTTTGCATTGGGTAATGGATATATCGACCGTTCTATAGTCTATAGCCTTTTTGCTATTTATTCGGCGGTCATGGTTGTTGTGGATCCCAATATGACGCGATAACGCCTATTTATTTTAAGTATTATTGGCGAGATAGGTTATTCAGTACTAGATTAACTAGCCTTGGTGATACGTTTTATATTTTAATGTTGATCGCGTTAAATCATAAGTGTTGTAATAACAAGCGTTCGTATGAATTATGATCGTTAAAATCGGCTTTGTTGCTGTTTTTTTATACGTTAGATATTAAATGCATATTTGTGCATAAAAACATTGCCTATGTGATCGAAATCTCTATAATGCATCCCACTGACACGGCAACAGCCGCTCAGTATGCTCTTTAACAATTTATTCAAGCAATCTGTGTGAGCACTTGCAGAGATATAATGACCAAAAATTATATCAATGTAATTGTGAACATTAAATTAAATCGAAAGATTTGGTTTTATAAACAACAAACCTCGGTTTGTTGTTGAAGTACAGAATTCATTGAGCCGACTTAATCAGCATCGCTGATTAGTCAAAAAACTTTTAATTGAAGAGTTTGATCATGGCTCAGATTGAACGCTGGCGGTAGGCTTAACACATGCAAGTCGAGCGGAAACGAAGAATAGCTTGCTATTCTGGCGTCGAGCGGCGGACGGGTGAGTAATGCTTGGGAATCTGCCTAGTCGAGGGGGACAACAGTTGGAAACGACTGCTAATACCGCATACGACCTACGGGTGAAAGGGGGCCTCTTCTTGAAAGCTCTCGCGACTAGATGAGCCCAAGTGGGATTAGCTTGTTGGTGAGGTAAGAGCTCACCAAGGCGACGATCCCTAGCTGGTCTGAGAGGATGATCAGCCACACTGGAACTGAGACACGGTCCAGACTCCTACGGGAGGCAGCAGTGGGGAATATTGCACAATGGGCGAAAGCCTGATGCAGCCATACCGCGTGTATGAAGAAGGCCTTCGGGTTGTAAAGTACTTTCAGCGAGGAGGAAAGGTGGTAAATTAATACTTTACCACTGTGACGTTACTCGCAGAAGAAGCACCGGCTAACTCCGTGCCAGCAGCCGCGGTAATACGGAGGGTGCAAGCGTTAATCGGAATTACTGGGCGTAAAGCGCATGCAGGCGGTTTGTTAAGCGAGATGTGAAAGCCCCGGGCTCAACCTGGGAACTGCATTTCGAACTGGCAAACTAGAGTTCTTGAGAGGGTGGTAGAATTTCAGGTGTAGCGGTGAAATGCGTAGAGATCTGAAGGAATACCAGTGGCGAAGGCGGCCACCCATAGTAACTGACGCTCAGATGCGAAAGCGTGGGTAGCAAACGGGATTAGATACCCCGGTAGTCCACGCCGTAAACGATGTCTACTCGGAGTTTGGTTCCTTGAGAACTGGGCTCTTAAGCTAACGCATTAAGTAGACCGCCCAGGGAGTACGGCCGCAAGGTTAAAACTCAAATGAATTGACGGGGCCCGCACAAGCGGTGGAGCATGTGGTTTAATTCGATGCAACGCGAAGAACCTTACCTACTCTTGACATCCATAGAACTTTTCAGAGATGAATTGGTGCCTTCGGGAACTATGAGACAGGTGCTGCATGGCTGTCGTCAGCTCGTGTTGTGAAATGTTGGGTTAAGTCCCGCAACGAGCGCAACCCTTATCCTTATTTGCCAGCACGTAATGGTGGGAACTCTAAGGAGACTGCCGGTGATAAACCGGAGGAAGGTGGGGACGACGTCAAGTCATCATGGCCCTTACGAGTAGGGCTACACACGTGCTACAATGGCGCATACAAAGGGCTGCAAACCAGCGATGGTAAGCGAATCCCATAAAGTGCGTCGTAGTCCGGATTGGGGTCTGCAACTCGACCCCATGAAGTCGGAATCGCTAGTAATCGTGAATCAGAATGTCACGGTGAATACGTTCCCGGCCTTGTACACACCGCCCGTCACACCATGGGAGTGGGCTGCACCAGAAGTCATTAGCTTAACCTTCGGAGGGCGATGACCACGGTGTGGTTCATGACTGGGGTGAAGTCGTAACAAGGTAGCCCTAGGGGAACCTGGCTGGATCACCTCCTTACGTAAAGTTGTTAATTTTTGTAAGTGCCCACACAAATTGCTTGAATAGAAAACGTTAAAGACGTTAGAAAGTAAAGATAAGCAACGCTTATCTTTGCTTTTTAGCAAATTGCTCTTTAAAAATTTGGAAAGCTGAATAAATAAAGAAGTTCTTAAAACACGTTATTACTTCGGTAATAACAATGAAGTGTTCTTGAGTATTCTTGAGGCGAAAAAAACTAGATAATACCTAGTTATTTCAATTGTACAGTCGACTTTAGATTGTATGGTTAAGTGACTAAGCGTATACGGTGGATGCCTAGGCAGTCAGAGGCGATGAAGGACGTGTTAATCTGCGTTAAGCTGTGGGAGTTGATAAAAGCGTTAATCCACAGATTTCCGAATGGGGAACCCACCTTACTAAGTAAGGTATCGTAACGTGAATACATAGCGTTGCGAAGCGAACCGGGAGAACTGAAACATCTAAGTACCCCGAGGAAAAGAAATCAATAGAGATACCCTTAGTAGCGGCGAGCGAACGGGGTCTAGCCCTTAAGCAGTTTGGAAGTTAATGGAAGATTCTGGAAAGTTTCACGATACAGGGTGATAGTCCCGTACATGAAAACGACCTTACTGTGAAATCGAGTAGGACGGCACACGTGATATGCTGTTTGAATATGGGAGGACCATCTTCCAAGGCTAAATACTACTGACTGACCGATAGTGAACCAGTACCGTGAGGGAAAGGCGAAAAGAACCCCTGTGAGGGAGTGAAATAGAACCTGAAACCGTATACGTACAAGCAGTGGGAGCAGACTTGTTCTGTGACTGCGTACCTTTTGTATAATGGGTCAACGACTTAATTTCAGTAGCAAGGTTAAGCGAATAGCGGAGCCGTAGGGAAACCGAGTGTTAACTGCGCGAATAGTTGCTGGGATTAGACCCGAAACCCGGTGATCTAGCCATGGGCAGGTTGAAGGTTGAGTAACATCAACTGGAGGACCGAACCGACTAATGTTGAAAAATTAGCGGATGACTTGTGGCTGGGGGTGAAAGGCCAATCAAACCGGGAGATAGCTGGTTCTCCTCGAAAGCTATTTAGGTAGCGCCTCGCGTCTAACTATTGGGGGTAGAGCACTGTTAAGGCTAGGGGTCATCCCGACTTACCAACCCCTTGCAAACTCCGAATACCAATAAGTTCAATCGCGGGAGACACACGGCGGGTGCTAACGTCCGTCGTGGAAAGGGAAACAACCCAGACCGTCAGCTAAGGTCCCAAAGTGTATGTTAAGTGGGAAACGATGTGGAAAGGCTCAGACAGCCATAAGTTGGCTTAGAAGCAGCCATCTTTAAAGAAAGCGTAATAGCTCACTGGTCGAGTCGGTCTGCGCGGAAGATTTAACGGGGCTAAACATACCACCGAAGCTACGGATGCAAGACTTGTTCTTGCATGGTAGAGGAGCGTTCTGTAAGCCGTTGAAGGTGAGTTGAGAAGCTTGCTGGAGGTATCAGAAGTGCGAATGTTGACATGAGTAACGATAATGGGGTGAAAACCTCCACGCCGAAAGACCAAGGGTTCCTGTCCAACGTTAATCGGGGCAGGGTGAGTCGACTCTAAGGCGAGGCCGAAAGGCGTAGTCGATGGGAAACTGGTTAATATTCCAGTACTCGCTTATATTGCGATGGGGTGACGGAGAAGGTTAGGCTAGCATGGCGATGGTTGTCCATGTTTAAGGTAGTAGGCAAGTGACTTAGGCAAATCCGGGTCGCTCTCTTTAATGAGAATGCTGAGAACTGATGACGAGTCTCTACGGAGATGAAGTAGTTGATACCCGGCTTCCAGGAAAAACCTCTAAGCTTCAGATATGAGAGAATCGTACCCCAAACCGACACAGGTGGTTAGGTAGAGAATACTAAGGCGCTTGAGAGAACTCGGGTGAAGGAACTAGGCAAAATGGTACCGTAACTTCGGGAGAAGGTACGCCAATGATGGTGAAGGACTTGCTCCGTAAGCTATTGTTGGTCGCAGAGAAATGGTGGCTGCAACTGTTTATTAAAAACACAGCACTGTGCAAAATCGAAAGATGACGTATACGGTGTGACGCCTGCCCGGTGCCGGAAGGTTAATTGATTGGGTTAGACTTAGGTCGAAGCTCATGATCGAAGCCCCGGTAAACGGCGGCCGTAACTATAACGGTCCTAAGGTAGCGAAATTCCTTGTCGGGTAAGTTCCGACCTGCACGAATGGCGTAATGATGGCCACGCTGTCTCCACCCGAGACTCAGTGAAATTGAAATCGCTGTTAAGATGCAGTGTACCCGCGGCTAGACGGAAAGACCCCGTGAACCTTTACTATAGCTTGGCACTGAACATTGAACCTACATGTGTAGGATAGGTGGGAGACTATGAAATATTGTCGCTAGATGATATTGAGTCGTCCCTTGAAATACCACCCCTTGTACGTTTGATGTTCTAACGTAGGTCCCTTATCGGGATTGCGGACAGTGTCTGGTGGGTAGTTTGACTGGGGCGGTCTCCTCCCAAAGAGTAACGGAGGAGCACGAAGGTTGGCTAAACATGGTTGGACATCATGTGGTTAGTGCAAAGGCATAAGCCAGCTTAACTGCGAGACAGACACGTCGAGCAGGTACGAAAGTAGGTCTTAGTGATCCGGTGGTTCTGAATGGAAGGGCCATCGCTCAACGGATAAAAGGTACTCCGGGGATAACAGGCTGATACCGCCCAAGAGTTCATATCGACGGCGGTGTTTGGCACCTCGATGTCGGCTCATCACATCCCGTAGGCTGAAGTTGGTCCCAAGGGTATGGCTGTTCGCCATTTAAAGTGGTACGCGAGCTGGGTTTAGAACGTCGTGAGACAGTTCGGTCCCTATCTGCCGTGGGCGTTTGAGAATTGAGAGGAGCTGCTCCTAGTACGAGAGGACCGGAGTGGACGAACCACTGGTGTTCGGGTTGTTATGCCAATAGCATTGCCCGGTAGCTAAGTTCGGAACTGATAACCGCTGAAAGCATCTAAGCGGGAAGCAGGCCTCGAGATGAGTTCTCACTGGAGCTTTAAGCTCCCTAAAGGGCCGTTGGAGACTACAACGTTGATAGGCAAGGTGTGTAAGTGCTGTGAGGCATTGAGCTAACTTGTACTAATTACCCGTGAGGCTTAACCATACAAACTGAAGTACGACTCGTACGTAAGTGGTATGATTAATTGAAATATCGACTTAAGAATAGATTGAACACTTTATGTTTAAAGACTTCTTTATTTATAGCTTTTCAGATTAAAAACGAAGTGAGAACTTCTATAGAAAGCAAACCAGATTTGCTTGGTGACCATAGTGTTACGGTACCACCTGATCCCATTCCGAACTCAGTAGTGAAACGTAATAACGCCGATGGTAGTGTGGGGTTTCCCCATGCGAGAGTAGGGCATCGCCAAGCGCCAAATTAGAGAGAGCCGATATCAGCAATGGTATCGGCTTTTTTGTGTCTAAAATTTACGCAATAAGACAGAGCGCTAAGCCTGTATGTTAAGACGCTGAAAACGGCAGGCATCAAAAGTTGGAAACCTGCGCGAAACAATAAAAAAAACCAGCCTACGGCTGGTTTTTATGTTTATAGGGCTGCTAAAATCATTTATGATCTATCTAAGGATTTTGGGTTAGCTTAACGCCAAGCCTTGAAGGTATTAATTAAACCATTCGTTGAGCTGTCATGGCTATCAACTGATAGTTCATTGTTTAACTCAGGTAAGATTTGATTTGCTAGCTGTTTACCTAGTTCTACACCCCATTGATCAAAGCTAAAGATATTCCAGATAATGCCTTGTGTGAAGATCTTATGCTCATACATTGCTAACAATGAACCTAAAGTCTTCGGTGTCAGCTGTTTGAATAAAATAGAGTTCGTAGGATTGTTACCTGTGAACGTTTTAAATTCAGCTAATGCGGTAATATTAGTTTCTGACATACCTGAGTTAGTTAGTTCATCAATGACAGTTTGTTTTGATTTACCAAACGCTAGCGCTTCTGTCTGGGCAAAGAAGTTAGACATTAATTTAGCGTGATGGTCGGAAATTTTATTATGTGATTGAGCTGGAGCGATAAAGTCACAAGGAATAAGCTTCGTACCTTGGTGAATTAGTTGATAGAAAGCATGCTGGCCATTCGTACCTGGTTCACCCCAAATAATAGGACCCGTTTGGTAATCAACCGCGTTACCATCACGATCTACGCTCTTGCCATTTGACTCCATATTACCTTGCTGAAAATAAGCAGCAAAACGATGCATATATTGATCGTAAGGTAAAATAGCTTCGCTTTCAGCGCCAAAGAAGTTGTTATACCAAACTCCGATTAATGCCAAGATCACCGGGATATTATCTTCTAGTGGCGTTTCAACAAAATGCTTATCCATATCGTGTGCACCGCTAAGCAGTTCTTCAAAATTATCGAAGCCAATACTTAATGCGATAGATAAACCAATTGCTGACCAAAGTGAATAACGGCCACCAACCCAATCCCAAAATTCAAACATGTTCTTTGTATCAATACCGAACGCTTGAACTGATGCTGCGTTAGTTGATAGTGCAGCAAAGTGTGATGCAACATGCTCTTCACTTTCGGCACTTGCTAAGAACCATGATCTTGCACTGTGTGCATTGGTCATGGTTTCTTGAGTTGTGAATGTTTTCGATGCGATGAGAAAAAGCGTTGTTTCTGGATTTAAATTTTTCAGTGTTTCGGCGATGTGGGTGCCGTCAACATTAGAAACAAAATGCATGTTTAAATGGTTTTTATAAGGTCTTAATGCTTCAGTCACCATGTAAGGACCTAAGTCTGAACCACCGATGCCGATGTTTACAATATCTGTAATCGCTTTGCCGGTATAACCTTTCCAATTACCGCTAATAATGTCATGACAGAATGCTTTCATCTGCGCTAATACCGCATTAACAGCGGGCATTACATCTTTACCATCAACCAAAACAGGCGTATTACTGCGATTTCTAAGTGCTGTATGCAGTACCGCTCTTTTTTCAGTTTGGTTGATCTGCTCACCTGAAACCATCGCTTTAATTGCTGTCGGTAAATTGACTTCATGAGCAAGCGCAGTTAGTTTTTTTAATGTGCATTGCGTAATAATATTTTTAGAAAAATCACATAAAATATCATTATTAAATTGCTTAGAGAACTGCTCAAATCTGTTGTTATCATTTGCAAATAAATTGCTGATATTTGTGTTTTGCATCTCTGAGTAATGTGCTATTAAATCTTGCCAAGCATTCGTTTTTGTTAGATTCATGATTTTATTTTTCACTTTTAACTAAATGGAATGTGGTAATTAATCTACATATTGAGCTGGTAAAGCGATTTAAACGTGTCTTAATCTGATGTAGCTTAACTATATAAGTAATTTTATTACATAGAGGCTATTATTCATAAAAAAAATATCGTTAATGTTAGGCTTATCGCGTTTTTACTGCATGTTACACCTTGTTACAAAATATTTAGGGCAAAATCGCATTACATTCGCCTTGACCTTACACTTAGGGTAAAGGTTATATTTTATGCATATTATCATCAATAAGGTTTTTTCGTTATGTCTAAAACACTTTCAATCAGTATCGAAGGCATGTCATGTGCTGGTTGTGCATCGAAATTAGAATCTGCTTTAAATTCCGAGAACGGTATTGAGGCTCGAGTTAATTTCGCCCTAAATACAGCTCAAATAAATATAGCTGATATTACCTCAAGCCATGCAGTAAAAGCTGTTTTAGATGATAAAAACTACATTTACGATACTGAAGAATTGTCACTTTCCATTAATGGTTGGTCTTGTGCTAACTGTGCAACGAAAACAGTGTCTAAATTGTTATTGAATAAAGATATATTAACAGTGGATGCTAATTTTGCGAGCGAGAAAATTACCTTAACGTATTTCTCTGGTGGTCTTGTTCCTGCTGACGTGATTAATTTGATTATCAATTTAGGTTATCAAGCGACTGTTAATCAAGGTACTGTGGTATCACAAACAGAAAACCTGTTGGCTAGAACTATTGAATCAAAAAGAAAAAATAAACAGCAGTTATTCTATGTGATCATTTCTGCATTGTTAACATTGCCTTTACTAGCGGCTATGCTGACGATGTTTATTGATAATATTCATTTTATGCTGCCAGTATGGTTACAACTTGTATTAGCAACCCCTGTTCAATTTTTTATCGGTCGCCGATACTATTTAGGGGCTTATAAGTCGTTAAAGAATGGTGCGGCTAATATGGATGTACTTGTAGCGACTGGTACCAGCGCTGCTTACTTTTATAGTTTATATTTATTGCTAACGCTCGGAGAAAACGCGCAAGGTTTGGTGTATTTTGAAGCCAGTGCTGTTGTTATCACCCTTATATCATTAGGTAAATATTTGGAGGAAAACGCCAAACAAAGTACATCCTCTGCCATCAATGAATTGATGATGTTAAGACCTGAAGTGGCGATGGTTAAGCGCGGTGGGGAATGGTCAAAAATGCCTGTCGAAGAAGTTGTTATTGGGGATGAAGTTCGCATACTTGCAGGCGATAAAGTACCGGTAGATGGTATCATTATTGATGGTAGCAGTGAATTAGATGAATCTATGCTCACAGGTGAAAGTTTACCCGTGTTTAAAACTATTGGTGAAACACTGATTGGAGGGTCTATAAATGGCACGGGTATTTTATTGCTACGGGTTAGCGCTGTGGGTAAGGAATCGAGTTTAAATAAAATTATTTCACTTGTCGAAACTGCACAAATGGCTAAAGCGCCATTTCAGCAACTGGTTGATAAGATTAGCAATATTTTCGTCCCTGTTGTTTTAGCTATTGCCGCGATCACATTTTTGACTTGGTACTTAGGGTTCGATGATTTTGAAGGTGGTCTTATTGCTGCTGTCGCGGTATTAGTTATTGCTTGTCCTTGCGCTTTAGGTCTTGCTACTCCAGCAGCATTAGTGACCGGAACTGGGACAGCTGCACGACAAGGTATTTTAATTAAAGATATTGATACGCTGCAGAAAACACACAAAATTACGGATGTAATGCTAGATAAAACGGGTACTTTGACGCAAGGTAAGCCTGAGGTTATCGCTGTACATTGCTTTAATTATACTATCGACACTCTAATTCGTCGTGCTGCAGGCGTCCAAGAGCTTAGCGAACACCCTTTAGCAAAATCGATTATACGTTACGCTAAAGATAAGCAGCTTACATTATTAACTGCTTCACAGGTCGAAACTGTTCTTGGTTATGGTATTAAAGGTTATGTTGCTGAAGAACCGATTTTTATCGGTAATAGAGAGTTGATGCTGGCTGAGAATATTAATACCCAGAATGGTGACTCCTTACTCGCTAAGTCAGGTGAGCATGTGGGATCACATATGTGGATCGCGATTGCTGGAGAGCTGGTTGGACTGTTTATTATTGCTGATACTTTACGTGCAGAAAGTCTTGCAGCAATTAGCTTATTACAACAAGCTAATATAAATACAACGATACTCAGTGGTGATAATGACGTTTCGGTAGCGACTATCGCGAAAGCATTACAAGTCGGTAGCTACTATGCACATGTTAAACCTGAGCAGAAATCAATTTATATCCAAGATCGACAGAAACTTGGAAAATATGTTGCTATGGTTGGTGATGGTATTAATGATGCACCAGCATTAGCACAGGCTGATATTAGTATTGCGATGGGATCTGGATCGGATGTTGCGATGGAAACGGCTAATATTACCTTGTTAAGAAATGATCCTCGCTTAGTTTCAGCTGCAATGGATATTTCAAAACTCACGTGGCGTAAGATCCAGCAGAATTTATTTTGGGCGTTTATTTTTAATATCATTGGGCTGCCTTTGGCTGCTGGGGGCTATTTAAGTCCTGAACTTGCTGGCGCAGCGATGGCATTTAGTAGTATTGCGGTATTATCTAATTCACTGTTGATTAAGCGTTGGAAACCTAATTTTTAGCCTCATGAGTGTTTGTCGTATTTCAGGGCATGAGCTAAAACCCTAAAAGAATAAGTAACAGGTTAAATGATGAAAAATATTAGCACAGTCGCGAAGGAAGTCGGTTTATCGACAAAAACGATCCGTTATTACGAAAGTATATCTTTAACATCTCACCCGATACGAGGTGATAATGGTTATCGATATTATAATCAGCATATTATTGATGAGTTGAACTTTGTTAAACGAGCGCGTGACGCTGGATTTAATCTTGAAGAGTGTAAAGAGCTTGTCCATCTCTATAAAAGTGAAGAAGGCACAGCAGCTCAGGTTAAAGCACTGACATTAGAAAAAATTGCAGATATAGAATCTCGGATTACTATATTACAAGGAATGCACAGCACACTATCATCATTAGCCTCTTCTTGTACGGGCGATAATTCTTCACAGTGCGCTATTTTAGATCAGCTTTCTGTTGAATAAATATCACTGTCACTGACTTTACAGTAAACTAGGCATTAAATAACACGACAAAATATTTGTGAAATAAAAGGTTTTATATGACTGAATCAGCGTTATCACGTGAAGACGAAATATTATTATCAGATTGGTTATCTGGAGATGAAACACCAAAAGAAACTTTATCACTTGTTGCGATGAAGGGGTTTTTCTTTGGTTTAGTGGCTGCGCCTTCGCCAGTAGAAACAGAAGACTGGATGGATATGATCTTTGGTGGTGCAGCCCCTGGTAATATTTCTGACGATAAACTATTCGCTATTATCTCTGTTTATAACGAGATCAGCGAACAAGTTTATGACTCTGGCGCTTTATTACCTGAAGAATGCGTTGAAACTGCTCATTTCGCAGATAACTTTAAATCTGGTGCCGCGTTAAATGATTGGTCAATTGGTTTTGCAATTGGTGCCGCTTTTTATTATGAAAGCTTAATTAATTCATTAGAAGATAACAGCGAGATTAGTCAAGCCCTGCAAATGGCATATTTGTGCTTAAGTTATTTTTCTTGTGCTGGGACTGCGCAACAAATTGCAGACTTGCAACAAACTGAATGGGAAGCCTTTACCCAGACGGTATTAGATATGATGCCAGACTTTATTGTTGCTTATGCTCAAGTGATTGAACAAGCTGCATTAGCAAGCGGTAATTATGAGGATGACGATTGGAATGATGATGAACTGATTGATTAATCAACTTTTCATTTCCTAGCCGTGGGGGAGTTTATTTCCCACGGTTATATTGCTGTGTATTCCTCATATTTGTTTCCCGCTTTATCCTCTTAAATAATAATTTTCATATATTGCACTGTATTATAAAAATGGCTTATCTATTATGATGTTTTAATATTAATTTGAAACCTCGTGATCATGCATAGGAAGCTTAATGTCAAAACAAGCAAAGAAAATACCAACTAACATTATTACTGGTTTTCTTGGTGTAGGTAAAACTACGGCGATCCAACAATTGCTTAAACAGAAACCCGCAGATGAAACGTGGGGGATCTTAGTCAACGAGTTTGGTCAAATTGGCATTGATGGTACTTTATTGTCTACTTTCACTGACTCGTTAACAGATCAAGCAAAGCGTATTATAGTCAAAGAAGTACCGGGTGGCTGTCTGTGCTGTGTGGCTGGATTACCCATGAAAATGGGATTAAATATGTTAATCAGTAAAGCTAAGCCAGATCGTATTTTAATTGAACCTACTGGTCTTGGGCATTTACAGCAAGTGATTAAAGACTTATCTGGTGAGTTTTATTGTGATGTATTAGCGTTAAATGCAACGATATGTTTAGTCGATCCCGCCCATCTGAATGATACTAAATATGTTGAAAATAATCACTTTCAAGATCAAATCAGTCTCGCGGATGTACTTGTCGCGAATAAAACCGAACAATTAAATCGTGACGATGAAACAAGTTTTATGGATTTTAGTCAGCAATTATTACCCATTAAAAAATCGGTATTATGGACTCATCACGGTGATTTTTCTATTGATACATTGTCATTACCCCTGAATGAACAACGTCGCTCTCAGCATCTATCTGCCCATTTGAAGCACAGCCATGCTCACCACCATCACGCAGATCAGATGGAATTAATGATTGATCCTCGTTTTGAGCGTAATCATGGTAATGGCCAGGGTTTATTTAGTTATGGCTGGGTCTTTAATCAACACCAGACATTTAATCTAATGGCGCTTGCTACGCTATTAGAGCCACTAGAAGTAATACGCTTAAAAGCTGTGATTAAGACTGAACAAGGTTGCTTTACGATAAATAGTGTTAATGGTGAATGTGATTTCATGCCAGTTGGTGAATTAGAACTGAGTAAAATCGAAATTATAAGTATGCAAGAGTTACCTTGGCAAAAGCTAGAAGAAGCATTATGTGATTCTTTACTTTAAAATTTATTTGGATTTAATGGGTCACATATTGCTAAATTTAACTTTATGTTGGTTATATATTGCTGTTCAGGTGAGGATTAGCAGCAACAAAACAACCATTGACCGTAAGTTTATACGTATACTTTAAGTATAAACTTTAGTAATCAAATGCTTGGTGTCGATGATGAATTATAAACAGATTAAATTTTTATTACGTATGCGACTTGGATACAGTAGCTAAGCCTTGAATGTGGTGCTTAGTTACTGATATTACCACGCGCTATAACCACTAACTCATCATTGATGATGGGATTGTAAATACGTAAAAGGATCTTAATATGACGACATTTAATCACAATAAATACCAAGCTTTTCCTCCCTTAGATATGCCTAATCGACAATGGCCAAATAACAATATCAGCGAAACGCCACTGTGGTGTAGTGTTGATTTACGCGATGGTAACCAGGCACTTGTAGAGCCGATGACCGTGAGCCAAAAACGTCGTTATTATGAACTGCTATTAGCTATGGGCTTTAAAGAAATTGAGGTGGGCTTTCCTGCTGCATCGAAAATGGATTTTGATTTTGTTCGTTGGCTGATTGAAGAGAATAAGATCCCGGGTGATGTAACCATTCAAGTATTAACCCAAGCGCGTGAGAGCTTGATTGAACAGACATTTGCGGCATTAAAAGGTGTTAAGCAAGCCATTATTCATGTTTATAATTCAACGTCGACGGTACAAAGAGAGCTTGTTTTCCAAAAAGATCGCCAAGGTATTATTGATATTGCCGTACAAGGTGCTACTTGGGTTAAGCTGCACGCAGAAGCAAACCCTGGCCCGCAATGGCAGTTTGAATATTCTCCAGAGAGTTTTTCTGGAACTGAGTTGGACTTTGCCGTTGATATTTGTGATGCGGTGAATGCCGTTTGGCAGCCAACAGCTGCAAATCCAGTGATCATTAATTTACCTGCCACTGTTGAGATGTCGACGCCAAATGTGTTTGCTGACCAAGTCGAATGGTTTTGTGGGAACGTAAAAAATAGAGACGCAATTACTGTCAGTGTTCATACTCACAATGATCGCGGCTGTGCTGTGGCAGCCGCTGAATTAGCGGTTATGGCCGGTGCTGATCGTGTTGAAGGCACTTTATTGGGTAATGGTGAACGTACCGGTAATATGGATATTATCACCATGGCGATGAACCTTTATAGTCAAGGTGTCGATCCTAAGCTTCAGCTTGGTGATATTGATAATATTATTACGACTATTTCAGAGTGTACTCAGTTACCAGTTCATCCACGCCATCCTTATGTTGGTGAATTAGTGTATACCGCTTTTTCTGGCAGTCATCAGGATGCTATTAAAAAATGCTTAGACCGTCGTGTTCCTGAGAGTACTTGGAATGTTGCTTATTTACCTATCGACCCTACTGATTTAAACCGTACATTACAACACGTGATCCGAGTTAACAGCCAGTCGGGTAAAGGTGGTATTGCTTATTTACTTGAGCAAGAATATGGCGTGCAGTTACCGCGTTGGTTACAAATTGAATTTTCTAGTGTGGTTCAGCGACAATCTGAAACGACAGCCAGTGAGCTATTAGTTCCACAAATATGGCAACTGTTTAAATCGACTTATGCGCATACTGAGCAGCCATATCAATTAGCTGATTATAATGTCAACCACGGTGATATTGATAAAATACAAGCGCGATTAGCTGCTGGTATTGATCTGATTAGTGTTGCTGGAGAGGGGCAGGGGGCACTAACGGCATTTATTAGCTCCTTGAAGCTGTATTTTAATCTTGAATTTGAAGTGGTTAATTTTAGTGAGCATGCATTAAGTAAAGGTACTGATGCGGATGCGATTGCTTATCTACAAATAAAGACAGCAACTGAATCCGTTATTGGTGTGGCGATCAATCATGATATTTTAACAGCTTCACTGACTGCGCTGTTAAACGCTGTGAATCAACTTGAGTCGGTTAAACGTTAATCTACAGTGTAATTGAGGGCACTGTTCGGTGCCCCTATAATTAACGTTAACCTTGGTGAACATTGTTTAATAGGTTGTAACTCACTGTTATCGTATATAACTATTATTTTTTAAGCTTAAGAATAAAGGTGATCGCTTTGCCTAATTGCTGATAACGTTGTAAATCTTTTTTATCGTATTTAGTTGATAGATAAGTAATGTTATTTCGATTTTTTAAGTAGCGAGAAACTTGTAAACGATTAAAGTTACCTATCTTATATAGCATGTCGAGTAAGGTGCTGGCGTTTTCATCATCAAAGCCGAGTTTTAGGGGGTAGTCAGCTTCTTTATAGTCGACTTGCTGCAATACAATTTTTTTGATTAACTGCTTTTCTTCTAAATATTCCAGCCACTGCTCTATGTATAGTGGCTTACAACCTGCAAGCAGATTGAAGAAACCACCACTATCACTTTTACATTGAGTTAGTAACAAGCAAGCAAAGCTATCATCATTGGCATTAAAGGTAACTTCGCCGGATTCTGTCCATAATAACGACGCAACTTGAATGGTTGCTTGTTCTTGGTTAAAACCTTCGCATTTGAAAATAAACATAATTGCTTTAAATAGTGAAAAAATTAATTATACGCATTTTTACCCATAAAAGAATATTAGCTTAATGATGTTCTGTTAGTTTATGTGCCTGATCTAAGCATACTTGAAATAGGTGTTGCGCTGCTGAACTGGTATTATCAATCGTCTCCAACTCGTCGCATAGTACTCGTAATAGTGGCGATGCTGGGCATTGACGTAAGGTTGTTGGCAAAGATGCGGTTACTCGGGCTGAAAATGTGAATATATCGATCTGACTTGCTGATATTGATTCGAGTGAATACAAACAATCATGTGGTAGCCATATTGATTGTGATTGATTTAATTTGAACAGGGTTTTACCTAAACGAATATTGAGTTCGCCACTACGTAATAACAATAATTGTGCTTTATGTTGTCGTTGGCGTTTTGTTTTTTCTGATGTGAGTAAGCTAAAACGATTATATTCTATTGGTAAAGACATGCTAATTTCACTCTGTGCTACAAATGTAGTCGCTAAAATAATAGATATAGTAGGGGATTACTATGACGCTTACTGCTGGCATGTTATTTATCGAACTGATTAGTTGTTGAAATGTGCGGTTTGATGGTTCTGTGAACAGATTTTTTAGCTTATGTGTTTTTCATTAATAAACACTTGCCATACCTCGGTCGATCTCTATAATACGACATCACTGACACGGCAATAGCCGCTCAGCAAGGCATTTAGAAACGACTTAGGTTACTTTTTAAGCGTCATGAATAAAGCGCAAATATGTGCTTGACTTCAAATTCGGTTTGCGTAGAATACGCAGCCTGACTACGACGCAAGACGTCAAGGTCAATGCTCTTTAACAATTTATTCAAGCAATCTGTGTGAGCACTTGCAGAGATATAATGACCAAAAATTATATCAATGTAATTGTGAACATTAAATTAAATCGAAAGATTTGGTTTTATAAACAACAAACCTCGGTTTGTTGTTGAAGTACAGAATTCATTGAGCCGACTTAATCAGCATCGCTGATTAGTCAAAAAACTTTTAATTGAAGAGTTTGATCATGGCTCAGATTGAACGCTGGCGGTAGGCTTAACACATGCAAGTCGAGCGGAAACGAAGAATAGCTTGCTATTCTGGCGTCGAGCGGCGGACGGGTGAGTAATGCTTGGGAATCTGCCTAGTCGAGGGGGACAACAGTTGGAAACGACTGCTAATACCGCATACGACCTACGGGTGAAAGGGGGCCTCTTCTTGAAAGCTCTCGCGACTAGATGAGCCCAAGTGGGATTAGCTTGTTGGTGAGGTAAGAGCTCACCAAGGCGACGATCCCTAGCTGGTCTGAGAGGATGATCAGCCACACTGGAACTGAGACACGGTCCAGACTCCTACGGGAGGCAGCAGTGGGGAATATTGCACAATGGGCGAAAGCCTGATGCAGCCATACCGCGTGTATGAAGAAGGCCTTCGGGTTGTAAAGTACTTTCAGCGAGGGAGGAAAGGTGGTAAATTAATACTTTACCACTGTGACGTTACTCGCAGAAGAAGCACTCGGCTAACTCCGTGCCAGCAGCCGCGGTAATACGGAGGGTGCAAGCGTTAATCGGAATTACTGGGCGTAAAGCGCATGCAGGCGGTTTGTTAAGCGAGATGTGAAAGCCCCGGGCTCAACCCAGAACTGCATTTCGAACTGGCAAACTAGAGTTCTTGAGAGGGTGGTAGAATTTCAGGTGTAGCGGTGAAATGCGTAGAGATCTGAAGGAATACCAGTGGCGAAGGCGGCCACCTGGCAAGTAACTGACGCTCAGATGCGAAAGCGTGGGTAGCAAACGGGATTAGATACCCCGGTAGTCCACGCCGTAAACGATGTCTACTCGGAGTTTGGTTCCTTGAGAACTGGGCTCTTAAGCTAACGCATTAAGTAGACCGCCTGGGGAGTACGGCCGCAAGGTTAAAACTCAAATGAATTGACGGGGGCCCGCACAAGCGGTGGAGCATGTGGTTTAATTCGATGCAACGCGAAGAACCTTACCTACTCTTGACATCCATAGAACTTTTCAGAGATGAATTGGTGCCTTCGGGAACTATGAGACAGGTGCTGCATGGCTGTCGTCAGCTCGTGTTGTGAAATGTTGGGTTAAGTCCCGCAACGAGCGCAACCCTTATCCTTATTTGCCAGCACGTAATGGTGGGAACTCTAAGGAGACTGCCGGTGATAAACCGGAGGAAGGTGGGGACGACGTCAAGTCATCATGGCCCTTACGAGTAGGGCTACACACGTGCTACAATGGCGCATACAAAGGGCTGCAAACCAGCGATGGTAAGCGAATCCCATAAAGTGCGTCGTAGTCCGGATTGGGGTCTGCAACTCGACCCCATGAAGTCGGAATCGCTAGTAATCGTGAATCAGAATGTCACGGTGAATACGTTCCCGGGCCTTGTACACACCGCCCGTCACACCATGGGAGTGGGCTGCACCAGAAGTCATTAGCTTAACCTTCGGGAGGGCGATGACCACGGTGTGGTTCATGACTGGGGTGAAGTCGTAACAAGGTAGCCCTAGGGGAACCTGGGGCTGGATCACCTCCTTACGTAAAGTTGTTAATTTTTGTAAGTGCCCACACAAATTGCTTGAATAGAAAAGTAAAAAGCATGTAAGAAATGCGATAGGACTGTAGCTCAGTTGGTTAGAGCGCGCCCCTGATAAGGGTGAGGTCGGTAGTTCAAATCTACTCAGTCCTACCAATCTTCTTACGAACTCTATGATGTGGGGCTATAGCTCAGCTGGGAGAGCGCCTGCCTTGCACGCAGGAGGTCTGCGGTTCGATCCCGCATAGCTCCACCACATCATAGTTGTTAAAATACAAAGCTAAGCAAGCTTAATGCTTATTTTTGCTTTTTAGCAAATTGCTCTTTAAAAATTTGGAAAGCTGAATAAATAAAGAAGTTCTTAAAACACGTTATTACTTCGGTAATAACAATGAAGTGTTCTTGAGTATTCTTGAGGCGAAAAAAACTAGATAATACCTAGTTATTTCAATTGTACAGTCGACTTTAGATTGTATGGTTAAGTGACTAAGCGTATACGGTGGATGCCTAGGCAGTCAGAGGCGATGAAGGACGTGTTAATCTGCGTTAAGCTGTGGGGAGTTGATAAAAAGCGTTAATCCACAGATTTCCGAATGGGGGAACCCACCTTACTAAGTAAGGTATCGTAACGTGAATACATAGCGTTGCGAAGCGAACCGGGAGAACTGAAACATCTAAGTACCCCGAGGAAAAGAAATCAATAGAGATACCCTTAGTAGCGGCGAGCGAACGGGGTCTAGCCCTTAAGCAGTTTGGAAGTTAATGGAAGATTCTGGAAAGTTTCACGATACAGGGTGATAGTCCCGTACATGAAAACGACCTTACTGTGAAATCGAGTAGGACGGCACACGTGATATGCTGTTTGAATATGGGAGGACCATCTTCCAAGGCTAAATACTACTGACTGACCGATAGTGAACCAGTACCGTGAGGGAAAGGCGAAAAGAACCCCTGTGAGGGGAGTGAAATAGAACCTGAAACCGTATACGTACAAGCAGTGGGAGCAGACTTGTTCTGTGACTGCGTACCTTTTGTATAATGGGTCAACGACTTAATTTCAGTAGCAAGGTTAAGCGAATAGCGGAGCCGTAGGGAAACCGAGTGTTAACTGCGCGAATAGTTGCTGGGATTAGACCCGAAACCCGGTGATCTAGCCATGGGCAGGTTGAAGGTTGAGTAACATCAACTGGAGGACCGAACCGACTAATGTTGAAAAATTAGCGGATGACTTGTGGCTGGGGGTGAAAGGCCAATCAAACCGGGAGATAGCTGGTTCTCCTCGAAAGCTATTTAGGTAGCGCCTCGCGTCTAACTATTGGGGGTAGAGCACTGTTAAGGCTAGGGGGTCATCCCGACTTACCAACCCTTTGCAAACTCCGAATACCAATAAGTTCAATCGCGGGAGACACACGGCGGGTGCTAACGTCCGTCGTGGAAAGGGAAACAACCCAGACCGTCAGCTAAGGTCCCAAAGTGTATGTTAAGTGGGAAACGATGTGGAAAGGCTCAGACAGCCAGGAAGTTGGCTTAGAAGCAGCCATCTTTTAAAGAAAGCGTAATAGCTCACTGGTCGAGTCGGTCTGCGCGGAAGATTTAACGGGGCTAAACATACCACCGAAGCTACGGATGCAAGACTTGTTCTTGCATGGTAGAGGAGCGTTCTGTAAGCCGTTGAAGGTGAGTTGAGAAGCTTGCTGGAGGTATCAGAAGTGCGAATGTTGACATGAGTAACGATAATGGGGGTGAAAAACCTCCACGCCGAAAGACCAAGGGTTCCTGTCCAACGTTAATCGGGGCAGGGTGAGTCGACTCCTAAGGCGAGGCCGAAAGGCGTAGTCGATGGGAAACTGGTTAATATTCCAGTACTCGCTTATATTGCGATGGGGTGACGGAGAAGGTTAGGCTAGCATGGCGATGGTTGTCCATGTTTAAGGTAGTAGGCAAGTGACTTAGGCAAATCCGGGTCGCTCTCTTTAATGAGAATGCTGAGAACTGATGACGAGTCTCTACGGAGATGAAGTAGTTGATACCCGGCTTGCAGGAAAAACCTCTAAGCTTCAGATATGAGAGAATCGTACCCCAAACCGACACAGGTGGTTAGGTAGAGAATACTAAGGCGCTTGAGAGAACTCGGGTGAAGGAACTAGGCAAAATGGTACCGTAACTTCGGGAGAAGGTACGCCAATGATGGTGAAGGACTTGCTCCGTAAGCTATTGTTGGTCGCAGAGAAATGGTGGCTGCAACTGTTTATTAAAAACACAGCACTGTGCAAAATCGAAAGATGACGTATACGGTGTGACGCCTGCCCGGTGCCGGAAGGTTAATTGATTGGGTTAGACTTAGGTCGAAGCTCATGATCGAAGCCCCGGTAAACGGCGGCCGTAACTATAACGGTCCTAAGGTAGCGAAATTCCTTGTCGGGTAAGTTCCGACCTGCACGAATGGCGTAATGATGGCCACGCTGTCTCCACCCGAGACTCAGTGAAATTGAAATCGCTGTTAAGATGCAGTGTACCCGCGGCTAGACGGAAAGACCCCGTGAACCTTTACTATAGCTTGGCACTGAACATTGAACCTACATGTGTAGGATAGGTGGGAGACTATGAAATATTGTCGCTAGATGATATTGAGTCGTCCTTGAAATACCACCCTTGTACGTTTGATGTTCTAACGTAGGTCCCTTATCGGGATTGCGGACAGTGTCTGGTGGGTAGTTTGACTGGGGCGGTCTCCTCCCAAAGAGTAACGGAGGAGCACGAAGGTTGGCTAAACATGGTTGGACATCATGTGGTTAGTGCAAAGGCATAAGCCAGCTTAACTGCGAGACAGACACGTCGAGCAGGTACGAAAGTAGGTCTTAGTGATCCGGTGGTTCTGAATGGAAGGGCCATCGCTCAACGGATAAAAGGTACTCCGGGGATAACAGGCTGATACCGCCCAAGAGTTCATATCGACGGCGGTGTTTGGCACCTCGATGTCGGCTCATCACATCCTGGGGCTGAAGTTGGTCCCAAGGGTATGGCTGTTCGCCATTTAAAGTGGTACGCGAGCTGGGTTTAGAACGTCGTGAGACAGTTCGGTCCCTATCTGCCGTGGGCGTTTGAGAATTGAGAGGAGCTGCTCCTAGTACGAGAGGACCGGAGTGGACGAACCACTGGTGTTCGGGTTGTTATGCCAATAGCATTGCCCGGTAGCTAAGTTCGGAACTGATAACCGCTGAAAGCATCTAAGCGGGAAGCAGGCCTCGAGATGAGTTCTCACTGGAGCTTTAAGCTCCCTGAAGGGCCGTTGGAGACTACAACGTTGATAGGCAAGGTGTGTAAGTGCTGTGAGGCATTGAGCTAACTTGTACTAATTACCCGTGAGGCTTAACCATACAAACTGAAGTACGACTCGTACGTAAGTGGTATGATTAATTGAAATAATCGACTTAAGAATAGATTGAACACTTTACGTTTTAAAGACTTCTTTATTTATAGCTTTTCAGATTAAAACGAAGTGAAAACTTCTATAGAAAGCAAACAGTGTAATAACTGTAAAGAATTTGCTTGGTGACCATAGTGTTGCGGTACCACCTGACTCCATTCCGAACTCAGTAGTGAAACGTAATAACGCCGATGGTAGTGTGGGGTTTCCCCATGTGAGAGTAGGGCATCGCCAAGCGCCAAATTAAGACTGATATTTATCAGCACAGATTGTGCGGAGCGGTAGTTCAGTTGGTTAGAATACCGGCCTGTCACGCCGGGGGTCGCGGGTTCGAGTCCCGTCCGCTCCGCCAACAATTAGATTAAGCCTGAATCGAAAGATTCAGGCTTTTTTTATGCCTGAAATTCAGAGGTTAAAGAATACAGATTGCGGGGAGCGCTGATTCTTATTCATTGTATTCAGTTGGATTAGAAATGTTACCTACATTTCCCTGCACTTCCTCCATCCATGGCGGTCTTAGACTATTTAATAAAAAGCGGCCTGTCACGCTGCCGGAGGCTTCGCTGGTTATGGTTTGTAGAAAGCCGTTCGCTTTCTCTTTGCCAACAACATTGAAAGCCTGAATCTTACGATCCAGGTTTTTTTATACCTGAAATTTATCTTTATCAACCCCGCAAGTGTCGATGTAAGTCTGTACTTCTATCATTATGACTTATGATATTGGAAAATAATTTAATTTATTTTTGCTGTCATGGTACTCATATTTTAATATGACTGATTTCATCTTGGTGCAACTAAGCTATTGAACTTGTTCTTTATTAAATTTTATTATAAAAATACATATTGTTAGCGGTGTCATTTTTTTTAGCGAGTTTTATTGATGGAAAAATTTTGTTATTGACTTAAAGTTGATGATCATTAGAATACCGCGCAATTTGTCAATAAAAAAAGAAATCGGAGAGTTCGTGGCTGCACAAAATGACTATTCTTTAGGACCCGTTCCTAAATCAGAAAGAAAAGGTTTTATCGCACTATCATTGGTTATGCTAGGGCTAACTTTTTTCTCTGCAAGTATGTGGACAGGTGGTACGCTAGGCACTGGACTTTCCTATGATGATTTCTTCTACGCTGTATTACTTGGTAATTTAATCCTCGGTATCTATACCGCTTTCCTTGGTTATATTGGTACTAAGACAGGCCTTTCAACGCATTTGCTAGCACGCTATTCATTTGGTACTAAGGGGTCATACATCCCGTCTATCTTACTTGGTGGTACTCAGGTAGGGTGGTTTGGCGTTGGTGTGGCTATGTTTGCATTACCTGTTCAAAAAGCGCTGCTGGGTGAAATGGGCGTTGTGCTTGATGTGAATACAATCATTGTGATTGCTGGACTGTTAATGACTGTGACCGTTTATTTTGGCATTTCAGCGCTAATGGTATTAAGCTTTGTCGCTGTACCAGCTATTGCTATCTTAGGTGGTTATTCGGTTTATCTTGCTGTGAATGATCTAGGCGGTATTACTGAAATGCAAAAAATAGTTCCGGCTGTTGATAAGAAAATCGATTTTAATACAGCACTTGCGTTAGTGATAGGCTCATTTATTAGTGCCGGGACCTTAACGGCTGACTTTGTTCGCTTTGGTCGTAAGCCAATGGCTGCTGTTGCTATTACGCTTATTGCTTTCTTCATTGGTAATTCATTAATGTTTATCTTTGGCGCCGCTGGAGCCGCTGCAACAGGCTTTGCTGATATTTCTGATGTGATGATGACGCAGGGGTTATTAATTCCAGCTATTATCGTATTAGGTCTTAATATCTGGACAACAAATGATAATGCCCTTTATGCATCAGGTTTGGGTTTTTCAAATGTGACCGGTATAGACAGTAAGAAGTTAGCAATGATAAATGGTGTGATTGGTACTGTATTTGCGCTTTGGTTATATAATAATTTTGTGGGCTGGTTGTCATTTTTAAGTGCCGCTATTCCACCAATCGGTGGTGTACTTATTGCCGATTATTTCCTAATCCACCGAGGTAAGTATGCTGAATTTGCAAAAGCTGAATTCGAAACAATTCGCTGGCAGGCACTTATTGCTGTTGCTGCTGGTATCGCTGCGGGTCAATTATTACCAGGTGTAGTCCCTGTTAATGCCGTTATCGGTGGTGCTATTGCTTACTTCGTTTGTTGTAAAGTGATGGCCTCTAAATCAATTAATGCTACTAAAAAGAGTGACGCGTAATGCCGACTTTAATTAAAAATGTGCAACTTTACCGAAATAATAAGTTTGTTGATATTCGTATCGAGAATGGTATTTTCTCTGCCATTAAACCGTGTGGCGAACTAGATGGGTCTGATTGCGATATTATTGATGGCGAAGGCGGTTTAGCAACGCCTCCATTTGTTGAACCACATGTGCATTTAGATACAACGCAAACAGCGGGTGAACCGAACTGGAACATGTCAGGTACTTTATTTGAAGGTATTGAGCGTTGGTCGGAACGTAAAGCTATGCTGACACATGAAGATGTGAAGAAGCGTGCAACGACGACGTTAAAATGGCAGATTGCGAACGGTATCCAATACGTACGTACTCACGTTGATGTTTCAGAACCGAATTTAATTGCACTTAAGGCATTACTTGAATTACGTGAAGAGCTAAAAGAATTCATTGAAATTCAAATCGTAGCATTTCCGCAGGAAGGTATTAATTCTTTTCCTAATGGTAAAGAGATTATGCGTAAAGCTGTGGAAATGGGGGCTGACGTTATTGGCGCTATTCCGCATTTCGAATTTAGTCGTGAATATGCAATTGATTCACTTCATTTTGTCTTCGATTTAGCGCAAGAATTTGATTGTCTTATCGATGTACATTGTGATGAAATTGATGATGAGCAATCTCGTTTTGTGGAAACCGTAGCAACATTGGCACACGAAAAGAAAATGGGTCATCGTGTCACGGCAAGTCATACTACAGCAATGCATTCTTATAATGACGCTTACGCTTCTCGTTTATTCCGTTTGCTGAAAATGTCCGGTATTAGCTTTGTTGCAAATCCACTGGTAAATATTCACTTACAGGGGCGTTTTGATTCTTATCCTAAGCGTCGTGGTATTACCCGTGTGAAAGAGATGCTCGCGGCGAATATTAACGTTTGTTTCGGTCACGATGATATCTTCGATCCTTGGTACCCGTTAGGTACTGCGAATATGCTACAAGTCACGCATATGGGACTGCATGTATGTCAAATCATGGGTTATGAGCAAATAGATCAGTCATTGAAACTAATTACCGATCACAGTGCGCAAACATTAAATATTCAAGACCGTTATGGTATTGAAGAAGGTAAGCCTGGTCACTTGGTTATTTTACCTGCTGATTCAGGTTATGATGCTATTCGACGTCAGACTGCACCTCGTTATGTTATTCGAGCGGGTAAAATACTTGCTGAAACAAAACCGAGTGTAACGCATATCAATTTACCTGAGTTTGAAGCGATTAACTTTAAACGTTAATCTGATTTACTCTGTTATATCTAATACCGCCCACTGAGGCGGTATTTTTTTGTCTTTTATAAATTTAATGATTTGTTTCGTTTCAGTTGGCTCGGAGTTGCAGTAAACTAACCGCTTAAACTGATATTAAGGACAGCTCGATGACAGACAAATCAAATAACACCACGCATTTTGGTTATAAAACCGTAGAATCTGACCAAAAGGTCGATATGGTTGCGAGTGTGTTTCATTCAGTAGCAGCTAAATATGATGTAATGAATGATCTTATGTCTATGGGTATTCATCGATTATGGAAACGTTTTACGATTGATTGTAGTGGTGTAAGACAGGGCCATAAGGTATTAGACCTAGCCGGTGGTACAGGTGATTTAACGGCTAAATTTTCACGCATTGTTGGCGATACAGGTTCTGTTACGCTAGCTGATATTAATGATTCAATGCTAAAAGTTGGCCGTGCTAAATTACGTGACCGCGGTATTGTTGGTAATGTGACTTATGTACAAGCAAATGCAGAAGAACTACCTTTCCCAGATAATCACTTTGACTTGATTACGATTGCATTTGGTTTACGTAACGTGACAGATAAAGATAAGGCATTAGCGTCGATGTTCCGTGTATTAAAGCCGGGTGGACGTTTATTAGTGCTAGAATTTTCAAAACCAGATTCTGAAGCGTTGAATAAAGTTTATGATTTCTATTCATTCAATATTTTGCCTAAAATGGGTGAATTAATTGCTGATGATGGCGATAGTTACCAATACCTAGCTGAATCAATCCGTATGCACCCTAATCAAGACACATTAAAAGGCATGATGGAAACCGTTGGTTTTGAAAGTGTTGAATACCATAATTTAACAGGTGGTATTGTTGCTCTGCATCGCGGTTATAAATTCTAAGGTATGCTCATGTCAATCGAAATGCTTGTTACTGCTGGAATTGAAACGTTATTGAATCAATTATTAAAAGCAGATACCAATGCCGTAGATAAGATCGCGTCATTAAAAGGTAAGGTATTAAAAGTAAATATAGCTGAATTACCTAAGCCATTATATTTTATTTTCTCATCTCAGATTGATGTATTAGCCAAATATGATGGTGATGCAGATTGTTGTATGGATATAAAGTTGTCGAGCCTATCTCGCTTACAAGATAGTTCACAGTTCACTGCTTTGATTAAAGAGGGTGAATTGGATATGCGTGGCGATCCTATGGTGGCAAGCAAATTTAGCATCATTCTCAAAGAGCTAGATATTGACTGGGAAGAGCACTTATCTCGTTATACCGGTGATGTTGCTGCGCATAAATTATTACAAGGTGCAAAATCAAGCCAAGCTTGGTTGCAAAATAATATGACTATTGCACGTCATAATATTGCTGAGTATATCATTGAAGAAATACGTTTAGCTCCTGGAGCACTAGAAATTGCTAACTTCTGTGATGAAGTCGCTGAACTAGAATTACAATGCAAGCAATTTGAAATGCGTTTAGCCTTACTCTCACGTAAGGAAGATATATAGATGACAGTCGTTGAGCTTAAGCGTTTCTATCATATCCAAAAGATCGTATTAGAATATGGTCTTGATGAGTTGTTGCCGACACAGTTAAAACCCTTGTCTGCACGACTCGCTCGAAAATCTATTTTTTGGATTAAAAATCAGCATGCTGACAAGTCATCTGCAGAGCGAGTTAAATTAGCATTGCAGCAACTAGGCCCTGTTTTTATTAAATTCGGCCAGATGTTATCAACGCGTCGCGATTTGCTTCCGCAAGAATTTGCTGAACAGCTGGCGATGCTGCAAGATCAAGTACCGCCGTTTGATAGTCAATTGGCGATGCAGCAAATTGAATTAGCGTTAGGTAAACCAATTACAGACGTGTTTGATGATTTTGATCCAATCCCCCTGGCTTCGGCATCTATTGCCCAAGTGCATAGCGCGAAGCTTAAAAGTAATAAGGAAGAAGTCGTTATAAAAATTATTCGACCAGATATCGAGCCTATTATTCGTGCCGATACTCAGTTGATGAAACGACTCTCGAAAGTATTATTAAAATTAGTGCCGGAAGCGGTACGTTTGAGACCTTTAGAAGTCGTTCTCGATTATGAAAAAACGATTCTTGATGAATTAAACCTCGAGCGTGAAGCGGCTAATGCCACGCAGTTACGTCGTAACTTTTTGGATTCGAAAGAATTATATGTTCCCGAAATTTATGCCGATTACAGTCATAAAAACATGATTGTGATGGAGCGTATATACGGTATACCTGTATCTGATATTGCGGCTTTAGAAGCGCAAGGTACTAACATGAAGTTACTTGCGGAGCGTGGGGTTGAAACATTTTTCACTCAGGTTTTCCGTGATAGTTTTTTCCATGCTGATATGCACCCTGGTAATGTATTTGTTGATTATAAGACGCCAGAAGATCCGCGTTGGATTGGTATTGATTGTGGTATCGTTGGTACTTTAAATCGTGAAGATAAACGTTATTTAGCAGAAAATTTACTGGCCTTTTTCCATCGTGATTATCGTAAAGTCGCGGAGTTACATGTCGATTCTGGCTGGGTACCATCACATGTTGATGTGAATGATTTCGAATTTGCGATCCGCACTGTTTGCGATCCTATTTTTGAAAAACCATTAGCAGAGATTTCATTTGGACATGTACTCGTTAACTTATTTGCTACTGCGCGTAAGTTTGATATGACAGTGCAGCCGCAATTAGTGCTATTGCAAAAAACATTATTATACATTGAAGGATTAGGTCGTCAGCTCTATCCTCAGCTAGACTTATGGGATACGGCAAAGCCTTTCCTTGAACGCTGGGTGAAAGAACAAATGGGCCCTCAAGCGGTATTTTCTGCAGTAAAACAACGAGCCCCATTTTGGGCTGAAAAATTACCTGAATTACCAGAGTTAGTGTTTGATACATTAACAAAGGCAACCAAACAACAGGCTAAATTGGATAAACTGTTCACTCAAGCTGAACAATTTACTCAAAACCAAGCGCAGTCAGGTAAAGGACGTTATTTACTGAGTGTGGGTGGTGTAATTATGCTTTGTGCCGCAATCGTGTATCACCCGGATTCGACATCACTAGCATTGACGCTAGCGAGCATTGGCTTTGGGAGCACTGTACTTGGTTGGTTCAAGCTGAAATAGCAGACTCGAAAAGGTCGGTTAAATTTATCGTAGATCAGAGTGTAGTAAATATGTAGTCTATATACTGTATACTGATCAATATTAATAATGACGTATTCAATTACATAAAATAAGGTTTTATCATGGGCGGAATCAGTGTTACTCAGTTAATTATCATTGCTGTAATTATTCTTTTGTTATTTGGAACGAAGAAATTACGTAATGTTGGTGGTGATTTAGGTGCGGCAGTTAAAGGCTTTAAAAAAGCCATGGGTGACGACGCTAAAGACACCAAAACAGAAAGTAAAGTATTAGAAGAAACGACCGCAGCAAAAACAGATGTAACTAAAGAAACAACAGAAACAAAAAAAGATAAAGAACAGGCGTAATTTATGTTTGATATCGGATTTTGGGAGATTGTCGTTATCTCAGTTCTGGGCCTATTAGTATTAGGGCCAGAGCGGTTACCTGTGGCTATAAAAACGGTCAGCACTTGGGTGAAAACCATTAAAGGTGCAGCTAACTCAGTAAAAGACGAATTGTCACATGAATTGAAAATTCAAGAAATGCATGACAATTTGAAAAAAGCTGAGCAGCAAGGCATGAACAATATTAGCCCTGAACTACAAGACTCTATTGATTCTTTACGTGATGCAGCTGCCTCGGTGACACGTCCTTATGCGGATGCTGAGTCATCGACTGCAACCTCAACGGTTGAACAGGCGCCTAAAATAGCTGATCAAGCTATCGAACAGGATAAAAAATAAATGGCAGCAGATCCAAATACTCAGCCTTTGATTACTCATTTAATCGAGCTGAGGGATCGGTTATTGCGTGCGAGTGGCGCAATTATCGTGGTTTTTATTTCTTTAGTATATTTCGCTAATGATATTTATCAGCTAGTTTCGGCGCCTTTGATTGCGCAGCTACCTGCTGGTACAAGTATGATAGCAACAGATGTCGCTACGCCATTTTTCACGCCAATAAAGTTAACCTTGGTTGCTTCTTCATTTATTGCTATCCCTTGGGTACTATATCAAATTTGGGGTTTCATCGCGCCGGGTTTATATAAGCATGAGAAAAAATTAATTGCGCCGCTGGTGATCAGTAGTGCATTACTGTTTTATTTGGGGGTGGCTTTTTCTTACTTTATTGTGTTCCCGTTAGCATTTGAATTTTTTGCTAGTGTTGCACCTGAAGGGGTTACATTTGCGCCCGATATTAGTAGTTACCTTGATTTTGTATTAAAGATATTTTTTGCATTTGGTTTGGCATTTGAAATTCCAATTGCGACATTAGTGTTATGTTGGACTGGTGCGACAACGCCTGAAAGTTTACGTAAAAAGCGCCCTTATATCGTCGTTGCTGCGTTCATTGTGGGCATGCTATTAACACCTCCTGACATTATTTCACAAACATTATTAGCTATTCCTATGTTGCTATTGTTTGAGTTAGGTTTATTATTTTCTCGTTTTTACGTTAAACAGGACGAGATAAAAGATGAAGAAGCAGGAACTGATTGATATAGGTGTTAATTTAACAAACGTTGCTTTTCACAAAGATTTACCTGATGTTATAGCGCGTGCCTCTGCCCAAGGGGTGCGCCGTTTAATTGTTACTGGCACGGATATCGCCGAAAGCCAGCTTGCCTATCAGCTTACTCAAGATTACCCCCAACAACTTTATGCCACTGCTGGTATTCACCCCCATGATGCACGACATGCGACAGATGAAAGCTGGCTGCAAATTAAAACATTAGCGCAGCATGACTCTGTTGTTGCTATCGGTGAATGTGGGCTTGATTTTAATCGTGATTTTTCGCCACGCCCAATGCAAGAAACTGCTTTCGCCAAACAATTGGAATTGGCTGCAGAATTAAACATGCCGGTATTTATGCATGAACGCGATGCTAATGAACGTTTTATTGCCATCCTTAAAGAGTATCGTTCTGCGTTACCAGCTGCTGTACTGCATTGTTTTACTGGTTCAGCTAGTGATCTTGCCGCCTGTCTAGAGCTAGATTTGCATATTGGTATTACAGGGTGGATCTGCGATGAACGCCGTGGCGTAGATTTATATCAATTGGTACGAGACATACCTGCTAACCGGTTAATGTTAGAAACCGATGCGCCTTATTTATTACCCCGAGATTTGAAACCAAAACCAAAATCACGTCGTAATGAACCTTGTCATCTACCGCATGTGGCCGCAACGATTGCCAGAGCGCGTGGAGAGGATATTGATACTTTGCTTAGTCGCAGTCTACATGTGACGGAACAGTTCTTCCAACTGCCTAAGCTGTGATGATTATCACTGCTGTTCATTTTATTTTTGGGCTATTGTAGACAAAACCGACTATTCAGTCTATTTTAATTGACTAACTAGTCGGTTTTTATATTGAGGCATGGATATTATGAGCGTAGCGGAAATTAAAATGAATGATAGCGATAGTATTGTTGAAATCACAGCGATGGAACATATCTTTAGTGCGCAAAAAGAGGCCTACGTAACTCAGGCTGAATGGGATATGAGTGAACGTAAAAAGCGTTTAACGCAATTTAAAACGGCTTTCCTTGCGAATAAAGAGGCTCTTGTTACTGCGGTTTCTGAAGATTATGGTCATCGTTCTCGTTACGATACATTGATCGCTGATATTTTACCGACGGTTGCACAATTTAATTATACCTTATCGCGTGTAGCCAAATGGATGAAGCCGACACGACGTAGTCCTGGACTGTTATTAGCGCCAGCTAGTGTTACGATCCATTATCAGCCTGTTGGTGTTGTTGGTATCGTTGTACCTTGGAATTTTCCGATTAATTTAGCGATTGTACCTCTGATCACTAGTATTGCTGCCGGTAATCGTGCGATGCTCAAAATGTCGGAGTTCACCCCGAAAACGAATCAAGTGTTAAAGAAAATTATTGAATCTGTTTTTGATAGTAAGGATGTGGCGATTGTCGAAGGTGAAATGGCTTTGTCTGCTGCTTTTACTAAACTGCCTTTTGATCATTTATTATTTACTGGCTCGACAGTGGTCGGTAAACACGTAATGCGTGCGGCTGCGGATAACTTAACGCCAGTGACGCTTGAGTTAGGTGGTAAGTCACCTGTAATTGTGGCGCCTGATATTGATATCAAGACTGCGGTTAATCGTATCATGTTGGGGAAAAGCTTAAATGCTGGCCAGATTTGTGTGGCGCCTGATTATATTCTTTGCCCGCGTGCAAAAGTAGATGAATTTGTAAGTGAATATCGTAAAGAATTTAATCGTCGCTATCCAGCGGCAATGGATAATGATGATTACACTAATATTGTTGATGATCGCCAGTATGCGCGTCTTAAATCTTGGTTAGAAGATGCAACGCAGAGAGGGGCTAAAGTTGAAACGATGCAATCGGGTAGTAGTTGTGATGATCAAAAGCATCGCATGTTGCCACATTTGCTGTTAGATACAAATGAAGATATGCAATTGATGCAGGATGAAATATTTGGTCCATTATTACCAATTTTACCTTATGATTCAATTGATGATGCGATTTGTTATATTAAAGCGCGTCCACACCCTTTAGCTTTATATATCATGAGCTTTGATGATGCGACCCAACAAAAAATACAACGTGAGACGATTTCTGGTGGCGTCGCTATTAATGATACAATTATGCATGTAGCAGCTGAAGATGCACCGTTTGGTGGTGTCGGTTCCGCTGGTATGGGTCATTACCATGGTATTGAAGGTTTCCGTACTTTTTCAAAATCAAAAACGATATTGAAACAAGGTAAATTCCATTCAACGCGCTTCGTGCATGCCCCTTATGGTAATTTGATACAAAAGATAATTTTGAAATTTTTCTTGAGATAATATGACTAAATCAAAAAGAACGCTGATCTTGGATAGCGCATTAGCGTTATTCACGGTCAATGGTTTTCATGGTACTTCGACAGCGGCGATTGCTCGTGAAGCTAAAGTTGCAACGGGTACCTTGTTTCATCACTTTGCGACGAAAGAAGCGTTAATCGAAGCGTTATATTTCGAAGTGAAAAAAGAGTTTGCGCAGGCGTTGTTACAAACAAATGATCCTGACTCACCTTTTCCATTGACGAATATTTGGGTTAATGGGGTGACCTGGTTAGTTAGCCAGCCACAAAAAATGGCGTTTATTTTATTATGCAGTCATTCGCTGTATTTTGATAAAAAGGCCCAACTAGCGATATGGCAGGAAGTGTTAGGCTTTTTTACCCAATTACTTAATGCGGGAATTCAAAATGGCACGGTGAAGGATTTACCTATACCGTACCTGCTCACCACCTGTGAAAGTATCCTTTTATCCACGGCGAGTTATGTGTATGCATTACCTGCGGTAGATCAAAAGGCTGCAATTAATTCGTCAATTAATGTAATTGTTGATGCTATTTCAGTACAAGGTGCTGATATTCACTTACTCACGCGGTAAGATGACGGTCTAACCAAGTACCACTCGTACTTGGTTGCCAAATTCGTATTCCTACCTCGTAAGGAGATATCGTGAGTAAAACTATTCTAGGTGGATTCCCAAATCGCCGTCCTCGTCGTAATCGCAAAAATGATTTTTCACGTCGTTTAGTGGCTGAGCATCAGTTAACTGTTAATGATCTTATCTATCCGATGTTTGTACTGGAAGGTAATGGTCGACGTGAAGCTATTGAATCAATGCCGGGTGTTGAACGCTTATCGATTGATTTATTACTTGAAGAAGCTGCTGAACTGGTTGCATTAGGCATTCCGATGATTGCCATTTTCCCAGTAACCCCGTTAGAGCAAAAAAGTTTATTAGCTGAAGAAGCTTATAACGCCAATGGCCTGGCACAAAAAGCAGTGCGTGCATTAAAATCATCATTCCCTGAACTTGGTGTGATGACGGATGTAGCGTTAGATCCGTTCACGACACATGGCCAAGACGGCATTATTGATGTTACGGGTTATATCCTTAACGATATTACCACCGATATCTTAGTGAAACAGGCGCTTTCTCATGCTGAAGCTGGGGCCGATGTTGTCGCTCCTTCAGATATGATGGATGGTCGTATTGGTGCTATTCGCGCTGCACTAGAAGATGCAGGACATGTTAACACCCAAATAATGGCTTACTCGGCAAAGTATGCGTCAAACTATTATGGCCCGTTCCGTGATGCCGTTGGCTCAGCAAGTAATTTGAAGGGTGGCAGTAAAGTCACTTATCAAATGGATCCGGCTAACTCTGATGAAGCGTTACAAGAAGTGGCGATGGATATCGAAGAGGGAGCTGACATGGTGATGGTGAAACCGGGTATGCCTTATCTGGATATCGTCCGCCGTGTTAAAGATGAATTTGGTGTTCCGACGTTTGCCTATCAAGTGAGTGGTGAATATGCGATGCATATGGCTGCGATTCAAAACGGTTGGTTAAAAGAGCAAGAGTGTGTGCTTGAGTCATTGTTATGCTTTAAGCGAGCGGGTGCTGATGGCATTTTGACGTATTTTGCTAAACGTGTGGCTATATGGCTGAAAGAAAATAAAGCTTAAAGATAAGATATCAGGGGGAGTAACTCTTTTGAGCATTATTTAGCGCTAATAAAAAACCGAGCATCTGGCTCGGTTTTTTGTTTTTAGCATTCGACAATATATTATTTACTGAAATTAATGCTCTTGAATACGTAATGGTAACTGCTGTTTCGCTTGTAGTGCTAACTCTGATGTAAGGGCCGCTGCACGTAATGGGTGTTGGGATAACCATTGCGCAGGTAACGTGATCACGAGGGTATTGTCTGCTGCAGTATTCAGTGAAAAATCAGGTATTGTGCCATCGGTGCGACGTAAGGCTAAGGTACATGAGACACGTAGAATACGACAAAGCAGTAATGCACTGGCGTAACTGATTGCTGATTGCTGTGCTAATAAAGATAAATTTAGCTCATCACGCTGATTAATTAATAATGCTGAAAGCAGCTGCTTTTGCGCTTTAGTGAAACCAAGCATATCGGTATTATCGATAAGGTAAGCCGCATGTTGTGGCGCTTTCTTATAATCAATCGACAAACCAATTTCGTGTAAACTACTCACATAAGCTAATAAAGGCCCTGCTTGGATATCGTCTACTGAAATCGTTGATTTTAATTGGTCAAAGGCTTTTAATGACGTGAGTTTAACGCGTTCAGCCTGTTCAATATCAAGCTGATGTTTAACCATTAATGCATTCACTGTTTGTTGGCGTACGTTATGACTTGCGCGTAGGCCTGTCATTTCGTAAATAACGCCTTCTCTTAATGCGCCGCCAGCTAAAAACATATTGTTAATATTCAAGCTTTCGAATAGCGCTGTTAGAATAGCGAGGCCACTAGTGAATACTGGTTTTCTATCGCTCGCTAAGCCTTTAATATTGAGGTTTTCAATATTCCCACAGGCAATTGCTTGCCGTTGGATACGGTGTAGTTTAGCTAAGGTGATATGTTCGTTTTCACCTTGCGCGACCATTATTTCTTGCAGCGCTTGGATTGTACCGGATGCCCCGATACAGCTATCCCAGCTCAAGGTTAAATACTTTTCTTGTTGAGGTTTCAAGACCGTTTTTGCCGCATCAATAGCCTGCGTAAAGTTGTGTTGATTGAGCTTACCATCGGAAAAATAGTTATTTAACCAAGTAACACAACCCATTTTAAAGCTATAAAGTAATTTAGCTTGGGCTTGTTCACCAATAATGAGCTCAGTGCTTGCACCGCCAATATCGACAACTAAACGATTACCTTGACCACTGCTGGTATAGGCAACGCCTTTGTAGATTAGCGCGGCTTCTTGTTCTCCGGAGATTATATTTACCGGATGGGCCAATATTTTCTCTGCTGTTGCCAGAAATTCTGCGACGTTGTTAGCAAGGCGTAATGTTGCCGTGCCCACAATGCGAATATTCGCAGTCGGAATATCTTGGAGTTGTTCTGCAAACAAACTTAAGCAATCCCAACCACGCTGCAATGCGGCTTGATCAAGATTGTTGTTTGCATCAAGGCCCGCCGCAAGTCTTACTTTGCGTTTTACTTTAGCAACAGTTTGCAAACTGTTGCTAATCTCGCGAACAACTAACATATGAAAGCTGTTTGAACCTAGGTCAATGACAGCATATAAATTTGACGAACTTTTTTGGCTCACACTAATCACTTATCTATAAACAAACTATGTTATTAATGGGTTTTGTTGTGCGTATTATGCTGACGTTGACCAGTACGACGCGTTTTACTACGATCGTTCATTGTGCGTGAATTACCTGGACGTGCACGTTTAGTGTGAACAGGTCGCGGTAAATCAGTTAACAATGCTGTTTTATCGTAATGACAAACAGGGATCGTATTTTCGATGTATTCTTCAATCGCAGGTAAGTTGTAAATGTATTTTTCACACGCGAAACTGATTGAATGACCTGTTGCACCAGCACGACCTGTACGGCCAATACGGTGAACGTAATCGCCACAATTATCAGGTAAATCGTAGTTAAATACATGACTTACTGCTGGAATATGTAGACCTCGGGCCGCAACGTCTGTTGCCACAAGAATATCTAATTTACCTTGGGTAAATTGTTCAAGAATACTATTACGTTTCTTCTGCGGGATATCACCTGTTAATAGACCTACGCGATGTTTATCTGCAGCTAGGTGGCCCCAGATGTCTTCACATTTGTGTTTGGTGTTAGCGAATACAATCGCGCGATCTGGCCATTCTTCTTCGATTAACGTTTGTAGTAAAGCCATCTTGTCATCATTTGATGGATGGAATAGCTCTTGAGTGATGCTGCTACCTGTTACTTTTTCTGCTTCTACAGTTACTTCTTCAGGTTCATTCATGTGCTGGTAAGCAAGTTCACGAATATCCCAAGTAAAGGTCGCTGAAAATAATAGGTTTAGGCGCTGTTTCGGGTCTGGCATTTTTCGCATTAGGTAGCGAATGTCTTTAATGAAACCTTGATCTAACATGCGATCGGCTTCATCTAATACTAATGCTTCCACACCGGATAAATCCATTGCTTTTTGTTTTTCAAAATCAATGATTCGGCCCACAGTGCCAATAATAATATCGACACCATTTGCAAGGTTTTCACGCTGAATATCGTAGCTTTCACCACCATAAACCAGACCCATTTTAAGGCCTGTTGCTTTGGCAATTGGTATCGCATCTTTATGAATTTGAATTGCAAGTTCACGAGTTGGCGCTAATATGATAGCGCGAGGCTTATTTTTTGGACGATCTTCAGCGGCTGGTGTTTTCAATAAATGATGGAAAATAGCGGCTAAAAATGCAATCGTTTTGCCTGTACCAGTCTGTGCTTGACCGGCGACATCTTTACCTTTAATGGCAAATGGCAAGCTAAGCGCTTGAATTGGTGTACAATATTCGAAGCCTGACGCTTCTAACCCAGAAAGTACGTCGGCATTAAGGCCAAACTGGGAGAACTTATGTTCTGTAAGATGTTTTTTGCTCATTTAATTAGCATATCAGGTTAAGCTTGCATTAAGAACTTAAATCTATTGAAATAGAGCAATGAGTGCCACATATATGTAGTAACAAAATTATTTTTTATTGGAGTTATAAATGAGCGACAAAATTATCCAGCTAACTGATGCTGCTTTCGACACAGATGTACTATATTCTGAATTACCTGTACTAGTTGATTTCTGGGCTGAGTGGTGTGGACCGTGTAAAATGATCGCACCGATCTTAAGCGAAGTAGCTGAAGAGTACGCAGGTAAAGTGACTATCGGTAAATTAAATATTGATCAAAATTCAGGTACGCCACCAAAATTTGGTATCCGTGGTATCCCGACTTTATTATTATTTAAAAACGGTGCTGTAGCAGCAACGAAAGTTGGCGCATTATCAAAAGCGCAATTACAAAGTTTTCTAGACGAAAACCTGTAACATAAAAAATACTGACGAGATTTTGTTTTTAAATCTTGTCAGTATGCTATTATTCAGTGGACGAATAAAAATATAAATGCTAATTTTACTGTGCGTTTATTGCTCTACGTGCCGAGTCAGGTACATCAATCAATGATCCAATCATTGATTCAATAACTCAAATTATGGATTTATTACTTAGTTAATGAACCACACACTCGATCATTGATTCAAACCCTTTATCCTTGGTTGACATCCCGTTACGCAAAGGTCGCATAAGCTCGAACTCATCATTATGAATTTAACCGAATTAAAAAACACACCAGTTTCTGAACTTGTAAAACTGGGCGAATCTATGGGTCTAGAAAATCTGGCTCGCTTAAGAAAACAAGACATCATTTTTTCTATCTTAAAAGCTCACGCAAAAAGCGGTGAAGACATTTTTGGTCATGGTGTTTTAGAGATTTTGCAGGATGGCTTTGGTTTCTTGCGTTCAGCAGATAGCTCGTATCTCGCCGGTCCTGATGATATTTATGTATCACCAAGTCAGATCCGTCGCTTTAACTTGCGAACGGGTGATACTGTTGGTGGTAAGATTAGACCGCCGAAAGATGGCGAACGTTATTTTGCTCTACTCAAAATTAACGAAGTAAACTTTGACCGTCCAGAAAACTCTCGTAATAAAATCCTCTTTGAAAACCTTACTCCAATCCACCCAAATGAACGTTTACGTTTAGAGCGTGGTAATGGTAGTACCGAAGATATCACCGCACGTATTCTTGATTTAAGTGCCCCGATCGGTAAAGGTCAACGTGGTCTTATTGTGGCACCGCCGAAAGCCGGTAAAACAATGTTATTACAGAATATTGCTTCTTCAATTGCACTAAATCATCCTGAGGCAACCTTGATGGTATTGCTTATTGATGAGCGTCCGGAAGAAGTAACTGAAATGCAGCGTTTGGTTCGTGGTGAAGTAATCGCTTCAACATTTGATGAACCTGCTAACCGTCACGTACAAGTGGCGGAAATGATGATCGAAAAAGCAAAACGTCTTGTAGAACACAAGAAAGACGTGATCATCTTACTCGACTCTGTAACGCGTCTAGCACGTGCTTACAATACGGTAACGCCGTCATCAGGTAAGATCTTATCTGGTGGTGTTGATGCAAATGCTTTACACCGTCCGAAACGTTTCTTTGGTGCTGCGCGTAATGTTGAAGAAGGTGGTTCTTTAACTATTATTGCAACAGCATTGATCGACACTGGTTCGAAAATGGATGAAGTAATTTACGAAGAATTTAAAGGTACTGGTAACCAAGAGTTACACCTTAACCGTAAAATTGCTGAACGCCGTGTTTATCCTGCGATTGATTTCACTCGTTCAGGTACGCGTCGTGAAGAGTTATTAGCAGATAAAGCTGAGCTACAAAAAATGTGGATCCTACGTAAAATTATTCACCCAATGGGCGAGATTGATGCGATGGAATTCCTGATTGATAAGCTGGCGATGACGAAAACGAATGATCAATTCTTCGATGCAATGAAGAAACAAAAGTCATAATCGTTTAGGCTAATTGTCTGTGATTAATATTTAAAATAAGCGCCATATATTTTGTTTTTATAACAAGTGTATGGCGTTTTTTTTGCCAAAAATAGCATGGAACCGTTTATGAAATATAAAGATCTAAGAGACTTTATTGCTTTGCTTGAAAGTAAAGGTCAGCTAAAACGTATTAAACAAGAAATTGACCCGTACTTAGAAATGACTGAAATTTGTGATCGCACATTAAAAGCAGGTGGTCCGGCGTTATTATTTGAAAATCCAAAAGGTCATACTATGCCGGTACTGGGCAATCTTTTTGGTACGCCTGATCGTGTTGCTATGGGCATGGGGCGCGAGAGTTTAAGCGAACTACGTGAAGTCGGTCAGTGGTTGTCTTATTTGAAAGAACCTGAGCCGCCAAAAGGCTTTAAAGAATTAATGGAAAAAGTGCCAATCTTTAAACAGGTATTAAATATGCCGACGAAAAGATTGCGCAAAGCACCTTGCCAAGAAATTATCTTAACGGGTGATGACGTCGACTTATCTAAAATACCGGTACAACATTGTTGGCCTGGTGACGTTGCACCCTTGATTACTTGGGGCCTCACGATCACCCAAGGACCTTACAAAAAACGTCAGAATTTAGGTATTTACCGTCAGCAAGTGCTGAGTAAAAATAAAGTCATTATGCGTTGGTTATCTCACCGTGGTGGCGCGCTGGACTTTAAAGAATTCCAAGAATTAAACCCAGGTGAAAACTACCCTGTGTCAGTGGCTCTTGGTGCTGATCCTGCAACGATTCTAGGGGCGGTAACACCGGTTCCGGATACGTTATCTGAATATGCGTTTGCTGGGTTATTACGTGGTAGTCGTACTGAAGTGATTAAATCTATCTCTAATGATTTGGAAGTACCTGCTGGTGCGGAAATCATTTTAGAAGGTTATATCGCGCCGGGCGAAATGGCTGAAGAAGGCCCTTATGGTGATCATACTGGTTACTATAATGAAACGGATTCATTTCCTGTGTTTACGGTTACGCACATTACTATGCGTAAAGATGCTATTTATCATTCGACTTACACAGGCCGTCCTGCGGATGAACCAGCGGTATTAGGTGTGGCATTAAATGAAGTTTTCGTGCCAATTTTACAAAAGCAGTTCCCTGAAATTGTCGATTTTTATTTACCGCCTGAAGGCTGTTCGTACCGTATGGCGATTGTGACAATTAAGAAGCAATATCCGGGTCATGCAAAACGCGTGATGTTGGGGGTTTGGTCTTTCTTACGTCAGTTCATGTACACCAAGTTTGTGATCGTGTGTGATGATGATATTAACGCGCGTGATTGGAACGATGTGATTTGGGCTATTACGACACGTATGGATCCAGCACGTGACACGACTATGATTGAACACACGCCAATTGATTATCTTGATTTTGCTTCACCTGTGTCTGGTTTAGGTTCAAAAATGGGCATGGATGCAACCAATAAATGGCCTGGTGAAACTGATCGCGAATGGGGTGAACCTATTGTAATGGACGAAAAGGTTAAACAACGAGTCGATGATTTATGGGACGAATTAGGTATTTTGTGATATAAATGAGCTAGATCATAAAAATTCGTGCTTGTCAGAGATTAAGATTGAAAGGGAATGTATGTTAAGAATTAAGTGTGAAGTGACGTTATTAGAGTCTTATACAGATACTGTATTTAACGTGAAATTGAAACCTGAACAGAAGGTGGATTTTCAAGCTGGACAATATCTAATGGTGGTCATGGCAGAAGATGACAAGCGCCCATTTTCAATTGCTTCTAATCCAAGTAATGATGAAATTTTAGAATTGCACATTGGTGCATCAGAACAAAATTCATATGCAATGCAAGTTGTTGAACGTCTAAAATCAGGTACTGTTGAAGTTGAACTACCTGGCGGTAATGCAGGATTAAGAGAAGACTCAGAACGTCCTTTAGTGTTAATTGCTGGCGGTACTGGTTTCTCGTATACAAAATCGATTTTAGAACGTGCGGTTGAAGTGAGTAAACGTCCTATTTCATTGTATTGGGGCGCTCGTGAAGCATCGCATCTATATGCATTTTCATTAGCACAAGAATTAGCGGATGCACATCCACAGGTAACGTTTATTCCTGTTGTTGAAACTGCGCCTGCTGAATGGTCTGGAAAAATAGGGCAAGTTCATCAAGTGGTTATGGAAGATGTTACTGACTTAGCTGCTTGTGATATTTATATCGCGGGTCGTTTTGAAATGGCAGGTGCTGCACGTACCGATTTTGCACCATTTGGCGTAAAAGAACATTTATATGGCGATGCATTTGAATTCATTTAAGTATTGCTAACGACCGTTAATCGATACTGAAAATGTATTGATAATAAAAAAGCCGTAACAGATGTTACGGCTTTTTTAATATCTTCAATTTAATGTGATTTATTCATCTTGCTGATGGTAGCTCAAGCTTTGTTTGTAAGTCGCATTGGCATCGTTAACACGACCTAGTTTTTCATAAGCCTGCGCGAGTGCTGCATAAGCCGATGTCGATGGAGATTGACTCATACCTTGGCTTAACTCTTCGACAGCGTCGCTCCAGCGTCCTTCTTTCACCATCAACTGGCCAATGCTCACCGCTAACAAACCTGAACCTTCACGGCTTTTTTGCAAACGTTTAAGACGTTCAATTAAAGCATGATGATCCGTTAAGTTTAATTGTGGCGTTAGCGCGATTAACTCAGGATAAAATTCATTACTTAATGCGTCCATAATTAACAGGTACGCAGACTGATCATCATTACGACTGAGCAGTAGGCTTGCTGTTTCAGCCAAATAACGTCCATCATTTTTTAGCGCCTTAGGGAGTGCGCTCCAAGTATCAAGTAGACCTGTGCTGCCTTGTTGTTTTGCTACTTCACCTAAATGCTGGAAGTGACTGCTTTTACGGAGTTCATCCGCTTCACTTGTGCTTAACAGTTTTTGTTTTTGTAATGGTGTAATAAGGTTGAGTAATTGACCCCATTCTTTTCTTTCGATACACACATTTTTAAACAACGTTAATACCACTTTGTTTTTAGGCTGCTGGTGATGTAATGAAGAGAGTGAGGCAAATGCTTGTTCAAATTGTAATTGTTCAACTTGTAATTTAGCTTGTGTTAATTCTACTGCAAAGGTGTTTTTATCAGCATTCTTGTGTGCTAATAATAAATACTCATCACGTTTGGTTTCGTTACCAAGCCCTTGTGCTGATTGTGCAGCGGCAAGGTAGTTTAATACGGGTACTTGTGCTTTTTTAGCTGCTTTTAGGGTTAACGTTTCAGCTCGCTTAAAGTCACCACTGGCTAATGCTAAAATACCTTTTTCAGTTTGTATTTTTGCACGCGCTTGGTGATAACGATTAAACCAACCTAAGCTGTGTGTCAGTTTATTGATTAATGCTTCGATGGCTAACAACGCAAAGTAGAAACCAACAACCATGATCACGGCACTGCTCACCGTTGCATCAATGATATAGTCGCCTGCTGCGACCATTACATAACCTTTATTGCCCATGAAGTAAGGGGCGCCAATTGCACCTGCAAGAAGCAGTGCGATTAATACGATAAATCTAACCATGTTCTCTGCCTCCGCTTATTCTGCGCCAGTGTTATTTGCGAGTGAATTGATTTTGCGATCTCTGATTGTCGTTTGAATCAATGCTGCACTATTTAACTTGCTTGGATATGTTGTCGTAATCGTTGTTTCTTTTAGCGTATCAAGCGTTGTTAACATCGCTTTAGTCGCGGGTTGATTGACATCGTAATAGCGCTTAATCCAAGCATTTGCTGTTTTCAGTGTGAGCTTAAATTTAGCTTGGTCTTGACGATATACGGCTAATTCTGCTTGCAGTAGTTGCGTTTTTAGATTTTCAGTTAAATACCAAGCTGTTTGTGGTGACAGCAGCGCATCGACAGAATTGTCTTGGCGACGGATAGTAATGAAATTAGCGCTGAATGACTGCCACGATTTAGTTAAGTTTTCTTTCCAGTCCGAGCTGTTACTAGATAATTCTTTATCTGTTTTAATGATATCAGGGCGAGTTAAACCCGCTAAGACGAGGTTATCAACTTCTTCAGCTTGGATTGCCAGTTTTAATGCTAAGCCATCGTGGTCAATACGCGGTAATTTAGTCAGAGTAGCAATGTCTTGCTCGATGACTTTGCGTAGTGGTAATAAGCTCGGATCGTTTAATTGGGTTAGACGGCGGCTTGCCGATGACAGTAAGGCTAAGCTGGTATCAACGTCTTGTTCTAATGCAATCTTACGACCGGCGATGCGAATTAAATATTCTGCTTCGGCAAGCATCCACTCATTGGGATTTCGCATTTTTAAGTTAGCGATCGCCAGTTGTACCGTTTCAAGTTGTGAATTCGTTAGCTTTTCACTTTCTTTAATGTCGGTAACTTGCTGTGTCGTTTGCTTTAATTGATTCGCAATAGTTTGGTTATTTTCGCTTAATTGTAGGCGTAGTGACTGTTGGGTGTCTTTTTGTTCTTGCAGCTGTGCTTGTAATGTCGCCATGACTTGCTGCTGAATTTGATTCTGCTGATGGCTATGGTAATAAAGACCCGCACCAAGACCAAGCGTTAACAGTATTGCTACTGCACCAGTGATCACTCCCGTCTTACTTGCTGGCTTACTTTCCTTTGTAACCGAGTCTGGTGAGTCAATAATGCCTTTTGTTGGTTTAGCTTCGGCATGTTGACTGTTATTTTTTTTATCTGTCATTTAGCTTATTCCTATCTGCATATCCAATTGCTTAACAGCATTAAATAATGAATTATTTGATGCACCACTAGCAATGGTGACGTGTTCTATTCCTAAGCCGTGAGCAAGTGCTGCAATTCGTTGGCTAGGAACAATAAAGTTTAAGTTTAATATCCAAGGTAACGCTGTATAGGGTATTGTTTTAATCAGGTTACTGAGGATTTCACCGCTAGTGATAATAACACTATTAATAGCGAATTGTTGCCACTTATTAATCAGTACCTCTGGATCATAATTAGGTACAGTACGTTGATAAACTTCACAATATGTCACGTTTGCGGTGCGTTTAATTAGATCTTCTGCCATGGTTTCTCGGCCACCATTACCACGAAGAATAACAATGTTTTTACCTGTAACTAATACGTTAGCAAGTAGCTTTAATACGCCTTCGCTATCATGTGTATCGGGTATTTCTACGTGATTAACACCGTATTTCTGCCAGCGTTTTGCCGTGGTCGGGCCGACTGAGATATAGTTTATCTGCTGTGGCCACGTTTTATTACCGAGGGTTAAACTGCTGTTTGCATACTCTACCGCATTATCGCTTATGGCAATAATATAGTCACCGGGCTGTAATTTTTCCAGTAATGAGCTCACTTTATCAAATTGCTGCCCTGCGGAAATGTCGATAAACGGGCAGCATAAGGCTGCACCATGAGCAGCCTTAATCTGACGAGCAAGTTGCTCGCCTTTTTCGTGTGGGCGAGTGATTAGCGCCCTGATTTTCATGCGTCTGCGTTATTGTAAACTTCAGTTAAAATTTCTTTTGCACCTTGTGCTAGCAGAGTGTCAGCAAGTGTTAAGCCTAACTGGCGGGCATTTTTACGGTCGCCACGGATTTCTGCACGGATAACTTCAGTACCATCTGGCTTGCCAACAAGGCCACGCAACCACAGTTCATCACCGTCGATTAATGCATAACTACCGATTGGTACTTGGCAACCACCTTCCAATGCTAAGTTCATTGCGCGCTCAGCCCATACTCGATCACTGGTTAAAGGGTGATTTAGAGGTGCTAGGATTGCTTTTACACGTTCATCATCAACGCGACATTCAATGCCTACTGCACCTTGGCCTACTGCTGGTAGGCTTTGCTCTGGCTCAATGTAGCTAGCAATACGGTACTCCATATCCAGGCGTTTCAGACCTGCTGCTGCCAGAATAATCGCGTCATAATCTTTGTTATCAAGTTTGTTTAAACGGGTGTTAACGTTGCCGCGTAAATTCATGATTTTTAGATCTGGGCGTGCTTCACTCAGTTGGCATTCTCGACGCAAACTGCATGTTCCTACGATTGCACCTGGTGATAATTCTTCTATTTTTTTGTAAGTATTTGAAACGAAAGCATCACGAGGGTCTTCACGTTCGCAAATCACTTCTAAGCCTAAACCTTCTGGAAATTCAACTGGCACGTCTTTCATTGAATGCACGGCAATATCGGCACGGTTCTCAAGCATTGCCACTTCAAGTTCTTTTACAAAAAGGCCTTTACCACCCACTTTTGCTAACGGCGTATCTAAAATGATGTCACCTTTTGTTACCATTGGAATTAGTTCCACGGTAAGGTTTTGATGGATCGATTCTAGACGTGCTTTTACATACTCAGCTTGCCACATTGCAAGTGGACTTTTACGGGTTGCAATTCTTAGTGTTTCAGTAGCCATGATATTTCCAAATTTAACTAGATTGGCTAAATATTAACAGATTTCCCCCGTTAATGGTTGATCTAAGATGGGGTTATTTGTAAAAAAGAGGGTTAATTTAACCACTCGATAACATATAAAATCGGATTGAAAGTAGCGGCTTATTTAATGAGAACTGTAGCTATCGTTTTAAAGTATAGGAGGACGATTAAGTGTGGGGATGGAATATTACGCTGCTGCTTATTCTGCAACAGCGTCATATATTAGTTAGGTGTTATTGGTTGCAGTTAATCGCAATTGAGGCGAAAGGCTTTATGGCTTTTTTTGATGTGCTGCTTAATATCACCCAGTACTGTTTTCACTTGCCCTTTTGATGTTGCGTCTTGCAGCTGAGTAAAGAGGCTTGTTAATTTTTCAATGCCTTGTTGGTAAGCCATGTGCTGCATGTGGGTACTATGATCCATGCCGTCCATATTCGCCATCTTGCTATGGTCCATACCTTTCATGTCTTGCATATTCGCCATGTTGCTATGATCCATACCTTTCATGTTTTGCATATTCGCCATGTTGCTGTGGTCCATACCTTTCATGTCTTGCATATTCGCCATGTTGCTATGATCCATACCTTTCATGTTTTGCATATTCTTCATGTTGCTATGATCCATGCCTTTCATTGCGGGCACTTTCTGCTGTAGCTTCAAAGGGATTTCATTTTTGGCTTTGGCGCTGTTGGCCAATAATTTAGTCAATTGAGCTTGCATTGCGGCTTGGTCATCACGTTTGAATGCGCCAACATAGGCTTTTAAATCATCACTCATTGCTGACATAACACTGCCTAATTGAGTGTCTTTACAGTGGCCATCACCATCGCCGTGGGCAAATACTGGTGAACTGAGCGCGGCGCTAAGGGTGATTGCGATAGTTAATTGTTTAAACATTGTTTTTCCTTTATCGGTTATTTTAAATTTGAGTTTATTTATTTTTTGTTTCAGTATCTTGCTCATTAACCATCTGTGATTTTAAGCTGATGGATTTCCACAGATAGAAAGAGGCTGGTAATACTAATAGTGTCAGAATGATGGCTGAAGCCATACCGCCAATCATCGGCGCTGCAATACGCTGCATTACTTGAGAGCCGGTACCGTCACCATACATAATTGGGATTAAGCCTATTATTACGGTTGCTACCGTCATCATGATAGGGCGTACACGTAGTCCTGCGCCATCCATAACTGCTTGCTGTAATTTAGCTTTGGTGAAGTTACCGGCCGCTTGTGCCGCTGCTAATGATTGATTTAAATAAACCAGCATGATCACGCCGATTTCAACCGCAACACCGGCGAGGGCGATAAAGCCGACACCAACCGCAATCGAGAAGTTGTAGTTGAGTAAGTACAATAACCAGATCCCACCAATCATGGCGAGTGGCAATGTTGCAAGGATAAGCAGTACCTCACCAACCCGTCTAAAGGCGAGGTAAAGTAATAACACGATAATGGCGAGCGTGGCTGGGATCACGACTGACAAGGTGTCTTTGGCACGTTGCATATATTCGTATTGTCCAGACCAAGCAATTGAATAACCAGCAGGTAACACCAGCTGTTCGGCAACGGCTTGCTGAGCATCGAGCACATAAGAACCGAGATCTCGGCCTTCGATATCGACATAAACCCAACCATTAGGGCGAGCGTTTTCTGTTTTAATCATCGGCGCGCCGCCTTCGACATAAATATTCGCGACATCACTTAAGGCAATCCTAGCGCCTTGCGGTGTGATCAAGGGTAATAATTTCATTTGTTCAATACTGTCACGGTAAGACTGCGGGTAACGAACATTAACAGGATAACGCTCTAACCCTTCGATGGTTTGAGTTACATTAATACCGCCTACTGCCGTTGATATGACTTCTTGTACATCGGCAATATTCAATCCATAACGAGCCGCTTTTTCACGCTCAATATCAATTTTCACATAACGTCCGCCAACAACGCGCTCAGCATAGGCGGATGTAGTGCCGGGTACATGTTGTAATATCTTTTCTATTTGCTTGCCAATTTGTTCAATCTCACTCAGTTTTTCACCTGCGATCTTGATGCCAATTGGTGTCTTTATACCTGTTGCTAGCATGTCGATACGGGTTTTGATCGGCATTACCCAAGCGTTAGTTAAACCAGGGAATTGCACTAACTTATCCAGTTCTTGGCGTAAACTCTCTGAAGTGACACCTTCTCGCCACTGCGCTTTTGGTTTTAATGTGATGAAAGTTTCAATCATGGTGAGCGGCGCTGCATCCGTCGCTGTTTCGGCGCGACCCGCTTTACCCCATACCCGTTCTACTTCGGGGAGTGTTTTGATTAACTTATTGGTTTGTTGTAATAATTCTCGCGCTTTACCTATGCTGATACCCGGGTAGGTGGTGGGCATATACATGAGATCACCTTCATCCAGCGGTGGAATAAATTCACTACCGATCTTAGTGACGGGGTAAAAGCCGACAGCAACAAGGCCAATGACGATAGAAAGTAGCAGTACCGGTGCTTTTAGTGTGAATGCCAACGCTGGGCGGTATAACGCAATTAGACCGCGGTTGATGGGGTTCTTATGTTCTGGTAATACGTTACCGCGAATGAAGTAACCCATTAATATTGGCACTAAGGTCACCGCGAGTCCTGCTGATGCTGCCATTGCATAGGTCTTGGTAAAGGCGAGCGGGGCAAACATTTTCCCTTCTTGGCCTTCGAGTACGAATACAGGAACGAAACTAAAAGTAATAATAAGTAGTGAGAAGAACAGTGCTGGACCAACTTCCGCAGCTGCTTTACTGATGACTTGCCAGCGGTTTTTATCTGTTAATGGCGTCTTTTCGATATGTTTATGGACATTCTCAACCATCACAATCGCGCCATCAACCATGGCGCCAATGGCGATAGCTATCCCACCCAATGACATAATGTTGGCATTAATGCCTTGCCATGACATAACGATAAAGGCCACAAGAATACCAATCGGTAAACTGACTAACACCACTAACGAACTGCGAATGTGGAATAGGAATAATGCACAAACAACAATCACGACAAGAAACTCTTCCAATAATTTAAGGTAGAGGTTGTCGACGGCATTATCGATTAATGTTGAGCGATCATATGTCGGAACAACTTCAACACCTTGTGGTAGTGAGGCTTGTAACGTTTGAATTTTGGCTTTGACTGCAGCGATGACATCGCGGGCATTTTCACCGTAACGCATGACAATAATACCGCCAACGACTTCACCTTCGCCGTCGAGTTCAGAAACACCTCGGCGCATTTGTGGGCCAAGGACAATATCGGCGACATCGCCTAATAATAATGGCGTGCCTGCTGCGCTGATTTTTAAAGGGATATTTTTTAAGTCATCGATTGAGCTGATATAACCACTCGCACGGACCATGTATTCGGCTTCAGCCATTTCGATAACGCTAGCGCCAGCTTCTTGGTTTCCACGTTTGATCGCCTTGGTAATTAACGATAATGGGATCTGGTAACTGCGCAGTTTATCTGGGTTTACACTGATCTGATATTGCTTGACCATACCACCAACGGTTGCGACTTCAGAGACGCCTGCAACAGTTTGTAGTTCATATTTGAAGAACCAATCTTGGATGCTACGCAGTTGGCTTAAATCGTGATTACCGCTGGTATCGGTGAGCGCATAGGAGTATACCCAGCCGACACCAGTCGCGTCAGGGCCTAGCGCTGGTTTTGCTGTGCTCGGGAGATTCGGCGTTACCTGTGATAGATATTCTAATACCCTTGAGCGAGCCCAGTACATATCAGTACCATCGTCGAAGATAACGTAAACATAAGAGTCGCCGAAGAACGAGTAACCGCGTACTGTTTTTGCACCTGGCACTGATAACATGGCGGTCGTCAGTGGGTAGGTCACTTGATCTTCCACGACTTGTGGCGCTTGCCCCGGGTAAGTGGTTTTAATGATAACTTGGACATCAGAGAGATCGGGAATGGCGTCAACGGGGGTGTTTTTGATTACAAAACTACCGTAGATAAGCACGACCAAGGTCGCTAATAACACCATGATGCGATTGTGTATCGACCATTCAATTATTCTTTTGATCATTACAGCTCTCCCGCATCATCAAAATCTAACCAAGATAAATCATCGTCAGTGGTGGATTCGTTTGATTGATCATTATTGTTCATGCCATCGTGGTTCATGTTGCTGTGGTCCATTTGCATCATGTCATCGTGGTTCATTTCAGTCATGTCATGGTGATCCATTGGCATACTGTTGTCACTCATTGTCGGCGGACCTATACGGCTAAAATCGGCGGTTAAGCTTGATTCTGAATCCAGTAGAAATTGAGCGCTAGTGACGATCTCGTCGCCATCGTTAAGTCCTGCGAGTACTTCGACATAACCAGCAGACTCTCTACCTAATGTGATCTTGATTGATTGGTATTGACCATCGCCTTTGGCAAGTACAATTCGATCAAGCGTGCCAGAACGAATTATTGCCTCACGCGGAACCTGTATTGAATTTGTTTGCTGTTGGCTGTCCAATGTTAACGTGGCAAACATGTTTGGTTTTAACCGTTCATCTGAATTGGTGATTTTAATTCTTACTTTTAGCGTTCGGATCGCGGCGTTTAATTCTGGGTAAATGTAATCCACTTCTCCCTGCCAAGTTTGCCCTGGAAAGCTGTCTACTTGCATCGTCGCTTTATCACCGATGTTGACCTGACTTGCTTGAGACTCAAAAATTTCGGCTTGTAACCATATTTCTGTTAATAGCCCAGCTGTTATTATTTGCACCGCAGGTGAAATGTAAGCGCCTTCACGAATAGTTAGTTCAGTGATATAACCGGATTTTGGAGCTGATATCGTGACATTTTGGATCACTTTTTGAGTTCGGCTGATCTGCTTAACCTGTGCTTGGCTGATACCCAATGCAGACAAACGTTTTTTTGCCGAGCTGATGAGGGGGTGATTACCGATACGTAGCGTATTGAGCAATTCTTTCTGTGCTTTAATCAGTTCAGGTGAATATAAGGTGAATAGTGCTTGTCCTTTGGTGACGAACTCACCGGTATTCTTGATATAGAGTTGATCAACCCAACCAGAAACACGGCTGTTAATTTGCCAGAGTGAATCCTGATTAAATTCCAATATACCGACGGTATTTATTTGCGATGTGAAAGGGCGGCGCAGCGCCGTTTGTGTACGGACGCCTAAATTATTTTCTACACGCGCTGATATGGTCACTAAGCCTGCATCGCTTGCCGTTGTGGCATCTTGGTAAACAGGCACTAAATCCATGCCCATTGGCGATTGACCTGGTTTGTCACGGCGGTAGTTTGCATCCATGGGCGCAACCCAATACAGCGGTTCTTGGACTGTTGTTGTTTGAGCTACTGTTTGTGATTTTTTAGCATAAACGGGCACTAAATCCATCCCCATTGGTGATTGACCAGGGTTGTCTCGACGGTAGTTAGCATCCATCGGGGCCACCCAATATAAGATCTCTGGTTCTGTATTTGTTGTTGACGGTGTTTGTGTACTAAACCACGTACCTGCTACAAGACCTAATGCTAATGTAATTGAGCTAGTTAGTAATGTTTTCATATCAGCCTCTATAATGCTTGAAAGTAACGAATACGCGCTAAGGTTTTTAAATTTTGAAAGTGCAATTGTTGATATTCAAGTGTGAGAGCTTGTTCATCCATTAATGCTTTGATGACCTGTTCAAAATCATTGGTATTGGCTTGGTAGCCTTGTATTGCGGCATCACTATTAGCTTTGGCTTGCACTAGGAGAGTGTCTTGGTAACGTTGCATTCGAGCTTTGGTATTGCTGAAATTGGCCATGGCACCATTTAATATGCCATTGAATTTAATTAGCAATAAATCTTTTTCTGCTTGCTTAATACCTTTTCCTTGAGTCGCAGCAATAACGACTTGGTCTTGGCGATTGCTGGTGAATAGCGGAATATTCATCGAGACTGAACCGCTGATTAAATCACTACGGCTGGAGCCGGTTGCCATATCTAGCGCTTCACGATGACCGTAACCCACATCAACCTTAAAAGCGGGTTTATAAGATTCATTGGCGGTGGCTATATTGTTCTGAGCAACATCAATGGCTTGTTGCGCAGCTAATACTTGTGGATGCACTGCCAGTAATCGGTAATGTTTTAGACCTGCTTGTTGCACATACTCAAGGCTCTGTGGCCAGGTTGGTAGTTGCGTTGAAAATGTAGTAAATGCTTGTGGGCCAACCCAAGAGACAAGTTGACCGCGCAGTGCTTGTTCTTGTTGCGCAAACGCCGCAATTTTATCATCAAATTTGGCTAGTTCTAATTCTGCTTTAATGAGATCTTGATTTTGACGATAGCCTAACTCGAATTGACGGTAGAGGTTGGTGACGTGCTGACTAAATAATAGCTGGTTCTTGGCGAGAATACTTTGGGCTATTTTGGCAAAGCGTATATCAAACCATAATTCACGGATCTGCAGCTTTAATTCTAATTGGCGGTTTTCAGCTAATTGTATGCTTTGCTGTGCCTGTAAGGAAAAGCCTTTCGCGGTTAACGCCAGGGAATCACCGGCTGAAAATTGTTGTGACAGACCGAGACTAAACTGGGTCATTGGGTCATCAGATAGTGAAAAACTATCAACAGGCACATTATTCAAGCCGAATTTTATCATTGGGTCGGCAAGTTGTGAGCGACTGATACCTTGTGCAATTAAGCTGGCTTGTTGTGCGCTGTATAGTGTGGCGGAGGGATCGCGTTTTAGGGCAATATCCTCGGCAACAGATAGCGTCAATTGTTGAGCATGCGCATTGATCGTTAGCAATGCGAATAACCCCAAATATATGTTGGATGGCATTCTATGTCCTTAAATTAATTGATTTTTAAATTATTTAAATCAATTAATGAGAGGCGGTCGATAGAGGTTATCTTGGTATGTTCTTAGGAAGAGGGTCGGTGGGTGATTAATGATACTGTTTTGTTTATGCGTATCTATGATTAGCTTATCGTGGTTAATAAAGGAGATTAAACTAATGGCATTACAGTCATTACAGCTATCTGTTTGGCAGCCGTTATAGTGATTTTTTTCTGTGTCGCCGATTAAACTGCCGGGCTCTGCTGCCTCCATACAATGAGTCATATTCGCCATATCAGTCATTGTAGTTTGATCTGATGACATATTTTGCATATCGCAAGGCAGATCTGCAGACATAGCATACTGACTCATTGCCTGAAGCGGTAATGAGAAGGTGTTGATTAAGATTAATAAAATCAATAATACTATGCGCATGAAAGGTTCGTTATCAGCAATAAATAAAAATGAACAGACGAGACATGATAATCGTTACCTCAGGAGGAAGGTCAAGTGGGATAATCATAAATTATAGTATTAAATTTTAAGCATAGAGAATGGCACAAAAAAAAGGCATAAAAAAACCTCGATAAACGAGGTTTTTTTATTTATTATTGTAAGAAAGTGGTGGGCTGTGAAGGATTTGAACCTTCGACCAATTGATTAAAAGTCAACTGCTCTACCAACTGAGCTAACAGCCCCCATGGTCTTTCTTTTTATAGTTTTACGTCTTAAACGTAACACCACAATTAAGTGGTGGGTCCTACTGGGCTTGAACCAGTGACCCTCGCCTTGTAAGGGCGATGCTCTCCCAACTGAGCTAAGGACCCACATTATTTTTTAGCGATAGTTGTGGCTATCGTTTAAACTGGTTGCGGGAGCAGGATTTGAACCTACGACCTTCGGGTTATGAGCCCGACGAGCTACCAAACTGCTCCATCCCGCGACAATGCTGTTGTATACTGTTTTTCTAATAGAAATAACAGTAAGAAAGTGGTGGGCTGTGAAGGATTTGAACCTTCGACCAATTGATTAAAAGTCAACTGCTCTACCAACTGAGCTAACAGCCCCCATAGTCTTTCTTTTTATAGTTTTACGTATTAAACGTAACACCACAATTAAGTGGTGGGTCCTACTGGGCTTGAACCAGTGACCCTCGCCTTGTAAGGGCGATGCTCTCCCAACTGAGCTAAGGACCCACATTATTTTTTATCGATAGTTGTGGCTATCGTTTAAACTGGTTGCGGGAGCAGGATTTGAACCTACGACCTTCGGGTTATGAGCCCGACGAGCTACCAAACTGCTCCATCCCGCGACAATTTATTGTTTACTGTTTTTCTAAATAAGAAATAACAGTAAGAAGTTGGTGGGCTGTGAAGGATTTGAACCTTCGACCAATTGATTAAAAGTCAACTGCTCTACCAACTGAGCTAACAGCCCCAAATTCTTTTTAAAATCCCGTTAATTATCTTATAAAAGATATAACCAGATTTAATATATGGTGGGTCCTACTGGGCTTGAACCAGTGACCCTCGCCTTGTAAGGGCGATGCTCTCCCAACTGAGCTAAGGACCCCATACTTTCGATTAATATTGGTAACGTTGTTTTGAATCAGCGCCCCTAATCGAGGAGGCAGATATTATCCACTTCCAAATGTTTATGCAACCCCTAAATCAATTATTTTATTTAAATTGTTTGTTGGCGATCTTTTTTACTTCTTTTTGTTTATTAATTGTGCGCAAGTGCTTTGTTGAAGCCGAATTACTAATAGTAGATAACATTGTTGTGGACTGCCACAATAATGACAAACCAATCACCTACGTCATTTTTAGCGGATTTAATCCTATCCCATATTAATAATGTGACTATTTTGGTGCTATAAGTTTACCATTATCTAGAAAACTGTTAGCATCATCACACTTCTATGCCTGTCTTATATGGCTCAATTTTGTTGTAAATAATCAATAAGATTAAGCATGGTTTTCTCTCATTTAAGGTTTTATTTTGCAGAATAAAATTGTTGAACTGAAACAGAAAGCTAAGTTGTTCAACCAACTTAGACTTGATCGCGCCTTATCCTTAATGGATGATAATGGGCGTGAAGTGACAGCTATTTTACCTCTTTTACTGCATTGTAATCACCCAAACCTACCTGTTTATCTAGCAGGGAAAGTCCCTTATGGTATTTGCCTATTTACACCTGACGAACAACAGCAAGATTATTTAACGGCATTAAATGTTGAGTTAGATGATAAATGCGCAACGTGTTCGCCTATCTATAGCTTATATGCCATGGGCAGTACCGGGTCTATTGGCCAGAATTGGCGTAGTGATCTCGATATTTGGGTATGCCACGATCCGGCAATGAGTGAAGAACAAGCGCAGTTATTAGAGCAGAAATGCACGCTGATCACCGCGTGGGCAGAAACTTATCATGTCGAAGTTAACTTTTTTCTGATTGCAGAAGATAAGTTCCGAAAAGTAAATAATGCGGTGATGACAAAAGAAAGTTGTGGCAGCGCCCAACACTTTCTTTTGTTAGATGAATTTTATCGCAGTGCTTTACGAGTCGCCGGTAAGCCTAGCCTTTGGCATATTTTACCTGTTGAATTTGATAATAATTATGATGACTATGTCGATGAATTGGTTGCTGATGGCATCATTGATCGTGAAGAGTGGGTTGATTTGGGTGGTTTTCCACGTATTCCAGCTGAAGAGTATTTTGGTTCTGCATTGTGGCAACTTTATAAAGGTATCGACTCCCCTTATAAGGCGGTATTGAAAACGTTATTAATGGAAGCGTACTCTGCAGAGTACCCAAATAACCGCTTATTATCGCAAATAATGAAAGAAAATTTCCAATTGGCATCTTCACAGCAATTGGAGCTGTCGCACGACACCTATTATCAGATTTTAGTAAAAGTAACCGCTTACCTTGAAAAAATAGGTGATAACGCGCGTGTTGATTTATTACGTCGTTGCTTTTACTTGAAGATGTTCAGTGGAAACTGCGCTGCGGAAAAATTAGCGCGTCCAGAATGGCATCACACTTCTGTTGCTGACGTTATCAGTGAATGGGGTTGGCATCCAGATCGCATTGCGCATCTTGATAATCGTGATAATTGGAAGATTGAGCAAGTTCAAGAGGCGCACCCCGAATTACTCGATGCAATGATGAAGGGTTATCGTAATCTTATTGGTTTTGCTCGTCGTAATAATATCAGTGAATCGATTAATCCTGCTGATATCGGTATTTTGTCGCGCAAGTTATACGCTGCGTTTGAGTCTTTGCCGGGGAAAGTGACTTATATTAATCCGCAGATATCACCTGATTTATCCGAACAACAACTTAGTTTTGTACAAGTTCCCGATGGCCGTTTCAATAACTCAGGGTGGTACTTATATAATTCATCGCTTGAACCAATGCAGATAGTTGGTCGTAAACCATTGGAACACAACGGTTATTTAAGTAAGTTGGTGGCCTGGAGCTATTTCAACGGTTTGATGGCTGATAAAACTGACGTTGATATTTTTAATCAAGACTCTGATATGAATAGCGATGTCTTGAATTCATTCTGCAAAGATCTTAAGAATAAGTTTCCGATACAAGCAAAACCGGCATCGAATCAAGCGTTAAGCCGACCTTGTGAAATCCGTGATTTATCTATATTTTTAAATCTAGAGTATGACCCGACTAACCATTGGGGCGGTCGTATTATTGAATTTGATACCAATACTAGTGATGTTTTCTCGTTTGGTGATTGCAAGGCCTGCTTAGTCGGTAGTATTGATCTTATTTATCGTAATTCTTGGAATGAAGTGCGAACGCTGCATTTTTCTGGTGAAGAGCGTATTGTTGACGCATTGACGACTATCATGGGTAAAATGCATCAGGATGCGACTGAACCTGATTCGATTAAAGTGTTCTGTTATAGCTTACATTTTCGTGGTTTGATTCGTCATAGTTTTGAGCGTTTAGTGCGTGATTGTATTAGTACACGATTACAACGTGATAAAGATCAGGTTGTTAAAATGTTGGCGATTAGTGATGAGCGTTTCGGTATTTATTTTGAACGCCGTGGTGTCTCTATTCGTAAACTTGAAACATCGCTTGATTTATATAACCATATTTCTGAGCGTAAGCTAGAACAAATGCCATTGCGTATTGATAAAACGACAACAGCAGAAGGGACGCCTTTGGCTGTTGAGTCACATTCATCAGAAGGGCTGGTCCAGTTCTTTTTTGAGAATTATAAAAATGGTTTTAACGTCTATATTGTTGATGAAGCTAACCGTGTCGAAACCTACCAGCATCTAAGCGGTAATAAAGATGAGCTCATTAAAGGTGTTCATCGTTTTTATACCAATTCTCAAGAAGAATCTCGTAACGAAGGCACATTTGCTAATTTCAACTTACCGCAATTTTACGATATCGTTTATTCTGAAAGCCAAGAATTAGAAGTTATTCCTTACGTATCGACGAAATAGTCCCCTCATTTATATCCATGATTCCACCTCTTAGGTGTTTTTATTGAAAACGCCAAGTTTTATTTTTAAATTCGATTTATAGCTGTAAGACATTGACTATTAAAAGCGTAAGATTTTACTATTCTATGGTTGTGGGTTTATTCGTTTTTACTCATGTGATACACCTTGTTGTGTTTGTTATCTTATTGATAATATGTAATTAAATTTATAGTGTGATCTGTATCTTGTATTTTTTATGCAAAAAAATCGATTTATGCATTGCAGCAAAATGGGATTTCTCTATAGTAGGTATCCGTAAGGACGCAGACGTAGTTGGTAAGGATTACTAACTAGATATGGATTATCGAATAGGATTTACCACAGGATGTGGTCGCAAGGAAAAGTCTTCAGGATGAAGATGCGATGGACACTCAACGGATTTGAGTTTAAGGACACCTCCAGGATGGAGATGAAATAAATCGGATTGATTTATTGTACCAGGATGGTAATAAAAAAAACCCGATGGATTGGGAGTTAAACCTAAAGGAAATTAGGTAAGTCAATTTGCAGGGAGCAAAATTAGTTCAAGGATTGGGCTACGTGACTACTTAAGGACGGCATTTATGCCGTCCTTTTCTTTTATCTGCTGTTTTATTTCCCTTCAATTATTTACTCACGCGAACATGCTGCTTTATCATACGACTTTGACGTGTAATTGCTCACTTATTAACATGGGTCATAGTGATGCTACAGGTTGTGCCTGTTAATCGTTTCTGAATATTCGACTGTCATGTCGTTAGATCTGTTTTCTCTTCGTTAAGCTCCTATTATCCAGCTTAAAACAGCCATTATAACCCTGTGTTTTTATTTCAATTTTGTGGTGGAATAGTGCTAGGTATGGGGGGGATATTGGTAGTAACCTGATGCTAATTCGAGCAAGGGGACAAGATGATGAAGACGACCGATAACACTTTTACTGAAACTGATTTTACAGATCAAGATTTAGAATCGCTGATTTTTACACGCTGTACTTTTTACCGTTGTGACTTCAAGCATGCACAGTTAATTGATGCAGAATTTATCGATTGTAAATTTATCGAGCAAGGTGATATCAGCGGTTGCCGTTTTGATTATGCTGACTTGAAAGGTGCTAGTTTTAAAAATTGCGATTTAAGTATGAGCCTGTTTGTTGGTGCGGAGTGCTTTGGCATTGAATTTCGTGGTTGTAATTTGAAAGGTGTAGACTTTAATCGCGCTAGTTTTGCTAATTATATTACGCAAAAAACGTTCTTCTGTTCCGCTTATATTAGTCAATGTAATTTGAGTTATGCCAATCTTGCCGAGCAACGTCTCGAAAAATGTGAGTTGTATGAAAACCGCTGGAGTGGTTGTAATTTAGTGGGAGCATCATTACAGGGCTCAGATCTGAGCCGTGGTGAATTCTCTCCTGAGAGCTGGTCGCAGTGTAATCTTCAGCATTGTAATTTAAGTCACGTCGATTTAACCGGTCTCGACCCAAGACAGGTTAATTTGTACGGTGTGACGATTTGCAGTTGGCAGCAGGAACAACTATTAGCGCCGTTTGGATTGATTATTGGTGGTGATTAATAAGGCTGAGTGATCGTGATCACAGATTAATGGCTGCTATTTCATACTCAATGGCGGTGGTATTGAGCGGCTGTTTTTAGCATGTAAGAGATCGACTATTCGAATCCGTAGATAAAGTACTTATATTCAGGTGTGATCCTAGGGGTGAGGTGCTTTTATTTCTTCGGATCTAATGCTTAAAGCCTACTCTCACGGTATTTATAGCGATTTATACTGAAAGATTAGTGTTATGGCACTAATTAAATTTGTTTTTTATCGCTATTTATTGTTTCTCGATTTGTTATATTTATTTCCAGAGACGCAGGATGTTCATCAGGATGATGACTTGGCTCTCTACTGAAACCGCAAGGATGTGGTGGATCACAAGGATAGCACTCACGGATTTAGAGTGAATAAAGGACACCTCCAGGACGGAGATGAGAAACAGGTTAGGATGACTTGTTAGGCTAGGATTGCCAAAGGAACAACTCAAAGGATTGGGGAAAAGTAAATCACCTAACGGATTAGGTAAAAACGTCTAAGTGCAGGGAGCACAATAAGTTCAAGGATATGAGCTATTACGACAACGCAAAAAGGCCGCATTAGTTATCTAGTGCGGCCTTTTTCTTGCCTAAAATTTAGTTATTTCTGTGATGGAATGACTAAATAACAACAAAACAATCAGATAAGTTATGACGCCACTGAAATCATACCAAGAATATAAGCTTTAGTTACATCCTTGGTATGTACTTCATGTTAAAAGCTAACGTCTTCACCGCCTTGATTTTTAACTGCTTCAGTTAATACGACTGATAATGCTTGCTGGGTGCGGTTATCTATCCAAGTATCGTTAATAAATGCAAAATGATGACCATTGGCTTTTGTTGCTACCCAAAGCTGATGTAGTGGTGCTTGTTTGTTCAAAATGATTTGCGAACCATCACGGCAGTATAACGTCAAAATACTGTTGCTGTTTTCATAATCTAGCTCAACATCGCTGTCATCAATGATCTCTTCAAAGCTAATTAATAGTTCATCTACTTGTTCGTGGAATTCTGAATCAGTCATTTTTTATTAATCCTATTGCTTTTAATTTTGTCAGTGCGATTATAAGGGATAGAATTAATTTATCATTGAGTCGGTTATGAGCCAAGTAAGAAAAACAACATTTATTACATTAGCCTTTCTATTTAGTGCTGGCTTACTGAGTGGTTGCGGTATTTCAGGTCCTTTATATGCGCCTGGAACGGGACCTGATGCTGCGAAGGCTAAGTCGGTAGCGACACCTGCAGTAGAAAGTGTTGATAATAATGTGGCGAGTAAGACGCCAAGCAGTGAAGCTGAATAAGAAAACATTGTCACATGATGGGCAATGAATGGATGTGTTTACGAATTAAAGAAAAGGAATAGAGCGTTGGATTATTTTAATTATCAGGATGATGGCCAGTTGTTTGCGGAGCAGTGTGCAGTAGCAGACGTAGCAGAAAGGTTTGGTACACCGACATATGTATATAGCCGAGCGACGATAGAACGTCATTGGAATGCATTTAATGATGCCGCTGGTGAGCACCCGCATTTGGTTTGCTATGCGGTAAAAGCTAATTCAAATATCGCAGTACTTAACGTGATGGCGCGTTTAGGTTCTGGCTTTGATATTGTTTCTGGTGGTGAATTGTTACGCGTTATTGCGGCCGGTGGCGATCCAAGTAAAATTGTATTTTCTGGTGTTGGTAAAACAGTCGCTGAAATTAATTTAGCGCTCGATCATCAGATTCATTGTTTCAATGTAGAATCAACATCTGAACTAGAGCGTATTAATGATATTGCGCTAAGTCGCGGTGTGCAAGCGCCTATCTCTATTCGCGTCAATCCGAATATTGATGCCGGTACACATCCATATATTTCCACTGGTTTAAAAGAAAATAAATTCGGTATCGATATCGATCTTGCTGAAGGTGTTTACCAAGCGGCGAGCAAAATGCCTGGTCTTAAATTGAAAGGCGTTGATTGCCACATCGGTTCTCAGTTAACCGAACTTTCACCGTTTTTAGAAGCGGTAGATAAGCTTTTGATATTGATCGACAAACTGTCATCGCAAGGTATTGTGCTTGCGCATCTTGATGTGGGTGGCGGTCTAGGTGTGCCTTATGATGGTGAAACACCACCACAACCAGCTGAATATGCACAAGCATTAAAAGATAAGTTAGCCGGTCGTCAATTGGCGCTTATTTTTGAACCGGGTCGTGCAATCATGGCAAATGCCGGTATCTTGGTCAGTAAAGTTGAATATATTAAACTTACTGAACATAAAAACTTTGCTATCGTTGATGCGGCGATGAATGATCTGATTCGTCCTGCGTTATACAGTGCATGGCAAGCAATTGCTCCAGTGAATAAATCATTAGTACGTGAATCTCGAAACTATGATGTTGTTGGTCCAATTTGTGAAACCGGTGATTTCTTAGGTAAGAATCGTGATTTAACGATCGCGATGGATGATTATATCGTGGTGCGATCTGCCGGTGCTTATGGCTCAACAATGAGTTCTAACTATAATTCACGTAGTCGTCCTGCTGAAGTGATGGTTGATGGTGATGTCGCTCATTTGATCCGCCGCCGAGAAGAACTGGCAGAAATCTGGAAAGATGAAACGATTTTACCTGCGTAATAATAGTTTACCGACTGAATAGAATAAGGGTTACAGGTTCATATGTTTATACAGTTTTCAAAAATGCACGGTTTGGGTAATGATTTCATGGTTGTTGACTGTGTTACTCAAAATGTATTTTTTAATAATGACAATATTCGACGTTTAGCGGATAGAAATACCGGTATTGGCTTTGATCAGTTGTTAGTGGTTGAAGCACCTTATGATCCTGATCTTGATTTTCATTATCGTATTTTTAATTCTGACGGTACTGAAGTAGAGCAGTGTGGCAATGGTGCACGCTGTTTTGCGAGTTTTGTTCGTCATAAAGGTTTAACCAATAAGAGCAAGATTGCGGTAAGTACTAGCGCAGGTAAGATTTCCTTGCAAGTTGAATACGATGGCCAGATAACGGTGAACATGGGGGTGCCTGAATTATCCCCCGACAAAATTCCATTTCGTGCCAAGCAGCAAGAAAAAACCTATATTTTACGCGCGTTAGAGAGCACGGTATTTTGTGGTGCTGTATCAATGGGTAATCCACATTGTGTGACATTAGTTGATGATATCGAGGCTGCACCATTAGCAGATCTTGGTCATGCGATTGCCCACCATGAACGCTTTCCTAATCGTGTTAATGCTGGCTTTATGCAAGTTTTGTCGCCAGACCACGCCAAGTTACGTGTTTATGAGCGCGGGGTGGGTGAAACGCAAGCATGTGGTACAGGTGCTTGTGCTGCAGCTGTTGTCGGTCAATTACAAGGTAAGCTGGGTCAAGATGTATGTATTGAACTGCCAGGCGGTAAATTACAAATATCATGGCGTGGTCCCGGTACTCCGGTATTTATGACCGGACCTGCTACACACGTTTACGATGGACAAATAAATATATGATCGATGTTTCAGCGTCGGTCTTGGATGTGGAATCGCCTGCTATTTTAGAGCAAGATGTTATTGCTTTTTTACAGGCGAATCCGGATTTCTTTGTTCGCAATAATGAGTTAGTTGATTCTTTACCTATTTCTCATGGTCAGCAAGGCAGCGTCTCTTTGGTGACGGTACGTTTAGATCGCCAACGCCAGCGGATTACTGATTTAGAACAACAGTTACAACAATTAGTGGCGATTGCCGCAGATAACGATAAATTATTTCGTATCTATGCAGATATTTATACGGCACTGTTTCATTGTACTTCAGTGATGCAGATGCAGCGTATTTTAGTCAATGAGATCCAATCTCAGCTGCCTTTAGCGGCCGTTAATTTACATCTTAATGAAGCTTATTTTCACCTTAAGTCACAATATTTACCGCTCGCTATCTCGGCTGGGCAACTCATTCGGATCCGTCAGCAACAATTTGCCGGTGGTGATCATTACTTTGGTCCTGTCACTGGCGTGGATAAAGCGGTTTTGTTTGGTCAAGATGCTTTGGTTAACTCGGTGGCCTTAATGGCATTGGGTGAGCGCGGTGAATATGGTTTACTCGCTATTGGTAGCGCTAACGCGGATCATTACCAAGCGGGCATGGATAACTTGCTGTTAGGTCAACTTTGCCGCATTATCTCTACCCTGTTACCGCAACTGATGCCTCTACGTGACAACGCCATCAAAAAATAATATCGCAGCAGGTAGTGACTTACCTGCACCTTGCGAGCTACCAATACAATTGCTTAAACCGATTGACCGTTTTTTACGTTATATCACCAGTGAGCGCCAATTAAGCTTGCATACCGCACGTAATTATCGCCGTCATCTGACCCTATTCGCCGAACAAATGCTGACATTACCCATCTCGGAATGGCATGAACTTGATGCATCTCAAGTGCGTAAGTTAGCGACTTTAAATCATAAATTGGGTTTATCGCCACGCAGTTTGGCTACTAAATTATCGGCATTACGCAGCTTCTGTGACTATTTGGTGCTGCAAGGAGACTTGAGTGCCAATCCAGCTAAGGGCGTATCCGCGCCTAGACAGCATAAAGCCTTACCAAAAAATCTTGATGTTGATGAAATTAATCAATTGCTTGCAGTGTCTAATTCTGATGAAAAAGATGACCCTTTTTTAGTACTGCGTGATAAAGCGATGATGGAATTAATGTACTCGGCAGGCTTACGGTTAGATGAATTAGTTAACTTAGATTTAAAAGACGTTAAGCTAAATGACAAGACCATGCGCGTGATTGGTAAAGGCAATAAACAACGTCAGTTACCCATCGGCAGTGTGGCTATCGCGGCATTAAAAGCGTGGTTTAAAGTACGCAGTGAATACGCTGATAGTGCGCAGCCAGCATTATTTGTTAGTCAATTGCGCCGTCGAATATCACATCGCAGTGTGCAAAGCCGTATGGCGAAGTGGGGACAACAACAAACACTGACAAGTCATGTGCATCCGCATAAATTACGTCATTCATTTGCTACCCATATGCTCGAATCCAGTGGCGATTTACGTGCCGTTCAAGAATTATTAGGGCATGCTAATATCAGTACCACGCAGATCTACACCAGTTTGGATTTTCAACACCTCGCTAAGGTGTATGATGCTGCTCACCCTCGAGCAAAGAAAAAGAACAGAGAGGATTGATGAAATTCTATCGACGATTACAACAGATTAAAGCCATGAGTTTCGATCTGGACGATACCTTATATGACAATGTTCCTGTGGTGCGCCGCGCTGAAACGTGGATGCACATGCATTTACGCAGTCAGTATCCGCACATTACCCATTTAGACCGTCATGCTTGGTTACAGTTACAACGCCAAGTCATTCATCAACAGCCGAGTTTGGTGCATGATGTGAGTGCGATCCGTGTTGCTTGTTTAACGGCATTGTTTTTACGCCATGGTCATAGTGAACTGGATGCTCGTGTCATCGCTGACGATATTTTTCAGCAAGTACTGGCGGTGCGTAGTGACTTTGTCGTGCCAGAAAATACCTTTGCTGTGTTATCGGCATTGGCGAGTAAAGTCCCGTTAATTGCGGTGACGAATGGTAATGTCGATACCGATAAAATTGGTTTAAGCCCTTTTTTTACCGCGGTGATAAAACCGGGCAATGGTTTAAGAATGAAACCTTATCCAGATTTGTTTACGCTTGCGGCTGATACGTTAGCGTTACCACCCCAACATATACTGCATGTTGGTGATCATCTTAAATCAGATGTTGCTGGTGCTATCAGCAATGGTTTCATGTCAGCTTGGTTTAATGATCAACAACACTCGCTAATGACGAGTAACAAAAGCAGTCATTTACCCGATATTGAAATAACGCACTTGGATGAATTAACAAGCCTGTTATAATCCTTTTATTCTACTGATTAAATATACAGTCTAAGGTGACTAAATTATGGATGTATCTCTCTTACTGGACGGCCTCAATGATGAGCAGCGTAATGCTGTTGCGGCACCACCATCAAGTATGCTGGTTTTAGCTGGCGCAGGTAGTGGCAAAACCAGAGTATTGGTACATCGCTTAGCTTGGTTAATGCAGGTGGAGCAATGTTCACCTTATTCTTTATTAGCGGTGACCTTCACCAATAAAGCTGCTGCTGAAATGCGTGGCCGTGTTGATAAACTATTAAATGGTCGTCAGCAAGGTATGTGGATCGGTACTTTCCATGGTATTGCTCATCGCTTATTGCGTGCTCACCACCTTGATGCGGGTCTACCAGCTGAGTTTCAAATCATTGACAGTGATGATCAATTGCGCTTATTAAAGCGTTTGATTAAAGCCATGAATCTGGATGAGAAGCAATGGCCAGCAAAACAGGCTATGTGGTATATCGGTGGTAAAAAAGATGAAGGTCTACGTCCTGAACATTTACAAGCGTATGATCCGATTGAACGTAACTGGATCAAGATTTATCAAGCCTATCAAGAATCTTGTGATCGTGCCGGATTAGTTGATTTCGGTGAACTGTTGTTACGCTCCCATGAGTTGTGGTTACACAAACCACATATTTTAGCGCATTACCAAGATCGCTTTTCTAATATCTTGGTCGACGAATTCCAAGATACCAATAATATCCAATATGCGTGGTTACGTATGTTGACAGGTGATCGCGGTAATTTGATGATCGTAGGCGATGATGATCAGTCTATTTACGGCTGGCGTGGCGCACAGGTAGCTAATATCCAACGCTTCTTAACTGATTTCGATGGTGCTAAAACCATTAAACTGGAACAGAATTACCGTTCGAGTAGTAATATTTTGAATGCGGCCAATGCGCTGATCGTCAATAACAGCGAGCGTATGGGCAAAGAATTATGGACGGAAGATAACGAAGGCGATCCGATCTCTTTATATGCCTCATTTAATGAAGTTGATGAAGCCCGCTTTGTTGTTGGGCGCATTAAAGAGTGGCAAGATCAAGGTGGTTCACTCAGTGACTGCGCGATTTTATACCGTAGTAACGCACAATCTCGTGTCGTAGAAGATGCGTTATTACAAGAACAGCTCGCTTACCGTATTTATGGTGGTCATCGCTTCTTTGATCGTTTAGAAATTAAAGATGCCATGGCGTACATGCGTCTGAAGAATAATCGTGATGATGACGCGGCATTTGAACGTATCGTTAATAAACCGACTCGTGGTATTGGCGATCGTGCCTTGTCCTTGTTACGTGATGCGAGTCGTGAGCAAGGTTCAACATTATGGCAAGCTGCGACCTACTTACTGGATAATAACTTGATCGCCGGTCGCGCCGCGAGTTCGATCCGTAAGTTTGTCGAGCTAATCACTGCACTTGATAATGATGTTGCTGAGTTGGCCCTGCATGAACAAATCGATCATGTGGTGTTATATTCAGGCCTGAAATCTATGTATCAATTGGAAAAAGGTGAAAAAGCCCAATCCCGTATTGAGAACTTAGAGGAATTAGTTTCTGCCGCACGTGGTTTTAAGATCCCTGATGACAGTGAAGAAATGACGGAACTATCGGCATTTTTAGCGTTTGCGGTATTAGAGTCTGCAGAGGGACAAGCGGATGAATTCGATGATGCTGTGCAATTGATGACACTGCATTCAGCGAAAGGTTTGGAGTTCCCCGTGGTCTTTATGATTGGTGTTGAAGAGGGGATGTTCCCAAGCCAACAATCGACGGAAGAATCTGGCCGAATGGAAGAAGAGCGCCGCCTTTGTTATGTGGGTATTACCCGCGCGATGAAAAAACTCTATATTAGTTATGCGGAGTCGCGTCGTTTATACGGTAAAGAGATGAATCATCGTCCATCGCGATTTATCCGTGAAATACCGGAAAAGTACATTGAAGAGATCAGATTGAAAACCCAGATCCGTCAACCAACCCAGTTTGGGCGTTTTAGTGCGGGTTCTGAAAAAATGTCATTTGAGTCGACGGGTTATCAATTAGGTCAGCGTGTATTACATGCTAAATTCGGTGAGGGGATTGTGATGAACTATGAAGGAAGTGGTCCACAATGCCGCATTCAAATTGAGTTTGATCAACTCGGTAGCAAATGGTTGGTAGTATCTTATGCTAGATTGCAGGCTCTATAGTCAGACTCAACTTTTTGTAGTATAGTTGCGCGATTTTTTAGGATAGTATCACTGCATACTACACGCTAACTTGGATGTTAGCGCTATCTATGTGGCTACAGGGAGTTATTTTGATATTACGATCTATCGTCGCGCTTATGTGCCTATTCAGCTCATTGGCTTATTCTGCTTTATTTAAATCAGATAATACTGCGTTATTAAGCCAATGGTTAGTCGGTGTTCATCAATCAACTAACGATGTTATTCAGGGACGTAAAGTTAACATCGGTCTGCAGATCTTACCTATTTGGCAAGATCGTATTGATGGTGAATGGCTGTATATAGAGAGTAATATTGTTGACTCGGCAAACAAGCCATTCCGCCAACGCATTTTGCAATTGGTCGCTACCCCTAACGGTTTGATTCGTCTATACAGCTATACGATCCCACGTGCATCTGATTTTGCTGGTGCGTATTATTTTCCGCAAGTATTAGCCAGTTTGACTCAATCCCAGCTTAGTATTAGTAGTAATTGTGAATTATTGATTGAGTTAAAAGTGACAAGTACGTTTGTCGGAGAAACCGATGCAGGTTCCTGTTTGACGAATTCTAGCGGCGCATTGCTAACGACTTTTTTCGCGGTATCAGAAGTGAATATTTCATTTTTAGATGGTGGTTATGACAAGTTTGGCAATTTGCTCCCAGGTCGACTTGAAGAGCCGGTGACATTTTTAAAGCTGGAAGACTATGCTTCGAATGAGTCTAACCAATAACATCAACACCCACTGATAATTGCTCTTGGGTGCTGATGGATACTGATGGTTAAATCGATACTGTCATCGGTATTTTGATGTGTTATTCAGGTTTTAATTTTGCCCGTTGATGACGATTATTTTTAAAACCATCAAGGCTAAACACCACTAGCGCAGCCCAAATAAAGCCAAACGTCATTAGTGTTTCTGCATGGACGACTTCATCATACAGTGTCACGCCGAGAATAAAGATCAATGTAGGCCCAATGTACTGGAAGAATCCGAGTGTTGATAACGGTAAGCGTACTGCTGCATGGTTAAAACATAATAGCGGTATGGTCGTGACAAAAGCAGCACTCAGTAGTAGTAAGTTAAGGTGCATGCTGTTCGCATTGAGATCTGATGTCGCAGAATCTGCAAACACAAACAAGTAAGTTGCCGCGACAGGTAACATGATGATGGTTTCAATTAACAGACCAACCAGCGCATTGAGCTTTAATTTTTTACGTAGTAAGCCATAAAATCCAAAACTACAGCTTAATACTAGCGCCACCCAAGGCAGATAGCCTAACGCAATAATCTGAATTAAAATGCCGACAACCGCGAGTAAAATCGCTGCCCACTGTAGCTTACGTAATCTCTCAGATAAAAATACCATACCCAGAAATACGTTAATAATCGGATTAATAAAATACCCTAAACTGGCATCAAGCAGATGGCCGTTATTCACTGCCCAAATATAAGTTAGCCAGTTAATACTGATCAGCAAGGAAGTGCAAAGCAGCAATAACACATTCTTAGGGACGGATAATACCGATTTTACCATTGGCCATAATTTAAATAGGCTAAGTAATACTGCAATAAAGATACAAGACCACAGCGCGCGATGAGCTAAGATTTCATAAGCCGGAACTTGTTGTAACTGTTTAAAATAGAGTGGAGCCATGCCCCACATTACATACGCGAGAACGGCGAATATTATCCCGTGCTTAGTATCATTGTTGGTTGTCATTGGTTATGCCAGCGGTTTTTATAGGAATAAATAGGTCGGCTAGCATAACAATGATGGATAATCAGGGATAGTGATATTAATAATCTTTATGGTTTGGTTAACCAACTAAATAGGTGCCAGTGCCAAAAGCAATGTGTACGCCTTCTTGATTATGTAATTCCATTCGTGTGACTGCGACTTTATTTCCAGAGCGGATGATCTGCGCTGTTGCAGTAAACTCATCACCCCAGCCGGGACGTAAGTAGTCGACACGCAGGTCTATGGTTCCCAGTGATTTGAGATTTTTATGGAAGTTGTCTGCACTCTTAATGTCCATTTGTGGGATCGCAGCTGCCGCAACTAGCATGCCGCCAGCGACATCAAGTAAACTCGCCGTCACGCCGCCGTGGAGTATTTTACGAATCGGGTTACCAATGAGCTTATCATCCATGTTGATACGTAATTCGATACTGTCAGTGGTGTAACCGGTGATCCGCATACCCAGTAAATCATTAAATGGCATTTGGTTCATGAACATATCACTGATGAAATCAAGCATCTGTTGTTCAGTGAGTTCTTGGTCTACTACATCTTGCTCGGTCATTATTTGCATGCATCCTGCTTAAGCGTTATCGGCTATTAATGTTATTTATATTTGAGTTACGTTAAGGTAACTCAGTTTTGCAGCGAATACACCTGAAATTGTGTATTCGATTGATTTTATTTTATGTTGCTGGTTTTTCTGGGATCAAGATTACACCTTGATAACCGGTTAAAGTGATTTTATTGATCACCTGACCAAGGCTGCCATCGGCATGCAGCAAGCGGTATTGACCGGGTAATTTTACGCTCGTTGTCGCTTGCTGACTGAATGTTTTATTTTTACCATTTAGGTCTGTGTAATAGAGAATTAAACCCTGTTGGTAACGTCGGGCGATAACCGCTTCTTGCGGTGCCTCTTTTTGCCATGGCAGCGTCAGCGAGGTCTTGTGGGATAGATAGAACCAATGGCTTGGCACAATAGATAGCTGTTGTTTATTGACGCTGAGTTGGTTATCAAGACTGGTCGCGATGATATTATTATCCGTATCAACATAACTGACCGCGGGATAATTGGCTGGTGCAGCAATCGGTTTACCAATGTCATGGCGTAACATGCTGGTTGGTTGGTAAGCGGCATTTTTAGGTATTCCGGCTTGATAGAAATTATTGCTCTCGGTATTACTACTCGAATAGTAAAAGCTATTATTCCATTGCTGGTAAAAATCGAGGCTGGGGTTATTTAATAAATAAAAGATCGCCAGATTGGTGCTCTTATCATGTGACCAGTTGGCAGTGGTATGACCTTGCCAGCTCACTTTTCCGCCTTTACGGGTATTGGCCATCAGTATATTGCGTTTCCCTTGCGCGGCCAGCACAAAGTGTTCCCAGCGTTGCAGCAGACCATCCCTGTGGGCTAATCCCATGCTGGGATGAATATAGTCTTCACGGACAAAGAAGTTAAAGCCTTTATTCACGGGTAATAAACCTGGTTCGGTAAATACATTCAGGTTTGAAATATTCGCGCCTATCCAGCGTGCTGTGCCTGTTTGCTGTAACTGTTGGGTAAATGCGCTGAGCTGTTGCCAATAGTGTGGACCGACTTGTTTAATCGGCAGTTGTAGCTCTAATACCTTACCTTCATTGTTACTTGGGAATTGTACCTTCCCCGGGATCCGATATAAATCATCATTATAAGCACCGACAAAGCCTTGCGCTTGCCAATGTTGATCGAGATAGTCTGCCAATAATTTACGATTGGCGACGGTGAATAAGTTGGTATAACAAAATGAAGATTGCGGACTCCACATACGACCTAGCGGCACGAGACGTGCTTGGTAGGGGAAACGGGCGCTGGCTTGGGTGTTCTTACGTATTGCGTATTCCCGATCATCAATATAATTATCTTTATTTATATCGTTCACAGGATCCCAACCAGGGATTGTTATCAGCTGTTTTACCCTATTTTGGGTGACTCTATACCAAGATGGTAAATCTATACCTGCGAGCTGTAGCCCTACTGATGGCGTATTGATCGTTATTTTGATAACAAAAAAACGTGCGTGTGCCACCGAAGTTTGTTGATTTAATACTGGGGTAAATGTAACTCTTGGCCAGCTTGCGGGTGGAAGCCAAGATACTTTGGTTGTATTGCTTAATGCGCTTTTAGTTAATGCTTTCCAGTCTGTATCTTCATTTTTCAGATCCGCGGATGAACTGTCTATAGCCTTCGTCGCATAGGCGATATCAATGCTGGCATCGGTGAATTTCTGGCCTTTGTTTTGATGATTAAATTGCAGGGTTAAGCCATCAATTTTTTCTGATGAAAGTAGATATAGCGTTTGTTGGTTGACCACTGTGATGGCTTTTTGCAGCGGCATCGTCAGTAATCTAACTGGTGTAGCGGGTGAGTCATTATTTTTAATGGCGGCAACTTCAGGTACCCCATAAAGCGGGGTTAGGTGGCCATTGGTGTTTTTAGGTAATGGCATTGTAGTGTCATTTTGGAAGTGTAAAAACAGCGATTCATAGTCTTGCTGAGATTGGCTGAGTTGGTGACGTAAATACTGCTCTTTAATCCCCATTTTCCACTCTAATTTTTGATTGTACATGTAATCTATTCTGGCAATTTTGGTTGTGGCATGTTGGTAGTGGCCCCCGATATTTATATCAGCATGGTTTTCTTCCCAGCGAGAGACCTGTTCAGGGCTGCTAAATTGTTGTTGCCAATTTACGGCCGTTGCACTTTGCTGATTACCTGTGATGACCCAAGCTGTGCCTGCTGATGGATAAATTTGGCTGTTCGCCATCGGTGAGATCGCCGTAACACAAATAATTAAAATAGCTTGTTTTAATATATGCAAAGTGAATGTCCTTTTCGATTAGCGGGTTATAGCGTATTCACATCTTAGTTTAGGCGAGTTTTAAGACATCGTTTAGGCCGATTTTATACACTGAATTATTTTGTGCATGTCGAGATGGTTATTTTTCACTGGTGTTTGTTCGACTAGTGTTTGTTTATAGCGGGTATATACTGCTAAAATCGTGGATTCGCAGAACTGCGTACACCCATTATTTATATTGAGATTGAACCACCATGACTGCAACCGTTTCTACCCTGCCATCAGCGCAACATGTGCTTGAAAGTGTTTTTGGTTATCAACAATTCCGCATGGGTCAGGAAGAGGTGATTGCACATGCGGTGGCGGGTCTCGATAGTTTAGTTATTATGCCCACGGGTGGCGGTAAATCATTGTGTTATCAAGTACCAGCCTTGGTGCGTGGTGGTTTAACCATAGTGCTAAGTCCACTTATTTCCTTGATGAAAGATCAGGTTGATGCCTTGCGTGCCAGCGGTGTTTCTGCGGCGTATATGAATTCAACATTGGCGCGACAAGAATCGGCACAAATTTATAATGACCTACAAAACAACCGTTTGCAGGTATTGTATTTATCACCTGAGCGTTTGATGGTAGGCGATTTTTTACAATACCTACAACAGTTTCCAATCAGCTTATTTGCCATCGATGAAGCCCACTGTATTTCTTCTTGGGGTCATGATTTTAGACCTGAATACAATGAATTAGGGAAGTTGAAACAGTTTTTCCCGAATGTTCCTATGATGGCATTAACGGCAACGGCGGATGATGCAACACGCTTAGATATTCTTAACCAATTGCAAATGCATGAGCCGAAAGTGAGTATGTCGAGTTTTGATCGCCCTAATATTCGTTACTCACTGGTGGAAAAGTTCAAAGCATTAGATCAACTTAAACGTTACGTGAAACAACAAGACGGTGTTAGTGGTATTGTTTATTGTACAAGCCGTAAACGTGTTGAAGAAGTCGCTGAAGGACTCGCTCGTGCAGGTTTTGATGCCAAACCTTATCATGCAGGATTATCACAACAAGAACGTCAAGAGACCCAAGAAACCTTCATTCGTGATGAGCTGGATATTGTAGTGGCGACAGTCGCCTTTGGTATGGGGATCAATAAACCCAATGTACGCTTTGTGGTGCATTATGATTTACCGAAAAATATCGAATCGTATTATCAAGAAACGGGTCGTGCTGGTCGTGATGGTTTACCTGCTGAAGCGTTATTGATGTTTGATCCAGCCGATATCATGCGCGTACGTTATATGGTTGAACAAACTGAAAACGAACAACAGCAACGGGTGGAAATGCACAAGCTTAATACGATGGTGGCGTTTGCTGAAGCGCAAACCTGTCGTCGTCAGGTATTACTGAATTATTTTGGTGAGTTTAACGACAAACCTTGTGGTAACTGCGATATTTGCCTCGACCCGCCAAAACGTTATGACGGTGCTGAAGATGCGAAGATGGCGTTGTCGTGTGTGTACCGTGTTGGCCAAGCTTTTGGTATGGCGTATGTCGTTGATGTATTAAGAGGCTCACAGAATCAGCGCGTGAAAGAGCGTGGTCACGATAAATTATCGACGTTTGGCATTGGTAAGGCAAAGTCACAAGAACATTGGTTAAGTGTTTTGCGTCAATTGATTCACTGTGGCTTGTTATTACAGAATATTACGCGTAGCTCGGTATTACAGTTAACAGAAGCGGCGCGCCCGGTATTACGCGGTGAACAGGCATTGGAGTTAGCGGAGCCACGCTTACAACCTATGACCAATGTGGATAAGGCACCAAAGCGCAGTAGCCGTATTGCTAACTTTAATTATGATCGTAAATTGTTTGCTGCTCTGCGAAAATTACGTAAAGACATTGCTGACAGTGAAAACATTCCGCCATATGTGGTGTTTAATGATGCTTCACTGGCGGAAATGGCCGAGATAAAACCACAAAATGAAGCGGAAATGCTGGATATTAACGGCGTTGGCCACGTTAAATTAGAACGTTTCGGGCGTCAGTTTTTGACTAAAATAGCCGCGTACGACTAATTTTTTACGGCGTATAATTAAATCGTATTTCATGAATAGCAGGGAATAACAAAACCATGAGCTGGACTCTCGCAACACAACAAGCAACAGATAACATTTTGATGTTGGAACATGCTGAATTGAATTTTGAAAACTTTACTACCCTCGCGCCGACTTTGGTTGCGTTAATCGCTGCTCGTGTATGTGATAAAAATTGGGGCGCAGATCGCCACGCTTGGGTATTAGAATACCAAGACATTAATTTATTATTTGAATTTGAAGATTACACTGGTAGTGCCTGGCTGGCGGTTGCCCGTGAAGAAGATCAGGGCATTCTTGTTGAAATTGCGGAAAAATTGAAATAGCGATAAAGCTAACGGCCAGTTAGTTTAATTCTACTATTTAATATTAAAAAATTTCTTCTTCGTTAAACCATAATTCAGCTTGTAGCGTCGTTGAAAAACTTTCGACGGCGATCGGGTTGATCCCTTCAAGCATGGTTGCCATCTTATGCAACCATTTAGGCTCTGCAATAAACGCTATTTTATGCCAGTACTGCCAGTATTTTATCCCCATCATTGCATCATCGACTAAGGCATGTAGCTCGAATCCAGTAAAATCATCGGCAAAGACAACGCAAACATTCACCTGCGGGTGTTGTTTTAATATATCTGTGATCACCGGTTCTAATACGGTTTCGTAATCATTGTGGGTAATGGTCTGTGACAGGTTAATAAATAGATTGGCTTCAGCTAGATTTATGATGGTTATCATGGACATCTCCGAGTGGCTGAATGTCCTTAATTAGGCGACGCAAAGCGGCTAACATTCATGATGATGCATTAATTATAGTCGCTATTTGCTGATAATAATCTGTGTATTGCTATTAAGTCTTGGGTTATCGACTTTTCACAACAAACATACTAATAAGTACGCTAACAATAATAAACGTCAGTGCAATCACGCTAAATGAAGCAATACCAACAGTATCAGAAAAAAGATCGCTTAAAAGTTTAGTCCAAATGTCCATTGTGTCATCCTTAATTCGTCAGTGATTATGTTATTAGTTACTTATTTATGGGTAATGATAACAAGTTGGAAAATGGGGAAACTGATCCAGATCAGTGAATGGTTTTGTTACTGGTATGTTATTTTAAAACTGTGATGAGGCGATATCATGATGTGTGTTTACGGTGGTATTTGGCTTGAACTGAAGTAGCTAGATAGATGTTTGATGGAAATTAGTTCGCTAGATTTCACGTCGCGAACTAATTACACGATCTGCTCTTATATAACATGCCTATTAAGGTTCTTTATCTATAATTTTATCTGAGGAGGAGTGAACTCTTCATTTAGAACGTTTTTCTTTGAGTTTGCGACAGAATCCTAAGCTGTAGCATCGATTAGCTATGTCCGTTACCGGACAGCTATATTATGGCCGCACTGTATAATTGATTAATAAATTTAATTATAGGCTCAGAATGAAACGTAATAAGGGTTTTACATTAATAGAATTAGTCATTGTGATCATTGTACTTGGCATACTATCAGCGACGGCGGTACCTAAGTTTATCAACCTGCAAGACGATGCTAAAACATCGGTATTAAAAGGTGTAAAAGGCACAATCAATGACGCTCTTAATATTTCATACTCTAAGCTAGCAATAAATGGTTTAGAAGAGCATGCAAAGTTAGATCCTGACTTAATATCTACTTGGTGCAAAGGTTGCAATTTTGTATATGGCTACCCCGGCCATTTTACTGCGGTTACATGGGGAAATATAACCGATGGGATTGGTGATGGAGTTTATAACACAAATAATGACGATATAGTTATAAGCTACAAAATTGGCGGTGATGGTTATGTTAAGACTGTATTTAGTTTAGTTGATAACTTTGACCCGCTTACTAACGAGTTAAAATCAAATAATTGTTATCTAGAATATACATACTTAGGCATTAAAGGCGAACCGCCTGAAATTAAGTTGTATAAGTGTGAATAATTAACTGAATCTGTAGTGGTTCATCGAAATTAGCCTCCTCACAGGAGGCTTTTTAGATCTTGGGCTACAATCGTCGGCATCCGGCCTGTAGATCCAATGAAATCAGGTTTTTAAAAATGAAAAAAGACATCCTGCATTCATTAAGTTTAGGTTCTGTTATTGCAATTTATGATAGGCGGATGAATGGTAAGGATACCCATTTGTCAGTCGTGCTGAGTGTTGAAGGAAGGACTATTGAAGTTATTGACTCTAAAGAATCGGAGCATCGTAACGGCTTGCTTAGCTACTCTCATATGCAGTTAAAAAATAACGCAGATAAAAGGTATGAGAGGTGAAAAGTATTCGGGGCTAAGAGAAACAGGAATATTCCTGCGGATAAAGGTCTTTTGAGATGTTTGATGGCCGTCAGCTACCCACTTGAAATTACTCTTGGTGGGAGTGGGTTCGCTAAATTTTACGTAGCGAACCATTTTCACGCTCTGATCTTACATAACATGCGTTATGCGCAGTGGTTTAACTGGTTTTAGATTCTTATCTTGTGGCAAAATTAGCTATGCCACTACATTAGAAAAAATTAAACCGCACCAAGGTTTCTCGGTGCTCCTATATTCTGACAGATTGGGCTCTGGTCTACAGATTAATTTAATAAATGGTGACGTAACATTGAATGCAGAGGAACCAAGTAGGGTAAACTATATATCTAACTTAATTAGAACCCTTGACGTTAGAAATTTAATTGGGCGTGTTAGTAAGATAGAGTAATTTGGATGTTTGATCGGCGGCAGTTACGTGCCTGGAAATATCATATCCAAGCTATTAGCTACATTTAGCAAGAACAAGTCAGTTGGTGTTGTAGCATTACAGGCCGAACAAAATAAATCATGGAGATTATATGTTAGTTACAGGAAGTTTTTTGGCAATATTTATCGGACTCGTGCATTCCTACCTAGGTGAGCGCTTTATTTTGACTCGATTGTTTAAAAGAGAGCTTCCAACGCTTCTTGGTAGTGATTGGTTTACAAAACGAATTCTAAGGTTTGCATGGCATTTAACGACTGTGGCTTGGTGGGGATTTGCAGCAATTCTTTTTATCCTTTCAACTCCCACTGCAGACATTCAAAAGCAAATTCTAATTGTCATTACCCTTGTATTTTTAGTGAGTGGCTTGTTCTCTGCTGGATTTACAAAAGGTAAACACATCTCTTGGGTATTCTTTTGGCTAATTGCTGGCATGAGTTTTTATGTTGCACAAAATAGTTTCTGATTACCACTGAACCTCAGTTAGTAGTAAAAGGCGTTGGGGCATCGACGCCTTTTTAATACTTGCCTCGATTAATTTTCCACCATATTTTCTAAATCAAAACGCCTATTAAACTTAAAACAAAATTCAGTTAAATATCGTGGAAGATGTTTTTGATTTATTGTAGTTGTTCATTGAATTTAACCTCCTAATGGGAGGCTTTTTAGATCTAGGGCTAAAATCGTCCCTGTATGGCCTATTAAACATAAAGGTGATAATGCGCAATAGCCAACTAAACCCGATTAAAATGTCCTATTAAAGTTTTATTTCTTACAGTTTAGCCCTTTAAATATCCGGTATATCACTAAGATGATTTTGCACTATTTTGGTGAATATATCTTTCGCTTTGATTTTAACTGAAATGCTTATTTCTCCTATTTTTTTCATATCGGATACAAGTCGTAATGCCATTGAGTTCGTCATGGGCTGGTTTGTTTTATAACTAAAACATAATTACATTGAATTCAAAGTCAGCTTTTGTATAATGCCTGTCCGCCTATTTCGATGAAAGGGCGGATACAATTTGCATGGGTTCCCTCACCCCATGAATTTAACTAAAAAGGTTTATTATGCGTGAATTAACTGCAATGCAGACGCGTCAAGCGTTGATCTATCTCTCTTGTTTTCATATTTTAGTGATCACAGCGAGCAACTATTTAGTCCAACTTCCAATCAATATATTTGGTTTCCACACGACGTGGGGAGCATTTACATTTCCGTTTATCTTTTTAGCAACCGATCTGACTATTCGTGTCTTTGGTGCTGGCATGGCGAAACGCATTATTGCGCAAGTGATGTTACCGGCATTAGTGATCTCGTATGCGTTATCAGTGGTGTTCTTTGAAGGTAGTTATCAAGGCTTCGCAGGTTTAAGCGAATTTAATAGTTTTGTTGGCCGCATTGCGCTAGCGAGCTTTTTAGCTTATTTATTCGGGCAGGCGCTTGATATCGTTGTTTTTAATCGTTTAAGAAAATTAAAAACATGGTGGGTAGCACCGGTATCATCAACGATATTTGGTAACTTAATTGATACCATTATATTTTTCTTTGTGGCATTTTATCAAAGTACAGATGCCTTTATGGCAGCTAACTGGGTTGAAATTGCGACGGTTGATTACGGTTTTAAGCTATTGATTAGTCTGGCGATATTTTTACCATTGTATGGTGTGCTATTAACTAAATTGGCAAGTGTTATTACTTTCCAAGGTAATAGTAACAACAACCTCACAAGTGCAAAAATGAGTTAATACAACTTAGCTAGCACGAGGGCGAAAGGCGCTAAACTGATTCACCGAGTTGTGAAAAGTTTAGCGCCTTTTTTGTTTTATTACAGTAAATGTATTGGTAGTTAAGGTATAATCGCCGCGTCCCTGATTTTACGCTTTTAATTTACACGCAATTGAGGTGCCGAATGGCAACTGACGTCGGTTTATACGATGATATTCGTCCTTTTAATGATGACGAAATAGCAAGTGTTGTTGAACGCTTGGTTAACGATAAAGAATTTATTACAGCGATAGCGCACTTTCAATTTCCGCGCTTGATCAAGCATTTTAGTTGGGTGATATTCCCAATGATCCGCATGGCGCTACGCCGTAAATGTGGCAATATTACCAGTGTGAGCAAAATTCAGCATGAAGTCATTGCCTACATGGAAAAAATGATTGCGACTACGACTACGCAAGTTACTTTTAACGGAACCAATAAGTTAGATAAAAATAAAAATTATTTATTTATTTCTAATCACCGTGATATAGCGATGGACCCGGCCTTTGTAAACTGGGCATTGCATCACCATGGTTTAGATACTGTGCGTATTGCCATTGGTGATAATTTATTGAAAAAGCCATTTGTATCCGATCTAATGCGCTTAAATAAAAGCTTTATTGTTAAACGTTCTGCTAAAGGCGTGCGTGAAATGATGGCCGCATTTAAATCATTATCGGGTTATATTGCTCATTCAATAAAAGAAGAGAAGCAATCTATTTGGATTGCACAGAAAGAAGGTCGTGCTAAAGATGGTAACGATCAGACTGATCCTGCGATTTTAAAAATGATGTATATGAATGGTAAAGGCCAGAAAATTAGCTTTCCAGAGTACATGAAATCATTAAATATCGTGCCGGTGACTATTTCTTATGAATACGATCCAAACGACGCAGCGAAAGCCAATGAAATTTGTCAGTTAGCGACAGCTGGTGAATACAATAAAGCTGAATTTGAAGATATTGATAGTATTGTGCAAGGTATTGTCGGCTTTAAAGGTCATGTGAATGTGACTTTTGGTGACGTCATTACTGATGAACTTGCCGATGCGAATGAATTAGCGCTACGTATTGATCAAGTCATCGATGATAATTATCACCTGCATGGCACTAATTTATTAGCCGCTGAGCTGTTACATGGTACCGATGAATATAAACAAGCAGCGAGCAGCGTAACTGCGGTGCAGCGTGCTAAGTTTACTGCGCACTTGCAAAGTATACCGACTGCGTTACATGCAACAGTGTTAGCCGGTTATGCTAAGTCGGTAGAAAAGCAGTTGACGACCATGAATTAATATCGCCAATTTCGATGTATTTTAAAGCCCAGTCCGCTGGGCTTTTTCTTATCTGAAATTCGACACTAAAATAAATACACTTTATTTGTTTATAAAACTTGCAAACACAAATGAGATTGATTATCATTAACTTGTTCTTCAGGAAGTCAGTATTTATTTCAGTAGGACAAGACATTGCTCACATTGCTTCCGGGTTAATTTTAATCCATTACTCCTTGCAGGGTAAACCGAATTTTTTCGGGCCGGTAGATCAAACTTCTTATCCCTCGATTATAGAGAAGTTTGATCAATACCGGCTTTTTATTTTCTGCAATAAATCCTTCTTTATTAACATAAATCAAACATTGAAATACTTCTGTGGTGTATTATTTTTAATCATCATGATTTCTTTTTGCGCATAAAATCCGTCGGTCTAAGATTCTTTTCCACATATCCTAAAAGCGTTAGATAATTTAAGATCTCGCAACAAATTTAATTAAGTTGTTGTTATTAATGCAATTTAAATTCTTATCATCAAGATCTTAACAGATTGGCTATTTTTTTGATCGTCATTATTAACAGAGTTATCCACAGTTGGATCTAGATCTTCGATCGAGTGGTTAAGATCTGATCGCGAGATATATTTTTATCATCAACATAGCGCGAATTCACGGCTTGTGGCATGCTTAGTCTATTCATCACTTATTTCATTGAGTTTATTTTTATGTCTACGATCCCTAGCAATCCCCTTGTGCTTGTCGATGGCTCTTCGTACTTGTTTCGTGCTTATCATTCACCACCGCATTTAACCAATGCTGAAGGCATGGCAACGGGTGCTGTATATGGTGTCGTTAACATGTTAAAAAGCTTATTAACACAATTTGACCCAAGCCATATCGCCGTGATCTTCGATGCGAAGGGACCTACATTCCGAAATGAAATGTATCCCGACTATAAAGCCCATCGTCCACCTATGCCGGATGATCTACGTTGTCAGATCGAACCTGTGCATAACGCTGTTAAAGCATTGGGCTTACCGTTGATCTGCATTCCAGGTGTTGAGGCCGATGATGTGATCGGTACGATCGCACAGCAAGCAAGTGCTGAAGGTCGTGCTGTATTGATCAGTACTGGCGATAAAGATATGGCGCAGTTGGTTGACGAGAATGTCACCCTGATCAACACCATGACCGACGTGGTATTAGATCCACAAGGCGTTAAAGATAAATTTGGTGTGCCACCTGAACTGATTATTGATCTGTTAGCGCTAATGGGTGATGCTGCCGATAATATCCCTGGCGTACCCGGTGTTGGTGAAAAAACCGCGTTAGGTTTATTGCAGGGATTGGGTAGTATTAAAGATATTTACAATAACTTAGACGCTATTGCGCCATTGGGCTTCCGTGGATCTAAAACCCTGGCGAAGAAGATGATCGAACATAAAGACAATGCCGAAATGTCATATGCATTAGCGACGATCAAACTTGATGTTGAAACTGGCGTGACGTTAGATGATCTGGCTATTACTGCAACTAACGTTGATGATCTTGCTGAGTTATACCAGAAAATGGGCTTCAAGCGTTGGTTAGCGGCTTTAGTTGGTGGTGCTGATGCAACAAAACATGTTTATGCAGGCAAAGCGGTAAAATCGACTTCAGGCGATTCTGCTAGTGATAGTTCAGAGGACGCTGTTAGTGTTGTAGTGCCATCGACGATTGATCGCAGTAATTATGAAACAATTTTAACCCAAGCTGATTTTGATCGCTGGTTAGAAAAATTACAAAATGCAGATCTGTTTGCACTGGATACTGAAACCACTAGCCTTAATTACATGCAAGCTGAGTTAGTGGGTTTATCATTTGCAGTGGCTGAAGGTGAAGCTGCATATTTACCTGTTGCCCATGATTATATTGATGCGCCTGAACAATTAGATCGTGATCATGTATTAGCGTCATTAAAAGCATTACTAGAAGACGATAACGCCAAGAAACTAGGTCAAAATCTAAAATATGACGCATCTGTATTAGCGAACTACGGTATTAAGTTAGCCGGTATTGCTTATGACACCATGATTGAATCGTATGTGTATAACAGTGTCGCGACGCGTCATGATATGGACAGTTTGGCCTATAAATATTTAGGCCATACAATTATAAGCTTCGAAGAGATAGCTGGTAAAGGTAAAAAACAATTAACCTTTAACCAAATCGAATTAGAACAAGCGTCACCTTATGCTGCCGAAGATGCAGATGTAACCTTACGCTTACACAATGTATTGTGGCCTAAGATCGAAGCTGAACCTTCATTAGTGACCTTATTTAACGAGGTTGAATTACCGCTTGTTAATATCTTGTCAGGTGTTGAGCGCCAAGGTGTATTGATTGAAAAATCCAAACTGGATGCACAAAGTGTAGAGCTTGGTAACCGTATGCTAGAGTTAGAAGCGCAAGCACACGAAATTGCAGAGCAACCATTTAACTTAAGTTCACCAAAACAATTGCAAGAAATTCTGTTTGTGAAAATGGAATTACCAGTCATTAAGAAAACACCAAAAGGTGCGCCATCAACGGCAGAAGAAGTGCTACAAGAATTAGCGCTTAATTATCCATTACCAAAATTGATTTTAGAATACCGTAGTTTAAGTAAACTGAAATCAACGTATACGGATAAGTTACCAACCTTGATCGAAGAAAAAACGGGTCGCGTACATACCTCTTATCATCAAGCTGTTACTGCGACGGGCCGTTTATCATCAAGCGATCCAAATCTACAAAATATTCCTGTACGTGCAGGCGAAGGTCGACGTATCCGTCAGGCGTTTATTCCTGAAACCGGTTATAAATATGTAGCGGTGGATTACAGCCAAATTGAATTACGTATTATGGCGCATTTATCACAAGATATCGGTTTATTAACCGCGTTCTCGGAAGGTAAAGATATTCACAGCGCAACCGCTGCTGAAGTATTCTCTGTTGATTTAGCGGATGTCACGACAGATCAACGCCGTAGCGCAAAAGCGATTAACTTCGGACTTATTTATGGCATGAGTGCATTTGGTTTAGGTCGTCAGTTAAACGTACCGCAAAAAGAAGCTAAGCACTATATGGCGCGTTACTTCGAACGTTACCCTGGCGTATTAACGTATATGGATGACACGCGTAAAGTAGCGAAAGACAAAGGTTATGTTGAAACGCTGTCTGGTCGTCGTTTATATTTACCAGAAATTAATGCGCGTAATAAAATGCGTCAAATGGCGGCTGAACGTGCAGCGATTAATGCACCAATGCAAGGTACTGCATCAGACATCATCAAGAAGGCGATGATCAATGTTGCAGGTTGGATGGAAACGGTAGAAACGGATTCTATTCGCATGCTAATGCAAGTGCACGATGAATTGGTTTTTGAAATTAAAGAGCAGCATGTTGATGCTTATGTTGAAAAAATTAAAGAGTTGATGGCTGCGGCAATGTCGTTAGATGTACCACTACTTGCTGAAGCTGGTGTGGGTGATAACTGGGACGAAGCACATTAATATCCTATTAGGGACTGATTACACGCAAATTTTATAACGCGAGTATATTAAGTATAGAAACTAAAACCAGTCTTAGGGCTGGTTTTGTTGTTTTTATACATAATAAAAAGCTATTAGTGCGCTTTGTCACAAAAAATGTAACTAAATAACGTATTTTACTTTCGTGTGAAATAAGTTTGCAGTATATTGGCGGGGTAGGGTATGGAGGTTCGAAATTATATTTCAAACCTTTTGTTTCAAATTGAATTTATTATTCATCGCCACGTCACTTTTTGACGAGGCGTTTTTTTTGCCTACAATTCAGTAACGACTAATCGTCTTCGTTAATGTATTCGTAGTCACTGTCATCGTACTCTTCCGCGTCTTCACTTGGAGTACCTGTTGAAGGTTCTAGCGCATACCATTCACATAGCTTGTTTTTAAGCACATCAATACCGGTATGTTTTAATGACGAGAATGGTGCAACTGTTACGTCACCACCAAATTCTTTCACTGCTTCTTTTACCTCTTTAACCGTTTTGCTGCGAACGCCTTGTTTTAATTTATCCGCTTTGGTTAATAACGCCATAACTGGAATGTCAGAATCAATCGCCCAAAGAATTAATTGCTTATCTAATTCTTTTAATGGATGACGGATATCCATTAATACCACGATCCCTTTTAATGAATCGCGTTTTTGCAGGTATTCACCTAACGCTTTCTGCCATTTTTTCTTTACTTCAAAAGGTACTTTTGCAAAACCATAACCAGGTAAGTCGATTAGGCGTTTGCCGTCTTCGATTTCAAATACGTTAATTAGTTGCGTACGGCCAGGTGTTTTACTGGTTCTCGCTAAGCTTTTTTGGCGTGTCAAAGTGTTTAATGCACTTGATTTACCTGCATTAGATCGCCCAGCGAAAGCAATTTCAATGCCCGAATCGTCTGTTAGGTGACTAATGTCTGGCGCACTAATCCTAAAGGCAGCGTTTTCGAAGTGTATCTTTTTGTTATCCAATTTAATATCTCTCATTGAAATTGTGTTAAATGATTACTTTTTTTTGAAAATGTGTAAAATAGTCAAATAGAATAATAATAAGTGTAACATGTCACGCCGTGACATGGGATCGGAAGCTGAAAATAACAAGTGGAATGCTATGAAAAGTCTTGTCTTATCTTTTGCAATGTTAATCGGATTAATGGGTACTGCCCAAGCTGCAGGGGATGCAGCTGCGGGTGAAGCTATTTCTGGTACATGTACTGCGTGTCATGGTGCTGATGGCAATAGCCCTGCAAGTATCTATCCTAAACTAGCGGGGCAGAATGCTTCGTACCTTGTTAAGCAGTTGAAAGATTTTCAACTTGCTATGCAAACTGGTGGTGAAAAGGGTCGTAACGATCCTGTCATGATGGGTATGGCGGCAATGTTAACTGAAGAAAATATGCAGGATCTTGCTGCATTCTATTCAGCGCAAACAATGAAGCCTGAAGAAACACCTGAAGAAGTGGTTGCTGCTGGTCAATTATTATACCGTGGTGGCGACATCGAACGTGGTATTACTGCTTGTGCTGCATGTCATGGCCCTCGTGGTAATGGTAGCGAAACGGCTAAATTCCCGAAAATCTCTGGACAACATGCTGATTATATTAAAGCACAGCTAGAGAAATTCAGTAGCAAAGAACGTGCAAATGACCAAAATGGCATGATGCATGATATCGCATATAAAATGAAACCAGCGGATATGGAAATTATTTCTAAATATCTAGGTGGCCTCCACTAATCATTTTTGTTTAGTAGGAACATTTTATATCGTAAAAAACTCAGCCTCGGCTGAGTTTTTTATTTTCATCTTATCTAAATTATCTTTTTTCTTCCTTGCTTTTTTGGTAGTCTGCGCTCACTTAAAGAATTGCCTACTTATGCCCTTAATAAAGATTGGTAAATTGACTATCTTTAAATAAGGCGAAATACGATACCCCACTAATCAACAAGATTGTAAACAAGCTTATTGTTAACCTTGTTATTAGACAGATTTAAAACAGAGAATACTATGACTCGTAAAAGAAAAGAACGCTCAGGCGGCCCGTTAGCAATTGCTAAATCAGACCGTAGTAAACGTGAAACGAATACGCAAGCAGTAGAAGCGCGCAAGCAAAAACGATTAAAAAAACGTAAAGGTTTAGCATCTGGTAATAAAACGGCTGAAGCTGAAAAAGGTAAAAAAGGTACAGGCGGCCCACGTAAATCGAGTGATCCACGTATCGGCAGTAAAGCACCAATTCAACTCGTTTCTGCGCCAACGCCTGTTGCACAACCTGCAATTATAAAAGTAAAACAGCCGAAAGCAGACGTGAAACCTGTGACACCTGTATTAACGTTTGAGCAAGAGCTTGATAAGTTAGAAAGTGATGCACGTTTAAATGGTCTATTACTGCGTTTAGATAACAACGAAGTACTAAACCATGATGATCAAGATTATGTCGATCAAGGTGTAGAGCGTCACGCATTCTTACTTGAAGAACTGGGTTATGCTGACGACGAAGAATTCGACGAAGAGTACGATGAAGCTGAGTGGGATGAAGCGATGATGGCAGAACTTGATGCTAAAGCGTTGAATACGAATACTGAACAATTATCTGAAGATGAATTGTATGAGCGTTTCCTAGCAACAGAAAAAAAATTAAAGAAAAACGATAACGAGGACTAATAATGCAAGCGAGTTGGATGATTTTAATCGGCAGTGGATGCCTGATCATTCTGGCATTATCAGTATATGCGGGACGTTTATTGTATCGTGTAAAAGCGCAACAAGTGCAGCAGCTAAATCAACAAAATGACGCCATTGCTGCACGTAAAGTGCGTATCACTGAAAGTGTACAGATTATTGCTAAAGCGATGGGAAGTGAAGAGTGTGACTTGTCTGAAGGCACAATCCGTATCTGCAAGTTACTCGCCGCTATTCCTGCTTCGGAACCTGTTGATTGGGTTAAGCTGTATCCTGATTTACATGCGTTTTATGACAAAATAAAACACATGCCGATTATGGATGCCCGCAGTGAGTTATCAAAAAAAGAGCGCATGCAATTAGACTTAAACCGTTTTCGTTTTGAAGGTGAATATGCTGAGCGTGTGCAACAAGATGTTGCTCGCTTAACTACCTTTGAATGTTAATTAATAACGCGCTAATCGTTAATATTATGATGTAAGACAAATTGCTCGGTATTTCTTTTCGGCATACTATCGCGACTTGTCTTAGGGGATGAATATGCTAAATCAAAAATTAGTCTGGGATCAGGCTATGATCGAAAAATATAATTACAGTGGCCCAAGATATACATCGTATCCAACCGCGTTGGAATTTGATGAATCGTTTGGTTATCAAGACTTTCGCTTTGCTTGCGACGAGACGCCAGATAAACCGTTGTCATTGTATGTGCATATTCCTTTCTGTCATAAGCTTTGTTATTACTGTGGTTGTAACAAGGTGATTACGCGTCATTTGCATAAAGCCGATAAGTACCTTGATGTACTCGAAGCTGAAATTAAGTTACAAGCACCATTTTTTAAAGACCGTAATGTATCGCAATTACATTGGGGTGGTGGTACGCCAACGTTTTTAACACAGCCACAAATTCAACGTTTGATTGACGTATTAAAAGACAGTTTTAATTTTGACGACAATGCTGAAATTTCGATTGAAGTTGATCCGCGTGAAATTGAGCTGAGTACTATTGATCTATTATCTAAGGTTGGTTTTAACCGTTTAAGTCTGGGTGTTCAAGATTTTGATAAAAAAGTACAAGTTGCCGTTAACCGTGAGCAAGATGAAGATTTCATTTTTGCCATTATTAAACGTGCCCATGAACTTGGTTTTAAATCGACTAACATTGATTTAATCTATGGCTTACCACACCAAACGAAAGACACTTTCCATAAGACGTTAGAACGTGTACTTGATTTAGACCCGGCTCGATTAACTGTATTTAACTATGCGCACATACCGAGTTTGTTTGCTGGTCAGCGTAAAATGAAAGAAGAAGATATGCCGTCAGCTTCAGATCGCTTAGCGATTTTGGAAGACGCTATTTCATTTTTAACTGACAACGGTTACCAGTTTATTGGTATGGATCACTTTGCTAAACCGGATGATGAATTAGCCATTGCGCAGCGTGAAGGTATATTGCATCGTAACTTCCAGGGCTATACAACCCAAGGTGAAAGTGATTTATTAGGTCTGGGTGTTTCTTCAATTAGCCAAATCGGTAATGCATATTCGCAAAATCAAAAAGACTTGAAAACCTATTACCAGCAAGTTGAAGAACTCGGTCATGCGCAATGGCGTGGCGTGGGGCTGAATGATGATGATTCAATTCGTCGCGCTGTTATCAAGCAATTGATGTGTAATTTTGAATTAGATATGGACAAAATAGCGCAAACATTTGACCTTGATTTCGCGAGCTACTTTGCTGAAGACATGGAATTATTGCAAACGTTCATTAATGACGAACTGGTTATTATTGAAGATAATATGCTGCAGGTTGCCCCGAAAGGTAAGTTGTTGATCCGTAATATTTGCATGTGTTTCGATGTGTATTTACGTCAACGCGCACGTCAGCAGCAGTTTTCTCGAGTGATTTAATCGTTAGATAGATATGCGTAAATATGAAGGCACCTCAGGGTGCCTTTTTAATATCCGAAAGACAGGTATCTCGCCTATTACCGCGAAATAGTACTCTCGATTTTTTGACTATTAAGTTAGTATTAGCGACTTGATTTTATAGAAGATTAATATACATCATCTGTTATCTATGTAATATTGCCCTTCGACTAACATCATCGTATGTTATATAACGATTAATGACAGAAATAAGCACAAAAATGGAAGTACGCCTATGAAAGCGATAGTCATTGATATTGATGATACAGTATTAGATTTTGGTTCTCGGTTACGTGAATTTGTTAATCATCAATATGATAAGCAAGTGACAGGTAAGCCATTAGCATGGGACTTATGTGAATGGTTGGGAATTAAAGAAGGTCAGGACGTTAAAATATTAAAAGAGTTTGCATCTAGCTGGCAATTTGGCGCGTTGGACGCATTGCCAGGCGCATCTCGAATTCTAACTAAGTTAGCGCAAGAAGGTTATGAAATATTCTGTATTACCGCCTGTAGCCGTGATGCACAAGTTGAAGCGCTACGTCGCGCCAATATGTATCATTGCTTTGGTAATATTTTTAAAGAAATTTTCTTTGTTGAATTTGGTGAGTCAAAAGCGACTTATTTAAATAAAATTCAAGAAACACATGAAATTCATGCTTTTGTCGATGATAAATATGACAATCTAGTGGATGCTAAAAATGCCGGCATCGATAACTGTATCATGATAAAACAACCACATAATAAGGTGTTTAGAGAACTAGTCACTTGTGCACACGATTGGTATGAAATTTCTCACATCATTCAAACTTGGCACGGCAAGTCATGGTCGATACAGTAAGCTAGACTTAGCATTAGCGATGAAGATCTCAGTTACGCTATGTATTTGGGATTTTCAATTTGTAGTTTTAATTAGTGCTTATGACTTTCAGATGAAAGTGGTACTATCTACTTAATAGGTAACTTAAATTGTGTGGGATATGAGAAATCATGCAGCAACGACATACTGATATTATTAATCTGGTAAATGAAGAGGGACGCGCGTCTGTCGGCGAAATGTCGATTAAGCTGGGTGTTTCAGAGGTCACGATCCGTCATGATCTGAACAAGTTAGAAAAAGAAGGCTTCATCCGTCGTGTTCATGGTGGTGCTACTCCACATAATACCGATAACGTGTCTCACCGTATTACGGTTAATTACGAACACAAACGTAAGATGGCGATGTGTGCCGCAAGTCTGGTTGAGCATGGTGAAACAGTCATGATCGAAGGCGGTAGTGCAAATGCATTATTGGCTAAAGAACTCGGCAAACGTAGTGATGTAACTATCATTACACCAAGCAGCTACATTGCGCACTTGATGAAAGAAACAGACGTTAAAATCATTGTGTTAGGCGGTTTATATCAACATGAAAGTGAAAGTATGGTGGGTACATTGACGCGTCTTTGCATCAAACACACTCACTTTACTAAAGCATTCTTAGGCATTGATGGCTTGCACCCGAACACTGGTTTTACGAGCCGTAATATGATGCGTGCTGATGTGGGAGTCGCTATTTTAGAGAAAGGTGCACAGAATATTGTTATCACTGATTCTTCTAAATTTGGGCAAGTGCACAATACGCCATTATATCAATTCGAACAGGTTGATATGGTGATCACTGACGAAGACGCGTCGTTAGAGTACGTACATCTATTAGAAAAACACAATATTAAAGTCGTAAAATAATTTTCCTCTACGACTGTTTTTAGGTGTTTTTTATCAAAACCAGTTAGAATTGTTATAACATAACAATTCTAACTGGCGTCAGCTACAAATGTTATGTTATATTATAACGCTTGTTTACTGACCCTCGTGTTTATACCATGTCTTTATTGTTATTTCTGAGCATTGCAACGCTCTTCCTTGGCCCATATTTATGTAGATTCGTCGGCTCTAAATCCGATCGTTTTGCTTTCTTTGATAGCTTTATCTTTGTTTCTATTGGCGGTTTGGTCTTATTCCATATCTTGCCTGAGTTACTGGAAAGTGGCGGTATTGCCGTGCTTGGCTTAATGCTAGTTGGCTTGTTTGGTCCTGGTATTGTCGAAAAAATATTCCATAAAATTGCCAAGCAAACCCATTCGCTTACCTTAATACTAGGTGTGTTAGGGTTAGTTTTACATGCGATCACCGATGGTGGTGCACTGGCGATTGAAGATGATCAGACGGCTTATTTATTAGCAATTGGTGTGGTGCTGCATCGTTTCCCTGTTGGTTTGACCGTATGGTGGTTGTTACGCCCACATTATGGCAGAGCGTTACCTTTGGCTGTATTAACGGCAATGTCAGTGGCAACGGCTGCTGGTGCTTGGTTGGGCGGTGAACTGATTGCGCACGATAGCGGTAATTGGTTGATCTGGTTCCAAGCGTTAGTCATGGGCTCTATCTTACATGTGGTATTTCACCAGCCTTACAAACAAGAACACGGTAAAGAAACGCAACGTGATAAATTTGCCGCAGGTACGGGTAGTTTAATTGGCGCCATGTGTTTACTTGCTGTGTTACTGCCGCATTGGTTAGGTTATGCACCGCATAACCACGGACCCGCTGAAAAATCGACAGTAGTCGCGGCCACTTCATTAGAGCATGACGACCATGCAGGACATGACCATGCAGGACATGATGACCATGCTGGTCACGATGACCATGTAGGACACGATGACCACGTAGTACATGATGACCACGTAGTACATGATGACCACGCAGGTCACGATGACCATGCAGGTCACGATGATCATGTAGGACACGATGACCACATAGGACATGATGACCACGCAGGTCACGATGACCATGCAGGTCACGATGACCATGCAGGACATGATGACCACGCAGGTCACGATGACCATGCAGGTCACGATGATCATGTAGGACATGATGACCACGTAGGTCACGATGACCATGCAGGACATGATGAACATGTAGGACATGATGACCATGCAGGACATGATGACCATGCAGGACATGATGACCACGTAGGTCACGATGACCATGCAGGACATGATGATCATGTAGGACATGATGACCATGCAGGACATGACGACCATGTAGGACACGATGATGATCACGCAGGACATGCACATGGCAGTGAAACAGCGGAAACCTTATTGCGCTTCGTGAGCTTATCGTTACATGCTGCGCCAGCGTTATTATTCGCTTATCTTTTAACTTGGTTAATTAATTTTATTAAACCTGCATTCAACATGGTTGGGCAATTACGCAGTACGGGCTCAGTTGCCGGTGCATTGAAAGGCACATTAATTGGTTTGCCATTGCCGATTTGCATACCTGATGCATCAGGCATGTATAAGCAATTAATTAAAGCTGGTTGTGGTTCTGCATTAGCGGTTTCATTTTTAGTTGCGTCACCTGTGATAGGCTTTGATGCGTTACTTATTTCATTGCCTTTGTTAGGCGTTGAATGGGTTGGTATACGTTTAGTGATGGCGATAATATTAGCGGTGACGTTAGGCCTGTTGATTGGAACACTATTCAAAAAGCATGATTTGAATAGTGATACTTGCGCGACGACCGAAGAATTAGAGGCATCAACGTCACGTCTTAAACGTGCTTTTGAGCATGGTTTTTCACACCTTATTGATCATACCGCACCTTGGGTATTGTTTGGTTTGATTGCGGCAGCAACATTTACGCCAACCATCGGCTGGGAATTCTTACAGCAAGAACCTTGGTTACAGGTTGTATTAGCTATTCTGATTGCCTTGCCGTTCCACTTCTGTGCGACAGGTATTACGCCAGTGTTGGCTATCATGCTGGTTGCGGGTGTATCACCTGGTGCCGTGGTGGCCTTTAGTTTAGTTGGACCAACATTGAACCTTGATTTATATCGCTTTATTAAGGATAACCAAGGTAAGCGTATTGCCATGGCTGTCGTGACTGCGATAGTCACTGTCGCGCTATTACTGGGCTTAGGCATTATGTATTGGGTACCTGAGTTACCGAAACCTTGGTTAACGTTGGCACCGCATTGGCAAGATGACTGGTGGCGTTATGCAAGTTTAGCGATAGTGACAGTGTTATTTGCGATTAGTATTTTACGTCGCGGTGCTCGTAGCTTTATGTTGGAGTTATTACCGCATAGCTTTAGAAATGCGAAACCACATCACCATCATCACCATTAAACGGTGATATCAATCTTACCGCTATGGGCGTCACGTCGTTTACTGACTCGACGTTCGTAGCGAGGATTATGTTTTAATAGACGTTGCCGCCGCTCATTGCTGTGACGCTGTTCCATGATAAATTCACCTTCAACTTCTATTGTGTCAATGACATCGATGTCTTCATTTATATTGTCTATATTTGCTTCCATGCAGGCCTACCTGTGATTTTATAGAAATAACTCTCTGTTAATACATGATTTTATGTATAAACCTCAAGCTTATTTGTTTTACATTTGCAAGGTCAAATCTGATCTGGTTTACTAAGATTAGTATACTTATACATAAATTAGGTATTCATTACAGATGAATTTTGGATACGAGCAGAAGGGCAAGCATGCTAAATCAGGGACGGTTATTTCATGCCAAAAAAAGTTAGCGATATACTAAGCCAAGACGAGCTTAATTTATTACAGGAAGTCATCGATAACCAAGTAGAACATGGCAGCAATGATATTTCCATGTCTGATATATCGAAACAACTGCTTAATGTCTTAGCACAATCGAGTGATATTATGCTTGTGGCCCAGCGTGAGCAAGAGGAGTATCGTTTCCCGCTTTATTTACTTGATGATGAACTAAAGGAATTAGGTCAGCCAGATATTATTGATCATAAAGGTGGCGGTGGTCGTTATTGGCGTTTTTCAGCACCGAAAGGACTGAAGATTTTCGATCATAAAGGTGATGTGCTATTAGGTGTTGTCAGTAATATTTCCACCTCGGGGTTATTCATGCAGTGTAGTGCGCTGCAATTTACATCGTCAGGAATTAATCTTACAGAAGGGGCTAATCTCCGCTTTTATCTGAAGATCCCGCAGCGTGGTTTCCACTTAGTGGATGCAACGGTGGTCAGGGTTGAAATTGAGAAGAATAATATTAAAGGACTAGCGTTAAAATTTAATATTAACGATGAACTAACGTTAATATTACATGATTATATTATTGAACAGCACGATTCTTTGTATGATTTAGAGTAGTCGTTAACGGGCTTAGGCGGCTGTTAACGACTACTCGCGGCATTAATGATGAGATACCGTAATTACTTTATCTTAGTCATTGATCTCGATTTCACGAGCGACGAAATCACCATTAATGATCACGCCTTCCACTTCAACATCGATGCCATCAACAAAATTAACTTGATTAAATTCGTCGTAAACCGTTTTAGCATCTGTTTGTATTACCTGAGGTGTTTGGCCATTCATTTTAAATGATGTCACTATGCCTGCTGTTCGTGTTACATCACTCACGATACCGTCGAACTCAAATTCAAACAGCTCCCAGTCATCATTATCTTGTTCATCAAACTCAATTTCTGTTGCTAAGCGGTTATCGCCTTGCTTAACGGAATCAACTTCAACCATTTGCCCTGCTGTTAAGTTATTGAGGTTACCGTCATCAAATTTAGTTTGGTTGTTTATCAAGAAACGACCTCGAGAGTTTAATTCAAAGCTCGTTTTGTCGTTGGCAACCCAAGTAATGATACCTTCCACTTCACTGTCATCACCTAAATCCTCATAATCTTCTACGTCAATTTCAGTCGCGTCGAATATATTATTATTGTATGTACCTTTGACTTCAACCCACTGACCATTTCTGAGCGTGTCGTTATCATCAATGACAGCATTGCTATAATCGACTGCGATCGTATTTGCGAGTTGAAAGTGAGTGCCTGTTAAGGCTGAAATTAGTCCTTCAATTTCAGCCTGACCGATTAAGTTAACATCATCAAATTCAACGACTGAAAGTACGGTATAACCGCCATCAGCAGCTGGAAGAGAAGACACCATTACCCAGTCTCCATTATCAATATCATCAGATAGCTCAGGGAAAGTGAGTACAACACCATTAATTGTAAAGGTATTTGCAGTATGGTTTACGTTACTTACAACACCGACAATGGTTGGATTTAACCTAACTTGAGTACCATCTTGGTCACTTGTCATTATATTAACGGACATGTTTTTCTGCAGCTGATTTAGCGCCAGCAGAGTACCGTTATAAGCAATGATATCAGCATTGTAGCGATGACCATTAACGGTTATCTCATTGGTATCTACATCGATTAACTCAATCGTGCCTGCTACACCTTGTGGCGTTGGCTCAGAGCCGGATGGGTTGCTATCATCACTATTACAAGCCATTAACGATGCTGAAATAGCGGTAGCTAAAAATAATTTTTTCATGGTTTACCTACTCAATTGTCGGGTGATTTCAATATTTGAGCGCATAATATAAGTAACGATGTGAAGTGTTCGTGAAGGCGTTATATGAAAGTATTAATTGTTGATGATAATTATAATATAGCAGAGACTATCGCTGATTACTTAGGCTTAGCAGGCATCACGGTAGACTTTTCTTATAACGGCAAAGCGTTATTGAGTTACTTGGATGGGCGGATATGTGAACGGATGCAGTGGTTGACGATGATGGCATATTTCGGGTGACGATTGATTTTTCTTTAGATACATCATCATCAGTTCATGTACTGATGACAAGATTGGCTGATGATGATGTGGAGTAACAATATGACTAATGCGTATTAATTAATATCCAGTTCTTTTAATTTTCGCGTCAGAGTATTACGACCCCAGCCTAATAGTTTTGCTGCATCTTGCTTATGCCCTTGGGTATATTCTAATGCTGTTTGCAGCATAATACGTTCAAAATCGGGCATGGCCTCTGCAAGAATATCGCTTTGTCCTGATGCTAATTGTTGCGCTGTCCAGGTCTTTAATTGACTACGCCAATCGCCAAACTCTGCGCCATTGTTATTTGATTTTACGGGCTGTTCATTGGTGATCTCGGGTGGCAAATCATCAATGAAAATTTCTTGGCCACTGGCCATTACTGTTAACCAACGGCAAATATTTTCAAGTTGACGCACATTACCAGACCAATGATGATTGGCTAAGTAAGTTTGGGCTTCCTTGCTGAGAATCTTGGTCTCGACGCTTAATTCTTTACCCGCTCTAATTAAAAAATGATTGGCTAATTTAGGGATATCTTCACGACGCTCATTCAGAGAAGGGATGTGAATTCGGATCACGTTTAAGCGATGAAATAAATCTTCACGGAAACTACCATCAGCGACTTTTTGTTCTAAGTTCTGATGGGTTGCGGCAATGATACGCACATCAACACTCACTGGTGAATGGCCACCGACACGATAAAACTGGCCATCGGATAGTACCCGTAATAGCCGAGTTTGAATATCGATCGGCATATCACCAATCTCATCTAAAAATAGGGTGCCGCCATTAGCTTGTTCAAATCGCCCATTACGGACGTTTGCGGCACCGGTAAAAGCCCCTTTTTCATGACCAAACAATTCTGATTCAATTAAGTCTTTTGGGATGGCAGCCATATTCAAGGCGATAAACTCATTATTTACCCGCGGGCTATGCTTGTGTAATGCCTGGGCGACGAGTTCTTTACCTGTACCTGATTCACCATTAATCAATACACTGATTGATGAACGAGATAAGCGTCCAATCGCACGGAAGACTTCCTGCATGGCAGGCGCTTCGCCAATCATTTCAGTCACGGGAGCAACTTTATTATTCCTTCGACGATGCTTTGACTGTTCCCTGGCATGGGTGACTGCACGTATCGCTAAAGAGACTGCTTCATCGATATCAAATGGCTTTGGTAAGTATTCGAATGCACCAGCCTGATATGCGTTCACAGCGCTATCGAGATCGGAATGAGCGGTCATGATAATGATCGGTAGATCTGGGTGGATAGTGTGGATTTTATCCATCAACTCTAACCCCGTCATTTCCGGCATACGAATGTCAGAAATAATAATATCGGGTTGTTCGAATTCTAATTTACTTAATAAAGCCTGTGGTTCTGCAAATGCAAGGGTATTAAACGCTTCAGATTTTAGTGCTTTATCAAGTACCCAGCGGATAGAACTATCGTCATCGACAATCCAAACTGTTGCTGTTGTCATAGTTTAATCCTTTATTTTCTTAATGGCAGATAGATGGCAAATTCGGTGTGTCCTGGCCAGCTATTACATTCAATTTTACCTTTATGCTGTTTCACGAGGTTTTGTGCAATAGATAGACCAAGACCGGTGCCACCTTGTCTAGCGGTGACCATCGGATAGAATAAGGTGTCTCTGATATGTTCAGGGATACCTGGGCCATTATCAATGATCTTAATTTCAGCGCTCAGGCGATATTTCTGTCCTTGAATATTCACTTGATGCGCCGTTCGAGTAATAATTTTGATACTACCGGATTGTTTTAGAATTTGAATTGCATTACTAATAATATTCAGTAGTGCTTGTTGTAATAAATCCGGCTCCATCTCAAAATCAGGGATCGAAGGGTCGTAATCGCGTTCGATAGTAATGCCTAGCGGTAAATCAAATTCGACGAGTTGTTTTACTTTTTCAATGACAGAGTGAATGTTTAAAATAGTTTGCTTACCGGGTTTCTGTGGCCCTAATAAACGGTCTACGAGTGCACGTAAACGATCAGCTTGTTCAATGATAATGCCGGTGAACTCTTTTAACTCTGCTGTTGGCAGTTCTTTTTCTAGTAATTGCGCTGCGCCACGTAAGCCACCTAGCGGGTTTTTAATCTCGTGTGCTAAGCCACGCACTAGTTCTTGCGCCGCTTGCTGTTGTACGTGCTGATAAAGCTCTTGGCTGATTTTTTTTTGTAAATCGATTTGCCTTGCTTCAATCAAAATACAGGTATCAGCACCAAAGTTAGTTAGCGTTGCCGATATTTCCACTAATAGTTGGCGATCATCAATCACCAAGGACACTTCATTATCGGTAAAGCCTTGACCTGTTTTAATCGTGCTTGCCAGTAATGACAAGTCGAGCGTTGTGTATTCAATAACATCGGTTATTTTCATGTCTTTTACACGGCTAGCACTTGATCCCAATAACTGTTCGCCTGCTGGATTGAGATATTTTATATGCAGATCATTATCGAGCACGAAAACCGAAGAAACTAAATTGTTGAGCAATGATTGCTGTGTTTCGGGGATCATGATCATGGTATTTCCTTATCAGGATTACTGTTTTTATCGCTCTGCACCATTTTGGTGCTACTACTGAAATACTACTGCACAGCGTGACGAAATTAAAGCTGCTATGCGTTAATTAGCTTTAAAACGATGTAAATAAACAGTAATTAGTTCAGATGATGCAATTACCTTGCCTAAGTTGTTAATTACTTGTAACTGTAATTTATGTGTGCCAATAGGAATATGATTGATAGTAAATTGGCTATCAACTTGCTCGCTATGGATCTGACCATCAATTAATAAGCGAATATTTAAACCGTAGTTCAGCGTTTGGCTGAGTGCTGCTGATACGACAATCTCACCATTATTACTGCGTAAGGTTTGTTGATCGGTAGGACTGTTGATACTTATAGTCATGGGCGTTAAAGGCGTATCTGGCATGGTCGGTGCTGCCGTACTTGCTTCAGGTGTGCGTGACTGAGTTAGTGAACCTATCGACGGCGGTGTGAGTTTGACGTTAATTTTGGTGGCTGATTCAGGTTTACTTTCGTCATCCGAAAAGTGGGTAACGCCTTGTTCATCAGTCCATTGATAAATAGCGGCGACACTGGTGTAGCTTGTGAGTAATAATATTAATAATATAACGTGCTGCATAACGACATCCTGTCTATTGCTTCTTATTTATATGGTTATTCTCACCTAGTTACATAAAATTAACAAATGAAAAACCCGCTAAATAGCGGGTTTTATTAGATTAATTTGTATTAATAACAAATTATACGCTGTAGTACATTTCAAACTCAACTGGGTGAGTTGTCATGTTTAGTCTTTCAACTTCTTCAGCTTTAAGCTCAATGTATGCATCGATAGTATCGTGTGCCATAACATCGCCAGCAATTAAGAATTCACGATCTGTATCTAGTGCAGATAGCGCTTCTTCTAGTGATGCTGCAACTTGTGGGATCTCAGCTGCTTCTTCTGGAGGCAGGTCATATAGATCTTTATCCATTGCATCACCTGGGTGAATACGGTTTTTAATACCGTCGATACCTGCCATTAACATTGCTGAGAATGCAAGGTATGGGTTTGCCGCTGGATCTGGGAAACGTACTTCAATACGTGTCGCTTTTGCTGACGGTACGATTGGGATACGGATAGATGCTGAACGGTTACGTGCTGAGTAAGCAAGCATTACCGGTGCTTCAAAACCAGGAACTAGACGTTTGTACGAGTTAGTTGCAGGGTTAGCAAATGCGTTAATTGCTTTAGCATGTTTGATGATGCCACCGATGTAATAAAGTGCCGTTTCAGATAGACCGCCATACTGATCACCAGCAAAAATGTTTTCGCCATTTTTCTGTAGTGATTGGTGACAATGCATACCTGAACCGTTATCGCCAACTAATGGCTTCGGCATGAATGTTGCTGTTTTGCCGTAAGCGTGCGCAACATTATGGATAACGTATTTAGTGATTTGCACTTCATCAGCTTTTTCAACGATAGAGTTGAATAGTGCTGCGATTTCATTTTGACCTGCTGTTGCTACTTCATGGTGATGTGCTTCAACTGTTAAGCCCATTTCTTCCATTACTAAGCACATAGCGCTACGGATGTCTTGTGCTGAGTCAACTGGTGATACTGGGAAGTAACCACCTTTAACGCCTGGACGGTGACCCATGTTGCCGCCTTCGTACTCTTTATCAGAGTTCCAAGAAGCTTCTTCAGCGTCAATTTTGTACATACTACCTGACATGTCAGTTTTGTACTTAACATCATCAAATAGGAAAAATTCAGGTTCTGGACCGAAGAATACGTCATCTGCGATACCAGTTGAACGTAAGTATGCAAGCGCACGTTTAGCAACTGAACGTGGGTCACGGCTATAACCTTGCATTGTTGCAGGTTCTAGTACGTCACAACGTAGATTCAGTGTTGTTGCTTCTGTGAACGGGTCAAGTACAGCGGTTGCCGGATCTGGCATTAGCACCATATCTGATTCGTCGATGCCTTTCCAACCTTGAATAGATGAACCATCAAACATTTTGCCTTCTTCAAAGAAGCCAGCATTAATTTGATGATGTGGTAGAGAAACGTGCTGCTCTTTACCTTTAGTATCTGTAAAACGTAAATCTACAAATTTAACGTCTTGTTCTTTAATTAGAGCTAATACGCTTTCTGCTGACATAATAAAATAACCTCCGGTGTCATCAATATGATGGCTTCATTTAAAGTTGTTGACTGTAAACAATCATAAACTAAATAATGCCATATATGTGCCAACTATTTAAGTTGTTGATTTAAATGTTTTAATGTACATGTCCTCGCGTGCTCCGATCGGCATGTGCACTATCTCTGTGCGCATGACGCACCGCTTTGGTGCACTACACTGGTGAGCATTCAAGTTGTACATTCGTTCTTACTCTGTTCGATATTATGGTTTATTTTCAACGATTACCAGTAAAATCGTGTTCAAATAGTTTTGATAAATTACAGGATATATCAGCACCACAGATTCGTTTCTGAACACACTAAAAAGTATTTATTTTTGTGTGCTAAAGCCCCGTTTACTGCCCATCGCACGGTTTTTTAATAAAATAAATTGCAATCATTTTACTCTGTGCCAAAATTTTGCTAGGTAGATCACAGCGAGGCGGTTACAATACCGCCTAATTTTTACCCATATAAAATATATAGAGGCATCACAGTGCTAGATAAACTACGCAACATTGCGATTATCGCTCACGTTGACCACGGTAAAACGACTTTAGTAGACAAGTTATTAGAACAGTCAGGTACTTTAGAGAAACGTGGTGGTAATGAAGAACGTGTAATGGATTCTAACGATCTTGAAAAAGAACGTGGTATTACAATTCTTGCTAAGAATACTGCTATTACATGGAAAGATTACCGTATCAACATCGTAGACACTCCTGGACACGCCGATTTCGGTGGTGAAGTTGAGCGTATTATGTCTATGGTTGATAGTGTTTGCTTAATCGTTGATGCTGTTGATGGTCCTATGCCGCAAACACGCTTCGTAACACAAAAAGCATTTGCACATGGTCTTAAGCCAATTGTTGTTATCAACAAAATCGATAAGCCTGGTTCTCGCCCTGAATGGGTAATGGATCAAATCTTCGATCTATTTGATAATCTAGGCGCAACTGATGAGCAACTAGACTTTAAAGTTGTTTACGCATCAGCACTAAACGGTTGGGCTAACGTTGAGTCTGAAGAAGCGACTGAGAACATGGAACCTTTATTCCAAGCTATCGTTGACGGTGTTTCTCCACCAGAAGGCGATCGTGACGGTACATTCCAAATGCAAATCTCGCAACTTGATCACAACTCATATGTTGGCGTGATCGGTGTTGGTCGTGTAACGCGTGGTTCTGTTAAACCAAATCAACAAGTTAGTGTTGTTTGTGCTGATGGCCATATCCGTAACGGTAAAGTAGGTACTGTACTTGGTTACATGGGGCTTGACCGTCACGAAGTTGAAGAAGCGCAAGCTGGCGATATCATCGCAATCACAGGTCTAGGTCAACTTAAGATTTCTGATACTATCTGTGCGCCTTCTGCTGTTGAAGCACTACCTGCATTGTCTGTTGATGAACCAACAGTAACAATGACTTTCCAAGTGAACAACTCTCCATTCTGTGGTAAAGAAGGTAAGTTTGTTACTTCACGTAACATCCTTGAACGTCTTGAAGCTGAACTTGTTCACAACGTTGCATTACGTGTTGAACAAACTGACGATCCAGATAAATTTAAAGTTTCTGGCCGTGGTGAACTTCACCTAGGTATCTTAATTGAAAACATGCGTCGTGAAGGTTTCGAGCTAGCTGTATCTCGTCCTGAAGTGATCATGATTGAAAAAGATGGCGAAACTCAAGAACCATATGAAACTGTTACTATTGATGTTGAAGAAGCGCATCAAGGTCCAGTAATGGAAAAAATGGGTGTACGTAAAGCTGAACTTACAGATATGGCACCAGATGGTAAAGGCCGTATTCGTATGGACTTCATCGTTCCTAGCCGTGGTCTAATCGGTTTCCAAACTGAATTCATGACTATCACGTCTGGTTCTGGTCTTATGTACCATACATTCCTACAGTATGGTCCACATAAAGGCGGTTCTTTTGCGCTACGTCAAAACGGTGTATTAGTATCTAACGCTATGGGTAAGGCACTAACTTACTCTCTATTCGGTTTACAAGAACGTGGTCGTCTATTCATCGAACACGCTCAAGAAGTTTACGAAGGTCAAATCGTGGGTATTCACTCTCGTTCTAACGACCTTACAGTTAACTGCTTGAAAGGTAAGCAGCTAACTAACGTACGTTCTTCTGGTACTGATGAAGCACAAACGTTAACTACGCCAATCAAAATGACACTAGAGCAAGCTCTAGAGTTCATCGATGATGACGAATTAGTTGAAGTTACACCACAAAGCATTCGTATCCGTAAGCGTTTCCTTACTGAAAACGAACGTAAACGTGCTGGCCGTCCAGCTAAATAATAATAGTTAACCAGATTATGAATTAATAATCTTGGCGCTATTACGAAAAAAGGTGATACTTAGGTATCACCTTTTTTTTTATCTTCAAATTACCAAGGACGGAACCTGTGGTTATTTCACCTTATCGACAATCGTTGGTATTCATTGCTAAAACAAAAACGGTTATCTGGTCATGCCTATTAACTTGTTTTGCTTTCCTATGTTATTTCGGTAAACGTGTCAGTGATGATCGGATCACAGTAAACGCCAGTTCTCTCGCTTATACCACGCTACTTTCTCTGGTCCCTTTAATTACCGTGTTGTTTTCTGTGATGTCTGCGTTCCCTGTTTTTGAAACATGGCAGCAAAGTGTAGAATCTTTTTTATATACCAACTTAGTACCTAATGCGACTGGTGCTGTGCAGGGGCATATCGAAGGCTTTGTTGCCAATACTGGAAAGATGACTTCTATCGGTTCTGGGGCGTTATTTATGGTGGCATTGTTGCTAATTAATACCATTGATAAGCACATTAATCACATTTGGCGCTGTAAAATAGAGCGCAGTTTTTTTTTATCGTTTGCGGTATATTGGCTTATCTTAACGTTTGGGCCGCTGTTCATTGCGATTAGTTTAGGTATTTCGTCGTATTTATTATCGCTGTCATTTGTCACTGATATGACGGAAGTCGCAGAGACTGTTAGCCTGTTAAAACTGATACCTGCTCTACTTGGTACGCTGGGTCTATTTGTGATGTACGTGGTGATCCCACATCGCCATGTACCTATGCGCTATGCGCTTATTGGTGCGTGTATTAGTGCGTTATTATTTGAAGCGATCAAGCGTATTTTTGCGTGGTATTTAGTACAATTTCCTTCTTATGAAGTGATTTATGGCGCATTAGCAACTATACCTATCTTACTAGTTTGGATTTATGTGTGTTGGTTAATTGTGTTGTTGGGCGCTGAAATTACCGCATCCTTAACCGAGTTCACTGAGCAGTTAAAACTCAAAACGCTACAATCGGAAGTCGTACCGGAAATAGAGCCGGAAAAAATGGCACCAAAAATGAAATCAGCAATAGAATCTGAACGCCAACAACAGTCACATAACCAGCAGTGAAAACACCTATCCATGGATGACAGTTCTGACTAAGTAAGGCCATTTAAACCGGCAAACGCGATGAATTGTCGGTGCTGATGTTAGTTCAACTGTCAACATCTGTGTTCTTTGTTACGGGAAAGGGAGGTTGAGAAGACGATGATTGGACTGTACCCTGCCATCCAGCATTATGCTGAACATTATTTACCTGTGAATCCCCAACATTGCCTTTATATCGAGGAAGTGGGGAATCCGGACGGCATACCGCTCATATTTCTTCATGATGGCCCCGGTAAGGGCATTATGGAAGATGACCGACGCTTATTTGACCCAAAGCTATACCGCATTATTTTATTCGACCAACGCGGTTGTGGGGGGTCTAAGCCATATGCCTGTGTTGATGATAATACGACGCAAGACCTGCTGCAGGATATCAATGCGATCCTAACGCTATTGGCTATCCAACGTTGTGTATTATTCGGAGAAGGCTGGGGCGCTACCTTGGCATTATTATACAGTTTGCAATATCGGGATAAGGTGCAGGGATTAATACTACACAGTGTGTTCTTAGCGCGTAATCAGGACTTAGCGTGGCAATTTTCAGCTTCAGGTGGTGCTGCGCAGCTCTTTCCTGAGCATTTTAATCATTTACAGAGCCATGCTAATGGCAATGATTATACGGCGCTACTATCCTCGTATAGCCAGTTGCTCGTCAGTGATAACGATATCGAAAAAATGACAGCAGCAAAAGCGTGGGTGGAATGGCAGGCGCAGATTGGTAATCCCCACCCTGAATTTCGCAGTAAAGTAGATTTGATAGATGCGAATGTGGCGTTAAGTATGTCTAAATTGCAGTGCCATTACTTTTCCCAAAACTGTTTTATTAGCGATAATTATATTTTTAAACATTGTGATTCATTAGCGACAGTGCCGATGATCATGGTGCATGGCCGTTTTGATATTTCTAATCCACTTGGGCCTGCTTATGCGTTATGCCAACGTTTACCAGGCGCACAGTTGTTTATCGTGCCTTATGCAGGACACTTTGATTGTGAACCTGGCATGATAGATGCGTTACGAAAAGCGACCGAACTGATGGCTGAGATCATCGATTATGAGTTTGTCAGTGATTAATTTCGGCCATTTCGGTATTATCAATAACATTAATATTTAATAATGATTATTGAGGCAAGGCATGATTGCATTGATCCAACGTGTACGCAAAGCAGATGTAAGCGTTGAAAATGAAGTGATTGGTAAAATAGAGCAGGGCTTACTGGTATTCCTCGGCGTTGAAAAAGGTGATACTGAAGCCAAAGCAAAACGTTTATGTGAGAAATTACTGGCTTATCGAGTGTTTAGTGATGCCGATGACAAGATGAATTTGAATGTGCAACAAGTTAACGGTGAGTTGTTAGTGGTGTCGCAATTTACCCTTGCTGCGGATACTAATTCTGGCACGCGTCCGAGCTTTTCGACGGCCGCGACGCCTGCTGATGCGAATCATTTGTATGAACATTTTGTTGGGCTATGTCAGCAGAAAGAAATAACGACAGCAACAGGGCGTTTTGCCGCTGATATGCAAGTGTCGTTAGTCAATGATGGACCAGTTACTTTTTGGCTGCAGGTGTAAATAGCAGACCATGAGTGGTAATAATAGACAAGGAGAGACTATGTTTCACGTGCACGTACCTGAAACGGAACAAGAGTTAGAGGATTATTATCATTTGCGTTGGTCGCTGTTAAGAGCACCATTGCAGCGTCCACGTGGTACTGAAAAAGACATTTATGATGAGCACAGTGAACATCGTATGATCTTGGATAAGACCGGTACGCCTATCGCCTGCGGACGAATTTATACTGCGGGTGTGAACGAGTCGCAAATTCATTATATGGCTGTGGATCCAAATTATCGTAAAAAGGGTTTGGGTAGCTTACTGATTTCAGCACTGGAAGATGAAGCATATAAAGCCGGTAGTGAACGTATTGTGATGAATGCACGTGTTGAAGCTGTCCCATTTTATGAAAAATGTGGATTTTCTTTAGTCGGTAGTGGCCAAATCAGTGAAGGGGTTCGTCATCGTCAGATGATTAAAGAAGTCAGCGCGATGGATAAGATATTACGCCATCCTGACTGGTGTGCAGAACTGCAAAACGAGTGGGCGATGAAGATCCCAATCAGTCAGCACATGGGCATTAATATTCGTCAATATAGTGGTTGGCGATTTGAAACCTCGGCCCCATTAAACGCCAACGTTAACGTTCACGAGACGATGTTTGCTGGTAGCATTTATAGCCAAGCGACACTAACGGGTTGGGGGTTAGTCTGGTTGATGTTGAAAGAACAGGGCTTAATGGGCAATATTGTGCTGGCCAAAGGTAATATCCATTATAAGCGTCCGATTAATCTTGAGCCGTTTGCGGTGGCACACAAATATCGCATGAAAGGTAGCTTGCTTGAGTTGCTAGAAGGGCGTAACGCCAAGTTGGATATTGACGTTGATGTTTACAGTGGACCTAAATTGGCCGCTGTATTTAGTGGTACTTTTGTAGTGCTGCCTGTCGGCGCTTAATACGAGTAATGAGGATGAACACTTAACGTCGATCTACGCTAAGCGTTAGAGTAAATGTCTTTGTCGGCCATCCAGCGCTGGGTGATCGCGTGGGCATTATCTGGATGCTGTTGTAATAAGTGGCGGGCAATATTTTGTACCAAAGGTATCAGTTGTTGGTCACGCACTAAATCAGCCACTTTTAGGTCGGCAATACCTGTTTGTTTGCTGCCGAGCATTTCACCGGGACCACGGATCTCTAAATCTCGTTGCGCAATCCTAAAGCCATCGGTAGTTTCTCGTAATACCGATAAACGCTTACTGCCAGTATCAGAAAGTGGGGCGTGATAAAGCAGTACACAATGGCTGGCTACTTTACCACGGCCAACACGCCCGCGTAATTGATGTAATTGCGCCAGACCCAAGCGCTCTGGATTTTCGATAATCATCAAACTGGCATTCGGTACATCTACGCCAACTTCAATAACAGTCGTCGCGACTAATAAATCCAATTCTTTGTTTTTAAATGCGCTCATAACATATTGTTTTTCTATGGCTTTCATTCTGCCATGGACTAAACCGATACGTAAGTCGGGTAATTGTTTCTGCAAATCATTGGCGGTATCTTCAGCTGCTTGCGCTTCCAGTGCTTCCGATTCTTCAATTAAGGTACATACCCAATAGACCTGACGCCCTTCGTTTTTAACCGCTAATTCGACACGTTCAATGATTTTACTGCGTTTGCTATCGGGCATGACGACCGTCGTGATTGGTGTTCGCCCTGGTGGTAATTCATCAATTACCGAGGTATTTAAATCGGCATAAGCGGTCATGGCCAAGGTACGTGGGATAGGAGTTGCAGTCATAAATAATTGATGTGGGTATAAACCGCTAACCGCGCCTTTTTCACGTAGCGCAAGACGTTGCTCCACACCAAAGCGATGTTGTTCATCAATGATGACGAGGGTTAAATTTAAAAAATGCACTGCATCTTGGAAAATAGCATGGGTGCCGACAATCATCTGCGTTTCGCCACTAGCAATCGATTCCAGTTCGGCTTCGCGGGCTTTACCTTTTTGTTTACCTGATAACCAGCCCACTTTTATGCCGAGTTGATTAAACCACGCTTTAAAGTTAATGGCGTGTTGCTCGGCGAGTATCTCAGTTGGCGCCATTAGTGCTACTTGATAGCCATTACCGATAGCCTGAAGCGCCGCTAAGGCAGCTACAAGGGTTTTTCCTGATCCTACATCACCTTGAACCAAGCGCATCATGGGATAGGCTTTCTGGAGATCCTGTTGAATCTCTGCCACGACGCGTTGTTGTGCGTTCGTTGGTGTGAAAGGCAATTGTGATAAAAACTGATCGGTGATGCTGCTGCTGGGCTGTAGTTTGACTGCAGGGTGTTGCTGCATTTTCTTACGTAGTTGCAACATGCTGATATTTTGCGCCAACAGTTCTTCAATAATCAGTCGTTGTTGCGCCGGATGTTGACCTTGCTCTAATAGCTCAAGGGACACATCGGGTGTTGGTCGATGTAATAATTGGATGGCATGGTTTAATTCAATTTGACCAGTATAAAGGCCAGCCGGTAGTAATTCTTGTAATGTGGTTTGGCTGAGGTGCTGCAGAGCTTGGTCGGTTAGGTTACGCAGCGTTAGCTGTTTTAAACCATCAGTTGAAGGATAAACGGGGGTCAGCGTTTCTTCGCTCATCTCTGAGGTGCTTGCATTCGCGAGTTTATATTCAGGGTGGACAATTTCATAACCAAAGCGACCACGACGAAATTCGCCAAACGCGGTTATGGTTTTACCCACATTAAAACTGTTTTTTTGTCCGGCATTAAAGTGAAAAAACAATAGCGTGATGATGCCTGTGCCGTCGTTTACTTTACAAGACATGATCTTGCGTTTGCCAAAGGTGACATCGCAACTGACTATTTCGCCTTCGATAGTACCGTGTAGACCGGGCAGTAGGTCTTGGATTGGATAGATGGTGGTACGATCTTGGTATCGACTTGGTAGGTGAAAAAGCACATCCTGAACGGTCACTAGGTTCAGTTTCGCTAATTTTTCGGCCATTTTAGCGCCGACACCTTTTAATTCGATAACCGGGATCTTATCTAATCGCATAATTACTCAATAATCTACTGTACATATAAACATATATTATCAGAAGATTTATACTCAAGCCACTGCAATGTAGATTGGACTAGCTTTGCATTTAGAGGTTAAATACAAAGCTATATTTTACTGCTTAGTTCGCGCTACGCAGTGCATCCCACCAAGATTCGTCAGCCACAATTTGGCCTTCTTCATCTAATTCAGGGTAAGCTAAACCTTTACGTTTACATGCTTTTGCGAAGATAGGGTGACCACCTTCAAAATATATCTTATGTTGTTCTTCTGCTGACAGTCTACTTTCGCCTTGATACATGCCTGCATTGTCACGTTGACGCTGTGCTTCATATAAGATCGTCGCTGTTGCTACAGATACATTTAATGATTGTACCATGCCAACCATTGGGATGATGATATCTTGATCAGCTAGCGCTAATGCTTCTGCACTGATACCTGTTTTTTCCTGACCCATTAAAATGGCGGTTGGTTTGGTGTAATCAATTTCACGGAAATCAACGGCATTATCCGACAGGTTTGTTGCAAGCACTTGCATACCCTGCGATTTTAGCGCTTTAATTGCTTCTGCAATGTTATCGTGAGAGTGTACTTTTACCCAGTTTTGGCTGCCAGTCGCAGTGCCACCAGATACTTTTGTTGGGCGTACTGACCATACCGCGTGAACATTGTTGACACCAACAGCATCACAGGTTCTTACTACTGCAGCAAGGTTATGTGGTTTATGTACTGCTTCCATACAAACTGTTAAATCTGGTTGGCGGTGTTGTAGCATTTTAGTAATGCGTTCTAAACGTTCTGGGGTCATGGTCTTACTCTATAAGATTTAATTGGCGAGGTATTATACCCAAATAATCGGCTAATGCGAGTATCTGCTGTTAGCTTGACTGGGTTTGAGAGAGTCGAGTGATAAATATATCGCCAAGGCATTGATGGAAATAAGGCCTTGGCGATGAGTGTCATCGCGATTAATCGTCGTTCGCGATGACACTGCTTAGTTGTAGCTGCGTGATATTTTCAATACATCTTGCAGGGTACGGATTTTCTTCATGACATCGGCGACATGTTTACGGTTTTTCGCGGTAATGAGAATATCGACGTTATAAACGCGCGCATCTTTTTCATCGGTGACGATATTGTGAATATTGGCGCCACTTGATGCCACGGTATTCGTTAGTTTCGCTAACACACCTTGGTGATTAACCACTTGAATACGGATCTCGGTTTTAAACTCTTGGCTTGAGTCAATATTGTCATCCCATTCAACTGGAATATAACGATCCGGCTCATTTTGATAACCATGAATATTACGACAAGTTTCAATATGTACCACTAAGCCTTTACCTGGACTTAAGTGCGCAACAATCGGATCACCTGGAATTGGGTGACAGCAGTTAGCAAAACTCACCAACATACCTTCTGCGCCTTTAATTGGCATTTTGTCTTGCTCTTCCGAACGCGGTGCTAGATCGGTCAATTCATCCACTCGACCTTGTAAACGACGCGCGACTAAAATACTCATGATATTGCCTAAACCAACTTCGATAAGTAAATCGTCGAGGGTTTCACATTTGGTATCAGCGAGTACTTGAGTTAAATTCTCAGGGGCAATGTCTTCTATCTTCACGCCATTAAGGGCATGATTTAAGAGGCGACGACCTAAAATAATAGAATCTTCGGTACGCATATTTTTCAATTGCTGACGAACGCGACCACGTGCTCTTCCGGTGACAATAAAGTTTAACCATGCCGCATTTGGGCGAGCACCCGGTGCGGTAATGATTTCCACTGTTTGACCATTTTTCAAGGGCTGACTGAGTGCATGTGGTTGACGGTTTACACGTGCACCAACACAAGTATGGCCAACATCGGTATGGATAGAGTAAGCGACGTCGACAGGTGTGGCACCACGCGGCAATTCAATGATCTTACCTTTCGGCGTGAATACATAAATTTCATCAGGGAACAGATCCGTTTTTACACTTTCAATAAATTCAAACGACGAACCTGCACTTTGTTGTAATTCCAGTAAGCTTTGCATCCATTTTTGCGCACGTAATTGGGCGTTGGTATTAATCTTGTCTGCGCCTTGCTTATATGACCAATGTGCAGCAACACCACGGTCAGCCATCAGATCCATATCTTTAGTTCGGATTTGAATTTCCAGAGGCACGCCGTGTGGGCCAACCAGTGATGTATGCAGGGATTGATAGCCATTGGTTTTTGGAATGGCGATGTAATCTTTAAAGCGCGTTATCTTCGGCTTATACAAACTGTGCATTTGACCGAGTACGCGATAGCAGGTATCAAGATCGTCAACGATAATTCTGAATGCATAAATATCAACAACTTCATGGAATTGAACACGTTTCTTTTTCATCTTATTGTAGATACTAAAGATCAGCTTTTCACGACCATGGGTTTCCGCTGGTACGCCTGCTTCTTTTAAGCGGCCTTCTATTTCTTGACGGATGTTTGACATGACTTCTTTGCGATTACCACGCGCAGATTTTACCGATTCGGTCAGAATACGGTAACGCATTGGGTACATAGCCTCTAACCCAAGTTCCTCTAATTCATTTTTAATATTATGAATACCAAGGCGGTTAGCAATCGGCGCGAAAATTTCTAATGTTTCGCTGGCAATACGACGGCGTTTGTCTGGTCTTAATGCGCCTAGGGTACGCATGTTGTGCGTACGATCAGCGAGTTTGATTAAGATAACGCGAATGTCTTGTACCATTGCCATGAACATTTTACGGAAATTTTCTGCTTGCGCTTCTTTGCGATCGCGGAATTTTAACTTATCAAGCTTAGAAACACCTTCGACTAATTCAGCAACTGTATTGCCAAATAATGAAGCAAGGTCTTCTTGAGTCGTTGGCGTATCTTCAATCACATCGTGGAGCAGGGCTGCCATAATGGTTTTGTGATCAAGACGCATATCAGCCAGAATTTCAGCAACGGCAACAGGGTGAATAATATAAGGTTCACCTGTGCTTCTTTTTTGAGGTAGGTGCGCTTCCCGCGCGACTAAATAAGCATGCTCAATGAGTTCGACTTGTTCAACCGATAGGTAGGTTGATGTCGTTGCTTTCAAATTTGCGAATATATGCAAGTACAGCCTCGTTACTGAAAAGTTGATATAAATGAGATGATAATATTAGCAAGATTATCAAAAGTGGGGTTAATTGCACCTTTAAATTTACATCTTGGTCATATTTATGCTAATTCTAGTGAGTATTAACCATTTAGAGGGTAGGGTTTTAAATATATATAAAACTCTATAATCTATTTCCTAACGGATTTCAGGTATTAAAAAAGGTGCATATTGCACCTTTTTTATCAAACCATCAAAGAGATGATTCGGTATTAACCACGGCCTTCAGCAATTGCTGCTACTGCTGCTACTTGCTGTGCTTCGTGTTCTTGCTGTTCTTGACGGTCGCCAGCATCCATTAATTCGTTGCTCATTAGACCTGCTTCAATTTCACGAAGGGCGATTACAGTCGGCTTATCATTCTCTGGTGCTACCAAAGGCTCTTTGCCATTAATCTGTAATTGACGAGCGCGACGTGCCGCCATTAATATTAGGTCGAAACGATTACCAACCTGTTGTACAGCATCTTCTACGGTTACGCGTGCCATGCAGGAACTCCCAGTGAATTAAGTCTAAAAAATGACGAGAAACTATACTTTATTTTTGCCTACTTAACCAGCAAATCTTTCATTATCACGCTGTTTTTCGCAGCTTGCTTTGCTGAACCAAGTCGTTCTGCGCGTACAATTGCGTGTAGATCTTCAAGTGCGGTCGAGAAATCATCATTAATGATCAGGTAATCATATTCATTATAGTGTGACATTTCAGCTTCTGCTTCAGCCATTCTACTTGCGATGATTTCTTCACTGTCTTGACCGCGGCTGTTTAGACGACGCTCAAGTTCTTCACGGCTTGGTGGTAAGATAAAGATACCTCGGGCATCAGTGATTTGCTCTTTGATTTGACGCGCACCTTGCCAATCGATATCTAAGAAAATATCAATGCCACGTGCTAGGGTATTTTCAATCATCACGCGTGATGTGCCGTAGTAATTGCCGAATACTTCAGCCCACTCAAAAAATTCATTATTTTCGATTTGTGCTTTAAAATCAGCCACTGGAATGTAATGGTAATGTGTACCATCAACTTCGCCAGGGCGAATTGCGCGAGTCGTATGAGAGACAGACACTTTCATATCGCTGCTTGGGTTTGCATCTAGAAGTGCTTTGATAAGACTTGATTTACCTGCGCCACTTGGAGCGGATACAATGAACAGAGTGCCTTTACGTGCCATGGTGAGCCTTTAATGAAAGTATTTGATAGGAGTTAAAAGCGGCCCAAGATAGCATAAATAGGTGGGGGAATTAAACTGCTTTAATACTTAACTATGCTGTAAGCACAAAAAATCGATGTAACAAGCACAAAAAATTATTGTAAAGTGTTCACTTGTCAGTGGTTTAGCCTGGCTTAGTGAGTATGCGGTGTTGATGATAAGTTAATGAGGGCAATACCAACGGCGATAAATAACATACCGATCCAAACTTTAGTATCCAGGTGTTGCTTGTAAACTAAGCTCGACATATAAGTGACTAGAATAATGGCTAAACCGGCCCATGACGCATGGACAATACCAACGGGTAAGTTTTTAACGGCTTGGCCTAAAAATAAAAACGCGAGTAGGTGGCCAAAAATAACAATGACACTTGGCCAAAAGTTACTAAACCCGTTGGTGGCTTTCAGTGCTACATGTGATGTTGCTTCAGCTAAGACGCCTAATAAAAGAAATAACCAACCCATAACGATACCTGCTCACTGTATTTATAGAAAATAGAAAATAGAAAATTTATGATTTAAAAACGCCTTCACATACTGGTTGTATGTGAAGGCGGATATAACACGATTATTTTAAAACGTTTTTTTACCGAAAAGACAACTTGTAGAAAGCACTATTTATCGAAGTGAATAACAGTTCGAATACTTTCGCCTTTGTGCATTAATTCAAATGATTCGTTAATGTCTTCTAAGCCCATGGTATGAGTAATGAAATCGTTTAGTTTGAAATCACCCGCCATGTAACGTTCTACAATTTCTGGTAATTCTGAACGACCTTTAACACCACCGAATGCACTACCACGCCATACACGACCAGTCACTAGTTGGAATGGGCGAGTTGAGATCTCTTGACCCGCACCGGCAACGCCGATTACGACAGATTCGCCCCAACCTTTGTGACAGCATTCTAATGCTGAACGCATAACATCGACGTTACCGATACATTCGAATGAGTAATCAACGCCGCCATCTGTTAGCTCAACGATCACGTCTTGAATTGGCTTGTCGTAATCTTTTGGATTGATGCAGTCTGTTGCGCCTAATTGACGTGCTAGTTCAAACTTACTTTCGTTAATGTCGATAGCAATGATACGACCTGCTTTTGCCATTTGTGCGCCGATGATTGCAGAAAGACCAATACCGCCAAGACCAAATACAGCAACAGTGTCGCCTTCTTGTACTTTGGCTGTATTAAGCACTGCGCCCATACCGGTTGTTACACCACAACCTAATAAACAAACTTCTTCTAGTGGTGCTTCTTTGTTTACTTTCGCTAACGAGATCTCGGGTAATACTGTGTATTCTGAGAATGTTGAGCAACCCATGTAATGGAAGATTGGCTGACCGTCTTTGTAAAAACGTGTCGTGCCGTCTGGCATGACGCCTTTACCTTGGGTTTCACGAATTTGTTGGCAAAGGTTGGTTTTCCCTGATTTGCAGTATTTACATTCGCCACACTCTGGTGTGTAAAGTGGGATAACATGGTCGCCGACAGCAACGCTTGTTACGCCTTCACCAATTTGTTCAACGATACCACCACCTTCATGGCCAAGAATCACTGGGAAGATACCTTCTGGATCATCACCTGACATAGTGAATGCATCTGTATGACATACACCTGTTGCTACGATGCGCACTAATACTTCGCCAGCGCGGGGTAACATCACATCTACTTCTTCAATAGAAAGTGGTTGGTTAGGGCCCCAAGCAATTGCCGCTTTTGATTTAATAAATTTATCAGTCATGTTGTTCTCGCTAATTTATATTGTCATTTGGGAGGTAACGCTGAGGTCCCTCGTTTTGTTGGAGCCATTATAGTTATTTCTCAGGTGTTGATAATCCCATTAAATCGCAAATTACTTTTACTGCATGGTAATAATTGGCGGGTGTTAGCGGTGATTCCCTTATAATAAGCATTACTTATGGGACTAATAAGTAATAGTCATTAGTTCTTTCAGCATCAAATTATAATAATGCCTCCCAACAGATAGCGTCGCATGGATTTGCTGATAGCGGTTGGCTTTGGTTTTGTTATTTTGGTATTAGATTATTGATATACCTTCAAAATCATTGTCGTTGTGCCAATGGAAATGGCGATGATTTCGCCACTGATGAACGTTAGGTATCAGTGAACTTTGATTAGACTTAAGGTATACATTATGAATAAATCTCTTTTGGCAACGATTGTCTCTGCTTCTCTATTTTTAGCAGGCTGTTCTTCTTCGGGTGACTCAAGCAACGGTGGACCGGGTGATCCAGTTATCCCTGATATCGATGGCTCACCAGAATGGGGTCTTGATATTGAGGCCGTTATTCCTGATCTTGATGACTCACCAGAATGGGGTCTTGATGCTGGAAATACACCAGATTGGGGGGTAGTTGATCCAGATTTCGGTCTTCCAACAGCTTCGATTCCAGACCGATTACCACCTATATGGGGTGGACCTGAAATGCCGGAAATTGATAATAGTCCAACGATCAGTCACACCATTTCAGGAAGCACGATTATGAGCGCTGATATGGTTCAAGATGGGCCAAGACCATTGATGGAGAGTAGTGGACAGGTTATTGACCGTAGTGCTATCCGCGATTCAATTCGCTCTCATTTAAAATAATTATCTATTTTATGTATTCAGCTCCTAGCGTTTGCTTGGAGCCTCCCCCTAGGTTAGAGCATGAAAACTATTTCAATTACTTGCAGCGCAATGATGCTCTGTACTTCAGCGTTTGCTGGAATTGATCTATCAATTGAAAAGGATGTTATAGAGATCGGTGTTACCGCGACGGTAACTGATAATACTTATTTATATATTGGTGGAGACAGCAACGAATGGCTCGGGATTGGTGTTGGTTACCATCAATTTGTTAATTCGAATTGGAAGTTGGATTCTTATTATGAGTTCAGCTTGGAGGATGATTGGCTTATGGGGGAGTTGGCAGGTGTTGATGGCGTTAAAACAAAAACACACTTTGTTGACCTTTCTGCAATCCGATTTTTCGACGGGTACTCTGCCAAGTTTGGCGTGACAAGTGAATTTGTCCGCAATGGTTTCACTTGGATGACGGTTGATGATGCGAATAAGTATTCGGCCTATTTCGCCGCAGCTAAGTACTTCCAGCATGCTTATGTTATTGGTAAATTTGAGTTTCACTATGCAGAAGACAAATCGGATATGATTGATTTCAACCAAGGGACCGCGAATGAATGGGAAATATCTATAGGTACTATGCGCCCGATTTTACATGTCTATCCGTATGCTAAAGTATCTGCTTTTAGCCCTAACGGTACTTATTATGGCATGGATGACATTGATTACAGTTGGACTATTGGAGGGCGGATTTCATTCTAGAGGAAGATTATTGAACATAAAAAAACCTGATATTGCTATCAGGCTTTCAGGTATTAATTAACTTGGCTATTCGCCATTTAATATTTGAATCTAAGAAGCGAATTTCTTTTCTAAATGGGCAATGATGTCATTTGATTCATACATCCATTGCACTTGACCGTTTTCTTCAATGCGTAGGCAAGGAACTTTACGGCGACCGCCTTCTTGCTCTAGTTCGTTACCAAATGTCGCATCATTTTTCGCATCACGTACTGCAATATCTAGGTTTAAACGTTTCATGCTACGGCGTACTTTCACGCAAAATGGGCACGCTTCAAATTGGTAAAGTGACATATTATTAATTTCACTATCCACTTTCGCTTGTTCATCAGCAGGACGTTTCATGCTTTTTGGCGTGAAAATAAAATTAAGCGTTAAAATAAGACGACCTAGTAACCAGCGAACAACTTTCATGAATAAACACCTTGTGAAAATGGGTAAAAATTTTCGCTATGCTAACACATTTATGGTCAATATAGCGACGCTACCGTGATGGTTAAGCACGGCGTTTTCTAAATGCGTAGATACCAGCTCCATAGATGGTTTTGAAGAATACCGGCCAAGTGCCTAAATTTGCTTTCGGCTGTTGTTGTTTCGCAATGCGGGCAAGCTGGGCTTCGTACCAAGTAATGTCTAACATCGCCATACGATCTATGGCTTTCACACCTGTGGTTAAATTCGGTAAGCTGATTGCATGCTCGTCTGATGCCATTAACTTATTTGGCAGTTGCGTATCTAATGACATAGGACGCGCGAGGCCAATAAAATCAGTGGCATTGCTTTTTAGTGCTGACAACATGGCTTTGCTTGAACGGAAACCACCTGTTACCACTAACGGTGTGTCGGTGATTGCACGTACTTTTTCTGCATAAGCAAGGAAGTAAGCTTCACGTTCTAAAGTTGATTTTTTTACCTTATGACCTGTCATCGTTGGACTTTCATAGGTACCACCGCTGATCTCAATCTGATCGATACCGGCATCCGCTAATGCTTTAACGACTTGCATTGACTCTTCTTCAGTAAAACCACCACGCATGAAATCGGCTGAATTTAATTTAATGCCAATTGGAAATGCGCCACCGACTTCGGCACGTATTGCTTGATAGATAGATAATACAAAGCGCATACGATTTTCAATGCTACCACCCCATTGGTCGTCACGTTGATTGTGACGTGGAGACAAAAATTGATTCACTAGATAACCGTGGGCGCCGTGGATTTGTACGCCTGTAAAACCAACTTGCTTCGCCAGTTTTGCACTCGTTTGAAATTGACCAATAATGTTCAAAATTTCTGATTCGGTTAAGGCGCGTGGTGTATTAAAACCTTTTTCTAAACCATTAGTTAATGCGATAGCTGATGGCGCGACAGGTTCTTTATTAATAAAATTAGGAGTCTGTTTACCGGGATGATTTAGCTGCGCCCATAACTGTGTACCATTAAGGCTGCCTTGCTTTGCCCAATTTTTAAATTCAGTTAAATCACTTTGTTCATCTAATACCACCTGTTTTGGTTCGCCAAGCGCGTTACGATCAACCATGAGGTTACCCGTAATTGATAATCCTAAACCGCCTAACGCCCAAGCGCGATACAGCGTAGCTAAACCGGGTAATGGGTTGTGTTGGGCATCACTAAGTTGTTCGCTCATTGCCGATTTAAATAAACGGTTTTTAATAAACGTGCCATTTTTTAAGGTAAAACCTTGCTGTAATGTAATTGCTGTAGTCATTATTAATCCTGCTTTAAATAAATCATTAGACCGGTCGTCTTAGTCTTGGGTCAAAAAAACGATATTACAATTCGACTCATAATATCGCTGTTTGTTTGCTTTTTCGGTTAGCTCGTTAATTAGCTAACTTTTAAAATGTCATCAAAAATGAAGTCGGTAATCTGCGTTAGATTATCGGTATTACCGGCGATCTTCATTTCGATTAAACTACCTTCCCATGCTGTCCACATCAATGTAGCTAACTGCTTGGCGGGTAAGTCAGTACGGATCAATTGCTGTGCTTGTGCATCGCTGATTAATCCAGATAATAGTTTGTTCAGTGCGTTTACCGAACGTTGCATTGCCTGTTGGCATAATGCACTTGAATCACCAATATCGTTAGCGACACTGGCAACTAAACAACCTTGTTTGCCGTTTTGTTCGCTGTATTTTTGGCGGCCTTTTTCAAATAGCGCACGCAATTTTTGTATTGGATTTAGGTTTACGTCATCCAATAGCGGTTGAATTTCTTTGGCATTGGCGTGCATATCGGCTTCGATTAGCTCGGCAACAAAGGCTTCTTTGCTATTAAAATAGTTATAAAAAGACCCTTTAGGTACTTTTAGCTCGTCTAGGATCTGTTTAATCCCAGTACCGTGATAACCGTGTTGAGAGATATGCTTGATACCAACTTCAATCAGGGCTTCGCGGGTATGTTCGTTTTGTTTAGGTCTTGGCATTTGGCTATTCTATGACCGATCGTCTTGAAATGCAATTATTAAAGATAGGGGCTTATCTCCTCCTACCTTTATCTCGCGATTAAGCTCGGTTATATTTTATCCTGTTGCCATTTATCAACAACCAGCGCTGCAATCAAATCACCTTCCACATTTACCGCCGTTCTAAATGTATCGAGTGGACGTTCGATAATAAGCAAGATCGCGATACCTTCTAGTGGAATACCTGCGGCTAGCATGACTAATTGCATACCAGACATAGATCCTGATGGCATACCGGGTGCGCCGACTGATGAAACCATGGCCATAATAAATATCATCACAATGCCAGTGGTACTTAAATCAATACCAAATAACTGCGCGAGGAAGATCGCTGCTACACCTTCAAACAAGGCGGTGCCATCCATATTCATCACCGCGCCGAGTGGCAGTACAAAACTGCTGGTGCTTTGTGATATGCCCAGCTCGTTCTCTGCTGCTTGCATAGATAAAGGCAGTGTTGCTGAGCTTGATGAAGTGGCAAACGCCATCGCGAGTGGTGCGGAAATGGCTTTAAATAAGGTGCTAAATTTAATGCCAGTAAAAATTTTAGCTAGAGTCGGTAATACAATTACGCCGTGAATCAGCGTGAGTACAAACACTAACAAGGCGAATAGCGCTAATTGACCAAATAAGCCGGTATTTCCTGTCACCGTAAACTCAAATACAATGGCGAACACGGCTATCGGGGCGAGACGAATGATGCTCTGTACTAATTTATTTAAACCTGTATTCAACCCCGCAATCACAGTAAATACCACATGGTCTTGTGGCAATGAACGTAATAACGATACTGAAAATAACAACGAGAATAAAACAATCGCTAACAGGTTACCGTTAACTAAGGCTGAAAAAGGATTCACTAACGCCATCGCCAATAATTTAGCGGTAATGCTTGAGCCTGTGACTGTATCTTGTTCAATTAAATTAATGTGGTCAGCAACAACGACTGGCTCTACAAGTGGTTGCCATTCTGGCATTAATAGCGCAGCACCAAGCCCGAGACTAATCGCGATAATCGACGTTAAGCTGTAAAAAGCGAGGGTGCTGACGCCTAAGGTTTTTAACTTTAGCGTTGAGCCTATATTGGTAATACCCTGCATTAATGACAGCATTACTACTAAGCCGATAACCATTTTCAGCAAACCGATATAAGTGGTCTTACCTAACAAAATTAATTGATACCAAGTTTGTTCAATAACTGGCTCGGTAATATTGGCTACAGTGGGCATTATTGTGGCAAAGACCCAAGCCAGCATAGCGGCTATGAATAGTTGCAATGGCAATGAACGCTTGATCGTTGATAGCATAATCTTTCTCGTTAGAGTTACTGGATATCAGTAATTAAGGCGAGATTATATTGGAGTTATGTACTGATGATAATGAGCTGGATAAGCAAATCACTTTTACTACATAGTAATAGTTTAGGTTTATTGTCGCTAATAACTTATAATTGTTACCTAACAGTTGAATAAGAGAATGTGTTGATGAGTGATTGGTCTGGTGTCAGTGAATTTGTAGCGGTTGCAGAAACCGAAAGTTTTACCGCCGCAGCAAAGCGTTTAGGGATCTCGACCGCGCAAGTGAGTCGACAGGTGTCGGCACTTGAAGAGCGCTTGTCGGCAAAGTTATTCTACCGGACCACACGTAAAGTATCTGTAACCGAAGTGGGTGGCATTTACTATCAGCATTGTCGTCAGGTGATGGATGGTTTAGCAGATGCTGAACGTGCCATCAGCAATTTACAGAGCACGCCCAAAGGTAAGTTAAAAATAACTGCGCCAATTACTTACGGTGAACGTAGTGTTGCGCCATTAGTGAATGATTTTGTGATGGAATATCCAGAATTAGAAGTGCAACTGGTCTTATCTAATCAGCAAATTGACTTAATTGATGAAGGTTTTGATTTAGCTATTCGCCTTGGTCAGTTGGGCGATTCCTCGATGATAGGTAAACGTTTGGCAACACGTAAGCAATATGTTTGCGCGGCGCCGGAATACTTAAGTGCCTTTGGTGCGCCACATACCTTGTCAGAACTAGACCGTCATAATTGCTTATCTGGCACCTTGGATTATTGGCGTTTTCAGGAAAAAGGCAAAGCCCGTAATATTCGCGTGAAAGGTAATTTTAGCTGTAACAGTGGCCCAGTTTTAGTGGATGCGGCCTTGAAAGGCGTCGGTATTGTGCAACTGCCCGATTATTATGTGCAGGAATATATTAATCAAGGTCAGTTAATTGAATTGCTACCGAATTACCGCGAACCGGATGATGCAGTGTGGGCGTTATATCCACAAAATCGCCATCTGTCGCCGAAAGTACGTATGTTGGTAGACTATTTGGCGAAAGAATTGGCGTTGAAGTCTACACCATAAAGTGAAAATTGTTTATCGCTTAATGCATCCAACAAATGTGATTAAATACTTCGCTATTATTCGCCGAGTAAAAATAAAGGAAATTACCTTTACGTTCAATTTTATAATCTATCGAAAAGCCTTTATATAGCAATTGATCATTGTTGATGACGTCATCGCTATGCTTTTTTTTAAAAATAACATCGTTGAAAGTCATCGATAAGTTATTGCCTTCTAAAACATACTTTCCTACGAAGAGTAGTTCTGCGGTTTCAGTTTGAGCATTTTTATTCTCGACCAATATCCTATCTTTAATATAGAAAGCACTTTTTGAGCTAAATGTATAAAGCATTAATTCATTTATGCTGTTGTATTTTGAGTATGCATTTGTTGCAAAGCCTATTTTTTTTAAATCACAAACCCATTGGCTACCTGCTAAGCTAATATTTGAAGTTGTTAATATTTTACTCAGTAAAATAAAAAACAAAATAAGGTTTATAATCATTAGCTTAGTTAAATATACTTGCACTAGACCACTACTCCTTTGATTTTATTTGTGTTGTTTAACTACAAGAGATAAATAATCAACAGTATAAGTTAAGAGCTTACATTATAATGTATCATATACAAATTTATTGCTCGGAATGAAGTTGGCCATCATTTCTACTTAAAAAATGCAGGAATTAATGATTCATAAACAACCAGTAACCCAATATATCAGTATTGATCCTGAAATGCGGGCTGTAACTTGCCTCCTTTCAAGCATTACAGTTAGCATGCGCCCTTTGCCTTTTAGAGTATTTATGTACTTATTAAAAAATCAAGATCAATGTATTTCTAGGGATGAGTTATTTGAAGAATGCTGGCAAGGCGCGATTGTTTCTGAACAATCATTAACGAATACCATTAGTTATATAAGAAAGACGATAAAAAAACTCGAATCTAATGAACTGAAACTTAATACCATTAGTAAAAAAGGCTACTCCTTAGTAATTACTTTTAATCATGAATTCCCCGAAGATATTCATAATGAAGCTCTTAAAAAAAGCATTGAAGATTCGGATGAAACACAAGTGTTAGATGACGTTATCGAGCTAGATGATGGCCCTAGTGAAAGCGATAAAGACAATGACCTTAATCGTATATTCAGCGAGAATAAAAAAATAAATTTACCAGCTGTTAAGGGGAACTATGTAAGGAGTATGTGGTTTTTTGTTAATTTAATATTGCTATCGACGTTGATTTTTCTTATCGCAAAAAACAATATGAGTAACGCATCTTTTATGGATGAAAAAAACTATCAACATTATAGACTGGATAATATTGATGTCTATATTAGTGATTCCGATCGGTTACTTGTTGAGAGTGATTTTAGAAAAGCATTGTATGCTTCAAACCTAAATTCATGTGATATGAATAAGGTCTATATTAGGGTTTACTCCTCGCCCTACAACAAAGACAACATTGCGATGAGTGCTTTTATCAAAACTAAAAATAGTGAAAGCCATAATATTATTAACTACAAATTAGTGGATGGGGAAACCTATAATTCTATATTGGACTCTATTCAAGATGACCATTTATGTCATGGTTCATCAATCTCTCATTAGCCTTCTAAAACTGGATTGTTTCATCCTAATGCAATTCATTTAGTACTAAGTATTATATTTATACGTTGTTTTTGTAATAAAAATATAACCAAAGCAAATATTAATACACATTTATTTTTTATTTTAATTTTTAAATACAATTGCTTACTGTGTTTTTTGTGGTTGATTATGTATATTTATTGATATGTTTCATTATTGTTTATTTTTTCTTGATATTTAACTTTATTATGCTGCCTGATTTAAACGAGAATTCAAGATTAAAAGGTAAGCAATGAAAAAAACAATGATAGCAACGACAGCCTTAATGTCGGTATTGATGGTAAGTACTGTATCAGCGAATGAATCAAGAGGGTTTTATCTTGGTGGTGCAATCGGAACTTCTGGTTTTGATGATGGTGGATTATTTGAAAAATCCCTGGTACCAATAGAAGCTAAAGCTGAGGATTCTACCTATAAAATAATTGCAGGCTATCAGTTTAATCATATTGCGGCGATAGAAGCACAATATACAAATTATGGTGATATTACCTTCACTTCACCGTCGCCAATGTATCGTTCGGGGATTTCATGGACCCCAAAAATATTATCGTTAAGCGCAAACTTAGGTTATACATTTGATAATGGTATTCGCCCATTTGGTATTATTGGTGTGACTTCTATAGATTTAGATGAGTCGATACAAAGTAGTACTATCGATATTGATAATGGTGGGGGTGTTCGCTATGGTTTTGGCATCGAGTATATTCCATATAACCCGTATGAGACTTACGCTGATGTTAGCTTTAGACTTGGCTACGAAGCCGACACTTTCGCAATTGAGACTGGTGTTGGTGATAAAGATATCGTTTTAGATTCTTACTATGTAGCGGTTAACTTTCGTTTTTAAGCATTCCTTTCACTCTACTCTAATAGCTGACTTAGATTGAAAGGTAAGCAATGAAAACTGCAATGATAACGACGACTGCGCTAATGTCGGTATTGATGGTATGCGCTGTATCAATTCATGAGTTAAGAGTTTTTTGTTTTGGTGATGTAATGACTTCTTCTAAAAGTGATGAAGGATTACTTACAGGAGAAAAAGTTACAACAACAACCAAGATTGAAACACCTTGCACAAACTATAGTGAGGACTGCAGGGGGTCTCCGTTGGAAAATTTTAGGCGAACACGCGTAAACTCCAATTATATTATTTTTAAGCGAAAAATTAGATTATCTCTTCGATAATGGTATTCGCCTAATTTAAATATAAGCATCTCTTTATAGCTGAATAGGACATCTGAATCTGTGAATTCAGAGCCCCTTTATTATTCTGGCAAGTTAAAAATTTTACTCGCTTAAAAGCGCAACAGTTTCTTGTAATGCTGTTAACTGCGCTTTAAGCGTCGCGACTTCCTGTTCAAGTTCATCAACACGCGTTGCTAATGCGTTATTTTCATCGGCGCTGTTACTGCTAGCCAGTGCTGAGTTACCTGTTGCGGTAGCTGTCGACGTTACAGCACCACTGAATAGATGGGCATAACGACAAGCACTTTGTCCCGGCTCTCTATTTAGTTTAACGATAAATGGACCTTGTTCATGATTGGCCAGTTGATCTAATGCCGTTTCAACTTCTTGCACATCATTAAATGCATATTGGCGCGCCGAACGGGTTCTTAGTTCACCCGGAGTTTGTGGGCCACGTAAAAATAATAGCGTCAAAATAGCTAATTGTTGCGGGTTGAAACGAATTTTACTGAACTCAGTATTACCGAAACGATGACGAATTTTAGCACTGCGTTTACCGCCATTTTCATCATTTATCACTAAGTGTTTTTTGACTAAATCATCAACGATATTTTGTACTTCATCTTGGCTTAATGAGAGTACTGGCTCACGGCTGCTTTTTTGATTACATGCAGACGTTAATGAGTTTAACGACAGTGGGTAGTTATCGGGCGTGGTGTGTTCTTTTTCAATTAATGCGCCTAATACGCGCGTTTCATGTAGTGATAATTCATCCATTACCAGTCAATCCCTTTTTGCGCTTTGATACCAGAGCGGAAAGCATGTTTTTCTTCGCGAACTTCACTTACGGTGTCGGCAATGGCGACTAGATCTTTGTGGGCGCTTCGACCTGTGACGATAACTGTTTGATCTACAGGGCGGTTGCGGATCGCGTTTAATACTTCTTCGTGATCTAGATATTGGTAGCTGAGCATGTAAGTCAGCTCATCTAACAGCACCATTTTAAGACCTGGATTGGCGAGCATTGCTTTGGCATGTACCCATGCTGCTTCTGCGGCGGCGATATCTGCGGCTTTATCTTGGGTGTCCCAGGTAAATCCCGTTTTCATGGCATGATAAGGCATGTCTGGACGTACTTGCTGAATAAATTTCACTTCGCCTGCTTCCCAAGTTCCTTTGATAAATTGCACAACGCCGGCGTTAAAGCCATGGCCAATACAGCGAATAACATTACCAAAACCAGCGCAGGTTTTACCTTTACCATTACCTGTCATTACGATCAGAATACCACGTTCTTCAGTGGCTTTATCGACACGTTTAGCGACGGTGCTTTGGATCTTCTGCATCTTTTGTTGATGTTTATCTTGGCTATTTTCTTCAGTCATTGCGCATTCCCTTAATGCCATGTATTTATAACTTCAGTGTAAGGCTTTTATGACTAAATGGCAGTAACAAAATTAAAAATCACCTTGAATTAGTTTTTGATAAATCTGATCTTTTAATACTAAACGGCGAGTTTTTAATTCAATGAAATTGGCATCTGTGGTGGGAATATTACTGGCTTCAAGGCCGTAAATATGATGATCGAGTTGATGATATTCTTTTGCGAGGGCTGCAAATGCGGGATCATCGCTTTTTAACTTCGCGATATCGATAGCGTGTTCTGGAAATTCGTGTGGAAGAGGGTGTTTTTCATTTTGCATTATGATGGCCTTATATCTCCAAATTACTTCAAGATAAAGTAATGAACGCGTTCTTTCAGTGTAGACGAACCCGCTCATTGCGGCATTTAATGCTGTACTTGTTCTTGATGCCAATGATTAAGACGTGGTGTGAGCATGATTGCTAATAATACCAGTGATAAACCACCCATCAATACGATAACCGCGTAAGGGGCTGTTAAATCTGTTTGTTGGATCAAACCAGCAAGTAATGCTGCGCCACTCATTTGGATACAACCTAACATTGCTGCCGCTGTACCTGCACGTTCGCCAAATGCGGCTAATGCCATGCTCGTTGCAGGGCCAAGCAATAATGCGAAACCAATGCAAAGCAGCATCATAGGTAACATGAAGGCAAAAGCTGCGGCCATGCCTGCGGTTGGACCCCATTGCTGTACCATCAACTGTAATGCAGCTGATGATAATAAAGCGAGTAGCGCGATAATAACGGTAGGGCGATTACCGAAGCGTTTAATCACTAACGGTGCAGCAAAACAGGCGGCGATATTAACGATGGCATTCAGGCCAAACAAACCACTGAACTCTAACTCGGCGATGCCTAAATTGCGGATCAACCAATCGGGTGCATACGAGACGTACGTTAAGATTGAAGCCATACCGACCATGCAAGCAATGGCATAAAACATAAAGTGTGCATCGTGTAATACTGGTTTAAAGCGATCCCAGTGATAAAGCGAACCGGATGTATCGGTATTGTCAGGACGCGTTTCCGGTAACTTTCTGCTGATTAATAACAGTATAATAAGACCGTATATTGCCATGAAAATAAACGTAGAACGCCAACCAAACTGCAATGCTAATAGACCACCTAAAGTTGGTGCTAATGCAGGGATCACACAAATAACGCCATTTAAGTAACTGTAGTAATGTGCGCTGACTTTAGAATCAAAGCTATCACGTACCGCACTAAATACTACAATTGAAGTGGCACAGGCAGCGATACCTTGCAGTACACGTGCTATTTGTAGCCAATGAAACTCTGCGGCGCCAGCTGCAAGTAGGCTGCTTAAGCAATACAAGACGACACCAGCAATCGCCACAGGGCGGCGGCCAAATCGATCGGCTAGTGGCCCAATTAATATCTGACCAATACCCATAGCAAATAAAAATAATACTAAGGTGGATTGGATTTCACTTGAGGATACCTGAAACTCGGTGGCCATCGTCGGCATTGAAGGCAGGTAGATATCGATCGCGAGGGGGCTTAACACCACCATTGCCATCAAAATAGGTAATATATTTCGGCGCATTGTTATTCTCAAGTAAAGGCATGGATTAATGCGGGGCAGTTTACGTAAAGCATGGTATGAATGGAAGTGGTATAATTTCAATACTGAATTTCCTTTAAGGAATATCTTATGAATTTAGACAACCTTGCCAAAATAGATCTTAATTTGTTGGTGATATTACAAATATTATTAGAAGAAGAAAGTGTTACTCGTGCCGCGAGCCGTTTGCATTTGAGTCAGTCGGCGTTAAGTAAAAGTCTTAATCGTTTGCGCGATACCTTAGGTGATCCGTTATTTTTACGTACCGCCCATGGTTTGAAACCGACCGCCCATGCTTTGCAGTTAAAATTGCAATTACCGACGATATTGCAGGGCCTGTATCAAATCAGTTTACCGCCGAGTTTTATGCCTGAAAAAAGTCATCGCCAGTTTTCGTTTGCGATGTTGGAAAGTGCCTATGAAACGTTACTGCCTTATTACATTGGCCCCATTTTATCGCAAGCGCCAAAACTGAATCTAGAGATTTATGGCTGGAATGAAAAGTCATTATTAGACTTACAGCAAGGACAGATTGATTTTGGCATTACCGCAAGGGAGTTGCACCCAACGGCTGATTTTCGCTTGAATAATTTACCTGAGGGCATAGCGCATCAACGTTTACTGACCGATAGTCAAGTCTGTTTGGTTCGCAGTAACCATCCTATGCTGGAGAGTATTAAAGCTGGAGTGTGGGATGTCGACACTTATTTAAGTATGTCGCATGTGCAAGTGCGCTGTGAAGGTAATGATTGGTGGTTATTGGATTATCAATTAGCTGAATCCGGTCAGCACCGCCATATTTGTGCGACTTTACCGGATTTTTACGGTGCCGCGAGTGTCTGTGCGCACAGTGATTTAGTGTTCACATTACCCTCGAGCTTCGTATCCCATGCGCAGAAGTTATATGACTTGGTACAGTTACCTTTGCCAATCGATTTTTCGTCATTGGTGTATGTGTTGTTATGGCATGAGCGTAATAATGATGAACCCGGACATAAGTGGGTAAGGGATATGATTTGTCAAAGTGTGGAAAATAAATAGGGATGGGGGCTATAGATTGAAAAAACCCAAGCCGAGTGACTTGGGTTAGATAATTAACGATGGATTTATTTCGTGATGACTAATCTACCGCTTTAACCGGAAAGGCATGTTCGCCAAGTACTTTACCGTTTACTGATTTGCCGTAATAACCTTGGTGGTTATGGTATTGCTCTTGGTTGGCTTTCAAGTCACCAGTGAAGCGTGGATCTTGTGGACGTTCATGGCTATTCATAAATGCGGCGACATCCCATGCTTCTTGATTGCTAAGTTGGATGCTTTTACCCAGCGGCATGTTTTCATAGATAAAGTAAGCGGCGGTATTAACGCGATGCATGCCAGCGCCCCAGTTAAATGAGTCTTTACCCCAAAGTGGCGGGAATGATTGTACGCCGTCTTGTTTCAAGCCTTGGCCTTCTGCACCGTGGCAGCTGGCACAAGTTTGCTTATAAACTATTTCACCACGTTCGATAGATGGTGTTTCTGCTGATTTAGCTAATTTAGGATAACCTCGGCCAGCTAACTTATTACGTTGCTCTACTGGCAATGCTGCCGCAATCTTTTCAGGTAATACAAATGAATCCGCTTTACCACCAAGTTGCACGACAGTATCACTCATCTCTGGGATTGGCGTACTCTGCATGTCGTATTTATCTAACAAGCCACCCATGGCTAACCAATATGAATAAGCTGTTAAGGCAACGAGTTCTGGTGAATCAACAGCAGGTGCAACGCCGTTCATTGAATATTTAAAACAACCTTGGATACGTTCTGCGTAAGTATTTACTTTGTCGTTCTTTTTACGATAGGCAGGGTAGGCCATGAATGCGCCCCACAATGGTGCTGAGTTGGCTTTCATACCCGCTTGCATGTGGCAATTGGCACAGTTTTGTTCATTACCCACGTATTGACCGCGCATTGGTTGCGAGTTAACGAATAATGAATAACCGAGTTTTACTTTATTACCAAATTCGCTATCTGGGATAGTGGCTAAATCACGTGGTACTAAGTATTCGCTACTTGCCGCTTTGGCATGGGCTGGCAATTCAGTTTGGCGATCGGGTAAATTGGCTTCAGCGTTGGCAAACGTCGAGAGCAATAAACCTGCGCCGAGGATAAGAGATAATGTTTTCATTAGATGACCTTATTTGATCGCCGCAAAGTATTGCGCAAGATGTTGGATTTCAGAGGCTGTTAATTGCTGCGCTATGGTAGCCATTACGTTGTTGTGATCGCCACTGCGCTGCTTGCTTTGCCATGCGGTTAATTGGCTAGTGATATAATCAGCATGCTGACTGGCTAGACGCGGGAAATGGGCGACGCCTAAACCGCTCGGACCATGACAGGTTGCACAAGCGGGGATGTTACGGGACCAATCACCTTGGTAAACCAGTTTTCTAGCGGGGTCGGTAATGATGACGTTATCACCACGTTTTTCAATATCATTGATCACTGGTGCAGGTAAGGATGCAAAAAATGTCGCTACTTGCTCCACGGCTTCAGGCGTAGCTAATGTCATCGCCATTGCTGACATTAAAGGATTTTTTCGATTGCCATTTTTAAAGTGGTTAATTTGTTCTACTAAATAATCTTTATCCATACCTGCCAACATTGGCGATAGATTTGGCGTACCTAAACCTGCCGTGCCATGACAACTTTCACATACCATCGCCGGGGGGGGCGTTGCTGCAAATGCTGGCGCTTGCACTAACAGCAAAGCGCTTAGTCCAATGATGCTGCGGAATATATTCTTTATGGGCATGGTATGTCTCCAGATAGTCGATGATTGCAGGGGCGGTCTAATTATAGTAATGCTTTGGCCGTAAGTAGGATTCTTATAGGCAAGGTCATATTACGGGCATAGTCTGGCTGTTTGAGAAAGAGAAAGATATTGTGGTTATCCACATAAATTAAGGGGTATATTAGTAGGGTATTGCTATGTGGATTAGCCTTGTGATCAAAAAAGCCCACTGGTGTTGTTATACCTGTGGGCTTGTTAATTAATGACTGGGCTCTGACTTAATTAATAAGTTAACTAGCCTAAACTAATTTTTGCGGGCAGTGCTTGTCTTGCTGCCGCGCCAACCACCCAATCGAGCAATACGCCTTTGCCTTCTCGGGTTGGGTCGATTAAACCAATATCGTTAATATTCACGCCATCATTGGATTTCATTTTTACTGGTTGTTGTATATCGCCAATCCAATGGGCGCGTTCACCGAGTTCTCTATGACCAAAGCCATGTTCAAACCCAAGTGTGCCTTGTTTTACCCCATCAACAATTAACGCCATCGCTTTAGTGGCACTGGTTGGTGTGGTGATGGTAAACATAGCACCAGTTGTTAAGCCAATTTTAGCCGCGTCAGTCGGATGGATATAAACCGGGTTAACGCCTTTAATCGAATTTAAACGCGGTGACAGGTTCGATACTGCACTGTGTATATTGGATTTAAAGTTGGTTAAGGTAAACGGCCATTCCGTTGCAGGGTATTTTTCTGCTAAGGGTGTGCCATCGGCTAATTTTTGTGGATGCCAAGTAGGACAGCCAGAATAATACTCACCAGTAATGGTATTACGTGACGTACCGACTTTTTCATTCCAGATCGCTAATGGCTTCTGCCATTTGTGTTTCATTTCGTCGCCTTTATAGGCTTCGGTGGCATCTTCAAAGCGACCTCCACGGGCAAAGATAAAGGCGACTTTACCGAGTTCTTCTGGTGTTAATACCCGCTGCATATCTGGTAGTAGACGTTCTAGGCCAGATAGCACCATGTCTTCACTGCTTGCTGCAGGCACACCATTGGCGACATAGGCTAAGTTAGCTGCAGAGCGTAGATAGAAATCTTCCGCATTGTGAATACCGTGCCAATTACCTTGGCTATCACTAATGGCATTATCGCCAAAGCCACCGAGCTGTATTTTCTTGGCAATATCAATTAAGAAGTTTTCTAAATTGATACTGCGACCGTCAGCGGTTTTTTCTGTTAAGGCATTCACAATCGGCCTGCGTGCTGTGACTGTTTTAGTCGGCACGCCATGCCAAGGTGTCACCATGCCCCAACTTTCATAAGTCACTGTGTCAGGAACGATGTAATCGGATAATGCCGTGGTTTCATTAATGAAAGCATCCACAGACACGATCAGTGGTAGCTGTTTTGGATCTTTTAATTTCTCGCCGAGCAAATTGGCTAAACCAGGAACACCATACATAGGATTGGCCATGTGGTTGATCCAGGCTTTGGCGCGATACGGATAACCATCTACAGCAGCCGATAAATGTTCTGTTAATAACGGCGCAGAGATCGGATACCAAGGTGATCGTGTTGGATATGGCGATTCACCGGCGGCGACACGACGTTTATATTGCTGGTTTTTTGGTACGGGAATTTACTGCGTGATAAAAAGATCCCTTTTGGTTTTACTTTATTTTTAAACTTGGTGAAATCGTAACGCGGGCCTTTCCCTGATGTTGGATAACCGCCTGATTTCGCCATGACACCGCCTTTCAGATTGATATTACCAATCAGCGCGTTGAGCATTAGGATCGTATAGGCATTGTAGAAACCATTACTGTGCATGTTGCCGCCATGACTATCGACAACGGCTTTAGTACCATGACTGGTAAAGCGTTTCGCTAGCGCGGTGATCGTCGCTACTGGAATATCACATTGTGCACTGTAGAACGCAAGATCGTGGGCAAATGCCGATTCTTTTAAATGTTGTAGTGATGATTTAACTTGTACATCACCTTGTTTAGTCGTGACGATTTGATCAATGAATAATCGCGCAGGTTGATCTTGTGTGTGTACTGAAAGATCACCGCTTTGTGCGTCGACGATCACGTACGGATCCGATTCAGATAATGGCGTGCCAGTAAAGCCAAGATCTACTTCTGAAGCGCGTAGGAAATAGCCGTAGCGTGGATGATCCTTATCACTTATTACCAAGTGCGTGGCATTACACCAATGGGCAGTGCCTGCGGTTTTCATCGCATTCGGACCTGGTTGTGTTAAGAAGGCTGTATTAAACTTATCATTGGCTAATATCCATTGGATCATACCAAGTACTAAAGCGGAATCAGTGCCGGGCTTGATTGGCAACCAGTTGTTATTGTCACCCGCTGCTAAGCTTGATGATGCCGGTAGCGCTGGAGATACCACGGTATAACTAAAGTTACCTTTGGTACGTGCGGTGGCTAATTGACGTGCTTGGCGTTTAAAGGGATTACCCGCCTGTGCTGGCGACATACCTATGTATAACGCAAATTCACAGTTCTCTAGGTCTGGCTTAACGTGAGCGAATTTTTTTAGATCATTCATTAAGGCGCCAGAGCCAGCGCGGAAACCATAACCACAATAAGAACCGTGATGGCCAAAGTTACGGGTGCCATAACTGTTGAACGCGAAACGTTTAAACAGATCGTCACGGCCTTCATTACCGGCATTGGTCATTAATAACTGGTTGGCTTTCGGGCCGTATTCAGGATTAAGCGGATCGAGTGGGGTTTTAACATCGCGGATCACCCGTAAACCGTCAACATGCCCTTCACCAAACAGATCGCCACCTTCAACCACTTCTTCTAACAGTTGTTCGTAGCTGATCGGGATCCACTTACCTTCACCGCGGTTACCAACACGTTTTAACGGTTGAGTGATCCGATACGGACTTTTACGGATTTCCATCATGCCGTTACCACGGGCGCAGGCGGTTGATCGCCCGTCTAATCCAGCTTCACCCGCCATGGCGATATACGCATCTTTGACTGGGGTATTAAAGGGAATTTGGTGTTCGTTTGATAATGGGTGATACGGGTTACCAGAAATACGTAATATCTCGTCACTGGCGTTATCTACACGTACACGTAAACCACACAAGGTCCAACAGCCGAAACACATTGACGGTGCCACACGCTGCGCTGGGTTATTGATCAGCTTACCGTTTTCAGTCACCCTATATTCTGGTGTTAATGAATTGCCATGATGCGGGTGTTTGGTTTTTTTACCGGCAGTACCATCGATAATGCCATGTACCGCATGTGATGTGGTGGTTGCATAACCCGCTGCAAAAGCGCCAGCACCACCCACAGCAAGACCTGATTTAAGAAATTGACGACGTTTGTTATCCATAATTAAGCCCTTACTGTGCCTGTTGTGGTTTGCTGAATGCTTGTTTTATTGATGATTTCTTTGTTAATGATTTAGCTGATATCGACACTATTTCTGACGCGGCGAGCGCTAAGGCTAACCACAGACCTGCCATACCAAGAATACCGAGTAACCCAGCAGATCCCATTGGTAATTCATACGGATACGGTCCTTGGTCAAATTTAGCGATAGTTTGTACATCCATGATGGTGACCCAACGTAGATACCAACAACAGATCAAGCTGATCGCGCTCATGATTAATAATTGCGGACGGTTATACCGTGCAATTTTAGAGGCTAGCAATGCAATGCCCATACAGGCCAAGAAACTGACCGCCAAGCTGCCCAAACGAACTAACCATGCCTCGCTTTCATATAACGAAAATGAGGCATTATTGGATGCCCAGATTGGCAGTAACACTGCGGCTAAGATGGCGCTGACTAACAGGGCGCGTTTTATTAATCCTTGGTCGCTTTGGGTAAAGACATTCGCTTTGGCAGGAATAGGGAATAGCGCTAACAGTAATAACGCAAAGCCAATGGCACCGATGAATGCAGTCACAAACCACAATAATGGCGCGGCAGGTTGATGCCACAGAGGACGATTTTGTACTACGTATATCTCTGCGCCTGTGTATAGCGCCACCGTTAAACCTGCAAGGCAAGTCACCACGGTTGCTGTGATCATTTGCTTACTACTGGTCTGCCAATTACCTAAACTAAACAAGGCAATCTTCTGGGCGATAGCACTGTCACTGTGTTTGAGTTTGGCAATATCATCACGTAAATATAACCAAGCCGTTAATATCGTTAATGCTGAAAATAGCGGTAAAAATAGCGAACCCAATGACATCCATGACCAAGGTGTTATATGACTATAAAAGTTCAAAGCGCGACCCGGTTGGTGTAAGTCACCTGTTAATGCCAGTGGGCCAACAACGGCGCCAATCGACATGGTCAGTACTAATGCCGAGCGTAAGTAATGGCTGGTATGAGCACGGAATATATAACTTAATAAAAACAATATTGCTGCCGCATACGCCGAACCAATATAAAAAAAGTATTGTACTGCCCAGGGGAGCCAAGCAATGGCTTGTGGTTGGACTAAAATTTCAGTGATGTTCATGCGTTTTCTCCTGCAGGGTCGTAGATGGCTACTTTACCGTCAACATTACTGGTGAACGCGTCATCCATGCCGATATAGAACACATGTGGCTGGGTGTTTTCTTCCGGTTTTAATACCTTGATGTCTGCTTGGTGTTCGCGCATTAAATGGCTAATTTGGCTGTTAGGATCTTTAATATCACCAATAATACGCGCACCACCCACACAGGTTTCTACACAGGCAGGTAATAAACCTTCTTCTAAGCGATGGGCACAGAAGGTACATTTGTCAGCCGTGAGGGTTTCTTCATTAATAAAGCGGGCATCGTAAGGACAAGCTTGCACGCAATAAGCACAAGCCACGCAGCGCTCGTTATCGACCATGACAATCCCGTCGTCACGTTGGAAGGTTGCTTGTACTGGGCATACTTTCACACAGGGTGGGTTTTCACAGTGATTGCATAAGCGTGGTAGGGTAAATGATTTAACATTTTGTAATTCACTGCTGCCGTCATCTAAAGTGACTTCGTATTGTTTTACTGTGGTACGGAATTGGCCAATAGGTGCTTGGTTCTCAATGCTGCAACCAACTGTACACGCTTGGCAACCGACGCATTTACGTAAATCAACCACCATGGCATAACGTTTACCGCTCTGGCCTTTTCGATCGGGGGCTTCGTTATTACGAATAATGGTTGTGGTGAGCGGGTTTGCCGTCGACACCGGTATGATGGCTGCGCCTACAGTTAATGCACCGAGGCGGGTCATTAAGCGGCGTTTAGTTGAGTCCATGAGAACACCTTGTGGTTAATAGTGATTAAGGCCATTGTCTGGAAATTAAGAGGTATGTTGTATTGTGGTTTTCCACATACCCAAGGTTGGCTTGATCTAAAACAATAAATATTTTGGCTTTGTGGCTATTTTGGTATGCTGAGGTGGTTATCTTATTTGTAATGGATGGTGTGAGTTTATGATGCATTGTATGAGCAAGGGTTTTTCGTGGCTAACGTATTAATAAAAGTAGTGATTGCTACCTTGCTGATGATGACGCAAGTGCACGCCAGTAACGCGACTGATCCCAAGACTGCTATCAAGCCAATCATTACCACCGTTGATGTGGGCGTATTAGCAACGCGTGGTGTCTTTGAAGCTAAACAGCGCTGGCAACCGACCTTATTATGGCTACAAAGTCAGATCCCCAATAGTGAATTTAGACTACACCCTTTTACATTGGTCGAAATGGAAATCGCAGTAGAACAACAAAGTGTCGATGTAGTGGTGACCAACCCTGGGCAAGCGGTGCGTTTAGGCCGGCAATACCCTTTGTCTTGGTTAGCGACGTTAAACAGTAAACTCGGTGACGGTACTCATGTGATTGGCTCGGCTTTGATTGTCCGCGCCGATTCGCACTATCAACACTTAGTAGATGTCAGTGGTGACAAGATAGCTGCCGTTGCCAGTAATGCCTTTGGTGGTTACTTAACGATGCAACTGACGGTGCAAAATTTAGGGATTAATCCCACCGCATTTTTCTCTGACGTATCGTTTTTAGGTTTTCCTGTCGATGCCATTATTTACCAGTTACGAGATGGCTATGTGGATGCTGCCGTAGTACCGGTATGCCAACTCGAAAGCATGTTAGAAGAAGGCTTGATTCAACAAGGTGTATTCCGTGTGTTAGATGATATCAGCCCGGATAATTTTGCTTGTGCGCTGTCTACGCAGTTATATCCGAACTGGTCTATTGCCAAAACCAGTGCTATTTCAGCCACGTTAGCCAAAAAAATAACCCGCGCCTTATTAGCTTTACCCGGTGATCATGCTGCCAGTATTGCGGCTTATTCTACAGGTTGGACACCACCCATCAGCCAATTGTCTGTCGACCAATTATATCGTGACTTGGATATGCATCCTTTACAACGACCTTGGTGGCAGGAAGCTGCTGTTTGGATCAAGAAGAATCAACAATGGGCTTGGGTAGTATTTTTATTCGTGTTGTTATTAAGTGTTTATCATTTAATTTTGGAATACCGTTTTAGTCGCAGTGAGCGTAAATTAACAGCCACCTTAAATCGTTTAAAAGAAAAAAATGCCATGTTAGAACATGCGCAACGCGTGGCGATTGTGGGGGAGTTGGGCAGTAGTCTCGCGCACGAGATTAATCAACCACTGGCCGCAATCTTAAATTACAGTCAAGGCGGATTATTACGCATAAATAAAGGTGCGGATGCCAGTGCAATCACACCTGCATTAGAAAAAATACAACAGCAAGTGAAGCGAGCAGATGATATTGTGCAGCGATTACGTACGCTTATTAATAAACGTGCTGTGGCGAAGTCGCGCTGTAACGTGCAAATATTACTCACTGATACCTTAGAGTTGCTAGAGTATGATTTCCAGCAAAAGAATATTACCGTAAGCCAGTCTTGTGTCGGTAATGTTGTGGATCTAGAGGCTGATATTGTTGGCTTGCAGCAAGTATTATTAAATGTATTAAACAATGCGGCAGATGCGTGTTTGATGCGAGATCCGGCAGTGCTGGTCAATAATCAAATTAGTATCGAGAGTCACTATAGTGATGACAGGTTAATATTAACTGTGACGGATAATGGCATTGGCTTAACGGCGGCGAGTGCAGAATTACAGAATGCCTTTTTCACCACTAAAAAAGAGGGATTAGGCTTAGGATTAGCGATTTGTCGTGACGTGATTGAAGCACATCATGGTCAATTTTCGCTGGTGGCCGCAGATCCCATTGGTTGTCGCGTCAGCATACAGTTACCCTTGCCATAATCGTTATAATTGAGGATGATTAATATGAGTCAAAAGCCAGTAACAGGATATGAACTGTCAGTGCCAGTCTATGTTGTTGATGATGATGAATCAGTACGTGATTCGTTGGCATTTATGCTTGATGGTTATGATATTAACGTCACTACGTATGCTGGTGGCCCATCATTTTTAGATAACGCCGAGATCATGCTGCCGGGCTGTGTGATTTTAGACAGCCGGATGCCGGAACTACGTGGGCAGGATGTACAAGCTATTCTGACTCAATGTAATAGTCCACTGTCGATTATTTTTCTTACTGGCCATGGCGATGTATCTATGGCGGTCGATGCGTTTAAATCGGGTGCGGTAGATTTTTTTCAAAAGCCGGTCGATGGGGAAAAGTTAGTGCAGGCGATTATGCTTGCAGCCGATAAATCAGTTGCGCGTAGCCAACAACTCAGTGCGTTATTATCTTATCAATCACTTACTGAGCGTGAGCAGGACATATTATTATTGTTGGTACAAGGTAAGCGTAATCAACAGATTGCCGATATATTATGTATTGCTGTCCGGACTGTGGAAGTACATAGATCGAGTTTAATGAAAAAGTTTCAGGCTAAGACGATTGCTGAGTTGGTTTTACAATATGGATTGGCGATTAACTAGCTGGAAATAGGGCAGCGCTGCTTGCTGAAATAGATCGTTAGCATAATATTTTGTTTTACTCTTTAGTGGTAATTTACGGTTGCAGAATATTCAATATCGCATAAACTTCTTACTGTGAATTAACATATCACTCACGTTTTATTCACATTTTTTTGGATTAATTAGTTAACTGGAGGTACACATGAAAAATTTAAATCTTGTTCAATTCGTTTGTGTATCACTCGATGATACCAGCCCAATGATGGCCGTTAATCACGCCTTCATAGCCTGTTCCGATCGTAAACCAGGCACCACATTTACTAATTAATTCGTAACCTTAACGGCTGCGAAAAATGGCAGCTGATAGGGTAATCCTCATATATATCCCTAGATAGCCGAAATAATTCACGCCATTTTTCCCAGTCAACTTTAAGTTTTAAACTTATATACTGGAGAATTATTATGCGTCATTCACTTTATTTAAACCTTGCTGTGTTTTTTGTTCGTGCTGATATCCGTCGTGAAGAACGAGTATGGCTAGCAAAAAGCCGTCGTACGAGTAGTGAACTGCCATTAGGCAATACGTATCTGTTAAAAGATATCGGTCTGAATATCGACGGTCGTCCACTTTGCAGTGCTGAGCCACGTGATGTAGCGGCGAAACGTCGAGTGCGTCATCTACGTCGAGCTTGCCGTGTGAAAATAGCAACGTAACAAAAAGGGCTAAGCTGTATATGCAGCTTAGCCCCTTGCGTATTTTGAAGTAGTAGAATTTTATTTAATTTTCAAACGCTGCTGAGCCATCTTCATTGATGTGAAGTTTGGCTTTTGCTTGGTTAATTAATTGCACTGCACAAGATGGTGAGACGGAGCGTAAACTACCTTTTCCACTATGGAATGAAGGTTCCCAAGCTCTATCTTTGTATCGACCTGTTTCTATAAATTCCACAACTACTTTCATAACGTACCTCTATATTGTTGGTCTTACTAGCTGCCTATTACGAAGCGATTATCGTCTGGTAATGGTTACTCGGTAAATAGTAATATAATAAATATCGGTCCACTTCAAATATAAATCACACTTATTTCAAATGAAACTAAAGCGCGGGCTTGTTATTCTTTTATCTATATATACAGCGATGCTTTGGCATATATGTGACGGAGATAATGTTGTTTTTTGTTATAAGCACTGAGCTTCAATTAACTGACATTGGGGATATTAGCAACGAAATTATTACTCTGTATCTTGTTATATGTCAGCATCAGGTTGTTGTTCTGGCGCAGCATCGACGAAGGCGGGTATTTGAATACAGTGCTGATAGATGCGATTGATAGTAGGGTAAGGGCTCATATCTAAGTTAAATCGTAGCGCGTTATAAACTTGCGGTATTAAATAAACATCTGCCAGCGTTACTTGCTTATGGCAGCAATAGTGAGTACTTCCATTTTCGATCAATAGCCTTTCAAATGCTGCAAACCCTGTTGCTAACCAATGGTGATACCAGGTTATTTTTTCTGCTTTATCACAGTCGAAACATTCCTCGAGATAATGTAATACCCGTAAGTTATTCACTGGGTGTATGTCGCAGGCAATGATTTGCATTAATGTACGGATATAAGCACGTTCAATGAGATTAATAGGTAATAGAGCTGGCTGGGGGAAAGCCTCTTCTAAGTATTCTATGATAGCCGTTGATTGGGTGATGATTTGTGGTTTTAGTTCTCGCTCGCCAGTATTAATCGTGGGTGTGATATCAAGGCTTGGCACTAAACCTTGTGGGTTAACATCAAGATATTCTGCCGAATTTTGTTCACCACCATGACGAACCAAGTGCACAGGTATTGTGTCATAGCTAATATGCTTTAAGTTTAATACTATCCGCACCCGATAAGCAGCTGATGAGCGGAAATAGCTATACAATTTCATCTGGTATTCCCTTGGCTGTTTATGGTTTTATGTGTGTCACGCGTTGTTCAATCGCGCCAAAAATAGAATCTCCAGCCTTATCCCGCATTTCAATTTTTACCTTGTCGTTAACTTGTAAAAAAGCGGTCGTGATTTCCCCTGTGGCAATTTTTTCCAACATTCTTTTTTCAGCTAGACAGGATGAACCGACAGTGCGATCGCAATTGGATACTGTGCCCGAACCGATAATGGTTCCAGCGATTAAAGATCGTGTTTTTGCCGCATGGCTAATCAATTCAGGGAAATTAAATGTCATGTCGATCCCGGCATCAGGACAGCCAAATAAAGTGTCATTGAGATAGGTTGATAACGGTAAGTGTAATTTTGCTCCATCCCAAGTGCCACCCAGTTCATCGGGGGTCACGGCAACAGGAGAGAATGCCGTTGATGGTTTGCTGTGAAAAAAACCAAAACCTTTAGCTAATTCACTGGGAATTAAATTACGCAGGGATACATCGTTAACCAAGGTAATTAATAAAATATACTCGCTGGCTGCGTCTGCGTTTATCCCCATAGGGACATCGTTGGTGATCACCGCGACTTCGGCTTCAAAGTCTAAACCCCAAGCTGGATCTTGTAATGGAATATCATCTTTTGGCCCTATAAAGCTGTCACTTCCGCCTTGATACATTAACGGTTCAGTCCAAAATGACTCGGGCATTTCCGCGCCTCTGGCTTTGCGGACTAGCTCGACATGATTAACGTAAGCACTGCCGTCGGCCCATTGATATGCTCGGGGTAAGGGCGATTCTAGAGGGCTGTTTCTAAACTCAATGGAACCTGTCGAATCACCGTTATTTAATTGTACGTAATGGCTTTGTAACTGGGGTTCGACTGTAGCCCAATGCTCTAACGCCCATTGTAAATTGGCCGCTATCGAGGATACACACAATGCAGTTTGTAAGTCTTTGCTAACCAGGTATAAGCTGCCATCTCTAGAGCCGTCTCGTAATGTGGCTAATTTCATCGTATTTTATCCTCCTGCTTTATACTATTCTTTCCAGCTATCAACATAACCTGGCCATTCCACATTTGCCATGCCTGACCCTATGGCTAAACCATCGCGGGTATCAATCATTACAGCTACTTCATCGGTTTCTTTACGTTGTGACTGACGCCCTGCTCGATAGGCTTTAGGGTGCGGTCCATGGGTAAAACCACAAGGGTGAAAGGTCAGCATTCCGGGTTCAATATTGTCGCGACTAAAAAACTCGCCTTGGTGGTAAAAAATCACTTCATCAAAGTCATCGTTACTGTGATAAAAAGGCACTTTCAATGCGCCGGGATCACTTTCCATTGGCCGTGGTACAAAAGTACAGACCACAAATCGACTGGTGACAAAAGTAGAATGCGCAGAGGGCGGCAGATGAAAACGGTGACTCATTAACGGGCGAATATCTTGCCAGTTAAGCCTGACCACGGAAACATCGCCATGCCAACCCACCACATCAAGCGGGTTGAAAGGGTAGTCGATGACCGATAGTTTATTAAAGCGTTTGAGCACGACTTGCCAGGGTTCTTCGTCTTGTTGCTGCAAATAAGCGGCGTCAATTTCTGGTGTGTCTAATACCGCTTGATCAAATATGGCATGCTGACCAACGATGGTTTTATCGGGCAAACCATAATAATCATTGGTTGCTTCGATCATCATTAAGGTCATTGGTTTAGCTGGTTCTAAACGCCACAAACAAGAACGCGGAATTAATACGTAATCCCCCTGAACAACACTCAAATGGCCGTAATCGCAAAATAACTCTCCGTGGCCTTGATGGATAAAAATGAGATCATCGCCATCGGCATTTCTTACCAAGGTTTGCATGTTTTCGTTACATTGCCAGAATCGGATCTGGCAATGCGCATTGTGAAATAACAGGGGCGCATCCCAAGGCGAAGTTTGAGCGTAGGGAAGCTTCAATAAATTATAGGCTCTTGGTCTGTGCTCACCTGACCAAGCACACCATCCTGTTGGCGGGTGCTTATGATGCAGATGTGTGGCTGGTCCATAGAAACCTTCTCGACTGACTTCACGCTCGAAAATACCTTGTTCGGGGAGATCCACGTGCGCTTGCCGAGAATAAGTGCCTTTTCGTAATGGAAACGCAATTCTACGGATCATATCTCGCCCCTTTAGTTATCTTTATCAATGATCACGCCACGCGCAACTTGGTCGCGTTCAATGGATTCGAACAAGGCTTGGAAATTACCTTCGCCAAAACCTTCGTCACCTTTACGCTGGATTATTTCAAAGAAAATAGGCCCGATTAACGTCTTGGTGAAGGTTTGTAATAACAGCACTAATTTACCGTCGTCCATGTGACCATCAATCAAAATACGGTGTTTTCTAAGTTGGTCAATCGCCTCGTGATGTTCAGGCAAGCGTTCTGCAATCATGTCGTAATAGGTATCGGGGACATCCATGAATTTAATACCGTTGGCTTTTAAGGTGGCAACTGTGTGGTAAATATCGTCAGTACCTAAGGCGATGTGTTGAATGCCTTCACCGTGATATTCTTGCAAGAATTCTACAATTTGGGATTTATCATCACTGCTTTCATTAATAGGAATGCGCAGGTTACCGCAAGGGCTCGTCATGGCGCGGCTACGTAATCCGGTCATCTTGCCTTGGATATCGAAATAACGAATTTCACGAAAATTAAATACCCGTTCATAAAATTCTGACCAAGTATCCATGTGGCCATTATGTACATTGTGGGTGAGGTGATCGATGTAAGTCAGTCCGGCGGAGGTTGTTGCCTGCTCGCTCTCGCCTGTTAATTTAAACTGTTCCTGATAGAGGCGTTTTCTGACATCGTCATCGACCAAGTACAGCAGACTCTCGCCAATGCCATAAATCGCTGGTACACCGAACTCGAGGATTTTACGCTTACAAGGTTGGGCTTCACGGCTAATAGCATATTGATAAGCTTTGTCGGCGTCACTGACTTTAAAGCCCATTGCACAAGCGGAAGGACCGTGTTGCTGGGAGAATTCTGAGGCGAAACCACGGCCTTCAGTACTCACCAAAAAATGAATATCACCTTGTTTAAACCAAGTTAACGGACGTGTTTGATGTTGAGCAAAGGCGTGGAAACCTAATGTTTTGAAAAGGGCTGCCAGTTGTGTGGGATCGGGAGACGAGAATTCGACAAATTCGAAGCCTTCAGTGCCAGCAGGATTGCTAAACGCTTGTTTAGTATAATCATAAGCATGACCCATAATACCTCCTTTGCAGACTTTGGAAGTACAGAATAGCCTACAAATTTAACAGGAATGTAGAGCTAGTATGGACGATTTATGCTGGTTTTGCTTACTCGAAGTCATTAAAGTTAATGAATAAAAAAGGCGATAACTTAGGTTATCGCCTTTTATGTCTAAAAATTAGCAATGCCAGTTCTTATATCACAAGGTGTTAATCATTAATAAAATCAATTGGTTGATTGTGCAAGCGAGGGTCTAATTCTAGGCCTATTTTTTTTAGCTCTGCAGGGTCAATACATTGGTATAGTTCATGGTCACTGTGTTTTAGTTTATAACCAACCAACATTGCGTCTTTATGATCTGGCGTACACGCCCACCAATCATCGGTTTCACTCTTTAATGCGAACAGTGGGTGCGCAGATAATACCTTTGAACCGTCGATGTAAATGTAAGATAGGATACCTGGGTATGAAATATCAGGACCTGGGACTTTAATTGGATTATGCATGCAACACCTCTAAAAAATCGCTATTGAAAATATCTTTTAATATACTAAAAGTATATGACAAGTATTGTATAAGCATTTAAAAATTAAGGGTTATTAGTTAATTGCTTGCTTAAAGTGTGATTCAAAACCACTGTTGGAATTATTTATAGGGGAGCTAGAGTGAGAGAATGGCATTAAATAAGCCCTCTGTAGACAGAAGACTTATTATTTTGTGATAGTTTTTTATCAGTACTGAGCCCGCAGATCTACCTCCCCCATATCAGTCTTTGCCTCAGCTTATTTATTCTTATGCTCATACATATAAAAATCAGCCATCTCTATAATTTCGTCATATTGATCACCTGCTGAATACGAGGTTAAACCATAGGCGAAAGATATTTTATGCTCTCTAAATTCTTTCTTGTATTTAGATTTTTGGAGTATTTTATTCTGTATTTTTTCGATGATTTCTGTGGCTATTTCTATTGTCGGGCAATCATTCAATAGAATAATAAATTCGTCACCACCATTTCTGATTAAGTAGTCCTCGTCTCTTATTGCTTCTTGAGCCGATGACGCCAGCAATTTAATGGCACTATCGCCAGCAGAGTGACCTAGGGTGTCATTGATTTCTTTTATTTTATTGCCATCGATAACGGCCAATACCCCAGACGAAGTTGCTTCGCTGTAATAATCAAAATAACGGCGGTTATAAGCTTTTGTGAGTGTGTCTATCATCGATTTTTGTTTATGCAGTTCTGATTCACTGGTAATGCGTTGAATGAAATGAAAATAAAAAATCGAAATTGCGATGAAAAAAGAGAGTATAAATGAAAACTTCAACGGTATATCAAGCACGTATAAAAACGGTATTTGTACGATCACTATTATGCCATCAGCGATGTCTGCATATTCACTTCTATAAAATAATAAAGAATCGGGATAATCGGAATATTTAACCGAGATGACATAACTTTTTTGGTTCTTTTTAGTATTCGGCGGCATGATTGCAATCGTTTTATCATCAAAATAAGAGTTATTATTTAAATGAAAATTAAATCCGATATCAATATGATCATTTACGCCTTTAAATATAGTGAATAATTGATTTCCAGATAATGCATCTTCATGCATGTAACTCACGCGATATTTGTGCACTTTGGTTTTGCAAATATTAAGTTTACGGCAACGAACGGGATCAAAAATAGTACTCACCAGCTCAGGTTCTAATTTCCGTCGATATAACACACTGTGAGCTTGCCAGTCTTTAATCATGAAGTTACCAGAAATAGATGAGGTGGTTATGAAACCTAAACCGTCTAACGCCTTTTTATATTGAGAAAGGTGCTCTGTTTTTTCAGCTTTAACAGCCGCGTCTGTGTCAGCATGGCTAATATAAATGTAAGATCTTCGATTTAATGGTGTTGATGATGCGAGTTTTTCATTCTTTGCTATCACTATGATGTTAGAGAGCTCTAGCAGTGCATCAGAGAGTTCGTTCATGGTTTGATGTATCTTTGATTGCTCATCTTTAAGCGTACTTGCAGAGAAAATATAATGAAAAATAACGGTTAACACCACAACAGAAACAATGAACATTCTCACTGCGAAATAGATACTATGTAACAAGGTTGCTACCCTTACTTCTTAAAAAATAGTTGGGCATGGTAGGGCATTTTATCGCATTTTAAAATACGTATGCTTATACAGCTTTATATATGATTATATATTCAGCGTTTAACAGGATGGCTGTTTGGCTATTTTGACGTGATCATATGGAGTGATTGAAAAGACTCAATTAGATCGGGCGCTGTAAAATCGGCGATAACAAAGTCATCGCCTTTAATTCAACTTATGTTTAGTGAGTGTTATTCTATGTTTTGTAACTGTTCACGCATCTGCTCAATTAACACTTTAAGCTCTACAGCCGACTTAGTAATATCTGTACTAATCGATTTTGAACCTAGGGTATTTGATTCACGATTGAACTCTTGCATCATGAAATCCAGGCGACGACCGCAAGCGCCACCTTTCGTTAAGATGCTACGTGTTTCAGTGACGTGGGCATTTAAACGGTCAATCTCTTCAGCTACATCTAATTTCTGCGCCATTAAGATAAGTTCTTGCTCTACGCGAGTTTCGTCTAATTCGATTTTCGCATCGCTGAATTTCTTTTGAATACGTTCACGTTGCCATTTAATGATTTCAGGCATTTTACCTTCAACGAAATTAGCTTGTTCAGTGATGCCCGTTAAACGTTGCTCTAGCATTGCTTGTAGTTTTTCACCTTCAGATGCACGTGATTCTAAAAATTCACCTAGCGTTTCGTTGAAAAAGCTTAACAGGTCGGTTGATAACTCGCCCATGTCTTTTTCGGCCGCTTCCATTACGCCAGGCCAGCGCAGGATATCTACTGGATTCAGTTTCGCTTTACCGGCTTTTTTTGATACCCAGTTGGCGCTTTCAATTAATTTTTCAGCAAGTGCTTCGTTTAATTGTAATTCACCGCTGTTAGCTGCATTTGCTTCAAAACGCAGGTTACATTCTACTTTACCGCGTTGTAATTGTTTACGGAAACGTTCACGTAGTACAGCTTCTAAGCCGCGAAATTGCTCAGGTAGTCGGATGTACGTTTCAAGGTAACGTTGGTTAACCGAACGGATCTCCCATACTGCTGTACCCCAATCGCCTTTAAACTCTTTACGGGCATATGCCGTCATACTATGAATCATGTTGAATCCGTTAATTAAAGTAAATTAAGCCAATTATACCTGCAGGTTATTACAACTTGCTATAGCGATAGTTTAGCTTAGCTCATATAATATTGGCCTATCATCAATGAAGAGTTAAAATAATGCGCCCAAGTCAAAGAACATTAGGTCAAATTCGACCTGTCACCATTACCCGTAACTTTACCGCGCATGCAGAAGGGTCTGTATTAGTCGAATTTGGCGGTACTAAGGTATTGTGTACTGCGACTGTTGAAAACAATGTGCCACGTTTCTTAAAGGGTAAAGGCCAAGGTTGGGTTACGGCTGAATACGGCATGCTACCGCGCTCGACGCACAAGCGCATGAATCGTGAAGCGGCACGTGGTGGACAAACTGGACGCACTATGGAAATTCAACGCCTGATTGCGCGTTCATTGCGTGCTTGTATCGATCTTGGTTCATTGGGTGAGCATACGGTTGTAATCGATTGTGATGTTATTCAAGCTGACGGCGGCACGCGTACAGCTGCTATTACTGGTGCTTGTGTGGCCTTGGCGGATGCGGTTGAATTTTTGATCCGCAAAGGTAAATTAAAGATTAGCCCGATCAAATTTATGATTGCCGCTGTGTCTGTTGGTATCTATAAAGGCGAAGCGGTATGCGATTTAGATTATCCAGAAGATTCTGATGCTGAAACAGACATGAATGTAGTGATGACGGATACCGGCAAATTTATCGAGATCCAAGGCACTGCTGAAGGCGAACCGTTTAGCCACGAAGAAATGTTAGCCATGCTGGCGTTAGCGAAAGACGGCATCGAACAGATTATTGTAGAGCAAAAGAAAGCACTCGGTGATAGCTTGATTAAAGTGTAAAGCTTGTTAGAATAGCGGCGCTTATCGTTAGTCGCCAAGCGCTAACAAGGTTAATTGCCTAATAATATTCCCCATATTATTAGGCTTTTTAGGTGAAGTGGCTTTTAGCCAACAACATCTAATTAATCATAATAGGGGAAAACGATGAAAGATTACCAACGCGAGTTTATTGAGTTTGCTTTAGAAAAAGAAGTGCTTAAATTTGGTGAATTCACACTAAAGTCTGGTCGTACTAGCCCTTATTTCTTCAACGCCGGTTTGTTCAACACAGGTCGTGATTTATCACGTCTTGGTCGTTTCTATGCAGCCGCTTTAGTTGATTCTGGTATCGAATACGATGTGGTATTTGGTCCTGCCTACAAAGGTATCCCAATCGCGACGACTACTGTTGTAGCGCTCTGCGATCATCATGATATTGATGCGCCTTACTGTTTTAACCGCAAAGAGAAAAAAGACCACGGCGAAGGTGGTTCATTAGTCGGTTCTGCATTGGAAGGCCGTATCGTATTGGTTGATGACGTGATCACAGCAGGTACTGCAATCCGTGAATCTATGGATATCATCCAAGCACATAACGCTGAACTTTCTGGTGTATTAATCGCGCTAGACCGCCAAGAAAAAGGCAAAGGCGAATTATCTGCAATCCAAGAAATTGAACAGGATTATGGCTGTAGCGTATTATCAATCGTTACTTTAGGCGATCTTGTTACTTTCTTAGCAGACAAGCCTGAGATGAAGCAACATCTTGAGACGGTAAAAACATATCGTGAAAACTACGGTATCTAATTAATACGTTTCGCGGCAAGATGAATTATGGGGGGTTAAATCACAGCTCTATTTATCACTGCCGTTAAAGAAAATACGAAAAAGGCTACCGAGGTAGCCTTTTTTATTTCTATATAGCAAACTTTACTGCTATGCGCTGAAAGAGGTTAACTTTGCAGTAACTGCTTGCGTAAGAATTCCCACTGTTGATCAAAGTCTGTGGTTGGTTTTAATGCAAAACGGGTACGTACGTATTGATTGATACGACCTTCTGCATAGGCTAACAATAAATTTGCTAACATACCTTCATCTAAGCTAAAGCCTGCCCCGTCACGCATTTTCTTTTCACGTAATACTTGTTTTAAGTGTGTTTCAATCTTGGCGTATAACGCGCTGATTTGCTCACCAAGACGTTCGTGTTCACCTTGCAGTGCATCGCCAGTCATAATGCGAGTGATACCTGGGTTGCGCTCGGTAAATACCAGCAGCAAATGCAGGATGTGATGACAACGGGTGATGGTATCTTTTTCTTCATTTAAGATCTGATTAATACCCGCTAAGATTGAATCTTCGATAAAGGTAATTAACCCTTCAAACATACGAGCTTTACTTGGAAAGTGGCGATAGAGCGCAGCTTCTGATACACCAACTTCTTTGGCAAGTTTAGCGGTCGTAATACGCTGACCAGGACTGGTTTCCAGCATGTGTGCTAATGCTTGTAATATTTGTTCTCGACGATTCTTTTTAGTGCTTGTTGACATCTTTTTCATCCTAGAATGGTGTTAACCGTTATTGCTTACCCGAATGGCCAAAGCCACCTTCGCCGCGTTCACTACTATCAAACTCTTCAACAATGGTGAGTTGTGCTTGTATTACTGGCACTATCATCATCTGAGCAATACGATCGCCTGGTTGAATACTGAAACTGTCTTGACCACGATTCCAACATGAGATCATTAACTCGCCTTGGTAATCAGAGTCAATTAAACCCACTAAATTCCCCAATACAATACCGTGCTTATGCCCTAAGCCTGAACGCGGTAAAATGGTTGCTGCCATTGTCGGGTCAGCAATATGGATTGCAATGCCCGTTGGGATCAAATGTGTCTCGCCTGGATTAACCGTCAATGGCTGGGCAAGGCAAGCGCGTAGGTCTAAACCCGCTGAGCCAGGGGTTGCATAACTTGGTAATGGAAACTCAGTACCCACACGTGGATTTAAAATTTTAACTTCTATTTGTTTCATTGTTTGTTTCACTAAATATATCAATTAATGGCTCAACTGTGTATTGCGGTAGCGCAAGACAAGGTTAGATGCCGAATATTATTATTGTTTTATAATGTTTATGGTCTGGTATTGGCGTTGAACTGAGTGGCGATTAATTGTAATAATTGTACCGCTACATCTTGTTTACTTGCTAACGCAATTTGTGTGCTGCCCTGTGGCCAAAATACCGTTAACGCATTGTCTTCAGCATTAAAACCTTGGCCTGATTGTGCCACGTCATTTGCGGCGATCATAGCAAGATTTTTACGCTGCATTTTGTCGCGTGCATAATGTTCAACATCTTGTGTTTCTGCAGCAAAACCGACAGTAAAAGGAGAATTTTCGAGCGCGGCGACACTGGCGACAATATCGGGGTTTTTGATCATGCGTACAACCATCTCGTCGCTATTGGTCTTTTTAATTTTTTGTTCGGCAATACTTTCTGGGCGGTAATCTGCCACGGCTGCACAGGCAATGAAAATATCTTGTTGGTGAATGTCGGCCATGACTGCATCGTGCATATCAAGTGCGCTAGTCACTTTAACAAGATGGCATGAAGTGGGCGCGGCTAATGCCACTGGACCACTTACCACTGTGACATTAGCACCTAATAAACGTGCCGCTTGGGCGAGGGCATAACCCATTTTTCCTGAACTGTGATTACTGATATAACGTACTGGATCAATCGCCTCGCGGGTTGGTCCTGCGGTGATCATGATATTTTTACCCGCTAATAGTTGCGGCTTTTCTTGTTCGCTAAAATAGTTAACAACAGCTGTTACTAGCTCGTCAGGATTCACCATTCTACCTGGGCCTACATCACCACACGCTTGCGCGCCTGCTGCTGGTCCCCATAGTGTGATATTGCGTTGTTTAAGCGTGGCTAAATTATCTTGTGTTGCTGGCGCTTGATACATCACTTGATTCATCGCTGGGGCAATGGCAATTGGAGCTGGCGTTGCAAGGCATAACGTCGAGAGTAAATCATCGGCAATACCGGCAGTGAATTTGGCAATAAAATTGGCGGTAGCAGGGGCAATTAAGACTAAATCGGCCCATTTAGCGAATTCTATATGACCCATGCCAGCTTCGGCTGCGGGGTCTAGTAAACTATGTGCAACGGGGTTTCCTGAGACTGCTTGCATGGTAAGCGGAGTGATAAACTCTTGCGCCGATTGGGTCATAACGACGCGAACTTCTGCGCCTTGTTCCGTTAATCGACGGGTTAACTCTGCGCATTTATAAGCGGCGATGCCGCCGGTAATACCGAGCAAAATGCGTTTATTGGCAATAGCAGTCATTGTGTATTCCACGTTAAAATCTGAAAGGATATTCTAATAACGTAATAACAATACCATAATTAAATTCGCAGAGGCTAAGGTTTGTTATTAATTTTATATGCATCATTATCAAATCTATAAATTTGAACTATTTCACTGTTTTATCATTATTGAGTTCGTTTATTCACCGAATAGCTAAGCTAACAGGACGTTATGTTAAATGGTGAAATAGATGAAATTAAAATCATTACCGAGCAGTGAAATGCCACGCGAAAAGCTGGTTAAACTGGGTGCAAACTCATTATCTGATGCAGAATTGTTAGCGATATTTTTACGCACGGGCATTAAGGGTACGAATGTCGTGGCGCTGGCGAGTCATATTTTGGCTGAGTTTGGCACTTTACGGGCATTACTTGCGGCCAGTGAACATGAGTTTTGTCAGATTAAGGGACTGGGTGTCGCTAAATATGTGCAGTTACAAGCAACTGTGGAGATGTCTCGGCGCTTTTTAGCCGAAAAATTAGAGCGTAGTAATGCCCTTACTAGCCCACAAGAAAGTCGAAATTACATTCGGGCAAAGTTACGCGATCAGCCTCATGAAGTGTTTGCGGTATTATTTTTAGACAATAAGCACCGAGTTATTCGCTTTGAGGAGTTGTTTTATGGCACAATAGACAGTGCTAGTGTTTATCCGCGAGTGGTGGTAAAAAAAGCGTTAGAAAGAAATGCTGCGGCAGTTATTTTTGCGCATAACCATCCCTCTGGCATTGCTGAACCCAGCCGTGCTGATCGTATGATCACAGATAAACTTATCTCAGCCTTACAATTAATTGATGTTAAAGTCCTCGATCATTTTGTTATAGGTGACAGTGACATAGCGAGCTTTGCAGAGCGAGGGTGGGTGTGAAATTACGATTTCCATTCATTCTTGAAATATAAAAAGCTTGCTCTATGTTTTAATTTACTGTATAAAATGCGGCCTTTAGCACGCGTCTTGGGCGACGGCCAACAAGACGCTGTATATTTGCTCGAGCAAGAAAATATTTGGAGAAGACGACATGTCTAAAGTATGCCAAGTCACTGGTAAAAAGCCAGCTGTTGGTAATAACGTTTCTCACGCAAAAAACCGCACACGTCGCCGTTTTTTGCCAAACCTACATTCACACCGTTTTTGGGTTGAGAGCGAAAACCGCTTTGTTAAATTACGTCTTACTTGTAAAGGTATGCGTATTATCGATAAAAAGGGTATTGATTCAGTTTTAGCTGAAATGCGTGCCCGTGGTGAGAAGGTTTAAGGAACTATATTATGCGCGATAAAATTCGTTTGAATTCATCTGCTGGTACAGGTCACTTCTATACCACTGATAAAAATAAGAAAAACATGCCTGAAAAAATGGAAATCAAAAAATTTGATCCAGTTGTTCGTAAGCACGTTATCTACAAAGAAGGTAAAATCAAGTAATTCTTGATTTTATGTTCGATATTGAAAACCCAGCTTTTGCTGGGTTTTTTTTGCCTGAAATTCAGCCTTGCGATACTTGCCCTAGTCGGCGTTTTCACGTAGTTTGCGTATACTTATTGATAAATCAATGACTCGATTGGAAGGATTATCCGTGCAGTTATCACGACGAGGTTGGAATAACGTTTTAATATTTGCGATATTGGCTATGATGCTGATATTTCAATATTCAGGCAAGAAGGTGAACGGTGATGATACCGCGAATCTCTATCAATCAGCGCTACCGGCTAGTGCGGTGGTATTGTCGATGCAGTTTGATCATATTCAAATCCAACGCGTTGGTAGTCAACTGGCAACCAAACCTGAGCTGGGTTTGTCGCAGCCACAATTGCAGCAAATTATTAAAGCATGGGAAAGTGCGACATTTAAGCCTGTGGCTAAAGATGTTGTGATCGCCAATCTTGCTTACGGTATTAATGTTTCCTTCGAATTAGCGAATTTAGCCGAGCCTGTTACCTTGATTTTATATCAAATAGAGAGCGGTTATTTATTACAAAATTGGCAAAGCCAGTTATTACAAATTGATGAAGCTGAATTGCAGGTTTTATTACCGCGTTAGCCGCTTGTTTATGCTCGCTAATAACACTTAGTTATTCTTTATCTGGGCTTCACCGCACCATTACTCTGTAACCTACATATAACCGACTGGATGTCTTATGCCTGAATTACCGGAAGTTGAAGTAAGCCGTCAAGGTATTTCCCCGTATCTCGAAAATGCCCTGATCACCAAAATAGTTGTACGTAATGGTCAACTGCGTTGGCCTGTACCAATGGCTTTGCAAGATGCGGTGGGCTGTATGGTGATAAGTGTACGCCGCCGGGCTAAATACTTACTGTTGGAAACAGAAAAGGGCACAATCATTATTCATCTGGGTATGTCAGGTAGTCTAAGGGTGCTTGATTCAAACGTAGCAGTTGAAAAGCATGATCATGTAGACATAGTGCTGGATTCAGGGAAATGTCTTCGCCTGAATGACCCTAGGCGCTTTGGCTCGGTGCTGTGGCAAGTGGGCGAGGTGCTTGAGCACAAATTATTAGCTAGCTTAGGCCCAGAGCCGTTAACCGATGATTTTACCGCGCAACGTTTGTTTGAACGTTCTCGTTCACGGAAGATGCCAGTAAAATCATTTCTGATGGATAACCATAATGTTGTCGGTGTTGGTAATATTTATGCCAATGAGGCGCTATTTTCTGCGGGAATCAGTCCAAAACGTGCCGCGGGCAATGTCTCTTTACAGCGTTATAAAGTTTTGGTCGACGAAGTGAAAAGTGTATTAGCTAAAGCGATTGCGCAAGGCGGTACAACATTAAAAGATTTCACTCAAACAGATGGTAAACCAGGTTACTTTGTTCAAGAGTTACAGGTATATGGCAAAGCAGGTAAACCGTGTCCTAAATGCGGTGAGGTATTACAAGCGGTTAAGATCGGTCAGCGCAACACGATTTATTGCAATCAGTGTCAGCGCTAACGCGATCTTAATTTCTATATCGGGTTATTTTCGGCGATCTTCGCTAAAATAGCATGACATACCACTGGGGCGACGAATTGCGCGACATCGCCGTTGTGGATCGCAACTTCTTTCACCAATGTTGAAGATATAAACGAATTTTCTTCAGATGGTGTGAGGAAAACACTTTCTAAATCAGGACTTAAACGGCGATTCATGTTCGCAAGTTGGAATTCGTACTCAAAGTCAGATACCGCACGTAAGCCACGAATCAATACAGATGCATTATATTCTTTTGCAAAATCAACTAACAAGCCACTAAACCCAACCACTTCCACATTATCTAAATGGGCTGTTACGTCTTTCGCTAATTGCACACGTTCTTCAAGCGTGAAGAAAGGTTTCTTTGTCGCGTTAAAGGCAACGCCAACAATCACGTGATCAAAAAGTTTTGCTGCGCGCTCGATTAAATCAGCGTGACCATTGGTGATCGGATCAAATGTACCTGGGTAAATTACTTTTACTGTCATGATAGTTTCCAGAATCCTAATTTTTTTCTTAATTTCAGTTGGCGTAATAGATTTAATGGCTTGCTCTTCAATGAGTCAAAAGTGAAGTTATCAACTGCATCTAATACTCTTGCACTTGAGTTTCCATCTGTATACGCATGAATATATTCTATGTAATCATCAATTTTTCGCATGAGTTCATCTGGCTGCTCTAATGCTTCTGTTAAAGCTAATTCAATTTGCTCTGGGCTGCTCACATTGATGAGGTGCTCTCCTTGCTGATTACCTTTAAAGGTGACCACTGGTTTTCTTTGTAATAAAAACATTAATAATACTGACGATGTATCGCAAAGCATCACATCAGCACTTTTTAATAATGGCACGACGTTATCAGTTTCAATAAAAGTTAAATTATCATTTTCTAACGCTTTATATTTCTCAACAATATCAGCGCCCATTTTGGGATGGAATTGCACTAACCAACGCCACTTTCCTGATTCTGATAATTTTTTTATCGCTTCAAAAATATGTGGGGCACAAGAAAAACGCGGTGAGAATGTAGAGCAGAACAATACTGTCGGTCTTTTGTCCTCATTATCAATATATGGATTCAACGCGGTATCTGTGGTGAATAGTGGATCTAACGCTGGCCATCCCGTATCCACAACTTTATATGTTTGATATTTTTCAGCCAGTTGCTCAAATTGTTTTGTCATGTCTTTGCCATATGAGCAATGTAAATCAAAACAGCCACGGATACGGAAGTGAGTATTTTTGCCTTTCCAATCAAGTTTTCCTGCATCGAAACCATGAAATACTGTTACTTTAAGGCCGGGAATGAAACTTGGTACTACATTGCCTGGCACAAATACCGCAAAAGGATTGAAGGCGTTGATTGCTTCAACTGTTGTTAGTTGAACTTCATCGCTAGATAAGTAATCGGCATTAACATTTGGCTCTAAGAACCATGAGACTTCTCCACCACGGCGTCTGATTTCGGTTTGTAGTGGTCTTAATATAGCGAAGCTGTAATTTTGACTAATGTAAAAAAGATATTTTTTTGGCATGGTCACACGACTCGTATTCAGATTTTGATTGGTGAGTAATACAAAGGGACAACTGAACTTTATATTACTCTAATTTTAATTGACGTTTTTAAAGCCATTTTTGTAAGCAAGATTTGACTTGCTCAATCGAAATTGCGTCCATTAAATCAGGACCTTTGGCTCTTACACCCCATTCACTATCGGGTAAATGTTGATGATAAACTTCAGCGACATCATCTAGATTATTATAAGGACCTGTGCGTCCTGGATTACTGTGCGCATATAAACCGACAACAGGTGTTCCGACTGTGGTACTCATGTGTGCGGGGCCTGTATCTGGCGCGAGCACTAGGTCAGCATGTTTTAGAATGGCGAGTAATTGTTTTAGTGACGTTTCTCCCACCAAATTATTCACTGGCACTGTCGCAAGCTCGATAATCTCTTTGGCTAATTGTTTTTCACTGTCGGTCGGACCGCCACAAATAGAGACTTGGTAATTATTTTCATGCATATAATTAGCTATTTCAGCATAGCCAGCAGTTGACCAATTCCGCTCAGCTTTACTGGCTGATGGACAAATAATAAAGTTTTTCTTAGTATGGCTTAATTGTGAATGCGCCCATAAATTATCTTGGGTGGTAAGCGGTATGTCCCACTGCGGTGGTGCTACTGGCACGCCAATCGCTTCGGCAAATGCCATAAAGCCATCAAGTACGTGGGGTTGAGATTGTGGTTTTATTTTATTATTTGTAAATAGCCATTGGCCTTCTTTGGCTCTGACTTTATCAAAGCCCCAACGTTGCTTCGCTTTGATGCATAAACTCGCGACGCTGGCTCTGAGTGCAACTTGCATGTGCAATAATACATCGAACTGGCGATTGTTTAATTTTTTACGCAGGTCTGAATAGCCTTTCAGTCCCGTTTTTTTATCAAAAATAATAAATTCAACACCGGCGAGATCCCCCACTAACATCGCCTCTATTTTACCTATTACCCAAGTTATCTTGGCGTTTGGGTAGTGGCGTTGGATGGCTTGTACAACAGATACAGCATGGCAAACATCGCCAATTGCGGAAAAACGTAAAATACAGATACTCTGTGGAGGGGTCATATTCATCATTTCTAGTTGTTGAATGTAAAAGGCTATTATGCAAATCGTTTGAGGTAATGTAAAATTTATCGGTAAAGTTTTTTTGGAGATCACATGTTAATAGACACACAAGGCGCTCGAGTCTTATTTTTTCAGGATGAATTAAAAGGCGAAATCACCCCCGAATATTTTGATGGGGCGTATTGGCAACGGAATAATGCAATTATTGGGTCGGCATTTGGTCGTGGTATTACCTGGTTTTTCAAAATAAATAATGACGAGTTTGTATTACGTCATTATCACCGCGGTGGGCTGGTTGGTAAGTTAATCAAGGATAGTTATTGCTATACAGGGCTTGAAAGCACCCGTGCTTACCAAGAGTTTATGGTGACACAGCAATTAGTCGAAAAAGGTTTGCCGGCACCACAACCGGTAGCAGGTCAGGTAATTAAACACGGATTATTTTATCGTGCGGATTTAATTACGCAAAAAATTGCGGGGGCTAACGATTTGGTGGCTGTATTAAAAGATCGCGCGTTGAATCAAGATGATTACCAACAAATTGGCGAGATGATAAGACGTTTTCATGATGTGAATTTATGGCATGCAGATTTAAACACTCATAACATCATTTTAGACGGTGATGGTAAGTGGTGGTTGATTGATTTTGACCGTTGTAAATTTAAACCTGCAGCTGATTCATGGAAACAAGCAAACCTAGCCCGTTTAAAACGTTCTTTTGTGAAAGAGCAAAGCAAAGACACTGCATTTAAATGGCAAACGTCTGATTGGGATTTGTTGCTCGCTGGTTATCAGAATTGAGCGAATATTCTAACAATGAGATATTACACTGTGTCATTTAGTAATAAATGTGCGAGTATTAACAAATCTATTATAAATCAAAGCGGTCATTTTCATGAAAACCAGAGATAAGATCATTCATACTGCACTTGAGCTGTTTAATGAATGTGGTGAGCGTAATGTCACTACCAATCATATTGCTGCACATTTAGGCATTAGTCCTGGTAATCTTTATTATCATTTTCGAAATAAAGAAGACATTATTGATTCTATCTTTGATCAGTATGTAAATTATTTAGCTGAACATTTCCAACCTCATCGTGAAGGTGAAGTCACGTTGGAAGTGATGATGAGTTATTTAGATTCTATGTTTGAAACCATGTGGCGTTTTCGATTTTTGTATTACAGCTTACCAAGCCTATTATCTCGAGATCCGAACTTACATAAAAAATATTTGAAATTCCAAGAAGTTTCAGCGCAGCGTGAAGTGGATTTATTATTTTCATTGCAGAAAAATAATGTGGTTAACATTCCGATGGAAGATCTGGATGAGTTAGCTAACTCGATTAAAGTCGTATTGGTTTCTTGGGTCAGTTATCGCACCACAATTAGTAAAGATGCGAAGGTATATAAAGCGGATATTTATCGCGGTATTCTAAAATCAATCTTTATGATGAAGCCTTACTTTACCGAAAAAGCATTGGTTGATTATCAGCATATGCGTGAATATTATTTACGTTTAGCCACTGCTGATATGGTTGTCACTGAGAAGAACGGCTAATTTTTCACGTTAGCCTATACAATATGGTTTTCTTTCATCGGCGATGATGTCGTTGATTAAGGTAAACCATATTGAATCATTCGTTTATTTGATATTGTTCTGCTTAGCTGTTTGGTCACTGCGCTGGTTAATATTCTGGTCAATGTAATGTGTTAAAGTGTGCATTATTTTATCTAACGCCCCTTTGTTTTTTTCCACTACCTGCTTTGCTTGTTTCCCCATCGTGACTGCCATTTCAGGCTGAGATATCAATGTATTTATTTTGTTCGCTAATTCCTGTGCGTCATTAACGACAGCAACGCCTTCGCAATTAAGTAATTGTGCAGTGACATCAGCAAAATTAAAGTAACTTGGACCTGTGATACAGGCTTTTGAAAGCGCAGCAGGCTCGAGTAAATTATGCCCGCCGACCTTGTCACCAATTAAACTTCCGCCCATGAAACAGATATCACTGGCGGCAAGTAGAACTGGCATTTCTCCCATGCTATCGCCTACATACACATCCACATTACTCAGGTCATCTGTTGTTGTAGCTTGGCTGCGACGTTGAGTTTCTGGGAATTTAGCTGAGCACAGATCCGTCACATTATCAAAGCGTTCTGGATGGCGAGGCACCAATATTAATACGGCATTTGGATGTTGTTTTTTTACGTTTTCAAACGCAGCAAGCACTATCTCATCCTCACCTTTATGGGTACTTGAGGCTATGACGACAGGACGCTGCTGTCCAAGTTGTTGGCGTAGTGATAAGCCATTATTGATGATGCTATCTGAAAATTGAATATCAAATTTAACGGTGCCACTGACAGACAGTTGTGCTTGGTTTAATCCTAACGTTTTAAACCGACGTTGGTCATTTTCGTCCTGACATAATATATGCGTTAACGTTTGTAATGGTGCAGAGAACAGAGACTTAAAACGCAGGTATTTGTGTTGAGACTTTTCTGATAATCGTGCATTTACTACTATAGTGGGGATACTTTCATCTTTACAAATGGTCAGCATATTAGGCCATAACTCGGTTTCCATTATTAAACAGAGCGATGGTTGCATACGGCTAATAAATTGTTTCACTGCGCAAGGGTAATCAGCTGGGAAATACCTGTGCTCAATGTTACCGGGTAAAGCAACGACACGCTCGGCCCCCGTGCTTGTGGTCGTCGTGATCAGTAATGGTAACTCTGGGTATTGCTGTTGCAAGGCTTTGATAATAGGCGTTGCTGCAATCACTTCGCCCACTGACACTGCGTGGATCCAGATTGGTTGTTGTGTTTGCACTAATTCAGGAGTAATACCGACAAATTCTTTCCAGCGGTCACCAACAGGTGGTTTACCTTTCTTGGTTTTTAATAACAAAGAGAATATCAACGGTGACGTTGCATAAAGTAACGTGGTGTAGAGTGTTCGGCTAAGCATTCGGTATTCCCTTCTGTATCAATATAAGCAATGTGATAATATCATCATAAGCTAATGGTTCGCTGTTGAATTGTTAAATTTGGTGTTTCTTGTGGATATACTTGAACGCGATAGAATTATATTAAGGTGTAGCATGGATAGTTTCAAACATATTTCGATTAATGAAGTTCAGCAATTAATGAGTGGTAATACTGACGTTAAAATTGTCGATATTCGCGATCCGCAATCATTTTCCGATGCACATATCGAAGATTCATTGCATTTAACTGACTCAGTGTTAGGCAGTTTTATGCAAAAAACTGATTTCGATACGCCTGTTGTCGTGGTTTGTTACCATGGCCGTAGTAGCCAAGGTGCTGCGCAATATTTAGTAGAACAAGGCTTTGAAGATGTTTATAGCATGGATGGTGGTTTTGAAGCTTGGCGTCGAGAATGTGCGTTTGTGGCAAAGTAAGTGATAGTTGTGGTGGAGAGTAAGTAATAGCATGATTGAGATAGGTGTAATTAATAATCCACGTATGGCGCAGGCTTTTGTGGATTATTTAGCTGTGCAAAAAATTGATGCGAAAGTCGCTCAGACTGATGAAGGCTTTGCTATTTGCTTACCTGCAATGACGCATGTAGAAGCTGCGTCTGCAGAACTTGATTTATTTTTAGCTGACCCTTATCAGCAAAAATACCAAGCGGCGTCTTGGGATGTTGCGGATAGCAGAACGGCGAGTTTCAGTTATGGCTCGGGTAATATGCTCAGTAACTTTTTGCTACATGCTGGTAAAGTAACATTAGTTATTTTTGCGATGAGTGTGATTGTCTTTGCGGCAATGTACTTTAGCATGTTGACACAAAATGAATTTATCTTTGCTGCACTGCATTTCCCGTATGATTTAAGTATCAGTTCATTGAGTGAGTTTTGGCGTTTATTTACACCAGCGATCATGCATTTTTCAGTGTTACATCTGGTGTTTAATTTATTATGGTGGTGGTATCTTGGTGGACTGATTGAAAATAAACTTGGCAGTAAGAAATTATTACTATTATTTTTAGTTGCCGCGTTAATACCCAATATCGGCCAGTTTTTATTATCCGGACCTAATTTTGGTGGTTTATCGGGTGTGGTTTATGCTTTAGTCGGTTATATTTGGTGGACTGCTTGGTTAGCGCCGGAACAAGGCGTTAGTTTGCCGAAGCCTTATATTGGCTTTATGTTGGTTTGGTTGGTACTTGGCTTTTTCCCACTATTTGGCCTCAATGTCGCCAATGCCGCGCATGTACTTGGCTTAGTTGTCGGTTGTGGCCAAGCGTTTGTAGATCATAAATTTAAATCTTTTAACTAGATATTATCGAGAAAATAATGGAAATCATTTTACCTGACTTTAATACTGCAAAAATATTAGTCGTTGGCGATGTCATGTTAGATCGTTATTGGACTGGTGACTCAAGCCGTATTTCTCCTGAAGCGCCAGTACCTATCGTTAAAGTCGGTAATGTTGAAGACCGTCCAGGTGGCGCAGCGAACGTTGCGCTTAATCTTGCTGCTTTAGGTGCTAATGTTAAGCTGTTGGGCTTAACGGGTAAAGATGAAGCGGCTCAAGCATTATGTGGCAAAATGAATGCGGTTGATGTTACCTGTGATTTTTTGCAGTTAGATGATTATCCAACAATCACTAAATTACGTGTGCTAAGCCGTGGCCAGCAAGTGATTCGCTTAGATTTTGAAGAGTCAGTTGCAGCTGTAGATACGCAACCGCTTGTCGCTAAAACAATCGCTAACTTAGCGGATTATTCAGTGATGATAGTGTCGGATTATAACAAAGGTGCTTTGGTTGAAGTGCAAAATATGATCCAAGCAGCGAAGCAACAAGGCGTTAAAGTTTTCGTTGATCCGAAAGGCTGTGATTTTGAAAAATACCGTGGTGCGACATTATTAACGCCGAATTTATCGGAATTTGAAGCGGTTGTTGGTCATTGTAAGAGTGAGCAAGATCTCGTTGAAAAAGGTCGTAAGCTCATTGCGGAACATGATTTTGAAGCATTATTAGTTACTCGTAGTGAAAAGGGCATGACGTTGATTCGCGCAAGTGAAGATGAATTTCATCTGCCTGCATTAGCCCAAGAGGTCTATGATGTTACTGGTGCGGGTGATACCGTTATTTCGGTGTTAGCGGCGGCTGTTTCTGCTGGATCATCGTTAGAACAAGCTTGTGCCCTTGCGAATGCTGGAGCCAGTGTGGTCGTTGCTAAGATAGGTACTTCGACGGTTAGCCCGCTTGAATTAGCTAATTCAGTTTATGGCTCGCACGAAAGTGGTTTTGGGGTATTATCCGAAGAACAATTGAACATCGCGGTTAAGTCAGCGCAGCTACGTGGCGAAGAGATTGTCATGACCAATGGTTGTTTTGATATTCTCCATGCTGGTCACGTGTCTTACTTAAATTCGGCTCGTAAGCTAGGCCAGCGTTTAATTGTCGCGGTTAATTCAGATGCGTCAGTCCGAGCGCTGAAAGGATCGAGTCGACCGATTAATACTTGTGATCGCCGTATGACGGTGCTTGCTGCATTAGGTGCTGTTGATTGGGTTGTTGAGTTTACTGAAGATACACCAGAGCGTTTAATTGCTAAGTTATTACCAGATGTATTGGTTAAAGGTGGTGATTATAAAGTTGAAGAGATTGCTGGCCATAAACAAGTGTTAGCAAATGGCGGTAAGGTTAATATTCTACAATTCGAAGATGGTTGTTCAACCACTGCGATCATTAATGCAATTAAAAGCTAATTCGACAAGCAGCGATACATGAGTTTATCATGTTATTTCTAAGCTAGATGAGTGAAGGAGTAGGCTAAATAGCTTACTCCTTTTTTATTACATTAATAAATATTTGGTAAATAACAGGTTTTCAATAACACCTTTACCGCTTTCTTGTTGTAGTAGACTATTCACTTCATTTTGGATTAATAGTCTTATTTCCTCTCGCCCCGTTAGTGAGCGTAAATGCTGGGGTGATTGCTGACCTAATAATGAGATAATCTTATCTCTGATTAATGGTTCATGTTTTTCAATCACGTCTAGGCTCTTTTTATTTGCCAACATAAACTCTACTGAGACGCTGATAAAACCAATTTTGTTGGTTTCACTGACATAGTTAGTAATAATATCAGGCTCTAAACCGAAATAAATATACACGGGTTTATCATTATTTGCTGATACGGCGGCTGATGAAAGTGATGCCGTTATGATGCAGAGTAGCCAGAGTAGCTTTTTCATTTACCGTATCCTTAGTTAAATGAGATGGAAAATGGCAGTGTTGTCGCTAGTATACTCATTTTCAAATGATTAATTAAATAAATCCGTGCACAACTTGTGTCCTGACTTACAATCTTAGCCTGAATAGCAGATAATTATGCCTGTTTTTGTTGTTAGAAAAAGTAATTTATAATATGTCAGATAATATAAATAATAAGCAGATGAGTAAATCGAGATTAGCTGATTATCCCATAGGTTGCGATGCGAACTGGCTATGGCCAAGCATATTAATGAAGGATTTATCTGCGGATCTTTATGATTGGTTAGTTGATACAGGGTCGTTAACGGCTAGGCTGAAACTACATTGTCAGGAATTTACCGTTGAAATATTAACGGAAGGCAATTATCCATTATCCGATGATGAAAAAACAAAATTAAACCTAACTGAAAGCATCGGTTTTGTGCGTGAGGTATTGTTAAAGTTAGACGGTATACCTTGGGTATTTGCACGTAGCGTGATGCCGCTTAATGTTTTAACAGCACCGGGTGGTGAGCTTGATAAATTAGGCACTCGCTCGTTGGGCAGTGTGTTATTCAGCACGCCGGATATGCAACGTAGTGAAATTGAAATCGCTGAATTTGATACTCAAAGTCGGGTATATGAATTATCTGGCTTACTGAGCTCAACACCGAAATTATCGTTATTTGGTCGACGTTCATGTTTTTTATTGGCTGGAAAATCATTATTGGTATCTGAAGTGTTTTTGCCTGACGCATTGGCATACAAATAATAAAAGGACGTTGAATATATGTCACTCATGACATCAAAAATAAAAGATTACATACAACTGACACGTATGGATAAGCCTATCGGCACTTTGTTATTATTGTGGCCGACGTTATGGGCGTTATGGATTGCAGCTGAAGGTGTGCCAAAATTAGATGTGTTGCTGGTCTTTATATTGGGCGTGATTTTAATGCGCGCAGCTGGCTGTGTGATTAATGATTTTGCTGACCGGCATGTTGATGGTCATGTAAAACGCACTGAAAATAGACCTATGGCAGCGGGACGTATATCAAGTCGTGCAGCGTTAAGCTTTTTCTTTGCGTTGACCTTGTTAGCTTTTTTACTTGTACTCACCATGAATACATTAACGATCATGCTATCGTTTGTGGCAGTTGGCCTTGCCGCATGCTATCCATTTATGAAACGTTATACTCATCTACCTCAGGTCGTACTTGGTATGGCATTTGGCTGGGCTATCCCAATGGGGTTTGCGGCGCAACTTGATACTGTACCGAGTTATGCGTGGTTATTATTTGTCGCGAATATTTTATGGACTGTGGCTTATGATACGCTATATGCCATGGTTGATCGTGATGATGATTTAAAAATTGGCATTAAATCGACAGCTATTTTATTTGCTGAAAAAGATAAATTGATTGTGGGACTGTTACAGCTATCATCGCTATTATGTCTTGGCTTGTTAGGTTGGTTTCTTGTATTGCCAAGCGTATATTTTATTGGTTTGACTATCGTGGCAGGGTTATTTGTCTACCAACAAACCTTGATTGTTGGGCGTGATAGAGCTGCTTGTTTTAAAGCTTTTTTGCATAATAATTATGTGGGTATGATTATCTTTGTAAGCTTGATTTTAAGCTATTTATAAATAAGGCATTGAGTTGTTTATAAATAATTTAACAGCGTATAAGACAGGCATACACAGAATACTAAAAAAGGAGCCTTGGCTCCTTTTTTAGTATCTTCTTCTTCATCAATGTTAAATGCCAAGCCGTTGTTGATTATATAAATCAAAGGTCTTTGGCATTAATGCTAGCCGTCGTTAGATTGCTGACTGAGCATGACATCTGAGATTGTTTGTTTTACTTCTAACGTTGTTAAGCTTCTAACAGTGTTAGCTAATAGACTGATCTTATCCGCTTTAGCGGTTCCAGCATCGGATAAGTAATGCAGTTCTTGCAGCTTATCAATAAAGATGGTCAGTACTTTCTTATCAAAGAATTCAGGCGCACTCACACCATTGAGTGAGGATAGACGCTCGGCAATCAACTGGCTGCGATCTTCAAGGTGAGTCCTTTCAATTACTTGATCATGCTCTAATACTGTTAGTACGATGGCATAACGCTGTAATGTTTCTTGGATGCTAGCAGCAAGTAGCTTCAATGACATGAGACGTTCATTTACCGGCGTGATGACACCATTGTTATTGTTAATAATGCCTTGTTCTTGCATTTCAGTTAACGTATTAGTAATGCAATCACTTAACTCATCTTCTGAGTACTTCAAGAATAGTTCTGCTTGAATTAGCGGGTAAAGCTGGTAAATTTTAGCGTTAATATCTTTGACTGTTATTGTCGGTGTTTCTGCCACTATAGCCGCAATTAAAGACGGTAATGCAAACAGGTGTAAAATATTATTACGGTAGAAAGTTAACAGTACAGCTTGCTCGTATGACATAGATAGCATTTGTCCTAAGCTATCCTCACGTACGGTGAATTTTTTCAGTGACATTGCTTGATCTAGAATTTCTTCTGCGCTGTTTTCTGGCAAGGTACTAAATTCACTATAAGGGTTATTACGTAATAATTTTAGGTAGCTATCAATTTGCTGTACTAAAATTTCTCGGCTTAATGCTTTATGTGGTGCTGCGTGTAAAATAAGAGCACAGATAGTTAATGAGTTCACCGCTGCTGCACTATTAATATTTACCATGACTTTATTAGCAAGATCGCGAGTTGTTTGCTGTAACCATCGTGGTTGTTCTTCAACAGGCATATTCATGTCATCACGCCAGTTTTCAACGTGTTTATTTAAATATTGATTCAGGTTGATTGGCTCACCAAAGTTCACAAATGCTTGGCCGTAATTTTTCAATTTTTTAGCGATACCAAATACTTGGAACATACTTTCTTTTTTCTTATTGGCACCGGACAATTCTTTTACATAGGTGCTGACTTCCATCACATGGTCGTAACCTAGGTATACTGGCACTAAAGTAATTGGTCTATTTTGTTCTCTTAACATCGCTTGTAGCGTCATGTTAAGCATGCCCGTTTTCGGTGGTAATAAACGGCCTGTACGGCTACGGCCACCTTCGGTAAAGAATTCAACCGAATAGCCTTTCGAGAATAGTAAGCTTAAGTACTCTCTAAAAATGGTCGCGTAAAGTTTGTTGCCTTTAAAGGTACGGCGTAAGAAGAATGCACCACCACGGCGGAACATCGGTCCAGCAGGGAAGAAATTAAGATTAATACCAGCCGCAATGTGCGGTGGAATCAAACCTTCATTGTAAATAACATAGGAAATAAGTAAGTAATCCATGTGACTACGATGGCAAGGCATGAATACAATTTCATGTCCATCGGCAGCAAGCTTACGCACTTGTTCGGCATTATTTACCTTGATACCGCTGTATATTTTATTCCATAACCAGCTCATGAAATTACTGGTGTTTTTGACGAGTTTATACGAGAAATCACTGGCAATTTCATCGATATAATCGTTGGCGCGTTTTTCAGCTTTTTGTGCTGAAATATTATGTTCCGCTATTTCAACTTGAATCGCTTTTTTTACTTCAGGGTTACGTAATAGTTGTTCGAACAATTGGTAACGATTTGGCAGTTTTGGCCCTGACGCAGCGAGTTTTTGACGGCTGAAGTGGATTTTTGCAACGCGAATTAATTTTTGTGCTAGCTTCTCGTCACTGCCATGTTGGTCTGCCATGAAGCGTAGTGATACAGGGTTATTAAAGCGCACTAAGTTGTCTTTACGATTAAGTCCGACAATTAATGTTTTGCGTAAGCGGCTTGGTGAAATACTGTTGGCTAATGATAACAGTGGCACTTGGCCTTCTTTCCCTGGTGCGCGGCCCCAAAATAAGGCCACTGGCATTAATTGAATATCGAGGACTTTATCATCTTTGTGTAAACGTAATAATTGCTGGAACTCATCAAAAAATACGTCGGTATTCTTGGTCTTGCCAAACAGTGGTGCTGGATTATCTAAGCAAACATGGCTAGGGATAATAACGCCGTTCACTTTGATTGGTGTGAGCGGATCCGGTAGGCCTAGTTCTTTACAGGCACGTTGTAATGCGACGAGATCCGTCATTGATTTAGTTTTTAAAGCATAAACAATAGGACGCGTTAAATCTAACTTTAACGCATCAACTGGGTTATCTGGTACGTACTGAGATTTAACTAAGCCGTTAACGAAACTTCGACTTAACATTGACGGTGTTTGTTGCATAATGGTTATCATTCTGTTATTTAAAGTGCGAGAGTGCTTGCTCCAATAATATCAGATACGTGGCTATAAATCTGTGTTTAAGCGTCAGCAAGCGCTTAATTCATTATTATTTTGATATACCGACTGCTTATATTGCAAACTTGATTATACTGTATATAATTACAAGAAACTGTATATAAAACCAGTTAGGGTTCATAATGAAAGCATTGACACAAAGACAAGCAGAAGTATTTGAATTAGTTAAGCAGCATATTAAAAATACCGGCATGCCACCAACCCGAGCTGAGATTGCGAAGGAACTGGGTTTTCGTTCGCCGAATGCTGCCGAAGAACATTTAAAAGCATTAGCCCGAAAAGGCCACATCGAAATTCTAGCGGGTACTTCTCGCGGTATTCGATTGTTGGTTAATGCCGAAGAAGCCAGTAATGAGAGTGGACTACCTTTGATCGGGCAGGTTGCCGCTGGTGAGCCAATTTTAGCCCAGGAACATATTGAAGCACATTATAATGTTGATCCCTCAATGTTCACGCCTAACGCCGATTTCTTATTGCGTGTTCGTGGTGAGAGCATGCGCAATATTGGTATTATGGATGGTGATTTATTAGCGGTACATAAAACGAAAAATATCAGTAAGGGTCAAGTTGTTGTGGCGCGCGTTGACGATGAAGTCACCGTGAAACGTTTTGAGCAACAAGGCTGTGAAATTTTACTGCATCCTGAAAATGATGAAATGAGCACAATACGTGTTGATTTAAATTTCCAAAACTTTGATATTGAAGGTGTTGCCGTGGGTATTATTCGTAATACTGATTGGATGTAATCACGCTTTATTTTGACTAGTTTGAGGGGAGATAGTTAATCATCCCATGATTGACTATCTATCTTTTTATTTCGTATTGTCCGTTGCTTATTTTTGTTATCTCATCTTCTAAAACGACTTTAAATGTAGTCTTCACATCACAGTTCTCTCTATCGTCCGCTTATTTATAAAATCTTTTCCTATACTCAATGCGAGTTATAAAATTATTTTTTGATACGTTTGTATAAATACAGGATTAATTTATGGAACAAGCTTCTATCACCATGGAACTCGGTGAAAAAATTGATATCTCTGCGATCTCGACACTTAAAGCAACGCTTGATTCTTTGCCTATTAATACCGAACCTCAACTTTTTGATGCACGTTACGTTACTCATATAGACAGTGCATCTTGCCAACTTTTTTATGCCTATGCTCAACACCTAGCGCGACATAATACGACACTGATGTTTCTATCCCCGTCGGATAAATTTATGACGGTGGTAACAGCATTAGGGTTTGAAACTGATTTTAATTACGCATCAATGTGAGACGCTCTAATGAAACGAATATTAGCTATAGATGATTCGATATCCATTCGTGAAATGGTCTTATTCACGTTAAAGCAGGCTGGTTATCAGGTCGACTCGGCCGTCGATGGGCTTGATGGCTTAGCCAAAGCTAAGACTGGTCATTTCGATCTTATTATTTCAGATATTAATATGCCACGCATGGATGGTATTAGCTTAATTCGTCAATTACGTAACGAAAGTGCTTATAAGTTTACGCCGATTCTGATGTTGACCACGGAATCTGGTGCAGATAAAAAAATGGCTGGTAAATCTGCTGGTGCAACTGGCTGGATCGTAAAACCTTTTAACCCTGAAAAACTCCTTGCTACCGTACAAAAAGTATTGAGGTGAGTATGGATATCGATCTTAAGCAGTTTCAACAAGTGTTTATTGAAGAATGCCTAGAAGGCTTAGAGGTAATGGAATCCGAGTTACTCAAGCTCACACCTGGTAACTTTGATAGTGAAGTTATCAATACCATTTTTCGGGTCGCGCATTCGATTAAGGGGGGCGCTGGTACATTTGGTTTTAATCAATTAACCGAATTCACGCACGTCGCTGAAACGCTACTTGATGATTTACGTTCAGAAAAAATTAAACTTAATGATGAACATATTAATCTTTTGCTACAAACAAAGGATTGCTTAATCGTTTGGATCCAATTATTAGCTGAAAATTCGCAATCAACCCCTGATATGGCCGACAGCCTCAAGCTGCAATATAACCAGTTTTTACAACTTGATCCGAAATTAGAAACTGTCGCTATTGAGGGGGACGTTTTGATTAAGGGCAATCCATCAGCGATTAATCAATATGATGATACTTGGCTAATTCACTTTGTTCCCGGTCAAGATATTTTAAAACAAGGTAATGAACCGCGATTAATTTTTGCGGAGTTAGCTGAGATGGGAGCGCTTAAAGTCACACCTCAATTTAAAAATATACCGGCATGGAAAAATGTAGCCCCTGAGGACATCTATGTAAGTTGGGAACTTGAGTTAGTCAGCTCGGTGAGTGAAGCGCAAATAAAAGAAGCATTTGAATGGGTTGAAGATGATTCTACGATAACGATCAATCGCTTTACTGCGTCAGATGAATCAGCAGACAATAAAATAGTCATGGTGAGTGAGCAGTTAAGCGAATCACCAGCCTCGACAGCAGTTGTGAAAAGTATTGCAGTACCTAAATCGGCAGAAACCAATTCAATTCGAGTATCAATCGATAAAGTGGATGCGTTAATCAATATGGTTGGTGAACTGGTTATTACACAGGCCATGTTAGGTGAGCTTGGGCAAAATTTTTCAGCTGAAAAATTACCAGCATTAAAAAAAGGTCTTGATCAGCTATCACAGCATACTCGAGAAATGCAAAGCAGCGTGATGAAAATTAGAATGTTACCGATTCAATTCGCTTTTAATCGTATTCCAAGAATGGTCAGAGATTTAAGTGAACAACTGGGTAAAAATGTATTGCTGAGAATACATGGAGAGGAAACTGAACTGGATAAAATCATGTTGGAGAAGCTTTCAGATCCACTTGTGCATCTGGTACGCAATGCTTTAGACCATGGTATTGAAACGATTGCAGAGCGAAAGTTAGCGGGTAAAAGTGAGGTCGCTTACCTTGATATCAGCGCTTTTCATCAAGGCGGTGAGATTATTGTTGAGATCCGTGATGATGGCCGCGGGCTAAATCGTCCTAAGATACACGCAAAAGCTATCGAGAAAGGTATCGTGAATAAGGATTTAACCTACACCGATCATCAGATCGATGAACTTATTTTTGCACCTGGTTTTTCAACCGTCGAAGCAGTGAGTGACGTCTCTGGCCGTGGTGTTGGTATGGACGTTGTTAAGCGTAATATTGAATCACTCGGTGGCGGTATTAAGATTGAGTCGACAACGGGTGTCGGCAGCTGTTTTTCAATTCGCTTACCTTTAACGCTTTCTATTATGGATGGTCAGTTGGTCAAAATTGGCAGCAAAACTTATATTTTACCTATTATGTCAATTATTGAGTCTTTACAGTTAAAAATAGGCATGGTCACCAAGTTGGCCGATGATACCGAGGTATTTAAACTACGTGATGAGTTCATTCCTATTATTCGCCTTTATCAAGTACTGAATCATGATTCGGGACTTGAGCATATTACCGATGGCTTATTAGTGGTTGTTGAAAGTGGCAATAATAAATATGGATTATTAGTGGATGATCTCGCGGCGCAACAGCAGGTGGTGATAAAAAATCTAGAAGATAATTTTATGAAGGTCAGTTGTGTCTCTGGTGCCACTATTCTAGGTAATGGCACGGTTGCGTTAATTTTGGATATTGCTGATATCGTCAAGCGTGTGACAGATGAACGCTATCTACAGCAATCTCTACATCGAGGTCAGCGTACGCATGTTGCCGCTTAACATAGGAAGGAATATATATGGATAATAATACGCAGACCGAAATAGATGAACAATCCACTCAGTTTTTGACATTTATAATGGCAGAAGAAGAATATGGTGTGGAAATATTAGATGTACAAGAGATCCGTGGTTGGGAATCATGTACAGAAATACCCAATATGCCTGCGTATGTTAAAGGGGTGATTAATCTACGTGGAACGATTGTCCCGATCGTTGATTTACGACAGAAATTTGGCCTAGAAAATATTGAATACAGTGCGATAACCGTGGTTATTGTCGTGAAAGTATTCGTTGATGGTAAATCTAAAGTGATGGGACTTGTTGTTGATGCTGTGTCTGATGTCCATAGCATTGCACACTGTGATATTAACTTGCCACCACAGTTAGGCACGGATAATGACCCTAGTGTCATTCGTGGTTTGGTATCAATTAAAGATAAAATGGTGGTGTTATTAAGCTCTAGTTTATTGTTAGATTTAGAACAATTTAAAAATATTGAAAGCCTGAGTGTACATAATACACAGTCACCTATGGTTGCTAATGGCTAGTCTCTCTACACCACTATTAGGTGGCGCCATTCACGAACGCGGAGTTGTTAAGCTGATTATGCAGGATGAGGAATTTAACTATCTCTCGCAATTGGCCTTTCGAGAATCAGGTATTGTCATTAATGAATCCAAACGCGATATGCTTTATGGCCGAGTAATGAAAAGAATTCGTTCTCTTAAATTAAATGGATTTACTGCTTATTGTCAGCTATTACAGGATAGTTACACTGGTGAGTTGAGTGCATTTATCAATGCTATCACCACGAATTTAACCGCCTTTTTTCGTGAAGAGTATCACTTTAATTTTTTACAAAAGGTGGCTTTAGCTCATTTTAAACATCATAACCAAGACAAACGATTACGCCTCTGGTCTGCAGGGTGTTCGACGGGGCAAGAGCCTTATTCAATTGCAATGAGTGTTCAGGGGCAACTTCCTGACTGGGACGTTAAAATATTAGCGACTGATTTAGATAGTGACGTTTTATGGTGTGCGCATCAGGGGCATTATGATGATTTGACGGGGATTCCACAGCATTATCGCACGCAATATTGCGCTAACGAGTGTCATCAGCATGGCTATCTTATAGGCGATGACATTAAGCAGGTTATTGCTTTTAAACAGCTTAATTTATTATCCCGTTGGCCGATGAAAGGTCAGTTTGATGTGATTTTTTGTCGTAATGTTTTAATTTATTTTGATAATGAAACTAAGCAAAAATTGATACAGCGATTTTACGCACAGTTAAAACCTGGTGGTTATCTTTTTCTTGGCCACTCTGAAAGCCTGCAAAGTTTGAATACGAAATTTAGGTTAGTCGGTCAAACTATTTATCAACGTTAAATCTGCCACCATGTTGATGGTGCTATAGGGACTCGTTTATGCAGAAAAAAAAAGTGCTGGTTGTCGATGATTCTGCATTAATGCGCAAAATATTAACAACACTACTCAGCTTAGATCCAAGTATTGATGTTGTCGGTAGTGCGATTGACCCTTTTGATGCGCGTGCAAAAATAAAACAATTACAGCCTGATGTATTAACGCTTGATGTTGAAATGCCGGGGATGAATGGTTTGGCTTTTTTAGATAATTTAATGCGATTACGTCCTATGCCCGTTGTCATGGTATCAACACTGACATCGCAAGGTGCGCCAGTGACATTAAAAGCATTGGAGTTAGGTGCGTTTGATTTTATTGCTAAACCGACAGATAAGAGTATTCAATCATTGGGACTTTTTGGCGATGAACTTTGTTACAAGGTTAAATTAGCCTGCAGTGCTAATCTGCGACTTATGCGAGAGCCGTTAACGACATTACTTACCAGTCGAGATGTGCAAGAAGATAGATTAATTGCTATCGGAGCATCAACGGGGGGGACCGAAGCCTTAAGGGAGTTATTAACTCCGCTAGTCCCGCCTTTTCCGCCTATTGTTGTTACCCAACACATACCTAAACATTTTAGTGGGGCATTCGCAAAGCGCCTCAACGAACATTGCCGTTTAACTGTAATAGAAGTAACGAGCGAAGAGGTTATAAAACAGGACCATGTATACATAGCCCCAGGTGACAGCCATTTAAAAGTGCAGCGTTCAGGACGTGGTTACACTTGCCAATTATTTGATGGTCCGGCGGTTAATCGCCACAAACCATCTGTTGATGTGTTATTTGATTCGGTTGCTAAAGTCTATGGTGATAAAGCGATAGGAGTGATGTTGACTGGCATGGGCAAAGATGGTGCTGAAGGACTATTAGCGATGCGTGATGCGGGTGCTTTAACAATTGCTCAAGATGAGGCTTCATCCGTTGTCTGGGGTATGCCGGGGGCAGCCGTTAGGCTGGGGGCTGCGATGGATATCGTCAGTTTATCAAACATTGCGCCGACGTTGGCGACATTGGTAGAGAGAAACATAGCGAACGTGAAAAGGACGGCTCATGACTCGATTTAATTTATATCAAGGCGTTACATTATTGCCACTATTAGTGATGTTGGTGTTACAGCAATGGCTTACTGCCGCAGCGATTGTAGTGACACTAATATTGGTATTAATCACGGTGCTTTATGCAACGAATAAGCCGTTAAAGCAGCCAGTCGAAAGTCGCACTGATAATCGTACGTCGCAGGATACTAAAGCTATGTTGGTGAATATGTTACAGCAAGAGCTTCCGCCGCATATTGATGAATTAAAACGCGACCTAGCTAAAACTCAGCATATTAACAGCGAGTCATTTACCACATTAAATAGTACTTTTTATCAATTGTTACGTATGTCTGCAGAACAATCGACGTCTCTACATAAAGTATTACTTAGCATCTCTAAAGATAAAGCGTTAGCGTTGACAGGGGAAGCGTGTAGTGATCCTGATGCAATTGATTTAAAAATATTTATTAAATCAACGCATCAATTTTTAAATAATTGCTCTGATCTGATGATGGAAATTACGACGCAAAGTAATGATGCTGTGAATAAGATCGCAGTCATGGAACGTCAGATGCTCAATATCAATGAGTTGGTTGATAACGCCAAAAAAATAGCCAGTCAAACTAATCTACTTTCATTAAATGCTGCTATTGAAGCGGCGCGCGCTGGAAAAATGGGACGAGGGTTTGCTGTGGTAGCGCAAGAAGTGCGATTATTATCGGATACCTCAAATAAATTTAATGATGAGATAAGAGGACAAGTAACACAAGCGATGGCAACATTTGATGAAGCAAAACATATGGTTGAATCATTAGCTAAAGATAATGCGGAAAAATCATCACAAACCCAGGCGCGATTACATCAAGAGTTAGTTAAATTTTCGCAGTTAGAGCAAAACTTAGAAATGAATCTGGATAACCTCATGAATTTATCGGTTGATACCAAAGCCTGTGTTAATGATTCGGTTCGAAGTCTACAAGTTGAGGATATTATCAGCCAGTTGTCTGAACATAACGTGCTACAAGCAGAGAATGTGAAGCAAGTATTACTCGCGTGCAGTGAATTGCTGTCGGTAGAGGAACTCGTTGAACAAGATACTTTTATGGATAAGTTGAAAACGGCTGCAGAGCAGTTAAAGCAGCAATCACTGCAAGGACAAAATAAGACTATTAGCACGGGCACTATGGACGAAGGCGAAATTGAATTGTTTTGATTTATCCTAGCTAATACTTTGTTTCATAATTGAAGTTAGATAGACTCAGGCATCTTTTTATCCCCTCCATAAAGTTGAACTCGTCTATGTGGTTATCTATTCCCGCCTCAGTACATCGTAATATCATTGCGTTGGCGCTGCCAATGATCTTATCAAATATAAGTATCCCACTTTTAGGCTTAGTGGATAGCATTGTTATCGGTCATCTTGATCAAGCTTGGTATTTAGGTGGTGTTGCGCTGGGCTCTGCTGTCGTGATGTTCATTGTTTTTATGTGTAATTTCTTACGGATGTCGACAACAGGCTTAACGGCACAAGCATTTGGTAAGCAAGATAGTGGGATTATATTCATGACGCTCGCGCATGCTTTGTTAATCGCTTTGGCTTTATCTTTACTATTGTTATTCGGTAAAAACTATATCGTTGAGCTGGCCTTGATGCTGACGGACGCGAGTGACAATGTGCAGCAAAATGCACAAGTCTACCTATCTATACGCATGTGGGGTATACCAGCTGCGTTATTTAATTTTGCGATATTAGGTTGGTTGATTGGCCTGCAAAATATGAAAGCGCCGATGCTATTACTGATTATCGCCAATGTATTTAATATTGTCTTGGATATTCTGTTCGTTGTGTATTTCGAGTGGGGTGTTGAGGGCGCCGCTGCCGCTTCTGTTATTGCCGAGTATGCGGCGTTACTATTTGGCTTATTGTTAGTATTAAAGCAATTGAATAAATTATCATTACCTAGCAGAACGGAGATTATTCAGTGCCTATTTGAGAGCAGTAAGTTACTGGGTCTATTATCATTAAACCGCGATATATTTATTCGTTCGCTGTGCTTACAGCTTACATTTGCATTTATGACTTTTAAAGGCGCGAGCCTAGGAGATGAGTATATTGCCGCAAATGCAGTATTACTTAATTTCTTGATGTTTATTTCTTTTGCTCTTGATGGCGTAGCTTATGCGGTTGAGGCCATGGTTGGTAAAGCTATTGGTGCAAAAGATAGGCTTGGCTATCGCCAATCTATTTTTGCTTCGTTGATCTGGGCGGGTGTTTTTTCCTTAGTGTTTTCAGCTGTGTTTTTTATGTTCGGCGAGGAAATGGTGCGGATGATCACAGATATTGATACCGTTAACACTATTGCTGTTGAGTATTTACCATGGTTAATGCTATTACCATTTACTGCTGTGTGGTGTTTTGTATTTGATGGGGTATTTATTGGTGCAACACGTGCCAAAGATATGCGTAACAGTATGTTGTTCTGTGTTATTTGTATCTTTCTACCTACGTATATTATTAGTAGCGGCTTAGGTAATCATGCTTTATGGCTAGCGATGAATACTTTCATGCTGGCTCGTGGTCTATCTTTAGCTTGGTTGTTATGGCCTTCTTTGCAAGGCACGTCGGCGTAATCATATCCATCAACTATACTCTGAGATTTGACGATTACTGATAATCTCTTCTTTTACACCTTATTGTTACACCTGAGTAAAAGTAATTTGTATTTTAAGGGTATTATCATTGTAGTGTAATTGAATATAATAAGCGCCATACAGTATGACTAGTCGGAATGCAGAGATTAGCATTACCGATGATATTAATTTTATCCCAATGGAGATGAACATGACTGACAAATTTATTAAATCTAAAGCAGCTATTGCTTGGGGACCAAATCAACCACTATCAATTGAAGAAGTGGATGTAATGTTACCAAGAAAAGGTGAAGTGTTGGTTAAGGTTATCGCTTCTGGCGTATGTCATACCGATGCATTCACATTATCGGGTGATGATCCAGAAGGTATCTTCCCTGTTATTCTTGGTCACGAGGGTGGCGGTATCGTTGAACAAATCGGCGAAGGCGTTACAAGTGTTCAAGTGGGCGACCATGTTATTCCTTTATACACACCAGAATGTGGTGAGTGTAAATTCTGTAAGTCAGGCAAAACAAACCTTTGCCAACAGATCCGTGAAACTCAAGGCCAAGGCCTAATGCCAGACGGCACTACACGTTTCTATAAAGACGGTCAGCCAATCTTCCATTATATGGGTTGCTCAACGTTCTCTGAATACACTGTATTACCAGAAATCTCGTTAGCAAAAGTAAATAAAGAAGCACCGCTTGAAGAAGTTTGTCTATTAGGTTGTGGCGTTACAACTGGTATGGGCGCTGTAATGAATACAGCTAAAGTTGAAGAAGGCGCTACTGTTGCTATCTTCGGTTTAGGTGGTATTGGTCTTTCTGCTGTAATCGGCGCGACAATGGCTAAAGCTGGTCGTATCATTGCAATCGACATTAATGAAAGCAAATTTGAACTAGCGAAAAAACTAGGCGCAACAGATTTCATTAACCCGAAAGACTACGATAAACCAATCCAAGACGTTATCGTTGAACTGACTGACGGTGGTGTAGATTACTCATTCGAATGTATTGGTAACGTTAACTTAATGCGTTCAGCATTAGAATGTTGTCATAAAGGTTGGGGTGAATCAGTTGTAATTGGTGTTGCCGGTGCAGGTCAAGAGATCTCTACGCGTCCATTCCAACTTGTAACTGGGCGCGTATGGCGTGGCAGTGCATTCGGTGGTGTTAAAGGCCGTACAGAGTTACCTGATTACGTTGAACGTTACTTAAAAGGTGAATTCGCATTAAGTGATTTCATTACTCACACTATGGGCCTTGAAGATATTAATGAAGCATTTGATCTGATGCACCGTGGTGAAAGTATCCGTACTGTTATCCATTTCGATAAGTAATTAAAATATATTTCGTTACTTTATCTTTAATAAAAAATAAAGTAACGGAATGACTAGTAAAGGTTTGTCATGTCTATAGAAGTTGTTAGTAGTAATAAAATGTTTGGCGGTTGGCAGCATCAATATAATCATGCGTCGAGTGTACTAAACTGCTCGATGCGCTTTGCTGTGTATTTACCACCGCAAGCATCGAATATGCGTAAAGTACCTGTGATGTATTGGTTGTCTGGCCTGACATGTACTGATGAGAACTTTATACAAAAAGCCGGTGCTCAGCGTATTGCTGCTGAATTGGGTATTGCTATCGTGGCACCTGATACTAGTCCGCGTGGCGAAGGTGTGCCTGATGATGCTAACCAAGCGTATGACTTCGGTCTAGGTGCTGGATTCTATGTGAATGCAACGCAAGCGCCATGGAACACGCATTATCAAATGTACGATTATGTGGTTAATGAATTACCTGCGTTAATCGAAGCAAACTTCCCTGTCACACAAGAGCGTGTAATCAGTGGTCACTCTATGGGTGGTCATGGTGCATTAGTGATGGCATTACGTAATCCTGAACGTTACAGTTCAGTCACGGCATTTAGCCCGATTAGTAATCCTATTAACTGCCCTTGGGGACAGAAAGCGTTGCAGAATTACTTAGGTAAAGATAAAGCAACGTGGCAAGAATACGATGCGAGCCTATTAATGGCTAAAGCAGAAACATTCGTACCAGCAATGGTAGAGCAAGGTAAAGATGACTCATTCTTGGATGAACAGCTTAAGCCTAATATGTTAACTGCTGCAGCAGCTAAGAAAGGTTATCCTCTCACGCTCGAAATGCATGATGGTTATGATCACAGTTATTTCTTTATTGCCACATTCATTGAAAAACATATGCGTTTTCATGCGGCTAATTTAGCTAAATAATTAGTGTAAGTAATACCAATAAAAAGGGTGATAGAACTATGTTCTATCACCCTTTTTTTGTGCTTAAATCTTACTTTAATTAGCTTACTTTGAACCAGAAAAGTCCAATTGACGCCAGCTTTCATAAATAAATACTGATACGGCATTTGATAGGTTCATGCTACGGCTTTCTGGTAGCATCGGAATTCTGAGTTTTTGATCTTGTGGCAATGTATCTAATACTTCAGGCGGTAGGCCACGTGTCTCAGGGCCAAATAATAATACATCGCCGGCTTGATATTCAGCTTGATGATGGTATTTAGTCCCTTTAGTTGTACAAGCAAAAATGCGTGCATCGCCAACACAGTCTAAAAAGGCTTGGTAATTAGCATGACGCTTAACATCGGCAAATTCATGATAATCTAGTCCCGCACGTTTTACCCTTTTATCATCCCACTCAAAACCAAGCGGTTCAATTAAATGTAATTTGAAACCAGAGTTGGCACAAAGGCGAATAATATTACCTGTATTTGGTGGGATCTCAGGTTCAAATAGTGCTACTTGTAACATAATTAAGTCTCAGTTCAGGGTTATATAACATTGCTTCTTTGGGTAGAATAGCAAAATTAACAACCTAATGGTAAAAGTGATGAAAAAGCGTAGTACTTTGATCGTAGCAGCTTTAATTATATTAAGTGCGCTACCGTTTAGCTTAAATATTTTGATTAATATGTTTTTTGAAGATCTCGATACTGAAATGTATGAACAGAAAAAAGCGCGCGTAGAGCAACGTCGCCAAATAGAAAAGATGTTCCCAGCGCTAGATACGAAAGATCCATTACGCCCACAGGTTAAAATTGAAGAGGTAACGGAAGACATAGCAGAAGAGAAGCAATAAACTTCCCCCTGCCTTATTCCGTTATGAATATAGCGATTAACTGATTGGTATAGTAATAGATATTTGTAAACCATGCGTTTCTCTATTACTTGCCGCTATCTCACCGTGATGCTGCCTAATGGCATTTTCGGTAATAGCTAATCCAAGTCCTGCACCTCCAGATTCACGATCACGCGCTTGTGATACGCGATAGAAAGGTTTGAATATTTGTTCAACCTCATCATCTGGAACGCCTGGTCCATCATCTGTGATGACAAAGGTGATTTGATCTATGTCGCTAATAATCGCTAAGTTAACCTGATTTGAAGCATAACGTAGTGCATTACGAATCACATTTTCGATAGCGCTACCGAGTAGAGCGGGAAAGCCTTTAATGTCGACATCAGGGATCTCTTGATAAGTAAACGTTTTGCCAAGTTGTTCCGCTTCAAACACTGCATCATCACAAATGGGTTGTAATAAGGAATCAAGATTAAAAGGTTCTTTAGTCGTGGCATTTAATTGCATTTTGGATAAATTGAGTAGTGCTGCAATCATTTCTTCTAAGCGTTCTGATTCATTATCAATACGCATGATTTCTTTCGTCTCACCATAACGACGCTTAGATAATGCTACCGACATCTTCAATCGAGTTAATGGTGATCTTAGTTCATGGGATATATCACTGAGTAAACGATGCTGAAGTGAGATATGTTCACGAATTGAGAGCATCATGGTGCGTAAACTTCTTGCCAACTCACCTATTTCATCTTGTCTTTGCGTTGCAGGTACAACGGCATCTAAATTACCGTCGGTAATATCTGATGCGGTTTTTTTTAATTTTTGTAGTGGCTTGGAAATATGCCACGCGAGTGATGCACATAATGGCATGCTGACCAGCATCGTAATAAAGAGTAATAGAAAGGGTCTATCTAATACATTAATTAACCAGATGTTATGCTCGGCAGGTAATTGCTGTGCAGCATATAATTGGAATTGCTCTCCACGTAAAACAACAGAAATTGGCCCTGTCATTAGCCAGTTCTTATATTGTTTTACTTTTGGTGATAATGACTCTTCACTTTGCAAAATAAAACGACGGATCGCTTTTGAAGTTTTTGTGCTAGAAATGATGTCACCATTAGTCGCAACCAAATAAAAATGTTTGGTTTGCGCTTCTTTAGGTGTTATTAGCACTTGTAGAGGCACGCTTGGGTAGCGTTCCGCAGACGTCGCAATATTATGCGCAATGCTGTTTAAGATGCTTACTGAGCGTGGATCGAGTTGTTTCATTACTCGGCTATCGAGCGTCGGCAGGGCAATGACGACCGCAACCACGAGTAGTAGCATGCACCAAAACCAGACGAAAATTTTAACGAATAAATGATTTAATTTGCTACTAAGCACGGGTGTATAACCTTATTTAAAGAGAAATAAAAGCATCGGGGAGACAGATATCAAGTGTCTAACCACATATAACCGCGGCCACGTAATGTGCGAATACGCATCTTCTCATCTGTTCTTTCTGGTAACTTTTTACGCAGATTACTTAAATGCATATCAATACTACGATCGAATGGTGTCAGTTTTTTACCTAATACTTGCTCGCTTAAATCGGCTTTGGTTAAGATAACGCCTGGAGAAGAGATAAGCGTTTCTAGTAGCATCAATTCTGTGCTGGTTAAATCAAGTAAAGTACTTTGGCACCAGGCTTCCTGTGTTCGGCTATTTATTTCTATATCTAAATGGGTTAATAATTCGGTGTTTTTCGTTGTTGTAATAGCAGGTTCTATTCGACGTAGTACTGCTTTAATACGCGCGAGTAATTCTCGATCACTGAATGGTTTTGGCAAATAATCATCAGCCCCCATTTCTAAACCAAGCACACGGTCGATCTCATCTCCTTTTGCTGTCAACATTAATACAGGTGTACTGTTGTCAACACGGAGTTTTTTTAATACTTCAAAGCCGTTTAGCTTTGGCATCATGACATCTAAAAGTACCATATCATATTGTGTACTTCTGATTGCAGCTAAGCCTGCTTCACCATCGTGTACCATATCAACATCGAAATCTTCGAGGTTAAGAAACTCAGCGAGCAATTCTGCTAGTTCTTTATCGTCATCAATTAATAATAATTTCGTCATATTAGGCACTCTGTTAATTGTTCTTATAGTATTAGGATACTGGGTTAAGCAGTAAATAATTCGAAGATTTACCTTGTTTTACATTTTTTATTTAGCGAACACAATAATGTTGGTGTGTAGTTAGTTTAACTAAGGCGTTGTAATAAACAATGTTATCTGTAATTAAAGTGTTGGAGATTGTGACGAACTACCTGATTACGCTAGCAAGGATTAATTACAGCGTATTTATTATTCTTATTTTAGATTAACGCACTACTATAAAAGATATATTTATATCTATACGTCTTCAATATCGTTAAATAACCAGATGATATGTTTTTTTAGGCTATTTTATTTCATTTATAGCGGGTTTAAGGTGAATAACTTGTCGTTGTTTTTCTACTACCCGGGTTTATAATAAACACAAGATAATGTAAAAGGTAAACTTGTGATAAATTCTAAACATGAAAAATTAGTTAAACGCGCCAGTTATGCATCGGTCGTAACAGCTGTGATCTTATTATGCAGTAAATTATTTGTGTGGTTTGCCACTGGCTCCTCATCGATATTGGCATCTTTGACTGATTCTTTTTTAGATATTGGAGCGTCCATTATCAATTTATTTGCGATTCGATATGCATTAGAACCAGCAGATGAATCGCATCGTTTTGGGCATGGTAAAGCAGAGTCATTAGCTGGGCTAGTACAATCAGCATTTATAGTTGGTTCATCAATCCTGCTCATGTTGCATGGTATTAGCGCACTATTAGACCCACAACCGATTGTCCGCTCAGAGCTCGGTATCGCAGTCTCTATTTTTGCATTACTGCTTACATTTATATTAATTCGTTATCAAACTTACGTAGTAGCTAAAACCGCGAGTGTTGCGATTAAAGCTGATTCACTACATTACAAATCGGATTTATGGCTCAATGCTACAGTACTTATAGCACTCAGTTTATCTGCATATGGTTTTTATTGGGTTGATGGGTTAGCAACAATTTTAATCTCCTGCTACATATTATACAGTGCGTATGAGATCGGTATGGAGTCAATACAGACGTTGCTTGATCATGAATTGCCCGCTGAAGATATTACTAAAATAACGGCTATTGTCGAGAATACAGAAAATGTACTCGGTTTACATGAGCTACGAACTCGACAATCTGGTTATATGCGATTTATTCAATTCCATATTGAATTAGATGATCACCTTACTTTGATTCATGCTCATGCGATTGCTGATAACGTAGAAACGAATTTACTCCGTGAATTTGCCAATACGGAAGTGCTTATTCACCAAGACCCAATTTCAATAGTAAAGAAAAAAAATGATTAATATAAACGTGAACTCTAAATGTTGTAAAGGAATGAACATGGAAGATAAACTTTCAATGTCTTGGTTTAGGATTAGAGATGAAGCTAAATTATTGGTTGAACAGGAACCGATGCTCGCGAGCTTTTTCCATTCTACAATACTAAATCACGACAGCTTAAAATGCTCATTGAGCTTTCAATTAGCCAATAAGCTCGGCAGTGCAACGATGCCTGCTATTTTATTACGTGAAGTAATTGAAGAAGCATTAAAAGCAGACCCAACTATTTTGCATTCGGTAGCCGCGGATTTATGCGCTGTACAAGAACGAGATCCGGCGGTTGAATATTTCTCGACGCCGCTATTATACTTGAAAGGTTTTCTAGCACTGCAGTCTTATCGGATCGCAAATTGGTTATGGAATCAAAAGCGAGAAGCATTAGCCATCTATCTACAGAATCAGATCTCTGTGGTATTTGCAGTTGATATTCACCCTGCGGCAACGATTGGCAGAGGTATCATGCTCGATCACGCAACTGGCATTGTGATTGGTGAAACAGCAGTTGTCGAAGATGATGTGTCTATTTTACAAAGTGTGACTTTAGGTGGTACGGGTAAAGAGGGTGGCGACCGCCATCCTAAAATTAGGGCGGGCGTGATGATCGGTGCTGGCGCTAAAGTACTTGGTAATATAGAAGTCGGGCGAGGGGCTAAAGTCGGTGCGGGTAGTGTTGTGCTCGATCCTGTTCCTGAACATACAACCGTGGCAGGCGTTCCGGCTAAAGTTGTTGGTAGGCCTGATTCTGATATGCCGTCATTAGCGATGAATCAAACAATTTGATGTATAAATGTCAGTGCTCACAAACAAAAACTTAATTCTGCTTAGGGGTATCATAAATTAACTAATAAGACTTGTTGTCGGTTGACTAGCGTTGTATTCTTCTAGCTAAGGGATAAGCCCTCTCAGCACAATATTGTATTCTTAAATTATGGGTGACAAAATGAATTTTGACGTATTAGATAAATTAGAAAGTAAAGTCCAAACAGCAGTTGATACGATTTCCCTTTTACAAATGGAATTAGAAGAGCTAAAAGAAGAAAACAACCAGCTATTAGCAAATAATTCTGAGCTTAAAGGCCAACAAGATGTGTGGCAAGATCGTTTACGCTCTTTGCTCGGTAGAATGGATGAAGTTCAAGAACTCGAAGAGTTAGAAGAAGAAGCATAATTTGATTCAGAGGTATAGTTGAGAAAACATATACCTCTGTTTCTATGTTCTATTCGATATCAAGTGCATCGGCGGATAAGATAATACCGGTACTATCTGCATAGACATGATCATCAGGTAAGAATGTAACCCCGCCAAAGTTAACTGCGACATCAACTTCCCCAGTACGATTATCATCGGCACCGACAGGGATGGAAGCTAAACTCTGAATGCCAATATTAATATCATCTAACTGATCAACTTCTCTTATACTACCGTAAACAATAATGCCTTCCCACTCATTCTCAAATGCCATTTGTGCAATGTCAGAATCAACTAAAGCTCTTCTTAGTGAGCCACCGCCATCAATCAGTAATACTTTACCTAAACCGGGTTGTTGAAGAGTTTCTTCGATCAAACCTAAACTTTCAAAACATTTAATTGTTGTAATTCGGCCACCGAATGATGACTTACCACCGAAGTTCATAAACATCGGTTCAACTACATCAATCATATCTGCATATATATCGCATAGTTCAGAAGTATTGTATTCCATGAGCAGCACCTTTTAGTAAGAAAGTTAGGTCATTAGCAATAAATCATAGCACTGTTAGCATATAAATTAAGCCTTTATTATCATTGGATAAATCAAAATATGGGTCACCCCATGAAAATATAGACTGATATTTAGTTAATGTAAGATGAATTGCTGATAGTCGGATGTGATGGTCTATTCTTTATGATAATAGAGCAGAACATTACTATGGGGTTGTTATGCCAATTATTAATGCACTCAGTATTAACGTAGAAGATTATTTTCAAGCCCCCGCTTACCAGCTTACTATAAAAGAACGCGATTGGGGGTTACTCTCACCGCGTATCGAATATGCAGTTGATAAGCTCTTATTGTTATTAAGAGACCATCACGTAACGGCGACATTTTTTGTTTATGGCTGGACTATCTCTCATTTTCCTTCGATGTTAAAAAAAATAGCCGAGCAAGGGCACGAGCTTGCATATAGGCATTATAGTCCTGCTGACGCTCAGCATTTTAATCAGCGCAAGATTATTGACGATTTAAACCGCTATAAAGTTCAGCTCTCACAAATTATAGGGCGTAAGGTTATTGGTTACCGAGCGGATACAACATTATGTCGTTCGATGAATGCGTGGTTAGAGAATGAATTAGTGTTGGCTGGGTATGAATATAGCAGTGAGAACTGTGTCGACAGGACTGCTATGCATCAGAATTCTGTGGGTTCAGTGTTAGATGGTTTTCAGCATTTAAACGTATCAACTCATAATGTATTAAGTCATGGCTATGAAATTATTAGTACTAATAATATTCGCCTGCGAAAATATGAATCAAGCAGTAAATTAGTGAAGAACTTTATAGAAGTGACCAAAACACCTGTATTAGGAAGTCTTTCTACATGGATGATGGATAATCAGCAACCTAATATTAGAGCAGATAGCTTATTAAAAAAATGGTTACATGGTTATCATCTCCGTGAAGCTCCACTTATTTTACATCAGCTCTTTTCGGAATATGGCTGGCAAACAATCAGTGATGTATATTTGCGTAAAGTATTGCAGATAAGCAGCATTCACAAACGCAAAGGACGCTGTGTCAGTTAATGGTAAGGATGTTGTGATAATGAAAATATTACACGTGATAGAAAGTGGTGGTTTTTATGGCGCAGAAAGAGTCTTAATTGAATTAATGCTAGGTCTAAAAATACTTGGTCATGATACAGCCTTGCTTAGCTTTGGTTATAAAGGACAAAAAGAAAAAGAGTTTGAAACTATTTGCCAGCAATACGGTATAGAAGTTAATTCAATAAGGATAAGTAAGCTGGAGTCGCTGTGCATCAATCAATACGTAAAATTTTTTGCAGAAGATAAGGGCTTTGATGTTGTTCATTCCCACGGTTATAAATTTAATATCGTTTTTGGTTTAACGCCAAAACGACATCGTTTTAAATGTATTTGTTCTACTGTACATGGTTACGTGTCAGCCCCAATAGTTAGTCGAATGGCGCTTTATCAATATCTAGATAAGTATGCATTAAAAAAGTTGAATCGAATTTTTCTAGTTAGCCAACATATGACAAGGCTGCCAAATATCCAAAGCTTAGAGTCTAGTCAATATACTGTTATTGAAAATGGCATTGGTGGTTACAGGCCTGTGTGCCCGATTGAAGAGCGTTTAAATGATTTTATTCATAATAAAACAACGCGATTGATGGCTGCGGGTCGTCTTGCTGCAGAAAAAAATTTTGATGCTTTGCTCGAGGCATTACCTAAATTGATTGAACATGATGCAAACACTGGGCTTGTGATATTTGGATCTGGTACTGAAGAAGATAGATTACGAAATAAAATAAGGCTATTAGAGCTGGATGAACATGTTCTACTATTTGGTTTTGTGGAGTCACTGCTGAGCTACTTTAATTATTTTGATGTTTTTGTTATGCCTTCTATTACAGAGGGAACGCCTATTGCTTTACTTGAAGCTATGCAGGCTAGGTTACCATGTGTTGTTACCAATGTTGGCGGCATGCCACATATGCTCGGTCATGGTAATGGCGGGTGGATAGTCCCCCCGAAAGATCCTATTGCGTTACAAATAGCCATCTCAAAAAGTTTAGTTCGAAGTCACAATCAAATTAAAATTAATTTTTCTTATGATCGCGCCATGCATGAATTTAATTATCTGCATATGAGTCGGCAATACGTACGTGAGTATAAAAGCCTGTTAGCTATGGTGTCTTCGGTAAGCTCGTAAAAATTATCGTAACTCAATGTATGCATACAAAATGCACCTGGTATAGATGTGCGCGGGGGGGGGGCGAGTGATTTATATTAGGTCGTTACCTTTAATAAAACAGCTATGCAGTATGTTTATAGTGAAAACAGCATAGGTAAGGTTGTTTTTTATACATTAAGAGCTATTTTGAAACTAATTAAGCCTGCTTTATGGTATTTAGCTAGCAAAAACAGATAATGCTTGATTGGAACCATTAGATCTCTATAATGCGACCTCACTGACACGGCAACAGCCGCTAAGTAAAGGTGTTTATCAGTATCGAAAGTTACTTTTTTACTTCCTGAAATAAAGTGCAAATAAGTGCTTGACTTCGAAACTGGTTTGCGTATAATACGCAGCCTGACTACGACGCAAGACGTCAAGGTCAATGCTCTTTAACAATTTATTCAAGCAATCTGTGTGAGCACTTGCAGAGATATAATGACCAAAAATTATATCAATGTAATTGTGAACATTAAATTAAATCGAAAGATTTGGTTTTATAAACAACAAACCTTGGTTTGTTGTTGAAGTACAGAATTCATTGAGCCGACTTAATCAGCATCGCTGATTAGTCAAAAACTTTTAATTGAAGAGTTTGATCATGGCTCAGATTGAACGCTGGCGGTAGGCTTAACACATGCAAGTCGAGCGGAAACGAAGAATAGCTTGCTATTCTGGCGTCGAGCGGCGGACGGGTGAGTAATGCTTGGGAATCTGCCTAGTCGAGGGGGACAACAGTTGGAAACGACTGCTAATACCGCATACGACCTACGGGTGAAAGGGGGCCTCTTCTTGAAAGCTCTCGCGACTAGATGAGCTCAAGTGGGATTAGCTTGTTGGTGAGGTAAGAGCTCACCAAGGCGACGATCCCTAGCTGGTCTGAGAGGATGATCAGCCACACTGGAACTGAGACACGGTCCAGACTCCTACGGGAGGCAGCAGTGGGGAATATTGCACAATGGGCGAAAGCCTGATGCAGCCATACCGCGTGTATGAAGAAGGCCTTCGGGTTGTAAAGTACTTTCAGCGAGGAGGAAAGGTGATAAATTAATACTTTACCACTGTGACGTTACTCGCAGAAGAAGCACCGGCTAACTCCGTGCCAGCAGCCGCGGTAATACGGAGGGTGCAAGCGTTAATCGGAATTACTGGGCGTAAAGCGCATGCAGGCGGTTTGTTAAGCGAGATGTGAAAGCCCCGGGCTCAACCTGGGAACTGCATTTCGAACTGGCAAACTAGAGTTCTTGAGAGGGTGGTAGAATTTCAGGTGTAGCGGTGAAATGCGTAGAGATCTGAAGGAATACCAGTGGCGAAGGCGGCCACCTGGCAAGTAACTGACGCTCAGATGCGAAAGCGTGGGTAGCAAACGGGATTAGATACCCCGGTAGTCCACGCCGTAAACGATGTCTACTCGGAGTTTGGTTCCTTGAGAACTGGGCTCTTAAGCTAACGCATTAAGTAGACCATGCCAGGGAGTACGGCCGCAAGGTTAAAACTCAAATGAATTGACGGGGGCCCGCACAAGCGGTGGAGCATGTGGTTTAATTCGATGCAACGCGAAGAACCTTACCTACTCTTGACATCCATAGAACTTTTCAGAGATGAATTGGTGCCTTCGGGAACTATGAGACAGGTGCTGCATGGCTGTCGTCAGCTCGTGTTGTGAAATGTTGGGTTAAGTCCCGCAACGAGCGCAACCCTTATCCTTATTTGCCAGCACGTAATGGTGGGAACTCTAAGGAGACTGCCGGTGATAAACCGGAGGAAGGTGGGGACGACGTCAAGTCATCATGGCCCTTACGAGTAGGGCTACACACGTGCTACAATGGCGCATACAAAGGGCTGCAAACCAGCGATGGTAAGCGAATCCCATAAAGTGCGTCGTAGTCCGGATTGGGGTCTGCAACTCGACCCCATGAAGTCGGAATCGCTAGTAATCGTGAATCAGAATGTCACGGTGAATACGTTCCCGGGCCTTGTACACACCGCCCGTCACACCATGGGAGTGGGCTGCACCAGAAGTCATTAGCTTAACCTTCGGGAGGGCGATGACCACGGTGTGGTTCATGACTGGGGTGAAGTCGTAACAAGGTAGCCCTAGGGGAACCTGGGGCTGGATCACCTCCTTACGTAAAGTCGTTAATTTTTGTAAGTGTCCACACAAATTGCTTGAATAAAGAAATTAAAGACATAGTAAATGTCAGTAGGACTGTAGCTCAGTTGGTTAGAGCGCGCCCCTGATAAGGGTGAGGTCGGTAGTTCAAATCTACTCAGTCCTACCAATTTACTAGCCACAATGATGTGGGGCTATAGCTCAGCTGGGAGAGCGCCTGCCTTGCACGCAGGAGGTCTGCGGTTCGATCCCGCATAGCTCCACCACATCATGTTCTCAGGAAGAGACCAAAGTTAAATCTGCTTAGAATAGCAAGCGAATTAACTTTGGTTTTTTTAACTCTGAAATTCAGAGTTAGAGACGAAAATTATGCTTTTAGCATATGCTCTTTAAAAATTTGGAAAGCTGAATAAATAAAGAAGTTCTTAAAACACGTTATTGAATAATTCATTTTGAGTGAATGGTTTAATAACAATAGAGTGTTCTTGAGTATTCTTGAGGCGAAAAAAACTAGATAATACCTAGTTATTTCAATTGTACGGTCTACTTTAGATTGTATGGTTAAGTGACTAAGCGTATACGGTGGATGCCTAGGCAGTCAGAGGCGATGAAGGACGTGTTAATCTGCGTTAAGCTGTGGGGAGTTGATAAAAAGCGTTAATCCACAGATTTCCGAATGGGGGAACCCACCTTACTAAGTAAGGTATCGTAACGTGAATACATAGCGTTGCGAAGCGAACCGGGAGAACTGAAACATCTAAGTACCCCGAGGAAAAGAAATCAATAGAGATACCCTTAGTAGCGGCGAGCGAACGGGGTCTAGCCCTTAAGCAGTTTGGAAGTTAGTGGAAGATTCTGGAAAGTTTCACGATACAGGGTGATAGTCCCGTACATGAAAACGACCTTACTGTGAAATCGAGTAGGACGGCACACGTGATATGCTGTTTGAATATGGGAGGACCATCTTCCAAGGCTAAATACTACTGACTGACCGATAGTGAACCAGTACCGTGAGGGAAAGGCGAAAAGAACCCCTGTGAGGGGAGTGAAATAGAACCTGAAACCGTATACGTACAAGCAGTGGGAGCAGACTTGTTCTGTGACTGCGTACCTTTGTATAATGGGTCAACGACTTAATTTCAGTAGCAAGGTTAAGCGAATAGCGGAGCCGTAGGGGAAACCGAGTGTTAACTGCGCGAATAGTTGCTGGGATTAGACCCGAAACCCGGTGATCTAGCCATGGGCAGGTTGAAGGTTGAGTAACATCAACTGGAGGACCGAACCGACTAATGTTGAAAAATTAGCGGATGACTTGTGGCTGGGGGTGAAAGGCCAATCAAACCGGGAGATAGCTGGTTCTCCTCGAAAGCTATTTAGGTAGCGCCTCGCGTCTAACTATTGGGGTAGAGCACTGTTAAGGCTAGGGGTCATCCCGACTTACCAACCCTTGCAAACTCCGAATACCAATAAGTTCAATCGCGGGAGACACGGCGGGTGCTAACGTCCGTCGTGGAAAGGGAAACAACCAGACCGTCAGCTAAGGTCCCAAAGTGTATGTTAAGTGGGAAACGATGTGGAAAGGCTCAGACAGTGGGAAGTTGGCTTAGAAGCAGCCATCTTTTAAAGAAAGCGTAATAGCTCACTGGTCGAGTCGGTCTGCGCGGAAGATTTAACGGGGCTAAACATACCACCGAAGCTACGGATGCATGACTTGTTCATGCATGGTAGAGGAAGCGTTCTGTAAGCCGTTGAAGGTGAGTTGAGAAGCTTGCTGGAGGTATCAGAAGTGCGAATGTTGACATGAGTAACGATAATGGGGGTGAAAAACCTCCACGCCGAAAGACCAAGGGTTCCTGTCCAACGTTAATCGGGGCAGGGTGAGTCGACTCCTAAGGCGAGGCCGAAAGGCGTAGTCGATGGGAAACTGGTTAATATTCCAGTACTCGCTTATATTGCGATGGGGTGACGGAGAAGGTTAGGCTAGCATGGCGATGGTTGTCCATGTTTAAGGTGGTAGGCAAGTGACTTAGGCAAATCCGGGTCGCTCTCTTTAGTGAGAATGCTGAGAACTGATGACGAGTCTCTACGGAGATGAAGTAGTTGATACCAGCTTGGGAAAAACCTCTAAGCTTCAGATATGAGAGAATCGTACCTAAACCGACACAGGTGGTTGGGTAGAGAATACTAAGGCGCTTGAGAGAACTCGGGTGAAGGAACTAGGCAAAATGGTACCGTAACTTCGGGAGAAGGTACGCCAATGGTGGTGAAGGACTTGCTCCGTAAGCTACTGTTGGTCGCAGAGAAATGGTGGCTGCAACTGTTTATTAAAAACACAGCACTGTGCAAAATCGAAAGATGACGTATACGGTGTGACGCCTGCCCGGTGCCGGAAGGTTAATTGATTGGGTTAGACTTAGGTCGAAGCTCATGATCGAAGCCCCGGTAAACGGCGGCCGTAACTATAACGGTCCTAAGGTAGCGAAATTCCTTGTCGGGTAAGTTCCGACCTGCACGAATGGCGTAATGATGGCCACGCTGTCTCCACCCGAGACTCAGTGAAATTGAAATCGCTGTTAAGATGCAGTGTACCCGCGGCTAGACGGAAAGACCCCGTGAACCTTTACTATAGCTTGGCACTGAACATTGAACCTACATGTGGGATAGGTGGGAGACTATGAAATATTGTCGCTAGATGATATTGAGTCGTCCTTGAAATACCACCCTTGTACGTTTGATGTTCTAACGTAGGTCCCTTATCGGGATTGCGGACAGTGTCTGGTGGGTAGTTTGACTGGGGCGGTCTCCTCCCAAAGAGTAACGGAGGAGCACGAAGGTTGGCTAAACATGGTTGGACATCATGTGGTTAGTGCAAAGGCATAAGCCAGCTTAACTGCGAGACAGACACGTCGAGCAGGTACGAAAGTAGGTCTTAGTGATCCGGTGGTTCTGAATGGAAGGGCCATCGCTCAACGGATAAAAGGTACTCCGGGGATAACAGGCTGATACCGCCCAAGAGTTCATATCGACGGCGGTGTTTGGCACCTCGATGTCGGCTCATCACATCCCAGGGCTGAAGTTGGTCCCAAGGGTATGGCTGTTCGCCATTTAAAGTGGTACGCGAGCTGGGTTTAGAACGTCGTGAGACAGTTCGGTCCCCTATCTGCCGTGGGCGTTTGAGAATTGAGAGGAGCTGCTCCTAGTACGAGAGGACCGGAGTGGACGAACCACTGGTGTTCGGGTTGTTATGCCAATAGCATTGCCCGGTAGCTAAGTTCGGAACTGATAACCGCTGAAAGCATCTAAGCGGGAAGCAGGCCTCGAGATGAGTTCTCACTGGAGCTTTAAGCTCCCTGAAGGGCCGTTGGAGACTACAACGTTGATAGGCAAGGTGTGTAAGTGCTGTGAGGCATTGAGCTAACTTGTACTAATTACCCGTGAGGCTTAACCATACAAACTGAAGTACGACTCGTACGTAAGTGGTATGATTAATTGAAATATCGACTTAAGAATAGATTGAACACTTTATGTTTTAAAGACTTCTTTATTTATAGCTTTTCAGATTAAAACGAAGTGAAAACTTCTATAGAAAGCAAACAGTGTAATAACTGTAAAGAATTTGCTTGGTGACCATAGTGTTGCGGTACCACCTGACTCCATTCCGAACTCAGTAGTGAAACGTAATAACGCCGATGGTAGTGTGGGGTTTCCCCATGTGAGAGTAGGGCATCGCCAAGCGCCAAATTAGAGAGAGCCGATATCAGCAATGGTATCGGCTTTTTTGTGTCTAAAATTTACGGAATAAGACTTAAAATATAACCAGCCTGCGGCTGGTTACTTTACACGGGGGCTTGTTACATCTGCAATAGCTAAAATAATGAAAAATGTCCTTTTTGATCACCTTAGAATCTCAATTTATGGATGTTTATCTATTTTTGTCGCAAAAACCAACATGTTGTTTTTTCTATATTGCATAGTGAGTAGCTATGCTCCACAATTCCAGTAGGTTATTAGTCTGGAGCTACCGTGTTTAATCTTTATCATTCGAATCAGTTAGATATTTTAAAAGAGCTTATGGCTCACTTTATAGCTAAAGATCCACTTGCAGATCCTTTCGTTGAAGAGCAAGTTCTTGTTCAAAGTCCGGGTATGGCGCAATGGGTTAAAATGGAATTGGCGAAGTCGATGGGCATATCGGCGAATATCACCTTTCCATTACCAGCATCTTTCATTTGGAAAATGTTCCAGAAAGTATTACCTAATATTCCAGACAAAAGTGCTTTCAATAAAGAGGCTATGTCGTGGAAGTTAATGCTAATACTGCCTGATTTATTAGAACAAATTGAATTCGAATCATTAAAGCATTACTTAGCGGATGACTCTGATGACTATCGCCTATTTCAACTATGCCAAAAAATATCTGATACGTTTGATCAATATTTAGTATATCGACCAGAATGGGTTGCGGCTTGGGAGTCGGGTGAAAACATTCATGCGGATACACACCCTTGGCAACCGCTATTATGGCGTGCGCTAGTCACAAAGACTGAAGACCTTGGTCAATCTCATTACCACCGTGCCAACTTATACGATCAGTTTATTGCGCGTCTTAACCACCCTCATTTTGATGCGACGCTTTTACCTGCTCGGATATTTGTATTTGGTGTTTCAGCACTACCGCCGCGCTATTTAGATGCGCTGCAAACGCTTGGCAAACATACTGATGTTCACTTCATGTTATCTAATCCTTGTCGATTATATTGGGGTGATCTTATTGACCCTAAGTGGCTGCTAAAGCAACGTACTATGCTTAATCACAATAATGAAAAGTTGGGCATGAGTAATAAAGTGAGCGCAAGTGATGAGGACACTGTTCGTGCTTTATTTGATGAAGATGACGCCTTTAAAGTGGGTAATCCATTATTAGCTTCTATGGGTAAACTCGGTCGTGATAACTTGGCGCTATTAACTGAATTTGGTTGTCAAGAATTAGACGTATTTGTTGAACCTACGGATGAAGGCTTATTGGCTAGTATCCAGCGTGATATTTTAGATTTATCTGATCGCAGTATGGCTGAATTTAGTTCGTCAATAAATGATGGTTCAGAACCTGACAGCAGCTATAAGCTTAGCGTTAGTACAACTGACTCTTCACTTGAGCTAAATAGTTGCCATAGCCCGATGCGTGAAGTAGAAGTCTTACATAATAACTTGCTTACAATGTTTGCGGAAAATCCAGATTTAAACCCGCGTGATGTGGTTATCATGATGCCTGATGTGAATGGCTATAGCCCTTATATTCAAGCGGTGTTTGGTGCTATCGATCGTTATGATGAACGTTATATTCCTTTTTCGGTTTCTGATAGTGGCGCACAATACGATAACCCTATTCTACTCAGCTTTTTACAGTTATTGGCTTTACCTTTATCACGCTGTAATGTCTCAGAGCTATTGTCGCTATTAGAAGTACCCGCAGTTTTGGCTCGCTTTGCTATTACACCTGATGAGTTTAACCGATTACGCCAATGGATTGATGAGTCTGGGATTCGTTGGGGGTTGGACGAAGATGACGCTACACGCTTTGATTTACCAGGTATGAAGCAAAATACCTGGCTGTTTGGTCTACATCGTATGTTATTAGGCTATGCATATGGCGGTGATGATATTTACCAAGGTATTTTACCGTATCAAGAAGTGCAGGGCATTGAAGCTGAATTATTGGGTAAACTTGCTCAATTTATTGAATCGTTATTAGATAGTATTACCTCATTGCAAGATCCGAAATCGATTGTTGATTGGATCAAGCTCGCTAATACACTTATCGATGATTTTTACAAAATAGATGTCGATGATGAGCAATCGATAAAAATTATTCGGGATGCTTTTTCTCATCTTGATGAGCAATTAAAAAGTGCCTGTTACGACAAATTAATTACACCCTTGGTGTTACGTGATTATTTAAATAACGCATTATCCCAAGTTGGTTCAAGCCAAAAATTCCTCGCCGGACAAGTTAACTTTTGTACCCTGATGCCTATGCGTTCAATACCATTTAAAGTCATTTGCTTACTTGGTATGAATGACGGTGTTTATCCGCGCTCGATTCCATCGATGGGCTTTGATTTAATGGCAAATGATCACAAACAAGGTGATCGTAGTCGCCGTGATGATGATCGTTATTTATTTTTAGAAGCGCTGATATCGGCTCAAAGTAAATTATATATTAGCTACATCGGTAACAGTATTCGCGATAAGAGTGAGCGATTACCATCGGTATTGATTACTGAATTATTACAGTATTGCCAGCAAAGTTTTTGTATTGCAGGTGATGAACATCTTTCACCAGATGAATCAGCAGAGCGTTTGTTGCGTCATTTAATTAATCATCATGCATTGCAGCCTTTTGATGCGCGTTATTTTAATCCTGAGTCGCCGATGTCTTTCGCGAAAGAATGGTTACCCGCATTAGCGCCGAATGTTGAATTAAGAGAATTCTTAAGCGAACCTTTGCCTGCATTAGCTGTTAATGATGATACTCAAGAAATTGAGCTTGCGGAGTTATTGCGTTTTTATCGTCATCCAACTAAGTATTTCTTTAACCGCCGTTTGAAAGTTTACTTTAACCAAGCAAGTCTTGATGTATTGGATGATGAACCTTTTGATGTTGATAATTTAGAAAAATATCACCTTAAAGCGCAATTGTTAGAAACAGAATTAGCGGACGGTGATGTTGCGCAAGTGACAGCTAGATTAGTTGCCTCTGGTAGTTTGCCTCTAGGCCGATTTGGACAAATATCATTAAATAAAGAAGTCGCTACGGTAAGCCAACTTGCTCAGGTGTTAACCCCTCTTTTAACTAATAATAATGATGATATCGAAGTTGATATTCCACTGGTATCAGGGCGCTTAGTTGGTTGGTTGAAACAAGTGTATAACGGTGGTTTGGTGCGACATAAACCAAGCGGATTCAATGGTAAAGACTACTTACAAGTTTGGTTAGAGCACTTGTGCTTTTGTATTAGTGTTAAAAATCCGATGCCGACTACTTTAGTTCACTTAACTGCGGGTAAACCTATCGTACAAAGCCTGAAAGTAATTGAAGCATCTCGAGCGCGGGAATTATTATTTCAATTACTTGAAGTATATAACGATGGTTGTTGTCAGCCTTTTGCGCTATTTCCAAAAACAGGCTGGGGTTGGGCAAAATCCATGTGTTCAAGTTCTGAACCTGACGAATATAAATTACGTGCTGAAGCATTATTAAATTTCGAAGGTGGTTATAACCGTATGGGTGAAAATGCGGATGATTACTTACAGCGCAGTTTTCCACGTTTAAATGATGACGTTTATGGCTTGATGAAAGCATCCTCTGAAACCACACTATTTCCGATATTTGATTACCTAGAGGATGTTGAATAATGGCTGATGTAAATATTCTAAATGCAATGACGTTTCCCTTATATGGAGAACGCCTTATTGAAGCATCTGCTGGTACGGGTAAAACATTCACCATTGCCAGTTTATATCTGCGTTTACTTTTAGGGCATGGCGGCGAAAATGCTTATCATAAAGATGGTGAAAACCAACTTCTCACGGTTGAACAAATATTAGTGGTAACCTTTACCGAAGCGGCTACTGCAGAATTACGCGATCGTATTCGTGCGCGTATTCATCAAGCGCGGATCGCATTTAGTATTAGCCACAGTAACGACCCCGTGATCAGCTTGCTGCTGGCGGATATTAAAAAACAGGATTACGGGCGTTGTGCAAAATTACTATTAGCTGCAGAAAGACAAATGGATGAAGCGGCTATTTATACTATTCATGGTTTTTGTCAGCGCATGCTTAAGCAAAATGCATTTGAATCAGGTGCATTATTTGAAAGTGAATTCATTACCGATGAATCACAGCTAAAGTTTAATGCCGTTGCAGATTTCTGGCGCAGTCATTTCTACCGTTATACTGATGGCATGGTCGATATGGTGCATAGCTTTTGGTCATCGCCACAAGCGTTATTACGCGACATCGCTGGATACCTATCTAATACTGATATTGAGTTTATTGCTAAAACAAGCAGTGATGATATCGCTGCAGATTACGACAAACTCGTGACCTCGATTCAGCAGGTTAAAGCGTCGTGGTTTAACAACGTAGGCGATCTTTGTGAGTTGATTCAAGCGGGGAATTTAAACGGTAATAGCTACCGTCCTGCAAGCGTATCGAAATGGTTACATGAAATGCTGACGTGGTCGCAATCAGAAACCACGCAAAATGATCTGCCTGATTGTTTGGTTAAGTTTTCTCAACATACTTTAACGACTAAAACTAAAAAGGGCAAAGTATCACCTGAACATCAAGTTTTTGATGATATTGAACGCTTATTAGAAAAACCATTATCGCTTAAAGATTGCTTCATCGTTAAAGCCGTTGAATACGTGCGTGCGCGAGTGATGAAAACTAAAAACCAATCACAGCTATTATCGTTTGATGATTTGCTGTCTGGGTTATCTGATGCATTAGCCGGCGACCAAGCTGTTAGTCTAGCGGAATGTATCCGCAGTCAATATCCAATTGCGATGATTGATGAATTCCAAGATACCGATCAACAACAGTACGATATTTTTAATACTATTTATGGCAAGCAAGATGGTGCCGGTTTGTTCATGATTGGCGATCCGAAACAAGCTATTTATAGTTTTCGTGGCGCAGATATTTTTACTTACATGCAGGCGCGTAAAAATGTTGAAGCGCACTATACGTTAGCTAAAAACTGGCGATCTTCGAACTCCATGGTTAGCGCAGTTAACCGCGTATTTGAACATGCCAATAAGCCGTTTATTTATGAAGATAGCATTAGCTTCCTGCCTGTTGATTCACACGGTAAAAGCAAGCCATTATTATTAAATGGTATTGAACCTGCAGCGCTACAATTGTGGCTACATGAAGAAGAAGACCAAAAAAATATCACTAAGGGCCGATACCAACAAGTTTACGCCAAGGCGACTGCGAACCAAATTGCGACATTATTAACGGATGCCCAGCAAGGTAATGCTATGTTATCGGGACGGCCGATAAAAGCAGGTGATATTGCTATTCTTGTGCGTACTGGTGCTGAAGCTAAATTAGTCCGTGATCAGCTCGATGCTTTAGCTATTCCTAGTGTGTATATGTCGAATCGCGAAAGTGTATTCGCCAGTCGTGAAGCGCGTGAGTTGTACCATATTTTTGCCGCCATATTGAATCCTGAAGATGAGGGGTTATTAAGAGCGGCATTAGCGACATCTATTTTTGAAAAACCAGCCATTGAATTAGACCAGCTCAGTAATGATGAAAAAGTGTGGGAGCAAACGGTTGCTGAATTTAAGCTCTACCAAAAGACTTTACAGTGGCAAGGTTTCTTACCGGCATTAAGATTGTTATTGAATAAACAAAATATCGCCGCAATCATGTTATCAGCTCAAGGTGGTGATCGCCGTTTAACTGACGTTCTGCATTTAGGTGAACTATTGCAAGAAGCAAGTTTAGAGCTTGATGGTGAATACAGTTTATTCCGTTGGTTTGGTGAGAAGATTGAAAATCCTAATGGCGATGCTCAAGAGCAACTCGTTCGTTTAGAAAGTGAAGCAGACTTGGTGCAGGTTGTTACTATTCATAAATCCAAAGGCTTGGAATATAACTTAGTATTCCTGCCATTCATTTGTGCGACCAGGCAAGCATCAACGCCGCTTTATCATCAAGATGGCCATACTTATGTGCATCTTGATTTAGATGATTCAGAGAACCTTGAAGCAGCTAAAGAGCAAGCGGATGAAGAGCGTTTGGCGGAAGATTTACGTTTGCTTTATGTTGCGTTAACGCGTGGTGTTTATGCTACGTGGTTAGGACTTGGCGCCGTTAAAATGGGTAATTCTCATAATAAGATGCACCTTAACGCAATGGGTTATCTATTACAGCAAGGCGAAGAGTGCAAAGATACCGACTTTAAAAGCTGTGTTGAAAAACTTGCAGATCAACAAGTTGATGAACTAAAAGCATGCGTAGCGATTGTGGAACCGCCGTTAGCAGCTGTACCTGCTTACCAGCCTGTTGCAGAGCCAGTTGTAACCTATCAAGCTAAAACCATGACTAACCCGATCAGTAAGAATTGGTGGGTAACAAGTTATTCGGCATTATCTCGTCATCGATCTAACGGCAACTCTGGTAACAGTAATTCTAGTTACGATGCCTCACTGGAATTACCGGGGTTTGATGCTGAAGTGAATACCGAAAAAGATGAAGAGCAGGAAATGAGTTGGGATATTTTTAGTTTCCCACGCGGTGCTGCCGCCGGTACTTTATTACATACTGTGTTTGAGCATATTGATTTTGCTAATGTAGATGAAGAAGCGCTAACCGAACAGATCTTACAGTTGTTAGAGCGTGAAGGTTACGATATTGCTTGGCGACCGATCTTACTTGAATTGGTTAATCAGGTACTGGATTGTCCATTACAAGATGGTTTTAGTTTGCGCCAACTAACCCCTTCACAAAAGAAAGTGGAGATGGAATTCTTCATGCCTATCTCATCGCTTAATTGTGATGATTTGAACGTATTGATAAAGCAGCATGACAGATTATCTCAGCAAGCGGGCGAGTTAGACTTTCAGCAAGTCAGCGGTATGCTAAAAGGTTTTATCGATTTAGTGTTTGTCTATGAAGGCCGTTATTACGTCGTTGATTATAAATCTAACCATTTAGGTGACAGCCAAGCTGAGTACACTGCTGATGCGATTGATCATGTCATGATTGAGCATCGCTATGAGCTGCAGTATCAGTTATATACTTTGGCGTTGCATCGTTTTTTACGTTCGCGTATCCCAGATTATGATTACGAACAGCATTTTGGCGGCGTCTATTACTTATTCTTACGTGGAATGAGGGTTGAGACGGGCAATGAATATGGTGTGTTTTTCACTAAACCATCACTCGATTTTGTTATGCAGTTAGATGAATTATTTTTAGGAGAACTTGAATAATGAGCATACTGCAGTGTTTAAAAGAATTAGCCAATGAAAATCAGATCCGTCAACTTGATTATCAATTCGCTCGATTTATTAGTAATTATGAATCTGAACCCGCGATCATTTTATTGGCCTGCTTAACCAGTTATCAACTGGGTAAAGGCCATGTATGCATTGATTTACAAGGTATCGATAGTAATGCGTTATTTGATCTGAATTTAACCCGTTCACACTTATTACTGACGGAAATATCGAATCGCAATGAGTCTTGGCCAAGTTTATTGGCAAACTCAGCTGTTGTGGGTGAGTCTGCGCCACTGCAGTTTGTTGCTGAGGCGGGGAAATTATATTTACAGCGTTACTGGGCTTACGAATTACAAGTTGCGCAGCAGTTGAAGAATTTAGCCAAGCAAAGCCAACAGCCAGATCTCAGTACCAGCTTGAACCGTTTATTTAAACGTGATTATGGTTTCCTCTTTCCTATTTTAGCGAAAGAACGAGAAGTTAATTTTAGTGCGCAGTCATTTGTGGCCAAGTACTTAGATGTCGTTAAGAAAGGTCGTATTAGCTGGAGTGATGTGGAGCAAGTATTACTGACGGCTAAGAATGCTCAAGAATTACATGCCTTAGATAGCTTGATTCCAGAAGCCTATTGTCTTAACTGGCAAAAGCTATCTGTAGCTGTCGCAGCGACGCGGCATTTCTCGGTGATATCCGGTGGCCCTGGTACAGGTAAAACAACCACAGTAACTAAACTGCTGGCGTTATTGATTGAACAAGGTTTATTAGCACAACAAGCGTTAACCATTAAATTAGTTGCACCAACAGGTAAAGCGGCAGCTCGTTTAACAGAGTCGATTGCGGGTGCGAAGGGGAAGTTAGATTTACCGGTCAGTGTGGCTGATTTAATTCCCGAGCAAGCAGGGACAATACATAGATTATTAGGGGTGATCCCGAATAGACAAGCATTCCGTCATAATAAAGATAACCCATTACACCTTGATGTGCTGGTTGTTGATGAAGCCTCGATGGTGGATTTACCTTTGATGGCGAAACTGTTAGCAGCATTACCGCCCCATGCTCGATTGATATTACTGGGTGATAAAGATCAGCTGGCGTCGGTAGAGGCTGGCTCTGTACTCGCGGATATCTGTGCTTATGCAACGAAGGGTTATTCTACTGGGCAAGTAAACTGGTTATCTAGTATTACCGATTACGATCTAAACCAGTACCAAGCCACCGATGCGACGGCGATATATGACAGTCTTTGCTTATTACGTAAGAGCTATCGTTTCGATGCCGAATCAGGTATCGGCTGTTTAGCGGGGGCGGTGAATCGAGGTGATCTAAACGAATTTGATAGCGTGTGGGAAAATCAACATGATGATATTAACCTGCACCCGTTATCGACAGAAACTTATGATTCGCTTATTACTATGGCAAAAACAGGTTATCAAGATTACTTGACTAAGGTAGTTGTATCACCGAGTGACGAGGACGCTAAATCGATATTACGTAGTTTTAATGACTTCCAAATCTTAACCGCGATCAGAGAAGGCGACTTTGGTGTCGAAGGTTTAAACCAGCGTATCGAAAAAGCATTAGTAGCAACACGTAAAATACGTAAAGACCAATCTGAATGGTATGCCGGTAGACCGATTATGATCACCAATAATGATCATGGTCTTGGTTTATACAATGGTGACATTGGTATTTGCATGCAGGATGAAGACCGTCGTATGCGGGTTTATTTTGAAATGGCAGACGGTAACGTGCAATCTTTTTTGCCGAGTCGATTACCACCGCATCAAACCGTGTTTGCAATGACAATTCATAAATCACAAGGGTCTGAGTTTAGGCACACGGTTATGATTTTACCTAATCGCTTTAATCCAGTGCTTACCAGGGAGTTGGTGTACACAGGTATTACCCGTGCAAAAGAGCAATTAGACATATTCACCAACGTGACGGTAATGAAAAAGGCGATTAAATTACGTACCGAACGGGTCAGTGGGCTAATGGCATTACTTATCCAAGATTAACGAATCGTAGATTTAGACCCTTAATTATCATTTATCCTAAAAAGGCAATGCTTTGTTATCGAATTTGCAAAGATATACACAAAAAGTTGGCGTTTGATCACGTTTATGCCTTACTTGCTGTGTTATCTTCGCCGCGATTTTCGTTAACCTATAATATATTGCTTAAGGCCTTATTTGGAGAGTGTTTTGCTTACGGATAAAAAAAGTTTAGTTAAAAATATTGGATTTCAAGTTGTTATCGCCATGATAGTTGGCGCGGCGGTTGGTGCCTTCATGGGCGAAGGCGCTGCTATTTTTGCGCCTCTGGGTGCGTTATTCATTAATTTGATTAAAATGTTGGTGATTCCACTTGTTGCTGTATCGATTATAGCCGGTGCTGCTAATCTTGGTGATAGCCCTTCCGCAGGTAAAATCGGTGTGGGTACGTTTGTATTCTTTATGCTGACATCGGCGATTGCTGTGGCGCTTGCCTTAGTGATGGGTAATGTATTTGAACCAGGTGTGGGTGTTGATTTTTCTCAACAGGCAGCGGGTCTTGCTGTTGTTACTGCCGAGCAAGGTGCATTGCCCGGTGTATTTGATACTATCATTGGTATGATCCCAACGAATGTATTCAGTGCTTTAACCAGTGGCAACATTCTGCAAATTTTAGTATTTAGCATCTTCTTTGGTATTGCGTTAACGAAAGTAGAGCGTAAACGTGCAAAACCTATTATGGATGGCTTACAGACCATTATTGATGCGTTCGTTTGGATGATTAACTGTGTGATGGTTATTGCTCCAATTGGTGTATTTGGTCTGATGGCAGAATCAGTTGGTACATTTGGCTTTAGTGCACTAGCGGTAGTGATGAAACTATTCGTGGTTTATATCGCTGCGATTATTATTTATGGCTTTATCTTCTATCCACTGGTAGTGAAGTTCTTCTCTGATACACCAGTACTTAAATTTATGTCGGCGATGAAAAAGCCACAAGCACTCGCATTATCTACCGCATCATCAATGGCTACATTACCAGTAACACTGGAAGTGTGTGAAAAAGAATTAAAACTTGCTAACTCAACAGCTGCGTTTGTATTACCGTTAGGTGCGACGATCAACATGAGTGGTAACGCTATTTATTATGGCCTAGTAGCCGTGTTCTTTGCACAAATGTTCAATGTTGAATTGGGTATGGCTGCTTATGCTGCGATCATCTTTACATCGACATTGGGTGCGATTGGTCAAGCGGGTGTTCCGGGACCCTCTTTCCTTGTTGTTGCGGTACTCCTTGCGGCGGGCATTCCTATCGAAGGTTTACCACTATTATTCGCATTAGATCGTATTTTTGATATGGTGCGTACTGCATTGAATATTACTGGTGATGCTGTGTGTGCAGTGGTGATGGATAAATATAATCCAGAGCATCAAGTGACTAAATAATACTGACTAAGACAACTATTTACTTCAATTGAATTATTGATAATGGATAATTGAGTAAGTAGATAGAGTGAGACTTAGATTCAAATAATAGCCACACCGATTCGGTGTGGCTTTTTTGATACTGAGATATAAGGATTTAGCGTGATTATGCGAGTCTAAATATTAACTCCTTTGAAATTGATTAAGTACCACTTGCGCTTGTTTATTGATATCACCAGTACCGTCTAGCCAATGAATGGTTGCACCTTGACGTTCCATTCTTCTAAACCAGGTATCTTGGCGCTTTGCATATTTGTGGATGGCGATATTTAATATATCAAACATCTCATCATAGCTTATCTTCCCTTCGATATACTGACTGACAAAACGGTATTCAAGGCCAAGGTATTCTAGCTTTTCATGCGTAATACCTTGCGCTAACAAGCCTTCAACTTCTTCAATCATGCCGTGTTCTAAGCGTTCTTTTAAACGTAAGGTGATACGCTGACGTAATTCACTGCGGTCCCATTTGATACCGAAATACAGTGGCTTTATTTCTGGCAGTACTGTTTTGGTAACAGGAGCTGTTTGGGACGCGGCATGTTGCGCTATTTCAATTGCGCGATACAAACGTGGACGGGCTGTAATATCTGTTGCTGTATAGGATTGGCTATCAAGCTCAAGTAAAATTTTCTGTACATCTTCTAACGCCATTTCAGCAAACTGCTCACGCTGGGGCATGTTTTTATCGAGTTGCACAAATTCATAACCTGCAACAACTGCATCTATGTATAAGCCTGTACCGCCGACGAGTAACGGTAATTTATTACGCTGGTTAATGTCTTTAAATACGTTGAAGAAATCACGTTGAAATTGAAACGCGTTATATTCCTTACCGGGCTCGATAATATCAATCAAATGGTAAGGTACGTTATCGTATTCAGCTAAATCTTTGCCTGAGCCAATATCGAGGCAGGTATAGACCTGTCGAGAATCGCCCGAGATCACTTCACCGTCTAATTGTTTTGCTAGGTTGACACCCAAACGGGTTTTCCCGGATGCGGTCGCACCGAGTACGACGATAAGATTATATTGTTGCTGAGACATTAAGTTACCTGAATAAATAATTGCGCTGTTTGCAGACCGAAATGGTAACTCAAGCAGGCGATGTGACCAATAGTATTTTTAACATTGTCATTAAACTAATTTCGAATTTGGTAAATTGAGCTATTAATTAAGGAGATAGTGGCTAAATCGCAGTTATGCAGTCAAAAAGGTGGTAATTTATCAAGATTATTCAAATTATACGCTAGATGATTATGGTTTTAGCGTTATAATCGACTTCTTGTATTGTTACTTATGATCGGAATCGTTGTAATGTCGCTTAATGCTCATCTTGATGAATTAGATAAAAAAATCCTTAATGCACTCATGGTCAATGCACGTGTCCCTTATGCTGAACTGGCGAAAAAATTTAACGTCAGTGCGGGTACTATCCACGTTCGAGTCGAAAAAATGAAATCAACAGGTGTCATCCTTGGCACTAAAGTGGAAGTGTGTCCGAAGAAACTCGGTTATGACGTGTGTTGTTTTATTGGTATTAATCTAAAGAGCGCAAAAGATTACCCTTCTGCCTTAGCGCAATTAAAAGCGCTAGATGAAGTCGTTGAAGCATATTACACAACGGGTAATTATAATATTTTTGTAAAACTGATGACGCGCTCAATTGATGAGTTACAAAAAGTATTGATTGATAAAATTCAACAGATTGAAGAAGTGCAATCGACAGAAACATTGATCTCGTTACAAAACCCAATTAGCCGTGATGTACACCCGTAACTTTAGGCGCTAATTATAAATGGCATAAATGCTATAAGTTAACCTCATCCTGATCAATAATGAGGTTAACTTCAATTTGTTGTATGCAAGGAATAACAATGAAAGAGCAGGGATTCACGACTCATTTAGTTCATCATGATCACAATCAAAATCTAGAGTTTGGGGCTATTCACGCCCCCATTTATAACTCAGCAACTTACGGTTATGATGACATTCAAGATCTTATCGATATCTTCCAAGGCCGCCAAGCTGGCCAAGCTTATGCTCGTCAAGCAACACCAACGATTGATATGTTACAGAACATGATCTGTGAAATGGAACAAGGTAAAGCATCACTTTGTTTTAGCTCCGGTATGGCGGCTATTGTCGCGGTATTTTTGACTTTATTAAAAGGTGGCGATCATATCGTTGCCAGTCGTTTTTTATTCGGTAATACCTCAAGTGTGTTTGGCACATTAAAAAGTTTTGGTATTGAAGTAACGCTTGTTGATGCGACTGATGTGGCTAACGTTGCTGCAGCTTGCCAAGCGAACACTAAAATGGTGTTTGTAGAAACAATCGCTAACCCAGCGACACAAGTTTGTGATTTAGTTGAAATAGGCGAACTTTGTGATGCTAAAGGCTTATTATATGTGGTCGATAACACGCTAACATCTGCTTATCTATTTCAACCTAAAGTGGTGAAATGTCACCTGATCGTGACTTCGTTATCAAAATATTTTGGTGGTCACGGTAATGTGATTGGTGGCTCTGTTACTGATACCGGTTTATTTGATTGGTCACAGTATCCAAATATCTTTGAAGCGTACCGTAAAGGTGATCCTGCAATGTGGGGTTATGCGCAAATGAAGAAGAAAGGGTTACGTGATATGGGTGCTTGCCTGAGTTCTGAAGCGGCTGGTCAATTAGCACTGGGTTCAGAAACGATGGCGCTACGTGTTAAACAATCATCGAGTTCGGCTTTAGCGTTGGCATTAATACTAGAGAATCACCCAAAAGTTGATCGTGTGTATTATCCTGGCCTAGAATCGCACCCACAATATACTCGTGCTAAATCACTCTTTGGCGCATCAGGGTCTATGATCAGCTTAGATCTTAAAGAAGGCTTCGATTGCTGCCAATTTTTGAATGAGTTGAAGTTAGTTATTGGCGCGACACATTTAGGAGATAATCGTAGTCTAGCATTGCCTGTAGCACCTACTATTTTTCATGAAATCGGTTTAGCTGCGCGTCAAGAATCAGGGATTAGTGAAAATATGATCCGTTGTTCAATTGGTATTGAAGATACTGAGGATTTACTGGCTGACTTTACCCAAGCATTAGCTAGTCTATAAACGCTCATACTCTATCAAAAAGGTCTAAGTCATTGTTGTGATTTAGGCCTTTTTAATTTCAATATGACGAAAGATGATTATGGTGATTTAGCCGTGGTTAGCATAGTCAAAATCAATTTGTTTATTGTTATGGACTACTCGGCAAGGGCCGTACTCACGTTGTGTAATTGTGGATGCCGAACCAATATTTAATGTCACATTATCAAAAATACATTTACCCACATCAATAAGGTGTACTTGGTAGTATTGCTCGAGTTCTAGCTGTAACTGTTGTAGTTCGATTTCATCATCCACCCGTTGTTGATTGAACCTATTTTTCGAATGCAGCATTTCTTTTATTTCTGTTACTACACCGTGATCGTGTTTCCATTTTTCTTTCGGTGGTAGGTTATTGATTTTAATCCACAGCGAATCATCCTCCTCAATCAATGCTTTTAACTCTAAGCTACGATCTTGAACTTGTTCGCGTATATCTTCTTCTTGCATCGCACAGAATATTTCAGTTTTCGTGCCTGAGGTCGCCCCTATGCTGACGACGTTAATACCATTGTTGGCGTTAACGCTACCACCGACGATATCGCCACGGCGGTTGAATCCATCATTGACTGTCAGTTTTCCCTTGGTATTCGTCACACTGTGTAACAATTGCTTGGTGATAGTGATATCACCTGTGGCAGTTAGTTCTGAATATTGCACAAACTGTGCGCGTATTTGGCCTTGTGCAGTGATCTTAGTCGCGAGTTCTTGGAAGTTGTCTTTACTGGTTACTTGACGTCCTAAAATACCTTTATTGACGATAACATCGCCTTCGGCAATTAAGGTCGCGGAATCAACGAAACCCATGACGGTAATATCACCAGTGCTTTGTACTATCATCTCGGCATCAACATCGCCAGTGATGAGAATACTGCCTTTAAACTTAATGTGGCCAGTACTGACATCGACATTTTTAATCGTCAATATATCATCTACTTGTAATATACCTCTAACTTCAACAACTTGGCCAGTCATGGTTGCAAGTTGTTGAAGTGGATTGTTGGGGTCAATACAAGTACCTGGACCTACTTGTAACTTGATATCTTTACCTGACTTTGGCAATAATTCTTTACCTAATAAATCGAATCCTTTAACGCCATCATCGGCAGGTATTTTTTCGATGAGCAGATCGTTTGCCTCGACCATCTCTATTTCACCTAGATTACGCATATCAACATTACCATCAGTTTTTAGCTGTGGTTGTAATAAGCGCTCTCGCGCTAAAGAGACTTGGCGTTTTAACTCCGCATTTTTACCATGGATAGGTAGTTGACCTTCGGCTGCGATAATCGTAATGTCTTGACCTGGAGAGAGTGCTGATAATTGCGTTAGTTGCGCCGCTATCTTTTGCTTATCAATACCAAGGTGGATCTTGTTATTGCTAAGTTCAGTTAAAATATCATCAATTGAAATTTGGTGTTCCCCCCAGCCTGCGGTTAAATTTATCTCTGCTTGCATGTTGTCTTTACTGAGTGATATTTCTATTTTGCAGCTATTACGGTCTGCAAGAATAAAAAGAAATTCTTCAGCGCCAGCACGCTTACCGGTAAGTTTATTTACTTGGGTGACAGCCTCTTCAAGGTTGGCAAGGATCGGCGATAATTGATTAAAGGGGTCAACATTGAGCAGGCTAAGCAAATTAGCCACTGTGAGTGGAGCGTGTTTATTTGGGATCAGGCGGACTTCGGCTTGATTATTGTCTTTACTTAGCCTAATTAATTCTGAGTCCAGCATGCAAGATCCTAAAATATTTGCGGGGCGTTAGTTTTTAGATTATAGCAGCATAAACTTAACCAAAAGTAGTATTAACTTATTGAAATAATCGGTTTAGTGATCTTAAACTGACTTTGATATTTAATCGGCTTATTATATTGCATAATGGTTGTGGCTAGTGTTTTGTGTTACTTATTCGTTTTTCAGTTGTTTTTTTTAGAGTTTTCGTATTGCCATTCCTACGGAGTATAGTGGATAATTATTAAAGTAGATTATAATTTATCTTATTTTGTGAGTTCGATTTATTCATCGAATCATCCTCTGTTTATTTCCCGCGTTATTTTTAGTTATGCGCATTTACTTGTTGTGTTTGTGTTGCCATGGTATTATCCGCACCCGTTAATTATACTGTTGTTGCCCGGTCGCAGGCAGCAGTTAAAAGACGCTTACTTATCTGGATTTTAGTCCAGATCTAAATATTACTACTTATTAGGAAAAGATTATGTCTTTCACTTTTGAAGCACAAGTACGTTCTGACCTTGGGAAAGGTGCGAGCCGCCGCCTACGTCACGCTAACAAATTCCCTGCTGTAATTTACGGTAAAGGCGAAGAAGCTATCTCTATCGAACTAGACCACGATACAGTTAACAACGCACAACGTAGCGAAGAGTTTTTCTCTTCAGTAATTACGCTTGTAGTTGACGGTACTGAAATGGCTGTTACTGTTAAAGCTATGCAACGCCACGCGTTCAAGCCAAAATTACAACACATTGATTTCATCCGCGCTTAATATCGGATTGTTATAATTGTGATAAGAGCGCCATGTTGATGATTCGACATGGCGCTTTTTTTATGGTTTCTTACAGACTATTTTATAATTTTCTACAAACGATCTGAGCAATTGCACGATCTGGATCTCGTTCAATGCCTTCGAAATAATGCAAACATTCCCAATCACTGAACATCTCTTTTAATTCGCCCAACTGTAATAAAAATGCATCACGGTTAGGTCGACCAAACTGCCTATTTTCAACGGTAAACGTTTCATAAATGACAATACCACCAGAGCATACTGCTTGCTTGATATCGTTAATTAACGGGCGATGTAAATACCGAAATACCACAACGCCCTGATAGCTGTTGGGTTGCAATTGTTGTTGACCATCTTCAAAGTCAACTTGCCAGCAGTTCTTGGCATCGGTGCTAGGCACCGCCGCTATACTGGTTAATGCAGTTTGGTTTTTATCAGCAAAAATAGTCGGTATTTGCTGCTGTTGCAAATACAAACCATTGCGGCCAGTACCACAGGCTAAATCTAATACTGGTTTGCCTGTACGTTGAAATAACTTACCGTATTGCTGTAATAGTACTGCAGCTGTCATAGGAAACCTTTAAGCGATTGCTAACCATGACATGACATCATGGCTTTTAGCTACGCCAAGAATGTAAGCGAAGATAGCGATGGCGATAACACTTGCCCATAAACGGATCACGGCCGTTTTACCACGTTTAATCGCGATAGTACCAACAATGATATAGGCGATAAGTCCGATTAATTTGGCCGTTAACCAAGCATCTGTAAACGGGTATTGTTGGATTGTCACCATTAAATGACCTGCTAATAGAATAAGCAGAGTATCAATGATGTGCGGTAATATTTTGATTACTTTATTTTGTAATAATGCCGATTCTGAAACCGATAAAATTGAACGAAAAATAAAGAAAGTGATACTCAGGTAAGCCATGCCCATGTGCATGTGTTTAACAAATGCGTAATCCATTGTAGTTGCCTATTGTAAAAAGTGATGTGATAAAATTAACTTAATGTTAGATAAATTAAATATCTAACTGAGTTCGAGTGTTAGTGATTTTTCGTGAGAAGTATATCTAATTCTGGCGGAGTTAGATAATGAATGAAGTTAACATGCATTTTTAATGTCATATATTTAGATGCTGATTTAAGATAACCACAGTTTAAAAAATTGGGAATTGACCGAATGCGATTTTATATTTTAATTTGCTTATTACTTTCTTCTGTTGCTTCTGCACAGCAAAGTAATAGCGTATCTGATCCCGCTGCAAAAGTGGCTACTGCGCAGTTATTATCGACTGCGAACGGCGTTAATGGCGCTACAGTGTTATCAATGGGCTTAAAAATAATATTAGATGATGAGTGGAAAACTTATTGGAGTTCGCCTGGATTAGCGGGGGCGCCGCCCAGCATTGATTGGCAAGATTCTGAAAATTTAGCCAATGTAGAATGGCTGTGGCCTATACCCCAGCGCATGATGGTATATGACATTGAGACATATGGTTACAAGCATGAAGTTATTTATCCACTGCAAGTGACGGTGGAAGACCCGAGTAAAGCGCTAACGCTGCAAGCTAAAACGACAATGCTAGTATGCCGAGAAGTGTGTATTCGCGCCCAAGTTAATCTTACGTTGAACTTACCGGCGACAGATCCCAGTATAGATAAAGCATCAAGCGCGCAGTTAAAAGCTTATGTCGGAAATGTCCCTGTGGATATCAGTGCTACGCCAGCATCATTACAACAGCTTGGCTGGGATAGTCAGTCATCACAATTAGTGATTGAAGTAGCTGGGCTTACGGAGCCTGTTGTGGATGGTTTTGTTGAAGGTGTCGACTTTACTTTGTTTAGCCGTCCAGAAATAACCCAAAAAGAGGGGGTGACACGACTCATTATGGCTGTCGAAGATATGGCTGGAACGCCTGCTCGACTCGAGCCTGATCAATCGCTAAAAGTGACGCTTACTTCGATGCAAGGTGGGATTAGCTTTACTGATAATATTGCCCCAACGGCCATTGAGCAAACGCTACCAAGTTGGATCTACATGTTATTGCTGGCGATTGCTGGTGGTTTCATTCTTAATTTAATGCCGTGTGTCTTACCGGTATTGTCGATTAAGTTATTAGGGGTGGTTGAATCGGTTAGTGAATCTAATGCACAACGACGGGTTAATTTTTTATTAAGTGCTGCTGGTATCTTTGTCGCCTTTTGGCTGTTGGGGTTGTTGTTTATTGGCCTAAAATACTTCGGTATTGGTTTTGGTTGGGGCGTGCAATTCCAGTCGGCGACATTTTTGTTGATTATGATCCCGGTGTTGGTGTTATTTGCTTTAAATTTATTAGATAAGTTTGATGTGCAGTTGCCGCAAAGTTTAATGGATAAAATATCAGGTTCCAATAAAGGGCATTTTTACCAAGGTATCTTTGCTGTGTTATTAGCAACGCCATGTTCAGCACCTTTTTTAGGTACCGCTGTGGCGTTTGCATTAGCGGGATCTGGTTGGCAAATTATGGTGATATTCAGTGGTCTTGCTTTTGGATTATCATTACCGTACTTACTGATTGCGATTTGGCCGAATAGCGTCAAAATCATGCCTAAGGCGGGGCTGTGGATGATTCGTTTTCGTCAATTCTTAGCGGCGTTATTATGCGCCACATTAGTCTGGTTAGTTTGGTTGTTACAAGCACATTTAACGATGCTGTTGTGGACGCTATTTAGTTTGCTAATTTGCGCTATGGTGATCTTATTGATTGTGAGACCTGGCCCGCGAGCGTTAGTCACTACGTTCACAGTGTATTTGTTGTTAGCGAATACTATTATTTTGTCTCCGGCATCGGTAGCTGAGTTCTCTGGTGAAAAAATAGCGTCGACCTCTGCAATAAAGTGGCAAGTATTTGAGCCGGAAAAAATTGCTGGCTATATCGCAGAAGGAAAAACAGTGTTTATCGATATAACTGCTGATTGGTGTATTACCTGCGTGGTGAATGATCGTGCGGTATTGCAACGTAGTGATATTATTAAGCTGTTAAATGCTGACAATGTTGTGGTGATGAAAGGTGACTGGACCAAACCGGATAAACAGATTGAGACTTATTTAAAACGTCATGGCCGTTACGCAATTCCTTTTAATCAGATATTTGGTCCGGCATTACCACAAGGTAAATTATTACCAGAGCTGTTAACAAAAGAGGCTGTGACGGTCGGATTAGCGCAAGCTGGACAATAATTAAGACAGTTTGTTATATCATTATGGCGAACATTGTGAGGCTAGGCAAAAACGAATGCAAACTAAACGCATCAAACTTTTTGTCTTGCAGTTCGATATTTTTGCTGTTCTAATTGCGCTCTTCTGAATTTATACAAGATTAATTTTATTGTTTAGCGATACTTTAATGTGCTCGATAGTCATGTTGAATTGCTAATAAATAGAATAGATATACGATGAAAACAGTCACTGAAACTTTAGCGCACCCACGTTTAAAACGCGAAATGCGCCTGCAAAATGCAATGATCACTATGTATTGTAAACAGCATCATGTTTATCAAGGTAAAGTGTGTCGAGAATGCGACCGTCTACAACAAATGACGGCACGTAAATTGGCATTTTGTGAGAGTGGTACAGAAAAACCAACCTGCGCAACTTGTACAGCAGTATGCTATACCCCTGTTGTTTCTAAGCAAGTCAAGACTATTTATCGTTGGGGGCGAGCGCGCATTTGGCTACGCCACCCCATTCTTATGTCGCTTTATCTCGTTGACAGTATTAAACCAAGTCAAATGCCAAAGCCTAAATTACTAAATCTGTAGCTGAGTTATGCTTGAATTGATAATTTAGTTGCTGCTTTAATTTATCGTTGGCAATGATGCAATTTGGTTTACTGTTGTCGTCACTAAAGCTTGGGATGGTGATGCCAAGCTGCTTAGCTCCTTGCTGATAAAAGACTTGTCTGCTGGCATGTTGATCGCTGCAGGCATTCAATATTTCTCCCCAACATTGCTGTTTGATCACCGCTTGGATCACGCCTATTGCATCGTTTTGATGGATTAAATTTACCGGTGACTTACCGGCATCAAAGATATGCCCGCTAGTGCTTTTTTTCGATAAGCTGCGTGTTGGATTTCTATCCTCACTGATTAATCCGGCAAAGCGAATAATCGTGTACTCAACATCCTGTTGCTGTTGTATCAACTGTTCTGCCGCGTACACGGTACTGCTCGGGTTTAATGGCGCCGTTTCTGCTAGTGCATTATTGGTTTTTTGATAAATACTAGTAGAGCTGACAAAAATAAATTTACCCACGTTATATTGTTTTAACATGAGCAGTAATTGCTTTATTTGAACTGCCAAGGGACTATTGGCATGATTACCTCGGCTAGCAGGGAGTAGGCAAATCGCAATATCTTTATTGGCTAATAAACCTTGCCAGTCTCCTTGAGGTTCTTCGCTAAGGGTCGCGCTAACCGCAGGGACCCCGGCTATGGTTAAACTTGCGGCTTTGTCTATATGGCTACAACTTACCGTCAGCGGATAATCTTGTGATAATAGCTGCTGTGCTAATGGTTTTCCTAACCAGCCCGCACCTATGATGGCTATTTTTGGAAGTGTATCTTTGCTCATATCAATTGCCTGTATATCAAGTTAGATACAAGCGTAACTATTTTCGGTTATAATAGCGATTGATAATCTGTCGTTACTTAAACTAAAGAGAAAACCATGAGTAGATTTATAGATAGCTGGGCTATCGTGCATATTGATGATTCTTACAATGCATCAGTATTAGGTAGCAGAGGCACTAAGCTACATTGGTGTAATGGCCGTGAAGAAGCTATCGAGTTTATTTATGACGAGTACCTAGATATCTTAGCGGATACTGGTGAGATGGATGGCGAGTTAGTATTTGCCGCTAAACAGCGTTTTAAAGTGTTGCAAGCACAAACCAATTCAGTTGAAGAATGGATTGAACACATTAACGAATTAACTATTGATTTACGTCATATTATTTGGTTCGGCAGTATTGCTGATATGGCTGAATTAAACAATGATTTTGCTTGTGCAGTACGTGAAGTGTATTGGGAAGAGTTTGGCGAATATGATGAAAATGATCCAAGTGCATACGTGCCTGAAGACGAATGGCTTAACCTTTCTGAAGCACTGGTTGAATATTTAGGCCGCGCAATCGTTTAAGTTGATAATGTTACTGACAAGAATAGATTTACGTATCAGGTTTCACTGCACAGGTTTACACTGCATAGGTTAATCTATTCTTACAGCCCCCTCACTTTAAGTCATAGACTTACACCGCAAAATTAGCTACATTAACTGTTTATTCATACAGTTTAAGTTATCGTCTCATCATGAAACTCTACATCGCCGAAAAACCCAGCCTTGGTCGTGCTATTGCCGACGTATTACCAAAACCGCATAAGAAACAGCAAGGTTATATTGAGGTGGGTAATGGCGATGTCGTGTCTTGGTGTATTGGTCACTTACTCGAACAGGCTGAGCCTGACGCCTACGATGACGCTTATAAAAAATGGCGTTTAGAACACCTACCAATTGTGCCTGAGACTTGGCAATTAAAGAAGAAACCGAATACCAGTAAACAGCTGACTGTATTAAGAGGCTTAGTGAAAAAAGCCACGAGTCTTGTGCATGCGGGCGATCCGGATAGAGAAGGGCAGTTGCTGGTAGATGAAGTGATTGAATTTCTGAAAACCCCTGCGAAAAAGAAAAATACCGCCCAGCGTTTGCTCATTAGCGATCTTAATCCAGCCGCTGTAAAAAAAGCGTTGAATAACTTGCAGCCTAATAGTGATTATATTCCCTTGTCTGTTTCAGCACTAGCACGCTCGCGAGCGGATTGGCTCTATGGTATGAACATGACCCGTGCTTATACCTTACAAGGTCAAAAAGTCGGTTATCAAGGGGTATTGTCTGTAGGGCGGGTACAAACCCCGATTCTTGGTTTGGTGGTGAGGCGTGATATCGAGATCGCCAATTTTGTCAGTAAGCCTTTCTATGAAGTATTGGCGCATCTACAAACCCAACAGCAAGAAACATTCACCGCCAAATGGAAACCGAGCGAAGCTTGTCGTCCATATATGGATGAAGATGGCCGCGCGTTAGTGAAAAAATTGGCTGAAAATGTCGTCAGTCGTGTCCAAGGGAAAATGGGTGAAGTGACTAAACTGGAAAAGAAAAACAAACAACAAGCAGCGCCGCTTCCTTATAATTTATCATCATTGCAAATTGACGGGGCGAAGCGTTTTGGTATGAGCGCACAGCAAGTATTAGATACCTGCCAAGCATTGTACGAACGCCATAAACTCATTACTTATCCACGTTCTGACAGCCGTTATTTACCCAAAGAACATTATGCTCATCGTGGCAGTGTAATTAAGGCGATTGCCAATACAAGCAGCTCATTAAATCAAGCAGCGGTGAATGCCGATCAGAGTTTACGCAGTAAAGCGTGGAACGATGGTAAGGTGGAGGCGCATCATGCCATTATCCCCACCGAAAAAAGTAGTAACGTAGATCGCCTTAACAGCAGCGAGAAGAATATTTATGAATTAGTCGCAAGGCAATACTTGTGTCAGTTTTATACGGCTTATGAGTATGCCGACACGGTGGCTGAAATCACCATTGCTGGTGGACTGTTTATTGCTAAAGCGAAAATGACCTTAAAGCTGGGCTGGAAAGTATTGTTCCCTAAATCAGCGGCAAGTACGAATAAACAAACAGACGCTGAGAAAGAATTAGCTGCGCAACTCCCCACCATCAAAAAAGGCGAACAAGTATTATGTCAGCAGGCTGAATGTATTGAGAAGCAAACTCAGCCGCCAAAACATTTCAGTGATGCAACCTTGCTTGCGGCGATGACGGGGATCTCTCGTTATGTACAAGATAGCGATATTCGTAAAATATTAAAAGATACCGATGGCTTGGGTACGGAAGCAACGCGAGCAGGGATTATTGAGTTGTTATTCAGACGTAATTTCTTAGTGCGTAATAACAAACTAATTTTAGCCACAGACGCAGGAAAAGGCTTGATAAATGCGTTACCTGAATCGGCTACTTTGCCGGATATGACGGCGCAATGGGAGTCAGTGCTTGATGGCATCAGTAAAAAAGAAGCCAGTTATCAGCATTTCATGGGCGGATTACTACAACAATTATCAGGCATGATAGAGCAAGCGAAAGCGACACTGCCCGATGGTTTGCGTGGCCTTTCGAGTGGTAAACCTGCAGGACGTAAATTTAAGAAAAAGCCAGCAGCGAAGCGTAGTTACAAAAAATAATAACGTTAAAATGAGCCTAATTTTTGTATTAATATAAGCTGAAGCTAGATTTATATAAAATTGTACCGTGATTGTGATAATTCTGTGATGAACAATTTGTGTAAATAGACCATGATTACTACATGGGAAGTTAACCAAGCAGGTAACGGAATGATTATTAAGTCTAAAAACAAATCTCAAGCAAATGAAAATGATGTTATTGCGGAACCGGTCTATCAGCAACGTCGACAATTCCTCAAAAAACTCGGCCTTGCGGGTGTGGGACTGGCCGCTGCGACTCCTGCGCAAGCAAGCATCTTTGATATATTTTCTGGTGACAAGAGCAAAGCTGGTGGACAGGCGTTTGTACAATCGCCGCTGAGATTAACCGGCAGTAAAGATTACGCTGATGGTGAGATTTGGACACCAGAGAAAAAAGTACTCTCACATAATAATTTTTACGAGTTTGGCACGGCTAAAACCGACCCGCAAAAAAATGCCCAGGACTTTAAAGTCGAACCTTGGACGTTAACCATTACTGGCGCAGTTGAAAAAGAAATTACCCTAGGTTATGACGATTTATTTAAAGTCGCAGACCTGGAAGAGCGTATTTACCGTATGCGCTGTGTTGAAGCGTGGTCGATGGTGATCCCGTGGACAGGTTTTTCGTTAGCGGAAATTATTAAAAAAGCCAATCCGACTTCAAAAGCCAAATATGTCGCGTTTGAAACCTTATACGATCCGCAACAAATGCCTGGTCAAGCATCGTCATATCTTGGCGGTAGTCTGGATTGGCCATATGTCGAAGGGTTACGTATGGATGAAGCTATGCACCCGTTAACTATGTTGTCAGTGGGTACATTTGGTAAAACCCTAGCGCCGCAAAATGGTGCGCCAATCCGTTTGGTGGTGCCGTGGAAATATGGTTTTAAAGGCATTAAATCCATTGTGAAAATCCATTTGTTAGAACAAGAACCGCCAACGACTTGGAATCGTCTTGCCTCTCGTGAATACGGTTTTTATGCCAATGTAAATCCTGCTGTGGATCACCCGCGTTGGAGTCAAGCATCTGAACGCCGTATCGGCAATGGTAGTATTTTTAGTTCGAAGCGCATTAAAACATTACCGTTCAATGGCTATGCTGAAGAAGTGGCGAGTTTATACCAAGGTATGGATCTGAAGAGGTACATCTAATTATGCCAGTGCTAACCTATAAAAGAGTGCCTTATTTTAAGGCCTATATTCATGTACTGGCTATTATGCCGCTGGTGTATCTTGGGTTAGCAATTGACGCCGATGCATTGGGCGGCGACCCTGTGCAAGCGGTGATCCATTTTTTAGGTAAGGGCGCGTTAAATTTACTGGTATTAACATTGGTGATCTCACCGTTAGCAAAGCGCTATAAAGAAGGTTTATTGATCTCGACACGGCGCCTTATTGGCTTATATTGTTTCTTCTATGCAAGTCTGCACTTAACGGCGTTTGCCTGGTTAGATTTAGGCTGGGATATCGCCTTACTGTTTCAAGAGCTGGTCAAAAGGCCGTATATTTGGCTTGGCATGATCGCGTTTGTTATTTTACTCTTACTCGCGCTAACGTCGCCGATGTACGTTCGCCGTAAAATGCAGCGCAATTGGCAAAAATTACACAATCTTATTTACTTAGCTGCGCTACTAACGCCGCTACATTACTACCTTTCGGTTAAATCTGGCTGGATTGAACCTGCTTTATATACGGTATTTATGGTCTTTCTCCTGCAATTGCGACGAAAAAAACGTGACTAGGCGTATCGCAGGTTAATTTTACCCGAAATTGGCTATTCCTTTATAAATAGTTTGGAAAATAATATTTTCTTTGATCTGTTGCAATTTATCTTTCTTGACCATACTTTACACTATCCTAAACTCTAATCTAGAGATCATCATTTCTGCAGGAATTTTAGATGAAACAACAAACAAGTAATATAGAGACCGAGAAAGTTGAGAAAAAAGGTGAGTGGAAACTATTTGTTTTCCTAACTGTCTTCTTATTCCCAATTCTCGCAACTGTTAGTGTATTTGGCTATGGTTTTGTCATTTGGATGAGTCATATCCTTTTTGGCCTACCAACACATTAATCAAATTACTCAACTAATCATTATCTAGGTATTACTATAATGAAAAAATTATTTTCTATGATCGCTCGTTCTTGGGGCGTTTTCAGCAAACCAAGTAAGCATATCTCGTTAGGTGTTATTACTTGTGGCGCTTTCATTGCTGGTGTTATTTTTTGGGGTGGTTTCAACACTGCGCTAGAGGCAACTAACACCGAAGCATTCTGTATTTCTTGTCATAGTATGGAAGAAAACAACTATAAAGAAATTCAAAGCACGATCCATTGGTCTAATCGCAGTGGTGTTCGCGCTACTTGTCCTGATTGTCACGTACCGCACAAGTGGTCAGACAAAATGGCTGCTAAAGCTCGTGCAAGTAAAGACGTATTTGGTTGGTTATTGGGAACTGTTGATACCAAAGAAAAATTCGAAGCTAAACGTTTGCACCTAGCACAAAACGAATGGGCGCGATTTAAAGCCAACGGTTCATTAGAATGTCGTAACTGTCATGACTATAAGAGCATGGATTTCACCAAAATGTCTGAAAAGGCACAAGTGCAAATGCGTGGCGCAGCTGAACGAGATCAATCTTGTTTAGATTGCCATAAAGGTATTGCTCACCATTTACCAGAGATGGATACGACTGCTATCAGCGAACTGGGTAAAATGGCTAAAAACCTAGAAGGCCATTCATTTGAAATTGGTAAAGAGTATTACTCTCTAGTACAAACGCCACTTTATAAAGATGAAAAAGAAACTGAGTACCTCGGTGTATTAACGCCTGCGACCAAGTTTAAAGTAATTGCAGAGTCTGGTGATCGTTTAGAAGTTGAATTAGTGACTTGGCATAAAGCCAAAGGTTACGGTCGTGTATTGTACTTTGATTTTGCTAAAAATATTGTTCAAGCAACATTGTCAAAAGAAGCGTCACAAGATGAATCCCTATTCGTTCGTGGTGATAAGCGAGAAGATGATTTAACTGGTCTACCTTGGGAACAAGTAACGTTCACACTATGGGTTGATAAAAAAGGTTATGAAGAAAACCTACAAAATATTTGGGACTATGCGAAAGGCGCTTACCAAACAACGTGTAGTGTTTGTCATACCCAACCAGCTGAAGCACATTTTGATGCAAATACTTGGGTTGGTATGTTTGCCGGCATGCAAGGTTTTGTGAACTTAGATGGTGATACACATGATGTTATCTTGAAGTATCTACAAAACCATTCATCTGATTACAGCAAAGATGCTCACTAATTCAAAGAGAAGTATGACTATGTTTAATAGAGACAAAAAGTCTAATAAAGAAAATGTATCGGTAAGTCGTCGCTCCTTTCTAAAAGGGGTGATGGCGACATCTGCAGTTGCTGTGATTGGTCCTAGCTTATTGGTACCAAATACAGCAAGCGCGGCTACTATGGCTGAGCGTGCAGAATGGAAACTAACGGGTTCGCACTGGGGTGCGTTCCGTGCCAAGATCCATGGCGGTAAAGTTACAGAAGTTAAAGCGTTTGAATTAGATAAGTATCCAACTGATATGCTGCAAGGCATTGAAGGTATTATCTATAGCCCATCACGTGTACGTTACCCTATGGTGCGTTTAGATTGGTATCTAAACCGTGAGAAGAGTGACACAAAACAACGTGGTGATAATCGTTTCATCCGTGTTACTTGGGATCAAGCATTAGACATGTTCTATGAAGAATTAGAGCGTGTTCAGAATACTTATGGCCCATCAGGTCTACATACAGGCGCAAATGGTTGGCGTGCAACTGGTCAACTACATAGCTGTGGTAGCCACATGGCACGTGCGATCGCAATGCACGGCGCATCAGTAAAAGATGTAGGTGACTACTCAACAGGTGCTGGTCAAACAATTCTGCCTTACGTACTTGGCTCGACAGAAGTATATGCACCAGGTACATCATGGCCATTGATCCTAGATAACAGTAAAACGATTATCTTGTGGGCGACGGATCCAGTGAAAAACCTACAAGTAGGTTGGAACTGTGAAACACATGATAGCTTTGAATACCTCGAAGCATTAAAAGACAAAGTAGCAGAGAAGAAAATTCGCGTGATCAGTGTTGATCCAGTGAAGAATAAAACACAAAACTTCTTGGGTAATGAACACAGATACATCAATCCACATACTGATGTACCTTTCATGCTTGCTGTTGCACATACGATGGTAAAAGAAGATCTGCATGATCAGAAATTCTTAGACACTTATGCATTAGGTTTCGATGAATTCTTGAAATATGTGCAAGGTGAAACGGAAGATAAAGTTGAGAAAACGCCAGAATGGGCGAGTGAAATCTGTGGTGTCCCAGCTGAAGAGATTCGTGATTTTGCCCGTTTAATTACTAATGGCCGTACACAGTTATTATTTGGTTGGTCAATTCAACGTCAGCAACATGGTGAGCAACCTTATTGGATGGGCGCTGTACTTGCTTCAATGATAGGCCAAATCGGTCTACCTGGTGGTGGTATTAGTTATGGTCATCACTATAGCTCAATTGGTGTGCCGACTTCAGGTGCCGTTGGCGCGGGGGCATTCCCACGTAACCCTGATTCAGGCAAGCCTATTCGCCATACCAGTAAAGACTTTAAAGGTGCAAGCTCAACGATCCCGGTGGCGCGCTTTGTTGATGCACTGCAAAATCCAGGTAAAGTGATTGATGCTAATGGCTCAAAAATCACCTTCCCTGATATCAAAATGATGGTATTCACGGGTTGTAACCCTTGGCATCGTCATCAAGATCGTAACAACATGAAAGCAGCATTCCAAAAACTGGAAACTGTTATCGCGATTGATTACAACTGGACAGCAACGTGTCGTTTCTCTGATATCGTGCTACCGGCTTGTACGCAGTACGAGCGTAACGATTTAGATATTTATGGTTCATACCGCGCGAAAGGTTTGTTGGGTATGAAGAAGCTAGTTGACCCACTATTCCAATCTAAAACTGACTTTCAGATCTTTACTGAACTAACGAAACGTTGGGGCAAGAGTAAAGACTATACTCAAGGTAAGAGTGAAGTACAGTGGTTAGAGCAGCTTTATAACGAATCTAAAACAGCCAATGCTGGTAAATGGGATATGCCGGACTTCCATGAATTCTGGAAAGAAGGTTACTTCCACTTCGGTGATGGTGAGAACTGGACGCGTCATGCTGACTTCCGTGAAGACCCTGAAGTTAACGCATTAGGTACGCCTTCTGGTTTCATTGAAATCTACAGCCGTAAGATTGCACGTTTTGGTTATGAGCACTGTAAAGGCCACCCAATGTGGTTTGAGAAAACAGAACGTTCACACGGTGGTCCAAAATCAGCTGAATTCCCAGTATGGATGCAGTCTTGTCACCCGAATAAACGTCTGCATTCACAAATGTGTGAATCAGAGAAGTTCCGTGCTACTTACACCGTTCAAGGTCGTGAGCCAGTTTACATGAACTCTGCAGACGCGAAAAAACGTGGTATTAAAGATGGCGACATCGTACGTGTATTCAATGACCGTGGTCAGTTGTTAGCGGGTGCTGTAGTTGATGATAACTACCCTGTGAATGTTATTCGTATTGAAGAGGGTGCTTGGTATGGTCCTGAAGACGAAAGCATCGGTTCACTTTGTACTTATGGCGATCCAAACAACCTAACAATCGATATCGGTTCTTCTGAACTTGCGCAAGCAACGTCAGCGAATACATGTCAGGTTGAGTTTGAGAAATTCAAAGGCAAAGCACCTGCTGTTAACTCATTTGGTGGTCCAAAAGAAGTTGTTTAATGGTGTAAATATACATTAATTAACACTTGTTGATTAAGCCTAGTAAGCCGTATTTTGTGAAAGCAATATGCGATTATTAGGCTTTTTTTTTACCTTAAGCTTTCTTGCCTTAAAGACTGGTGTATCATGCCTGTCATATCCCCTTTATTAGTGAATCCCATGGCTTTAACGGCAACGATTTTAAAAGCAAAAGTATCTATTGTTGATCTCGACAATCATGTTTACCTTAATGATATCCCGCTAACTCTTGCGCAACACCCTTCCGAGAACGATAACCGTCTAATGCTACGCTTATTAGCCTGGATGTTAAATGTGGATGCAGAAGCACGTTTAAGCTTTACTAAAGGCCTCGGTGAAGATGAAGAACCGGATATTTGGTTTAAATCGGATATCGGCGTGATCGAGCAATGGATTGATTTAGGTCAGCCATCGGACAAGCGTCTAAAGAAAGCCAGTAATCAAGCACAGAAAGCAACGATTTATACCTATGGCGGTCGCAGTGCTGGATTATGGTTTAAGAAAATTAAATACAGCGCTGATAATTTATCAATTCAATATATTGATGATGAAACTGCCGAGCAAATGGAAAAGCTATATAGCCGTAATATGGAGCTACAATTGATGATCCAGGATGGCGATATTCAAGTGTTATCTGGCGAAACAAGTATTAGCATTAAACCTGAAGTGTGGTGTTAGGCAGTCGATTAGATGAAACTAATGAGTAGCGGCGTCGTACAATGAAGCTTTGTTATTCAGTAGTTGTTAAGGTCATTATTACCTTAACAACTACCATTAAAAATGCTCTTAGTCAGGCTCTTAATTTTTGTACACCACTGACAACTAACAAGACAATAAAACCAGCCAACAATCCGACTAAGCCATCGATCACAATCGGAGCAAGAGTACTGGCTACCACGTTATGTGCGAATGTTTCTGGTAGCATCGTTAGTAGCGAATGAACCACATCATGAGAGCCCGGAATACTGTGCAACACGATACTGCCACCGACTAAGAACATGGCCACCGTGCCGATTACGGCTAATGAGCGCATTAACTTGGGTGCAAAAGTAAGTAAGCCATTACCTAAATAGTGTTTTAGCGTTTTTACTCGGCTGTTATTAACGAGATATAAACCCACATCATCCATTTTGACGATACCCGCGACCAAGCCATAAACACCAACAGTCATGAGCAGAGCGATCAAGCTGACCACGGTTAATTGGGTGGCTAATGATTCAATTTGTACTGTGCCTAGGGCTATTACAATGATCTCGGCGGATAAGATGAAATCGGTACGAATAGCGCCTTTGACTTTTTGATTCTCGAACTCTTCAACGGATAATCCGGCCAAGGCAGCATCGCCCGTATTATTTTCATGCTCGGGTGCTGACTTAGCGTGATGCAGCTTCTCGGCACCTTCAAAGCATAAAAATAAGCCGCCGATAAGTAACAGGGGGGTAATTAACCAAGGAGCTATTGCGCTAATGAGGAGTGCGGCGGGCACTAAAATCGCCTTGTTCTTGAAAGAGCCTTTGGCGACCTTCCAAACCACGGGTAACTCTCGTTCGGCACTGACGCCTGAGACTTGCTGGGCATTGAGCGCCAGATCATCGCCTAGTACGCCTGCCGTCTTCTTTGCAGCGACTTTTGTCATCAGTGCGACATCATCCAATACTGATGCGATGTCATCGAGTAGGGCGATTAAACTTAATCCTGCCATGGTTGCTCTCCCGTGAGCTTAACGATGTTATACGTTTCTTTATAAAACAGTATAAACAAAAAGAATCAACCAGTATAAATAAAAAAACCTGCTCGGGAGCAGGTTTTTAGGATTAATCTTCTTCGCGACCATCGTCGATGATTTCAGCTCTTGGCTTTCTCTTCATTGGTGCAAAACCGCTATCTACGGCACTTGCCATTGAATCGCGCATTGATTGTTTCTTATCTTGTTTCGGCGCTGTATTCTGCTTGTGCTTCGGTGCATTCTTATCACCTTTACGCGTTAGCTTCGTTGGGCGACCTTTATTACTTGCAGGTAAACGTTTCTTCGCTGGTTTTGGTTTAAGACCTTTAAACTTAGCTTCAAAACCTTCTAACATAGTACAAGTCAGTTTTATTTTTAAGTAGCTTTCTATCTTACCAAATGAAGTCCAATCTTTCGGACTTACAAGTGAGATTGCAATACCGCTTGCACCAGCACGACCCGTTCGACCTGTTCGGTGAATAAAGTCTTCTGGGTTAATTGGTAAATCAAAGTTGATCACATGGCTTAATGTACGAATATCAAGACCACGTGCGGCAACATCCGTTGCCACTAATACTTCAACACGGCCACGACGGAAATCTTCTAGCGTACGTTTACGTTGATTTTGTAACATGTCACCGTTAATAGAGGTGGCATCAATACCATTATCTACTAATAGTTTTGCTAGACGTTCTGTATCTGATTTTGTCGCCGTAAAGACTAACAGTTGGCGATAATCTTCCGTTTTTGCAAGATGAACTAATTGCTCTTCTTTGTGTGTTAAGTTGTCAGAGAAATGCAGACGCTGTTCAATTTTTTCATGTTGATCGTTTGAGCGGTTAATCTCAATACGTTCTGGAGCACGTAATACTTGGTTACAAATATTGGCAACATCAACGTGCTCTAGTGTTGCTGAGAACAACATCGTTTGACGCTTTACGTTTGGCGCGCTGTTTGAAATTGCAGATACGTCATCACGGAAACCCATGTCTAACATACGGTCAGCTTCATCTAACACAAGGAATTCTAAGTGCTCAAGTGAAATTGATTTTTCACGGATATGATCAAGTAGACGACCCGGTGTTGCAATTAACACTTCAGGGTTTTTACGCAGCAATTTTTCTTGATGCTGGAATGACTCACGACCAATAATCAATTGGATTTGATAATCTAAGCTCATGCCCAAGTGTTTCATATTGGCGTGCACTTGGATCGCAAGTTCACGCGTTGGCGCCAAAATCACGGCACGTACTGCACGGTGTTCGAAACGACGCTGCTTTAGCATACGTTGTAATACAGGCAGACCGTAAGCGATAGTTTTACCACTACCCGTTTGCGATGTAGCCATGATGTCACAGCCACCTAAAATAAGTGGAATAGCTGCTTCCTGCACCTCTGTTGCTTGTTCAAACCCTAAGTGTTTGATTGAACTGATTAAACGTGGGTCGATACCGAAATCTTGAAAGCGCAAAGAAGCTACCTCTTAAATAGAATTGAATAAATATAATTGCTAGAAAGCATTTCTGGGGCAGGAACTATATAGGAGCATAGCCAAAATTCCAACCACATTTTTCTAGTCGATGTTTACTATTGTACAGCATAAATAGAACTGACTAGCAGAAATAAACCATTATCCTCTTTAAAAGCTGTTGTTGATTGAATTAAAGCGAAAAATATTAGATAGTTAGGCAAATTTTTTAATGTTAGCTAGATTTATTACATAGCAAGTAATAAGGATATATTGGTTATGCGGGCAGTCAAGGTCGATTCAAATAAGGTTGTATTACAGCATTCTTTGTACAACAAGATACGCACATTATTATTATTCATGTTAGTGCTTGTTGTGGGGGGAATGTTTGTCGCTGTAGAGGTAACAAGCCAACAAGCTGATGCACAGCAAGTCGCTGCATTCACATCGTTAAAATTTAATTTATTATGGATCACCTTACCACTACTGCTTCTGTGCTTATTCATCTCGAAACTGGTATTGAGTAGATTACTCACAAAACCATTGGTCACGCTGCAAGTTCGATGTCAGCAAGCTATTGATGAAAAAGAAAATCAGCCGACCTTTTTATGTTCTCCTTATATTGAACTAGACGGGTTAATTAGTTTAGTGAATAAAGCGCTTGAACAATCAGCCGCTACTAAGATAACAAAACCGTTATCAGGGCAGTCTAAGCAGCAATTTGTGGATAGCTTAAGTAATGATATCAGAACGCCATTGAATAGTATTTTGGGTACTGCTGAGTTGTTATGTGAAATGCCACAGAATACGAAATCAGTAGAGTATTTAAAATTAATGAAACAATCAGCAAGTCACATGTTAATGCTGCTTAATAATGTGGCTGACTATTCAAAAATAGAATCTGGAAATTTAGAGTTAAGTGACGAGCGCTTTGACTTGTTGGAAATTCTTGATCAGGTATATACCTCTTTACGTCCCTTGGTTCATCATAATTTACGTGTCCGTTTTAGTCTGGATTACCCTGAAAACTTACATCGATTTTATATAGGCGACCCGACAAGGCTGCAACAGGTTCTGGTCAATTTAGTTGTTAACGCATTAAAATTTACCGACCGTGGTTTTGTTGAACTGCAAGTACGTGGCACCAATTGTAATAGTAATAATAGTAATCGTAATAGTAGTAATGGTAGTAATGGTAGTAATGGTAGTAATAAGCTAGCTGATCTTGTCTTCACCGTTAATGATACCGGTATTGGAATACCTGTGACCAAATTATCACGCTTATTTGATGCCGACGATTTATCACATAATCATAAGGCCAGTGAGTTACCTAGCGGAGGATTAAGTTTGGTCATTTGTTCGCGATTGATTAATTTAATGCAGGGGACATTACAGGTTGATAGTACGTTAGGGGAAGGCGCTAAATTTACCATCAATCTTAGCTTGCCACGTGTTTATCCTTTACGGGCTCAGCATATAGTTGGGCGTAGTGATCTAGTATTAGCTAAATTAATCGGCCTTAAGGTCTTGTTGGTCGAAAATCATAAAATTAATCGGGTTGTGCTGCAGCAGACTTTAAATCAATTACATATGCAGGTCGTGACCGCCAACTCGGGTATTGAGTGTTTAGAACTGGTCCAGAAACATCAATTTGATCTGATCTATGTACAGGTGCCTGGTGAAGATGGTTTGGCGACGATTAAACTGATCAGGTCTGGCGATTCAAGTAATCTGAAAACACCCATTATAGCGTTAACCGAAGACCCGCTTGAGTTTAATCTAGCCAAATATGAACAAGTTGCAATAGAGGGCTGTATTAGCAAGCCAATCTCTAAGCAGGCTTTAACTGATGAGAGCGTAAGGGTCTTAGGGTTTGAAGAATCACAAGCCAATGTCGTGCAGGCCATTAACAAAAAGTATAATGTGGCGAGCGAAGAGTAGCTGTTAGGTTTTAGTTACTGCTGACAATATGCTGTGGGGCTCGATTAGGCAACCATCATGCTTTTTAGAGCCAGTTGATCGGTAATATCTAGGTTCAGTTCCTCACAAGCTTCTTCAAATGTTTTACCTAAGTGGCAAATATACATTTCAATCGCGATAAGGTGATTTTGTAATGCTTGTTGCTGTTCCATGATAATTATCTCCATCAGTGTTTATTCGCCGTTTTATGAGTGAATAAACTAGTCTAATTTGCTAATTTCTGTCTACCATTTCATTAAAATTACAGGTTGTTATGTATGTAATTGTTAACCTGCGCACATTTATAACGTTTTAATACTTGTATATGGAGATGAAAATGACTCAGTATTGAGCATTTATTCAATGTGATGGAAGAGTCAAAAATGGACGTTACAACGACGCTAATAGCAAGTACGCTGGTTATCTTGATGTGTGCTTTATTGCATTTATATGGCGCTTATAAAGAGCTAAAATGGTTGTTCTATGTATTTAAGCCCGTGACTACACTTTCTATTGCGGCTTTATGTTGGCATTTATCCCCAGCGCTCAGCGATTATGTTTGGCTTATCTTATTGGGGCTGCTGCTGTCGACCTTAGGTGACATCTTCCTTATGCTCCCAAAAGATAGATTTATCCCCGGTCTACTTAGTTTTTTAGCCGCTCATGTTGCTTATATCGTGGCTTTTTCTATGCAGCTGGAGATCACGTATACCTGGGCGTTGATCACGCCTTTAATTATTATCGCCATCGTGTATTTAACCTTATTGTGGCCTTCTCTAGCGGAAATGAAAGTGCCAGTATTGGTGTACATGAGTATTATTGTTGTCATGGCTTGGATCAGTGGTGAACGCTATTTTACGTTAGAGAGCTCTGCTAGTTTTTATGCCTTTATTGGTGCCGTCGTGTTTTTGTTTTCAGATGCGACATTGGCATTTGATAGATTTAAAAAACAGTTCCATAGTGCTTATGGCGTTATTATTGTAAGCTATTATCTTGCTCAGTATTTTATTGCGCTATCGGTTAGATGACTGGTCATCTGCAGGTGTAAACGTCGTTACAGTAAGGGAATGAATACGTGACTAAAATAAATCTATCTGGATTGGCTATTTATCCATTAAAGTCTGCAAAAGCAATTAACTTAACCCAGTCACATGTGAGTGAAATGGGCTTAGAACATGACCGTCGCTTTATGATCAGTGACATGCAAGGACAATTTATTACCGGTCGAACACAACCTAAAATATCGACCATCAAGATTGAAGTGTCTTCTCAAGGTATTATGCTTTCAGCGCCGAAAATGCCGCCGATAGCCCTTACGTTTAAAGAACTCCAGCAAGATTATACTGATGTAACGGTTTGGGATTCATGTGTTAAAGGTCAGCGCTGTAGTGAGGAGATGAACCAGTGGTTAACTAAATTTCTAGGCGTGGCATGCCAGTTACTTTATTTCGGTGAACAGTCATCACGCAAAGTCGCTAATTTTGATAAGCAAGTTGGTTTTGCTGATGGTTTTCCGCTGTTATTAATTTCTCAAGCATCCCTTGATGAATTGAATCGTAGTACAGCCAGACCAATTGATATGCGCCAATTTAGAACCAATTTAGTCGTGACAGGCTGCGAACCCTTTGCTGAAGATACGTGGAAGCGGATCAAAATAGGTGATGCTGAGTTTGAATTAGTGAAAGCCTGTGAGCGTTGTATTTTTACGACACTACCCCCAGGTGAAATCAATTTTGCTAACGATAAAGAACCGCTAAAAACATTAAATTTATTCCGTAAAGATAACGATGGCCGGATTGATTTTGGGCAAAATTTAATTAGTCATAATGATGCCGTGATTAAACTGGGTGATAGCCTTGAAGTGTTGGAATATCATGCGCCTAAATTTTATGCTGATAATCGTCCGAAACAACCCGTGACATCAACACCAAAACAGGTAGTGAAACACCCTGCCGAGCAGCAAGCTAAAACCCTATGGGGCAAGGGTGAAACAAGACAATTGTGTTGTGTTGCTGTTATTGATGAAACGCCTGATACCAAAACGTTTCGTTTTCGTGTTGAACCTGCAGCATTATTGAATTACAAACCTGGTCAATTCATTACGCTGAATCTAAAAATTGGTCAAGATTTGGTGATGCGCAACTATACCTTGTCATCTTCTCCAAGCCGACCTGATTTATTAGCCATTACAGTAAAACGTGTACCAGAGGGTAAAGCATCAAATTGGTTGAATGATAATTTAACCGTTGGCGGTCGCTTAGGTGCGTCATCACCGCGTGGTCCTTTTCATGCTTTTACCGCGACAACGCAGAAGTTACTCTTGCTGTCAGCGGGCAGTGGTATAACCCCAATGTTGTCGATGGCACGTTATTATGCCGATACTGAATGTGATAAAGACATTGTCTTCTTTTACAGTGCCAAAACGGCTGTAGACTTGATCGCCCTTGATGAATTGCAGTTACTCACTCGTCAACATACAAATATGCGCTTGGTACTCACTTTGACTGCTGAAACGAGCCAAAGTGATTGGACTGGGTTGAGAGGGCGTATTGATCAGCAAATGCTTGCCGATGTGCTGCGTGATATAAGTGAGCGTTCTGCTTATGTTTGTGGTCCTGAAGCATTTATGACGACAATGACCATGGCATTAACGGCATTAAACGTACCTGCCGAACAACAGTTTACCGAAAGTTTTGGCGATCATAAACATTCTGAAACACCAGGTAAACCGGTGAATATTTTATTGGACAGTTGGGATACCAGTTTTGTTGGTGATAATAAAACCACCTTGTTAGAACAAGCCGAAAAAAATGGCGTTAAGATCCCTTATAACTGCCGAGCGGGCTATTGTGGTGTTTGCCGTGTGACGTTAGAGTCAGGTGAAGTACGCGTACTTGCCGATCATGCATTGACTGATGATGGTAAAAAAGCCAAACAAGTATTAGCGTGTAGCTGCATACCGCAGACGGATGTCGTTATTAGTTAGATCATACGAGGGCTATTTGTTTTAAATATGATTTAAACATGATCTTAAATATTAGATGTTTAAATATAACGATTCGCAAATTGTAATTGAATAAGTGGCGCTTTAAAATATAGCCACTTATATATCGGAGCTAACAAATGAAACGTACACTTGCCATTGAATTTTCGCGCGTCGTTGAAGCCGCTGCACTTGCTGGTTATAAATGGCTAGGCCGTGGTGATAAGAATATTGCTGATGGTGCAGCTGTTGAAGCCATGCGAGTGATGCTAAATAAGATAGATATTGACGGTGAAATTGTGATTGGTGAAGGCGAAATTGATGAAGCGCCTATGCTTTATATCGGTGAGAAAGTCGGCACTAAAATAGCTGGCGCTGATGCTGTTGATATTGCTGTCGACCCGATTGAAGGTACACGTATGACTGCAATGGGGCAATCGAATGCGGTTGCGGTACTTGCTGTCGGTGAGAAAGGTGCATTTCTAAAAGCGCCTGACATGTATATGGAAAAACTGGTTGTAGGTCCGGATGCTAAAAACGCGATTGACTTAAACTTATCGCTTGAAGACAATGTGCGTAATGTCGCAAAGGCGTTAAACAAAGACATGAGTGAACTCACTGTTGTCACTTTAGCTAAGCCGCGCCATGGCGATAAAATCAAAGCATTGCATGCGATGGGTGTGCGTGTATTCGCGTTACCTGATGGTGATGTTGCTGCGTCGATTTTATGCTGCATGCCAGAGAGTGAAGTCGATATGATGTATTGTGTTGGCGGCGCGCCAGAAGGTGTCATATCTGCAGCTGCAATACGCGCGATGGACGGTAACATGCAAGCACGATTATTAGCCCGTCATGATGTGAAAGGTGATACGCCTGAAAACCGCGCTGCTGGTGAGATTGAAATCGCACGATGTGAAGCACTTAGTTTAGTGGTGGGTGAAATTTTACCGTTAGATAGACTAGCTAAAAACGATAATGTTATTTTTGCTGCGACAGGTATTACCAAAGGTGATTTGCTTGAAGGTGTCCAACGTAAAGGTAACCAAGTGACCACTGAAACCTTAGTGATTCGTGGTAAGTCGGGCACAATTCGTCGTATTCAGTCTACGCATATGCTTAATCGTTTCGACACTGATCTGCAAAGCATCATCTGTTAAGTTATTCGACATATAGCAGTTAAGTAGTTAAGTAAATTGAAGATAATAAAAAGCCGCGCTAATTCAAGTCATGAAGTAACGCGGCTTTTTGGTATTCATTATTCGATAACGTTATTTTGTTATTTCGATGCGGTCACTTGCTGCTTGAGCAAGGTCAGCTAATAGCTGCTCAGTGTCTTGCCAATGGATACAAGCATCAGTAATACTCTTACCGTAAACGAGTGGCTCGCCTGGTATGACAGCTTGATTGCCTGCTTCGATAAAGCTTTCAGCCATAATACCTGAAATTTGCATGCTGCCAGTACGCATTTGCGCCATTACATCTTCAGCAACAAGCAGCTGATTGGTGTGAAGCTTTTGGCTGTTACCATGACTAAAATCAACCACGACAGAAGGCGCTAAGCCCGCATCCGTTAATGCGTTAGTTGCAGTATCAATGTGTGAACGCTCGTAGTTAGGCGTTTTACCACCACGTAAAATAACGTGACCAAATGGATTACCGTGTGTTTGGTATACCGTCATTAGGCCATCTTTATCTGGTGAGTAAAAGATATGTGGAACTTGCGCTGCACGAACTGCATCAATAGCAATTTTCGTGTTACCGTCAGTACCATTTTTGAACCCGACAGGGCAAGATAAAGCCGATGCCATTTCACGATGGACTTGGCTTTCAGTGGTTCTAGCACCAATTGCGCCCCAGCTGATTAAATCGGCGATGTATTGGCCGTTAACCATATCTAAGAATTCAGTAGCGATTGGTAAACCGATTTCAGTAATATCGACTAATAATTTACGCGCTAAGCGCAGACCTTTGTTTGCTTGATATTTACCGTTTAAATCCGGATCACTGATCAAGCCTTTCCAGCCCACAATGGTACGTGGTTTTTCAAAGTACACGCGCATTGCAATCACCAAGCTGTCTTTATATTGCTCTTGCAATGGTTTTAGACGGCGAGCGTAATCTAAAGCGGCGCTAGTATCATGAATTGAGCAAGGACCAATGATAACCAGCAGGCGTTTATCTTTACCTTCAATAATCGCTTCTATCTCTCGGCGTTTATTAACAAGTTGCTGTGCGGCGTTATCAGATAATGGAAACTCTTTAATCAGTTGACTTGGAGTGATCACCTGATCGATATAGGTAGTTCTAAGTTCGTCTGTTTTAATTGTCATGATGTCTATTAGTCTAATTATGGGCTGTGATCAGCTTAACGTAATTTCATATTATTATAAAGATAATCAGATGTCAGCTTGATTAGAATCATTAAAGCCTAATAGCAACAGTTTTTTTCCTTGCTGCTGATAGGCCAGAAAACGCTGTTGGATGTCGTTTGGCGCCTGCATTGTTGGCACAAAACCATGCTGATGATAGAAATCGGCAAGGTGGGGTAAAGCAAAGGTAAAGGTTTTGCCTGCGATGAAATGAGTACGCATATCGTGTAATAACCGATGAGCGAGTTGCTGGCCACGATAATCGGGCGACACTAACATGCCCGTGAGTAGCGTTAATTCTCCGATAGGACGTAAACGTGCGCAAGCGACAATGGTATTCTTATCTTTGCTATTGTTGTCTTTTAACACGGCGATATGCTCAGCTTTGTTGGGGCGAGAATAGGGCAGATATTGCTTATAAAAAGGTTTAACTAACGGATTCTCTACTTTATTTAACCACTGAAACTGCATCTCGTTGCCTTTTATTATTCGGTTTTGCATACAGATACGGTACTATCACGGTACTATCTGCATGGGTTCATGCGTTACGAGTGCTAATTATTTCATGCAAATACTAAAAAATCATAATTTAAAACCTTACACCAGTTTTGGTGTTGATGCTTATGCTACGCAATTTGTCACCGTCACGACCTTTGCTGAGTTGCAATTCGCATTGGCAATTCCCGCACGCCAGCGATTAATCCTAGGTGGCGGTAGTAATTTATTATTTTGTGATGACTTCAATGGACTCGTTATTCGTATTTGTTTAACAGGAATCACAGTGAATGAATCCGCCAATGATGTGGTGAGCTTACATGTCGCTGCAGGTGAAAATTGGCATGAGTTTGTCCAATGGAGCTTGACGCAAGGCTATGCAGGATTAGAAAATTTAGCCCTTATACCAGGTGTGGTTGGCGCGGCGCCAGTACAAAATATTGGTGCGTATGGCGTTGAATTGAAAGATTTCTGCGATTATGTCGATGTGCTTAATATTGAGAGCTTAACGGTACGACGTTACACACCTGCTGAATGCAAGTTTGATTACCGCGATAGTATTTTCAAAGGTGAGCTTAAAGATAAAGCAGTGATCACCGCTGTGGGTATTAAATTACCAAAACCTTGGGTCGCTAAGATTAACTATGGCCCACTGGCCAATTTAGGCTCAGATGCATCGGCGTTAACAATCTTTAAGCAGGTTTGTTTGACTCGCCAACAAAAACTACCCGACCCGAATAAGCTCGGTAATGCCGGTAGCTTCTTTAAAAACCCGATCATCAATAAAGCACAATTTGATGTGATCTCCGAGAAAAACCCAACCATGCCGCATTATCCTGCGGGGGATAAGGTTAAATTGGCGGCTGGCTGGTTGATTGACCAATGTAATTTAAAAGGTTATCAGCAAGGTGGCGCGCAAGTGCATACTGAACAAGCTTTAGTTATCGTTAATACTGGCACGGCGACAGCGCATGATATCGTTATGCTTGCGCAACATATCCAAGCGACAGTATCGGCACGTTTTGCGGTTGAACTACAGCATGAAGTGCGCTTCATTGGACGCAACGGCGAAACTAACTTGGCGGAGGTGTGTGGTGGTTAATATGACAGTGTCACGACAACAGTTAATACGTTTACTTGCCGATGGTGAATTCCATTCTGGTGAAGCCTTGGGTGAAACCTTAGGCGTCAGTCGCATGGCCGTAAGTAAACAGGTAAAAGTATTAGAAACAATCGGCTTAGATATATTCAAGATCACTGGTAAGGGCTACAAGCTCTCATCACCTTTGCAGTTAATTGATGCGCAGAAAATTGCCCAAGGGAGTGGCGTCACAGTTGAGTGCCACCAAGTGTTAGGGTCGACAAATCAACATTTATTGGATAAAGCGGCTTTATTGGAGAAAGGTCACAGCTGCTTTGCGGAATATCAGACTGCTGGTCGTGGTCGTCGCGGTAAAAAATGGGTTTCGCCTTATGGTTCACATCTTTATACCAGTACTTACTGGAGCCTTGATGCTGGGATTCAAGCCGCATCAGGCTTAAGTTTAGTGATCGGTATTGCTGTTGAGCGTACATTGACAGATTTAGGCGTTGCTAATACTCAACTGAAATGGCCGAATGATGTTTATGTCGACGGTAAAAAAATTGCTGGGGTATTGGTTGAAATTATAGCCACAGCGGGTGGGGAATGCCATTTAGTGATTGGTTTAGGCTTAAATGTTAATATGCCATTGCAAGCTGGACTGGAAATCGATCAAGCTTGGACTGATATCTGTCAGCAGTTGCAACAGCCTCTCGACCGTAATGAGCTGGCAACCCGCTATTTATCGCATTTAGTGACGGTATTAACTGATTTTGAACAGTTTGGCTTTGCGCATTTTGTCGAAGAGTGGAATCGTTGCGATGCATTTAAAGATTGTCCGGTGGTTTTAACCTTAGGTGCGAAGCAAAAGCACGGTATTGCCAAAGGCATTGATCATACTGGTGCATTATTATTGGAAATCGATGGGGTGATTAGCCCTTATGTTGGTGGTGAAGTTTCATTGCGGCGTGCTGAAATCTAATTGAAAATGGATGTCTCGTTAGCTTTTGACTCGAAGGTTAGTCGAAGTGGCTAAATATTCACCAGTCTGATAAAAAAAAACTGCTTTTTAGCGATTAAGGTTGCAAGAGGTAGGGGGTTACTCTAATATCCCTCCTCGTTAAGTGACGCCGCCGACTTAGCTCAGTAGGTAGAGCAACTGACTTGTAATCAGTAGGTCGCCAGTTCGACTCCGGCAGTCGGCACCATTTAACTCGTTACTGAAGTACAATATGTGGAGGGGTTCCCGAGTGGCCAAAGGGATCAGACTGTAAATCTGACGGCTCAGCCTTCGAAGGTTCGAATCCTTCTCCCTCCACCACTTTGTATTCAGGACGCATGCGGGCGTCGTATAATGGCTATTACTCCAGCCTTCCAAGCTGATAATGCGGGTTCGATTCCCGCCGCCCGCTCCAAATTCGCTGATATGGCTCAGTCGGTAGAGCGCATCCTTGGTAAGGATGAGGTCCCCAGTTCGATTCTGGGTATCAGCACCATTTTTCAGGTCAATTGTTTCTTCTCTTATATTCTTCATATCAAATAACTACACCTTTAAAATAACCACACTTTTAAAAATCAAAAATCAAAAATCAAATTTAATCATAATCTATTTAAGCTATTTGTAATTCAAATATTATTCATAATTATTTACGAATAACTTGCATGAAAAACGAAAGCCCCTATAATTAGGAGCTCCGTTTGTAGGGGTAGTTCCAATTGGTAGACAAGGCGAGCTTCAAACTGATGTTTGTGAGTTTGATTATCTTCCCCCTGCCACTGTCATCACCGTGTAACAGCGGATTTTTTTGTCTTTAAGGTACAGGTTAGTAGTATGACTTCAAATACTGAAAACCAAGGAAAAGCACTAGAAACTGTAAAATGGGTACTAGTTGCTATAATTCTAATTGGCACAGTTATTGGTAACAATATTTTTAGTGAAGAATCAGTGTTAATCCGCGCAGTTGCTGTAATTATTGCCGCTGTTATTGCTGGTGGCATTGCATTGCAGACAAGTAAAGGGCGCAATGCGCTTGAATTTGCATCTGAATCAAGAACAGAAGTACGTAAGGTGGTTTGGCCTACACGCCAAGAGGCGATCCAAACTACACTTATCGTATTAGTTGTTACCGCTATTATGGCGTTAGTGCTATGGGGTCTAGATGGTATTCTAGTTCGTGTAGTTGCATTTATCACAGATGTAAAGGTATAAGTTCATGTCTGAACAGAAAATGAGATGGTACGTAGTTCAAGCCTTTTCCGGTTTTGAAGGTCGTGTTCAAAAAACATTATCAGAACACATTAAAGTTCACAACATGGAAGAATACTTCGGTGAAGTACTTGTTCCAACGGAAGAAGTTGTTGAAATGCGCGCTGGTCAACGCCGCAAGAGTGAACGTAAGTTCTTCCCAGGCTACGTTTTAGTTCAAATGGTAATGAACGATGAATCATGGCACTTGGTAAGTAGTTTGCCACGTGTACTTGGCTTCATTGGCGGTACGAAAGAACGTCCAGCTCCAATTTCTTCTAAAGAAGCTGACCGTATTCTTAACCGTCTTCAAGATGCAATTGACAAACCGCGTCCTAAGACGTTATTTGAAGTGGGTGAAGTGGTTCGTGTATCTGACGGTCCATTCGCAGACTTTAACGGTGTTGTTGAAGAAGTTGACTACGAAAAGAGTCGCTTAAAAGTTTCTGTATTGATCTTTGGTCGTTCTACTCCAGTAGAACTAGACTTTGGTCAAGTAGAAAAAGGCTAATGCCATTAACCAATTAGGCTAAAGGTTTAGTTCTACAAAATAAGATTTACATTTTATTGAATATTTTTTCAACAAAATGCTTGGCAAGGGCAGCAATTATATCTATAATTCGCTGCCCTTGTTTTTCGGGAAGCTAGTATCTATGTTGGATACAGCGTTCGCACCCATATTTAAGGTAAATTAAAATGGCTAAAAAAGTTACTGCGTATATTAAGCTGCAAGTTTCAGCTGGTATGGCGAATCCTAGTCCACCGGTTGGTCCTGCACTAGGTCAACACGGTGTTAACATCATGGAATTCTGTAAAGCGTTTAACGCAAAAACAGATTCTGTTGAAAAGGGTTCTCCGACTCCTGTTGTTATCACAGTTTATTCTGATCGTTCATTCACGTTCGAAACAAAGACTTCTCCAGCATCTTTCTTACTTAAGAAAGCTGCAGGCATCAAGTCTGGTTCTGGTCGTCCAAACGTTGAAAAAGTGGGTACAGTTACTCGCGCTCAACTGGAAGAGATCTCTAACATCAAACAACCAGACCTTACGGGCGCTGATCTAGAAGCAATGGTTCGCACTATTGCTGGTACAGCTCGCTCAATGGGCTTGAACGTAGAAGGATAATTCGGAATGGCTAAACTTTCTAAACGTATGCGTACGATCCGCGAAAAAGTGGAATCTACAAAAGCTTACGAAATCAACGAAGCTGTTGAACTTCTTAAAGAATTAGCATCTGCTAAATTCAAAGAAAGCATCGACGTTTCTGTAAACCTAGGTATTGATTCACGTAAATCTGACCAAAACGTTCGTGGCGCTACTGTGCTACCACACGGTACTGGTCGTGAGGTACGTGTTGCAGTATTTACACAAGGTGCTAACGCTGAAGCTGCTAAAGCTGCTGGCGCTGACATCGTAGGTATGGACGATCTAGCTGCACAAGTTAAAGCCGGTGAGCTTAACTTTGATGTTGTTATCGCATCTCCAGACGCTATGCGTGTTGTTGGTCAACTAGGTCAAATCCTAGGTCCACGTGGTTTAATGCCAAACCCTAAAGTTGGTACAGTAACTCCTGACGTTGCGACTGCAGTTAAAAATGCTAAGTCTGGTCAAGTTCGTTACCGTAACGACAAAGCTGGCATCATCCACACTACTATCGGTAAAGTGGATTTTGAAGCTGCACAAATTAAAGAAAATCTTGAATCTCTATTGATCGCACTTAGCAAAGCAAAACCTGCTTCAGCTAAAGGCCAATTCATCAAGAAGATCAGCCTATCTACTACGATGGGTGCTGGTCTTTCTGTTGATATTGCAACGGTAGAGACTAAGTAATTTACAGGGAACCTTTTATCTAGTATAATTTGTTCCCTAAAAATTAGTAAATTCGTTAAGGTTAATTTATTAGCTTTAACGTATTTACAAAATGTGGGTTGAAGTGAGGATATTGAGTTTAATACTTGATATGACTTACTTCCGTCCAAGACCGTAGGAGGTATTCTTACTTTGTAAGGAATATCTTAATAATGATCGGCTATTTTTAATTAATACTTGAGCTTTCCTACGTAGATGGTGCAGGGCCCCTGAAGAATTTATTTCTTCTGGAATCTGAGCCGTAATGGTTCGTTTAATATCTAAGTTTACTTGGTATTATTCGGAAATTTTTAATACCGATTTTTAATCGGTTTTATCCAGGAGTATAGACCATGGCATTAGGTCTCGACGACAAAAAAGCAATTGTTGCTGAAGTCAACGAAGCTGCCAAGGCTGCGCTTTCTGCAGTAGTTGCTGATTCACGTGGCGTTACTGTAGGTGCAATGACTGGTCTTCGCAAGCTAGCTCGTGAGAACAACGTATACATTCGTGTAGTACGTAACACTCTTATGAAGCGTGCTGTTGAAGGTACTGATTTTCAGTGCCTGAGCGAAGCATTTACCGGTCCAACTCTGATCGCATTCTCTAACGAGCACCCAGGTGCTGCAGCACGTCTTTTAAAAGACTTCGCTGCACAAGAAGAATCTTTCGAAGTTAAAGCGTTAGCATTTGAAGGCGAATTTATCGGTGCAGAAAACATTGATAAATTAGCAACATTACCAACATACGATGAAGCAATTGCTCAGTTAATGATGACTATGAAAGAAGCATCAGCTGGTAAACTTGTACGTACATTGGCTGCTTTACGCGATCAAAAAGAGCAAGAAGCTGCTTAATTTAGCCGCTTTGTCTAAAATAAATTTTAATATATTAGGAATGACACATGTCTATCACTAAAGACCAAATCATCGACGCAATTGCTGAACTTTCTGTAATGGAAGTTGTTGAATTAATCGAAGCAATGGAAGAAAAATTCGGCGTATCAGCTGCAGCTGCAGTTGTTGCTGGCGGCGGCGCTGCTGCTGCTGAAGAAGAGCAAACAGAATTCGACGTAATTCTTGCTTCTTTCGGCGAAAACAAAGTTAAAGCTATTAAAGCTGTTCGTGGCGCTACAGGTCTAGGCCTTAAAGAAGCTAAAGGTGTTGTTGAATCTGCACCAGTAGCTCTTAAAGAAGGCGTTGACAAAGCAGAAGCTGAAGCACTAAAAGCTACTCTAGAAGAAGCTGGTTGCGTTGTTGAGATCAAATAATCTATTTTTAAATAGATTATTGCCCTCATAAGGCATTGGCTGGCGATTTTTTAATCGCCGGCCTTTTTGCGCTATAGGATGTTTGGAAATTTCACATCATTTCAACCAAAATTCTGCGCACTGTTTAGCCCAATTCATTTGGTCGAGACAGTATAAAAAACATATAATGATGTTGTTAGAGCTGTCCTTTTTCAGGGCAGAGTGGGTCACTTATCAGCGAGCTGAGGAACCAAATGGTTTACTCTAATACCGAAAAAAAACGTATCCGTAAAGACTTTGGTAAAAGTGCACCAGTTGTGGCTAAACCGCAAATGTTGGCTATTCAAACTAGCTCTTTTAAAAAGTTTTTAGAAATGGATCACACAGGCGAATACGGCCTGGAAGCAGCATTCCGTAGCGTATTCCCTATTAAAAGTTACTCTGGAACTTCAGAACTTCAATATGTATCGTACCGTTTAGGTGAGCCTGTTTTTGACGTTAAAGAATGTCAAATCCGTGGTGTTACTTATTCTGCACCGCTACGTGTTAAATTACGCCTTGTATTATACGATCGTGATGCACCTGCAGGCACTATTAAAGATATCAAAGAACAAGAAGTTTACATGGGCGAAATCCCATTAATGACTGATACTGGTACTTTCGTTATCAATGGTACTGAACGTGTTATCGTATCTCAGTTACACCGTAGTCCTGGTGTTTTCTTCGATCACGACAAAGGTAAAACTCATTCATCAGGTAAAGTATTATATAACGCACGCGTTATTCCTTACCGTGGTTCATGGTTAGACTTTGAATTCGATCCGAAAGATAGCTTATTCGTTCGTATTGACCGTCGTCGTAAATTACCATCATCAATCATTCTTCGTGCACTTGAGTTCACGACGGAAGAAATCTTAGCAATCTTCTTTGATACTACACGTTTCGAAGTTAAAGATGGCAAGTTAATGATGGAACTAATGCCAGACCGTCTACGTGGCGAAACAGCTGTATTTGACATCATCGCTAATGGCGAGACGTATGTTGAAAATGGCCGTCGTATTACTGCTCGTCATATCAAGAAATTTGAAAAAGACGGCGTAACAGAAATCGAAGTACCATTAGAGTATATCGCTGGTAAAGTAGCTTCTAAAGATTATATCAATGAAGAAACAGGCGAAGTGATTGTTGCAGCGAATGCTGAACTAACACTAGAATCTGTTGCTGAATTGTCTCAAGCTGGTATCAAGGTAATTGACGTTCTTTATACGAACGACCTTGATGTAGGTAGTTACATGTCTGACACTATCCGTGTTGACTCGACTACTAACAAACTTGAAGCGTTAGTTGAAATCTACCGCATGATGCGTCCTGGTGAACCACCAACGCGTGAAGCGGCAGAAGGTCTATTCCAAAATCTTTTCTTCGCAGACGAACGCTATGATCTATCTACTGTAGGTCGTATGAAGTTCAACCGCCGTATTGGCCGTGAAGAAGATACTGGTGCAGGCATCCTGGACAAATCAGATATCGTTGAAGTGATGAAAACTTTGATTGATATCCGTAACGGTAAAGGCGAAGTTGATGATATCGATCACCTTGGCAACCGTCGTATTCGTTCAGTTGGCGAAATGGCAGAAAACCAATTCCGTGTTGGTTTAGTTCGTGTAGAACGTGCTGTTCGTGAGCGCCTAAGTCTTGGTGATCTTGATGCAGTAATGCCACAAGATTTAATCAATGCTAAGCCAATTTCAGCTGCGATTAAAGAGTTCTTTGGTTCATCACAACTGTCTCAGTTTATGGATCAAAATAACCCATTGTCAGAAGTGACGCACAAACGTCGTATTTCTGCTTTAGGTCCTGGTGGTCTAACACGTGAACGTGCTGGCTTTGAGGTACGTGACGTACATCCAACTCACTACGGTCGTTTATGTCCGATTGAGACTCCAGAGGGGCCAAACATTGGTCTAATTAACTCACTAGCTGTATTTGCCCGTACTAACGATTATGGTTTCTTAGAAACGCCATTCCGTAAAGTAATCAACGGTCAAGTTACTAATGATGTTCAATACCTTTCTGCTATCGAAGAAGGTCTGTATGCAGTAGCACAGGCTAACGCGACAGTAGATACAAACGGTGTACTTCAAGACGAATTTATCCCATGTCGTCATAAAGGTGAAACTACCTTTATGTCTGCAGATAACATTCAATATATGGACGTATCACCACAACAGATTATTTCTGTGGCTGCATCGCTAATTCCGTTCCTAGAACACGATGATGCTAACCGTGCATTGATGGGTGCGAATATGCAACGTCAAGCAGTACCAACACTAAATGCTGATAAGCCATTAGTAGGTACTGGTATTGAACGCGCGGTAGCAATCGATTCTGGTGTAACAGTAGTTGCGCTACGTGGCGGTTCAATCGACTATGCTGATGCAAGTCGTATCATCGTTAAAGTTAACGAAGATGAACTAGTACCAGGTGAAGCGGGTATTGATATCTACACGCTAACTAAGTACACACGTTCGAATCAAAACACATGTATTAACCAACGCCCAACAGTATTAACTGGTGAAGCAGTGGTTAAAGGCGATGTGCTTGCTGATGGTCCTTCAACGGATCTAGGTGAATTAGCGCTTGGTCAAAACATGCGTATTGCATTCATGCCTTGGAATGGTTACAACTTCGAGGATTCAATCCTTGTATCAGAACGCGTTGTAAAAGAAGATCGTCTAACGACTATCCACATTCAAGAATTGTCATCGATTGCGCGTGATACTAAACTTGGTAGTGAAGAGATCACTGCAGACATCCCTAACGTGGGTGAAAGTGCATTATCTAAACTAGATGAGTCTGGTATCGTTTACGTTGGTGCTGAAGTTAAGCCGGGTGATATCCTGGTAGGTAAAGTAACCCCTAAAGGTGAAACACAATTAACGCCTGAAGAAAAGCTTCTACGAGCTATCTTCGGTGAAAAAGCATCTGATGTGAAAGACAGTTCATTACGTGTACCTAACTCTGTTTACGGTACTGTAATTGACGTGCAAGTATTTACCCGTGATGGCGTAGATAAAGATAAACGTGCACAAGACATCGAGCAGATGCAACTGCGTGAAGCGAAAAAAGACTTAACTGAAGAGTTATCTATCTTCGAAGAAAGCTTATTCGGTCGCGTTAAATCTCTATTACTTGCTGCTGGCAAAACGGAAGAGCAACTTAATGCTGTTTCTCGCACGCAATGGTTAGAGATTGTTCTTGCTGACGAAGAACAACAGACTCAATTAGAAGGCCTAGCTAAGCAACATGATGAGCTACGCGCTGAATTTGATTCTAAGTTTGATATCAAACGCCGTAAAATCACTCAAGGTGATGACTTAGCACCAGGTGTACTTAAGATTGTTAAAGTATATCTAGCTGTTAAACGTCGTATCCAACCGGGTGATAAAATGGCCGGTCGTCATGGTAACAAAGGTGTGATTTCAACAATCGTTCCTATTGAAGACATGCCGCACGATAAGTTTGGTGAGCCAGTAGATATCGTACTGAATCCGCTGGGTGTACCATCGCGTATGAACATCGGTCAGGTACTTGAAGTTCACTTGGGTCTTGCTGCTCGTGGTATCGGTAATAAAATCGATGACATGATCAAAGAACAGCAAGAGCTTGCTAAGATCCGTGAGTTTATTCAAAAAGCTTACGATATCGGCAACTCGCATCAGAAAGTTGATTTATCAACATACTCTGATGATCAAGTTCGTGTTCTTGCACAAAACTTACGTAAAGGTCTGCCTATGGCAACACCTGCGTTTGATGGTGCAGCTGAAGCTGAAATCAAAGAAATGCTTGTATTGGCTGATCTTCCTGCATCAGGTCAATTAGAGTTATTCGATGGTCGTACTGGTGATACATTCGAACGTCCTGTAACTGTTGGTTACATGTACATGCTGAAACTGAATCACTTGGTTGATGACAAGATGCATGCGCGTTCTACCGGTTCTTACAGCCTAGTTACTCAGCAGCCGCTGGGTGGTAAAGCTCAGTTCGGTGGTCAGCGTTTCGGTGAGATGGAAGTATGGGCTCTGGAAGCATACGGTGCAGCATATACTCTTCAAGAGATGCTAACTGTTAAGTCTGATGACGTGAACGGTCGTACTAAGATGTATAAAAACATCGTAGACGGCGATCATCGTATGGACCCAGGTATGCCTGAATCATTCAATGTATTGTTGAAAGAGATCCGCTCATTGGGTATCAACATCGAACTAGATGAAAACAAAAACAAGAAATAACTCTAATTAGAGTTAATTCTGATTTTTGATTAGCACTGCGCCTCGACTCATTCTGTGAGTTGAGGCTGCTTAGTTTTCACTCCCAGTGGAGAAAAACGTGAAAGACTTATTAAAGTTTCTAAAACAACAAGGTAAATCGGAAGAATTCGATGGTATCAAGATTGGTCTAGCTTCTCCGGAACAGATCCGCTCTTGGTCTTTTGGTGAAGTTAAAAAGCCAGAAACCATTAACTACCGTACCTTCAAACCAGAACGTGACGGCTTATTCTGTGCGCGTATTTTCGGCCCAGTAAAAGATTACGAATGTCTTTGCGGAAAATATAAGCGTCTGAAGCACCGTGGTGTTATCTGTGAAAAATGTGGCGTAGAAGTAACGCAAACTAAAGTTCGTCGTGACCGTATGGGCCACATCGAATTAGCGTCTCCTGTTGCACACATTTGGTTCCTGAAATCATTACCATCTCGCATCGGTCTATTATTAGACATGACGCTACGTGATATCGAACGTATTCTTTACTTCGAATCATATGTTGTTATCGAACCTGGTATGACTTCGCTAGAGCGTGGCATGATGCTGACTGAAGAGCAGTATCTTGACAACCTAGAAGAATGGGGTGATGAATTTGACGCGAAGATGGGTGCAGAAGCTGTACTTTCTTTGTTACAAGATCTTAACCTAAACCAAGATATCGAAGAAATGCGTGAAGAATTAGAGACGACAAACTCTGAAACTAAACGTAAGAAGATCACTAAGCGTCTTAAATTAATGGAAGCATTCGCTGTATCTGGTAATAAACCAGAGTGGATGATCATGAACGTTCTACCGGTATTGCCGCCAGATCTTCGTCCATTAGTACCACTAGATGGTGGCCGTTTTGCGACTTCTGATCTGAATGACCTTTACCGTCGTGTGATCAACCGTAACAACCGTCTAAAACGTCTATTAGACTTAGCTGCACCAGATATTATCGTACGTAACGAAAAACGTATGTTACAAGAATCTGTTGATGCGCTATTAGATAATGGTCGTCGTGGTCGTGCGATTACTGGTTCTAACAAACGTCCTCTTAAATCTCTTGCTGATATGATCAAGGGTAAACAAGGTCGTTTCCGTCAGAATCTACTTGGTAAACGTGTGGATTACTCTGGTCGTTCTGTAATTACAGTAGGTCCAACGTTACGCTTACACCAATGTGGTCTACCGAAGAAAATGGCACTTGAGCTATTCAAGCCATTCATCTACGGTAAATTAGAATCACTTGGTTTTGCTACAACGATTAAAGCAGCTAAGAAAATGGTTGAACGTGAAGGCGCTGAAGTTTGGGATATCCTAGACGGCGTGATCCGCGAACATCCAGTAATGCTTAACCGTGCACCAACTCTTCACAGACTTGGTATTCAAGCATTCGAACCTGTACTAATTGAAGGTAAAGCAATTCAGTTACACCCTCTAGTATGTTCTGCATACAACGCCGATTTCGATGGCGATCAGATGGCTGTACACGTACCGTTAACAATTGAAGCTCAATTGGAAGCGCGTACACTGATGATGTCTACGAATAACATCCTTTCACCTGCAAATGGTGAACCGGTTATCGTACCTTCTCAAGACGTTGTATTAGGTCTTTACTACATGACTCGTTCTGGCGTTAACGCTAAGGGTGAAGGCATGGTATTAGGCAGCCCTGAAGAAGCTGAAAAGCTATATCGCAGTGGCCATGTTGAATTACATGCACGTGTTAAAGTACGTATTACTGAACATCTGAAAAATGAAGAAACTGGTGAAGTTACAGTTCGCACTGAACTGAAGAACACAACAGTTGGTCGTGCGATTCTTTCTTTAGTAGCACCTACAGGTCTACCGTATGAACTAATCGATCCGGCTAAAACTTTATCTGCTGATGAAGAAGCTAAACTTGCAGTGAACCCAGCTAACTGGATCCTGAAAGTATCTAACGAAGCGTTAGGTAAGAAGCAGATTTCTAAGCTACTAAATGACTGTTACCGTCTATTAGGTCTGAAAGATACTGTTGTATTCGCCGATCAACTAATGTACACCGGTTTCCATTACGCTGCGCTTTCTGGTGCATCTGTTGGTATCGATGACATGGTTATTCCAGCTGCGAAGAAAACACTACTTGAAGAAGCTGAAATTGAAGTAACTCAAATCCAAGAGCAATTCCAATCTGGTCTTGTTACTGCGGGTGAGCGTTACAATAAAGTGATTGATATTTGGGCTCGTGCGAATGAGTTAATCTCAAAAGCAATGATGGATAACTTGTCTACAGAAACGAAACCTAACTCGTTAGGTGACGCTGAGACACAGAAATCATTCAACAGCATCTTTATGATGGCCGATTCTGGTGCACGTGGTAGTGCGGCACAGATTCGTCAGCTAGCTGGTATGCGTGGTCTGATGGCGAAACCAGATGGTTCGATCATCGAAACACCAATTACGGCTAACTTCCGTGAAGGTCTAAACGTACTTCAGTACTTCATCTCAACGCATGGTGCGCGTAAAGGTCTAGCCGATACAGCACTTAAAACAGCAAACTCGGGTTACCTAACTCGTCGTCTTGTTGACGTTGCACAAGATCTTGTAATTAACGAGATTGATTGTGGTACTGAAAATGGTCTAATCATTACTCCTCATATTGAAGGTGGTGATGTTGTTGAACCGTTACGTGATCGTGTTCTAGGTCGTGTTGTTGCTGAAGATGTACTAAACCCAGTATCGGGTGAAGTAATTCTTCCACGTAACACGCTACTAGACGAAAAACTTTGTGACTTCTTAGAAGAACACTCAGTGGATCAAATGAAAGTGCGTTCTGTAATTACTTGTGACAATGACTTCGGTGTTTGTGCAGCTTGTTACGGTCGTGACTTGGCACGTGGCGAAATGGTTGGCCAAGGTGAAGCAGTTGGTGTTGTTGCAGCACAATCAATTGGTGAACCTGGTACACAGTTAACGATGCGTACATTCCACATTGGTGGTGCGGCATCGAGAGCATCTGCAGAAAATAATATCCAAGTGAAAAACACGGGTACTATTAAGTTCCACAACGAGAAATTCGTTGAGAACGCAGAAGGCAAACTGGTTATTACTTCACGTTCATCAGAAGTTACTATTATTGATGAAAACGGTCGTACTAAAGAAAGCCATAAACTACCTTACGGTTCTGTGGTTGACTTTAAAGATGGCGCGGCTATCGAATCTGGTAGCATCCTTGCTAACTGGGACCCGCATACTCACCCAATCATCACAGAGGTGGCTGGTCAAATTAAGTTTATTGACTTAATTGAAGGTATTACGGTTACTAAGCAAACGGATGATCTAACGGGTCTATCTAGCACGGTAATTCTTGATCCTGCAGCACGTGTTGCCGCTGGTAAAGATATGCGTCCTATGGTTAAACTTGTTGATGCAGCAGGTAATGATTTATTCATTCCTGGTACAGAAGTTGTTGCACAATACTTCTTACCTGCAAACGCAATCGTTAACCTAGAAGATGGTGCGTTAGTTACTATTGGTGAAGCGCTAGCGCGTATTCCTCAAGAAAGCTCGAAAACACGTGATATTACGGGTGGTCTACCACGCGTAGCGGATCTGTTTGAAGCGCGTCAGCCTAAAGATGCAGCTATCTTAGCGGAAATCTCAGGTACTATTAGTTTCGGTAAAGAAACTAAAGGTAAACGTCGTCTAGTTATCACACCGACTGATGGTGCTGAAGCTTACGAAGAGATGATCCCTAAATGGCGTCACTTGAACGTGTTTGAAGGTGAGAAAGTTGCAATTGGTGAAGTTATCGCCGATGGCCCTGAATCAGCTCACGATATTCTACGTCTACGTGGCATTAGCCATGTTGCGAACTATATCGCAAACGAAGTTCAAGAAGTATACCGTCTGCAAGGCGTTAAGATTAACGATAAGCACATTGAAACTATCGTTCGTCAAATGCTACGTAAAGCTAACGTTGTATCTGCTGGTGACAGTAACTTCCTACAAGGTGAACAAGCTGAAGTTTCACGTCTGAAAATTGCTAACCGTCAGTTAGAAGCTGAAGGCAAGCAACCAGCCGTGTTCCAGCATATCCTGATGGGTATTACTAAAGCATCTCTTGCAACTGAGTCATTTATCTCAGCTGCATCTTTCCAAGAAACAACACGTGTTCTAACGGACGCTGCTGTACATGGTAAGATTGATGACCTTCGTGGTCTGAAAGAGAACGTTATCGTTGGTCGTCTGATCCCTGCTGGTACTGGTTTCTCTTACCACCAAGATCGCGCTAAAATGCGTGCTGGTAAGGTCGAAGAAGCGATGCCAGAGATCACTACTGATGAAGCTGAACAGAACCTAGCTAACCTATTAAATAACCTTTAATTGATTTGCTGAATGCAATTAAAGTTGTAGGCAAGTGATGACAGACCCACTGATTCATTTGCTTACTATTATTAAATAGTGAAGGCGCCCTTTATAGGGCGCCTTTTTTTTGCTTGTTTTTTTACGCTATACCAGTCTATACTCGTGCTTCTTGTCGGAGTGCTTTAGGGCTGAGACCATTTAAATATGGGATCCGTGGAACCTGATCAGGCTAATACCTGCGTAAGGAAACAAGAGTGATTAATACTATAGCGTTAATAATATTGTCAGTTTGTACGGGGGATCTGTAACAACTAGCATCTTATTTACCTCAGTATTGGACTTAATCTAATACAGTCTTATCACCACTCTCCATACTCAACGACAAGCAATCATCTTATTTAAAGGAATGAATGCTATGTCTGCTAACAATACAAATCTAGATAAAATAAAAAAACCGACACGTCGTGAAAACCGTGAAAGTGCCCAAGAATTTATTAATAACCTCAGTTGTGAACCTTTCCCTAATTCAGAAAAAATCCACCTCACAGGCAGTCGTGATGACATGCAAGTGGCGATGCGTAAAATTAATCTTGATGAAACGCTAGTCGCAGGCAGTAAAGATGACCCTATATATGAATATAATGAATCAATCCCAATCTACGATACTTCGGGTGCCTATACAGATCCGGCGATTGAAATTAACGTGCACCAAGGTTTACCTAAATTAAGACAAGGCTGGATTGCAGAGCGTAACGATATTGAAGAGCTCGAAATAGTTACTTCACAATTCGCTCAGCAACGTCTTGCCGATGATGGTATCGACCATATCCGCTTTGAACATCTACCAAAACCACTCAAGGCTATTGACGGTAAAAATGTTACCCAGATGCATTATGCCCGCAATGGCATCATCACACCGGAAATGGAATATATCTCGATCCGTGAAAACATGGGACGTGAGTTGATCCGCAATGAGCTGTTATTAAAGCAACATGCAGGTAACGATTTTGGTGCTAGTATCCCGGATCTTATCACCCCTGAATTTGTGCGAGAAGAAGTGGCGCGTGGTCGTGCGATCATCCCTGCTAACATTAATCACCCTGAATCTGAGCCAATGATCATTGGTCGTAACTTTTTAGTTAAAGTGAATGCCAATATTGGTAATTCGTCAGTGACATCGTCGATTGAAGAAGAGGTAGAGAAGCTAGTGTGGGCTACACGCTGGGGTGCGGACACGGTGATGGACTTATCCACAGGCCGTAATATTCATGAAACCCGTGAGTGGATCCTGCGTAATTCACCTGTTCCTATTGGTACAGTGCCGATCTATCAAGCCTTAGAGAAGGTAAATGGGATCGCCGAGGATCTTACTTGGGAAGTGTTCCGTGATACATTGATCGAACAAGCTGAGCAGGGCGTTGATTACTTCACGATCCATGCTGGTGTATTATTGCGCTATGTGCCGATGACGGCAAAGCGTCTTACCGGGATCGTTTCCCGAGGAGGCTCGATTATGGCGAAATGGTGTTTGACACACCATCAAGAAAATTTTGCTTATGATCACTTCGAAGAAATTTGTGCGATTTGTAAAGCCTACGATGTATCACTGTCGTTAGGTGATGGTATGCGTCCGGGTTCTGCAGCTGATGCCAATGATGAAGCACAATTTGCTGAATTACAGACGCTCGGCGAACTGACTAAAGTGGCTTGGCAGCAAGATGTGCAAGTTATTATCGAAGGTCCTGGTCATATCCCAATGCACATGATTAAAGAAAATGTTGAAAAACAACTCGATATTTGTCATGAAGCGCCATTTTATACTTTAGGTCCACTGACGACTGATATCGCCCCTGGTTACGATCATTTCACCTCGGGGATTGGCGCGGCGCAAATCGGCTGGTACGGTTGTGCGATGTTGTGTTACGTAACACCAAAAGAACATTTAGGCCTACCGAATAAAGAAGATGTTAAGCAAGGCATGATCACTTATAAGATCTCTGCGCATGCGGCTGATTTAGCGAAAGGTTTCCCCGGGGCTCAAATTCGTGACAATGCAATGTCGAAAGCGCGTTTTGAATTCCGTTGGAATGATCAATTTAACCTTGCTTTAGACCCTGATACTGCCCGTGCTTACCACGATGAAAATATCCCCCAAGAATCCGGTAAAGTTGCCCATTTCTGTTCTATGTGTGGCCCTAAATTCTGCTCGATGAAGATCTCACAAGATGTACGTGATTATACGGCGCAACAAGAAAAAATCAGTATTCAATTACTTGATGAAGTCGTTGTGATTGATGCTGTCGCAGGGATGCTGCAAATGTCTGAAGAGTTTAAAAAACACGGTGCGGAATTATACTTGCCACCAACACATGACGCAGTGAATGGTCGTGTGACTGAATCTAAAACTGAGAACGTGGAATAATTATTTAATGACTGAAGCCATTATTTGGACTATCGCGAGTTTTGCTGCTCGCGATAATGAGACGAACCTCGCCGATCTTAATACGATTAATGCGTTGGGTGGGTGTGGTTACCATGTTTCTACGAAACGCTTATCTGATGCTGACTTTTCTGCAGAATTAGCGGTATTGATTGCTGCACCTGTAGCATCAACCATTAAAATAGGGGTGATCGAGACAATCACACATGTGGAAATATTAGCCGATTTTTTAAAGCGTTATAAGAAGCAATATCCTGAAATCAGTGTTATCTATGAGCCGTTATCGCTTTCATTAGCTGATATGGCGATGACCGAATCGACAGGCTCAATGCTAGTCGACGCGATTAAAATATGTTTATTACCCTGCGTAGACGTATTGATCTTACCGCAAGAGCAAGGCTCTGCTGACTCAATTAGGTTATTTACTGAAACGACACAAGCGATCAATACATTGCTGAGTTTCGGTGTAAAAGGTGTATGTGCGAAAGCAATGACTGTTAAGTATCATCACGATAATAAGCAGCAATCTATCGCTCTCGATGTTTATATTGATGCACAGCGTGAAATATTATTATCGTCACCGAGTGTGCTATCAAGGCCATCAGCAAGAGATGAAAACAGTGGTGTTTTTTCTTCGGCATTGGCAACGGTGATTGCTCAAGATTATCCTATTGATGACGCACTTGTGGTGGCGAGAGCCTACTTGAACCAAAGCGCTGAAACTTGGCCAAATAATCGCAATGATTTTCCACAGGTAGTATTACCCAATACAGTATTAGGCGATCAGCTTGGCTTAGTGCAGCAAATGCAATTAGCGTATGATTTTGCCCCTTGTGATACCAATCGCCTTGGGCTGTATCCGGTGGTGGATACGGTGGAATGGTTAGAGAAAGTATTACAGCAAGGGGTTAAGACCCTGCAATTGCGTATCAAGGATAAGACACCTGCGGAAGTTGTTGAAGATGTGCAAGCAGCAGTGGCTTTAGGTCGTCAATATCAAGCCCGTCTATTCATCAATGATTACTGGCAATTAGCGATTGAACACGGTGCTTACGGTGTTCATCTTGGCCAAGAAGATATGCTAATCGCTGATTTTGTCGCAATCAAACAGGCAGGCTTAAAACTAGGTCTGAGTACGCACGGTTATTATGAAATATTACGTGCTCATCAAATTAAGCCCAGCTATATCGCCCTTGGTCATATCTATCCGACGGTGACAAAAGATATGCCATCAAAACCACAGGGATTACAGCGTTTACAGCGTTATGCCGATTTAATGCAAGACTATCCGTTAGTCGCTATTGGCGGTATTAGCCTTGCTCGCGCACCGCAAGTTGCCGCTACGGGGGTTGGTAGTGTTGCCGTGGTAACAGCAATCACGCGTGCGACAGATTACCAGCAAGCCATTGCTGAGTTATTGGCTATTGTTGAACCGCAGTCCAGTTTAGCCTGTGTAAATGATGAATAGGGCAGTATTTATATGACAGGATTAAGTGATCAAGAATATATGCGTTATAGCGCGCACTTACTGCTTGAAGATGTAGGTGAAAAAGGGCAGTTAGCCCTGCGTCATAGCAAGGTTCTGATTGTTGGTGTTGGCGGTCTTGGTGCGCCAGTCGCCTTGTATTTAGCTGCAGCGGGTGTGGGGAGTTTAGTGTTAGTTGATGACGATCATGTTGAATTAACGAATCTACAACGACAAATTATTTTCACGCAGCAGCAATTAAAGCAAACCAAAGTGAGTGCGGCTAAGGCATCTTTAGCCCAGCTTAATCCACATATTAATGTGACTGCTCTCACTGCGAGGCTGACACATGATAGTGCTAATAATCAACTGGCTGAGATGCTAGCGGCTGTTGATTTAGTGATTGATTGTAGTGACAACATGCCGACTAGACAGGCGATAAATAAAATCTGTGTACTCCAGAAACTACCGTTAATTGTCGGTGCTGGTATTCGCATGGAAGGGCAGTTGATCTCGTTTAACGCACAAGATGTTGATTCAGCATGCTACCACTGCCTATATCCTTTTAATGATACAGCAGAAGTAAATAACTGCAGCACTTCAGGCGTGATTGGCCCGCTTGTGGGTATTGTTGGTTCACTACAGGCGTTAGAAGCGATAAAGCATTTAATTGGTATGCCAGTGTCTTCGCTCAATCGTTTGATGCGTTTTGATGGCAAGACATTGCAGTGGCAGAATTTATCGGTAGCGAAAGATCCTGACTGTACTGTGTGTGGTACTCACTGAATATAAAAAAACATAAATATAGCCGCAGATTAAGCAGTTAATTAAATCATGTCATATCGGACATTACGATGTGACAAATAGGAACTGAAAATGAAATTAATCATTAATGATGAAATTAAGAGCGTCGTTGTGACGACAATCTCGTCTTTGCTCATCGTACTCGAACAACCTGAAAAAGGCATCGCAGTCGCGGTCAACCAGGCCATTATTACGCGTCAAAAGTGGGGTGACTTTCAGCTGTCAGAAAATGATCAAGTTACTTTATTCCAAGCTATCGCAGGAGGCTAAATGTCATTATTACCTTTAAACTCAGCATTATCATTACCAAGCGATGAACTTGTCATTGCTGATAAAATATTCTCATCACGCTTATTCACTGGTACAGGTAAATTCAGCGATCAAAAAATAATGGCAGAAGCATTAATCGCATCGCAATCTAAGCTGGTGACAATGGCATTAAAGCGTATTGATTTAGCCAATCAAGATGATGATATTTTGAAACCGCTTATTGCTGCAGGCATGAATCTATTACCTAATACATCGGGCGCGCGTAATGCAAAAGAAGCGGTATATGCAGCGCACCTTGCGCGTGAGGCATTACAAACCAATTGGGTTAAATTAGAAATTCATCCTGACCCGAAATATTTGCTACCAGATCCGATTGAAACCTTAATCGCCACAGAGCAACTTGCTCGTGATGGATTTCATGTGTTGCCTTATATTCATGCCGACCCGGTATTGTGTAAACGTTTAGAGGAAGTGGGTACCGCAGCTGTGATGCCGTTAGGCGCCCCAATTGGTTCAAACAAAGGTATCCGCACTGCTGAATTTTTGGAAATTATTATCGAGCAATCGAGGGTGCCAGTTATTGTTGATGCCGGTATCGGCGCGCCATCACATGCGGCCCTAGCAATGGAAATTGGCGCGGATGCGGTGTTGGTTAATACGGCAATTGCAGTTGCGCAAGATCCGGTTGCAATGAGCAAAGCGTTTGCCTTAGCGGTACAAGCTGGTCGCCAAGCGTATTTAGCTGGCTTAGGTACTCAGGCGAGAACTGCTGTTGCATCGAGTCCGTTGACTGCATTTTTAGATCTATAATTACGTCAATTTAAGGGTGAGATATGAGCTTTTATGAGCAATTACAGCAATTAGATTGGGATGATATTCGCTTATCTATTTATGCTAAAACGGCGGCTGATGTTGAACGTGCGTTAGCTAAATCACGGCTTGATTTGAATGATTTTCAAGCCTTGATTTCACCTGCTGCAGAACCATTTTTAGAACAAATGGCGCAGCGCAGTGTTGAGCTAACACGACAACGTTTTGGTAATACGATTCAATTTTATGTGCCGCTGTATCTTTCTAATATGTGCTCTAATATTTGTACTTATTGTGGTTTTTCGATGCATAACAAGATCCGTCGAACCACACTGGACATGACACAGTTAAACAGTGAAGCGAAAGCGATTAAGAAGATGGGTTTTGATCACTTGTTATTAGTGGCTGGTGAATCAGAACGTAAGGTGGGTATGCCGTATTTTCGCCAAGTATTTAACGAATTGAAATCACAATTCTCGCATCTATCGTTGGAAGTACAACCGTTAGAGCAAGCCGATTATGCAGAGTTAAAACAACTCGGTCTTGATTCGGTACTGGTCTATCAAGAAACTTATAATCCCCGTACTTATGCTGAGCATCATATTAAGGGCAAGAAGTCTGATTTTAAATATCGGATAGATACGCCTGATCGTTTAGGTAAAGCGGGTATTCATAAAATGGGGCTGGGCGCATTAATTGGTTTGGATGAATGGCGCACTGATTGTTTTCACGTTGCCGCGCATTTAGATTATTTGCAGAAACGGTATTGGCAAACTAAGTATTCAATTTCTTTTCCACGTTTAAGACCGTGTGAAGGTGCGTTTCAGCCTAAATCGATTATGAATGATCGCCAGCTAGTGCAGCTTATTTGTGCCTATCGGTTATTTAATCCTGATGTGGAACTGTCGTTATCAACCCGAGAGTCTGAGCACTTTCGTGACAATGTTATTCCGTTGGGTATTACGACGATTAGCGCGGGGTCTAAAACCCAACCAGGTGGTTATTCTGATGATACAGATAAAGCGTTAGAACAGTTTGAAATTGATGATGACAGATCACCTGAAGAAATGGCTGATTTAGTCAAAACAATGGGACTAGAAGTTGTGTGGAAAGATTGGGATAGGGCGTTAACTGCATTGAAATAATCTGATATAGGCTGTGTTCATCCGTATGTGGACAGCCTATATAGAGTGCTTTAAACAATTGATGGCTTAGAAACTATATTTAACACCGACTTGAGTCGAGAGCTCATTCGTGTTGAGAGTACCGATATCACGGTAACTGACATTGGCTACCGCAGACCAGTTATCAGCAAACGCATAATCATTACCAAAATAAAATTCACTGATATCAACTTTAGCCCCGTTATCTTCTAACGATGCATAGTTATATGAGAATTTCATTTTATAATTTTCTGTTATTTGTATGTATGTACCCACTTCACCTGCGGCACCGCCAACTGTATCGCTATAGTCATCAATGGTACCTGGTGCCAATTGTGAAGACTGGCTATATATAGAACCCGATAATTTGTAATCAACATAACCTAGTGAGACATAAGGTGTAAATTTATTCATTGGAATGAAATAGCCTAATGAATAATATTGTCTTGTGGTAGAAAAGTAATCTTGTCCTGATTCAGAGCCTGAATTAGTTCCTGAAGTCCAACTTCTTGACCACGATTGACCATCATAAGAATTATAACTGATACTGTAACTTGCGAAAACATGATCATAAAAATTCCAAGAGGCATCAAAGAAAGCGCCGACTGAACTGTCTACGTTTTGCTCTTTAACAAGTGCCTCATCTGCTTTACCAAACTGTAAGCCTGTTGAAACATAAGTAAAATCATTGTTCGCGCTAGCGAGTGGCGCAATCATCATTGCAGAGCCTGTCATGATTGATAATATTACTTTTTTCATTTTAGCTTTCTCTCTATTTACATTGATATAAACTGGATTAATAAATGGTTATTCGATTTTATTAAGCGGATATCGTTATGCTTATTTTTCTACGTTTATCGCTGTTCTTGCGAAACGTTTAGTGATTAATTCAAGTGGTAATTTACACAGTAAAACGCCAGCTGTTAGCAAGACCATCATGAACAGTGATTCGTGACTAATCGTTCTGCCGTTAACCACACTGTCTAAGCCAAGAGCAATCACTGGGAATACCAAGAAACAGATAGATGCTTGGAACGGGCTTGCAACTTTATTCAACTGGAAGTAAGCCATGATGCCGCCAATACCTGCGATAGCACCAAGGTAAATAACCGATAACCAAGACGTTAATGTGAATGTAGCGAAGTCAGGTTGTTCTACAAATGCACCGATAACAAGTAACAGTACTGAAGCAACAAGACAAGGTAGAGCGTTATACGTTAATACATGAATACCCTGACAACGAGTTTGCACACTGGTATAGATAGTTGCATGCATGAATACCGCTAACACCAAGGCACCAACACCGATAAGGCTACCGTTTGCGCTTACACCCATCTCATTACTGATAATTGTGATTAAGCTGAACAATGCAATAGCAAGACCTGCTATTTGGTGCATATGCACTTTTTGACGATGTACTAATACGGCGAATGCGAGTACGACAACAGGCATAGTGGCAAAAATAATAGAAGCCAAACCTGATGAAATATATTGCTCACCGAAAATCATTAAGGTGAAGGGGGCGGCAAAATAAAACACACTGATTAATGCAAATTCGATTTTTTTACCCTTAGGGAACATCAGTGGAATGTTAAGCCAGCGTGCCGCTAAAATTAATAATGGTGCAGCCAATGCAAAGCGTAAACCTGTTGCCGTGATTGGTGGAATAGAATGCACAGCAATTTCCATGGCCATCCAGGTTGTGCCCCAGATCAAACATACAGAGGCAAATAATAATGTGGCGACGAGTTTTTTATTCATAAGGCGATCTCTATATAAGTGCTGGGATATTTAATATGATAATTCTATGTCTTTTGCTGGGGTATATGGTTTCCTATTGCCGATTAAAAACGGCTTTGTTAAATAATATATTTCACATACTTTATATTTTATGGAAAATAGTGGTTTAATACCCCTTTATTTCTTGGTTTTTAGTTTTATTATAGACCTTTTTGGAGAATAAATAATTTACAGGGTTGTCCTGTTTATCCTCATTACAAACGTACCTGAATAATGGCGGAATTCAGCCCAATATGCTTTTTAAATGGGTGGTTAGCCACCCATTTATGCCGATTACCTTTATTTAATATTTTATTAAGCTTTTGTTATTAATCGTTTTTATTTGAATCTTAAATTGTGGCTTAATGGTTGCTATATGGTTATCACACTGTTAATTGAAATCATGTTGATTAACAACGTTATAATTATATGGAGATTCTTATGTTTAAATACGCGACGGCAATATCGATGGTACTGGCGAGCATGACTACGTTTAGTGCGCAAGCATCATCTGGAGCCTGTGATCCCGGTGAGATCGTGATTAAATTTAGTCATGTGACGAATACCAGTAAACACCCCAAAGGTATTGCAGCATCATTACTGGAAGAACGAGTCAATAAAGAAATGAATGGTAAAGCTTGTATGCAAGTTTTTCCGAACTCAACACTTTATGATGATAATAAAGTGCTGGAAGCGTTATTAAATGGTGATGTGCACCTAGCTGCGCCTTCTTTATCTAAGTTCGAAAAAATTACCAAGAAATTCCGTATCTTTGATTTACCCTTCTTGTTTGATGATGTCGCCGCTGTGGATCGATTCCAAAATTCTGAATCGGGTGACAAATTAAAAAATTCAATGCGTCGTCGTGGTTTACAAGGTTTGGCATTTTGGCATAACGGCATGAAGCAAATGTCTGCTAACCGCCCGCTTATTTATCCTGAAGATGCACAAGGTTTGAAATTCCGTGTGCAAGCATCTGACGTACTCGTTGCACAGTTTGAGCAACTTGGTGCTAACCCACAAAAAATGTCGTTTAAAGAAGTTTACGGCGGTCTACAAACCAAGGTTATTGATGGTCAAGAAAATACTTGGTCGAATACTTACGGTAAAAAATTCTTCGAAGTACAAGACGGTGTCACTGAAACTAACCACGGTATTCTTGATTACCTCCTTGTTACATCAAATCGCTGGTGGGCTAAATTACCGAATGATGTAAAAGTCCAACTACGTCAAATCATTGTTGAAGTGACTGCGACACGTAACGCTGAATCATCACGTATCAATAACGAAAACAAAGCTAACATTATCGCTGCTGGTGGCATCGTGCGTACGTTAACACCTGATCAGCGCCAAGCTTGGGTGGATAAACTACAGCCTGTTTGGTCTAAATTTGAAAAAGATATTGGTAGTGACTTGATCCAGAAAGCATTAGCGTCGAATAAATCATAATACCAAGCGGCATAAGTTACTTATGCCGCGTTAAGCGAATTGAAGGGAACCAATATGAATAATGGATTATGGGCGCGCTTGGGGCGTATATCCGACAGTGTCGAAGAGTTAAATATTGCGATGTCATTAGGTGTAATGACCTTACTGACCTTTGCCAATGTGGTGTTTCGGTATTTGTTTAATGGCAATATTTTATGGGCGTTAGAACTAACCGTATTTTTGTTTGCTTGGTTAGTATTGGTGGGCGCGTCGTACGGGGTAAAAAAACATTCCCATATCGGTGTTGATATCTTAATTAACATGGCCTCGGTGAAATTACGTAAGGTTTATGCTGTTATTGCCGTTAGTGCGTGTTTACTTTTTTCAATTCTGTTGTTGATTGGCTCGTGGAATTATTGGTATCCGTTTATTACCGAACAAGCTTGGTATGAAACGGATGATATTCCAATGCCCGAGTTTTTACAGTTTTTGGCTGATTGGCTTAATGAGGGGGAGCGCTATGAAAAATTACCGCGTTTTATCCCTTATTTTTCTTTACCGCTAGGCACAGCACTACTGACATTCAGGTTTGCACAGTTGTTATTGCAAGTGCTTACTAACAAAATAGACCGTGTGATCGCAAGTCACGAAGCTGAAGAAGCGTTAGCGGTATTGGATCAAGAAGATAACAAGGATTAAGTTATGGTTTTAGGTATATTGTTATTGATGATCATCGGTTTTATGATGTTCGGTGTGCCGATTGCGGTAGCACTTGGTTTATCGAGTATTTTGTTTTTACTGGTTAGTTCAGATGCGAGTTTAGCCTCTGTTGCGCAAACATTATTTAACGCATTCGCTGGGCATTACACCTTATTGGCGATCCCATTTTTTATTTTGGCTTCGACCTTTATGTCTACTGGAGGTGTTGCTCAGCGTATCATACGTTTCGCTGTTGCTATCGTGGGTTGGTTCCCTGGCGGTTTAGCAATTGCGTCTGTGGTGGCGTGTATGATGTTCGCTGCACTGTCTGGTTCATCACCTGCAACGGTTGTCGCTATTGGTAGTTTAGTGATTGCTGGTATGGTTAAGAATGGTTACAGCAAAGAGTTCGCTGCTGGGGTTATTTGTAATGCGGGTACCTTGGGTATCTTAATTCCGCCTTCGATTGTCATGGTCGTCTATGCGGCAGCAACGGATGTCTCTGTTGGTCGTATGTTCTTGGCTGGTGTTGTGCCTGGCACATTAGCGGGACTGATGCTGATCATTGCTATTTTAATTACCGCGAAAGTAAAAAAATTGCCTGCTCAACCGTTTGTTGGCTGGAGTGAAGTGTTCCGTTCTGCTAGAGATGCGTCATGGGGATTGATGTTAATTGTCATTATTCTTGGTGGTATTTATGGCGGTATCTTTACGCCGACGGAAGCGGCGGCTGTCGCGGCTGTATATGCGTTTGTGATTGCTAACTTTGTGTATAAAGATATGGGGCCTTTTGCAGATAAAAAAAGTACTCAATCTGTCATTGTTAAATCGTTTCATGTGTTATGCCATCCGGATACCAAGAAAAGCTTATTTGACGCCGGTAAAATGACCATCATGTTGCTGTTCATTGTTGCCAATGCCTTAATTTTAAAGCATGTGTTAACGGAAGAGCGCATTCCGCAGATGATCACTGAAGCCATGTTAAGTGCAGGCTTGGGGCCTATTGCATTCTTGATTGTGGTTAATGTACTGCTGTTGATTGGTGGCCAGTTTATGGAACCATCAGGGTTGTTGATTATTGTCGCACCGTTAGTATTTCCGATTGCGTTAGAATTGGGGATCGATCCTATCCACCTTGGTATCATCATGGTGGTGAACATGGAGATTGGTATGATCACGCCGCCAGTTGGCTTGAATCTATTCGTTACCTCAGGCGTTGCGCATATGTCGATGCTACAAGTGGTGAAAGCGGTGATGCCGTGGGTTGCGTTGATGCTAGTGTTCTTGATGATAGTGACGTATGTGCCTTGGGTGTCAACTTGGTTGCCAACCTTGATGATGGGACCTGAATTGATTATTCATTAGCGAGTAAGGTCTAAAATAGTATCAAAAAAGTAATGTAAAATAAAAATGGTCAGCATACGCTGACCATTTTTAGTTGTTAAATTGATTTCAATAAACGTTATTTCAGCGGCAGATCTTTAAAGGCCTGTTTGTCTATTTGATGTTTTTGCATTTTGTCATACAAGGTTTTACGCGCCAGATTGAGCTGATGCATAGTGTCTTTAATGCTGCCATTACAACTTGTTAGCGCTTGTTCAATAAGGATCTTTTCGAACGCTTCCACTTGCTCTGATAAATTTTGTGTCAGGCTTGCTTGTGCGTCATTGGCTGAGCTAAGGCCGGTCAGTTTCCCCAGTAATATATAACGTTCAGCTGCGTTTCTTAATTCACGGACATTGCCTGGCCAGTCATGGGCAAGCAATGTCTGTACATCCTGAAGAGGTAAGGCTGGCACTGCTTTACAATACCGTGCGGCAGAGACTAATAAGAAGTGGTGGAACAGGCTTTGAATATCATCGAAGCGTTGGCGCAGGGGCGGTAAGTTGAGGGTGACGATATTGAGACGATAATAAAGATCTTGGCGAAATTTCCCTTCGAGAGCAGCTTGGGTTAAATCGATTTTAGTGGCGGCAATAATACGAATATCTAATGGTATTTCTTTATTAGAGCCGACACGCTCGAGTGTTCTTTCTTGCAAAATACGCAGCAGTTTAATCTGCGCTTGCATGGGCATTGATTCGATTTCATCAAGGAATAAAGTCCCCCCTTGAGCGAATTCAAATTTACCAATACGTCGTTCCGATGCACCTGAAAATGCCCCTTTTTCATGACCAAATAACTCACTTTCAATTAAGTTTTCCGGCACTGCGCCGCAGTTGATGGCGACAAAGTTATGTGTCCGACGGCTACTTTGTTCATGTAAGGAACGCGCAACGAGTTCTTTGCCTGTCCCTGTTTCACCGAACAATAAAATATCAGCAGGGGTATCTGCAATATGACTGATCATCTCTCGTAATTCAACAATGGCTTTGGTCGTGCCAATGATCCGTGGCCCGAGTGTTTCTTTGGCCTGTAGCGCTTTTTTTAAGGTTTTGTTTTCTTCGGTTAACAAGCGCTTTTCGATAGCACGCTTGACTGACTCGGTGAGTCTGACTGAGGCAAATGGTTTTTCAATAAAATCATAAGCGCCATCGCGCATCGCTTGTACCGCGAGAGAAATATCACCATGACCAGTGATTAAAATAACAGGTAGGCTAGGGTCTTGTTGCATTAGTTTTAGTAGTAATTGATGACCAGATAAACCGGGTAAGCGGATATCTGTGATCACCACGAGCGGCATTTCGACGGCGAGCTGAGTCAATGCGGATTCGGCATCGGCAAAACACGTTACGCTGATCCCAGCAAGCTCTAAAGTTTGCTGATTAGCGAACCGTAAATCTTCTTCGTCATCAATAAAAAAAACCTGACTCATTCATTTATCCTATGATTTTAGTATGCTCTCGTATTACAGTAAGCATTGCTTCGATATTATTTTAAACTGGCGCTTGCGGGTATATTGTCGCCTGTGTTGTCGTTACTGGAATGGCTGTTGCAGGGATAGTTGTAGCAGAAGTGGTCGCTGTAGGTACCATAGTCAACGGTAAGCTAAGGCTGAACCTTGCGCCAGCATTAGGCCTATTTTCCGCGATAATATTACCCTGCATATTACGCATTATTTTGTGCGAAATAGATAAACCTAGCCCTAAACCTGTTTCTTTAGTTGTGAAGAATGGGTCAAACAGTTGAGACAAATTATCTTTGCTGATCCCAGGGCCAGAGTCATCAACTTGAACTATTACCTGCTGTTGAACGCGACATAAAGACACATGAATATGTTTGTTACTAGATTCTTCGACAGCTTGCATCGCATTGGATAGTAAGTTCACCAGCACTTGTTCTAGTTGCACTTGGTCGACATTAACCAGCACTTCAATATTGGCATCATCCAGGGTGATCGCCACTTGATTACTTTTTAATTGCGGTTTGACTAGCTCGATAGCCATATGAATCACATTGAGTAATGGCACTGGGTGTAATTCACCACTGGATTTACGAGCAAAAAACTTTAGCTGCGAGCTTATTTTTGCCATGCGTTCGGTTAAATGAATAATACGTTGCAAGTTATCATCGGTAGATTGATATTGTTCACGTTGTAAGAATACCAAGGCGTTATCTGCATAACTGCGTATTGCTGCTAGTGGATTATTTAACTCATGACTAATACTGGCCGATAGCTGACCCAATACCGCGAGTTTTGCGGTTTGAATTAATTCTTTTTGTGTATCACGTAGGGTTTGTTCCATTTTTTGGCGTTCAATGATTTCATTATTCAGATCAGCGGTGCGTCGTTTTACTTCTTGTTTAAGTTTGTATTTGGTTTTAATACGAAGCTGTTCTTTGTCTTTTGCTCGTTGATGTTTATGCATCGATAGCTTTAAGCGTAAATTGAGTAACCAAAAAACCAGAGACAGCAATACTAGGCCAATGGCGATATCGATAAAAATAGTGGTTAGGGGGGTAAATACACGTACTGTCCAGCCTGCTGTTGGCATATGTTTACTCATCGACAGGTAATTAGTCGCAAATGGTTTACTTGTCGTTAGCTGTAATAAGGCCGGATTATCTTCGAGCTGACCAGTAAAGTTTAGCGCGGCAATTGTCTTATTACCATAGCGGCGGCTACGGTCTATTCTTTGTAACTTTTCTGCACTCAGAGGTGTTAAGCTATGAAGTAACCATGACTGAGTATTGGAAATAAAAATAACATTGTCATCATCTGTCACCATGAAGTGAGCTTGTTTACCTGTCCACTCTTTTTCTATTTTCGATAGATCCATTTTCACCACGACAACGCCAATAATGTTACCGGCGTTGATCACCGGGGAAGAAAAGTAATAACCTCTTTGTCCTGATGTGGTGCCTAATGCAAAGTAGCGGCCTTGTTGTCCGCTAACGGCTTGTTGAAAGTAAGGGCGAAATGCAAAGTTTTTACCAATGAAGGTTTGCTTGTCACGCCAGTTATTCGCGGCGATGGTGGTGCCATTTATATCGATAAGGTAAGTGTCTGACGCACCGATAGTATTGTTAACGTGTTTTAAATAACGATTGGTTTTTTGTTGCAGTTGGCTGTTGTCGGGATCTTGCAAACTCGCGACGACCTGTTTTTGATCGAATAGTAATTTAGGAATAGCATCAAAGCGTTGTAATTGGCTTTGTAGATGAGTCGCAAAAATATCTAATTGTTGATTACTTTGGCTGACTAACTTGGCGTAACCCGATCGCCAAACCCAGCTTGATACAATAATCAAACTGATAAGGTAAAAGCCAATTAAAAATTTTCGTGTCGTTAACATTATTACACCTCCGGGCACACAATAACGTAACATGGATAATTTACCATCTAATGGCTTTTAGAGTGAGAGCTAGGTAGTAATAACTGTATTCACAACTCTATTAATCACAATATTCACAACAATACTTTAAACTATTTCCCAAGCACTATTGTTGAGATTAGAATGTTGGCAATTGGATTCTTAAACAAAGGAATTACTGTACTATGTTAGATTCGAAAGATAAATTGATTTTAGATTTGTTACAGCGTGATGCATCTCTGTCAATTGCTGATCTTGCCGACAAAGTTAGCTTAACAGTATCACCTTGCTGGAAGCGGTTAAAACGTTTAGAGGACAGTGGTTATATTTTACGTCGTGTGGCGTTATTGAATGAGCAAAAGCTCGGTCTCGCATTGACGGCTTTTGTTAATATCAAAACTCAAAATCACAGTGATGTTTGGTTTAAGAAATTTGTTGTTAGCGTGAATGACTTTGCTGAAGTGATCGAGTTTTACCGTATGGCGGGTGAGTACGATTACATGATGAAGGTGTTGGTAAAGGACATGGCAGCGTTTGATGTTTTTTATAAACGGCTAGTGAATTGCGTCGATGGCTTAACCGATGTGACTTCTTCCTTTGCGATGGAAGGGTTAAAGAATACGACGCAACTGCCAATTTCTTAAATTAGCTCTTAACTTATCGCTTTAAGCCGCCTTAATTTATAGTCGCAACAGATCTTCAGCTATTTTTTTAGCGCTGTGGGGCGGTGCAAATGCCGCCACATATTGGCCTTGTGGGTTGACTAGGTAGAGCCGAGAAGAGTGGTTAATTAAATAGCTTTCACGCTGTTCTTCCGGTATTGGTGCGGTATAAGGCACTGAGACATATTTCCCGTTATTGGCTAAAAATGTTTTTTGATAAATAACCCCAAAGCTCGCGACTAACTTGTCTATCTCACTACTTTCGCCAGTTACACCGATAAAATCATCGTTATAAAAATGGGCGTAGGTTGTCAGCATCTCATTGCTATCACGTTGTGGATCAACTGAAATAAACACCACTTGTGGCATGACTTCACCCGCATCAGCCATCATTCCCGCTACATTGTTAAGATTGTATAGTTCTGTCGGGCAAACATCAGGGCAGCTGGCATAGCCAAAAAATACTAATGACCATTTATCTTTTAACTGTGCATTGGTAAATTTTTGTTTATCACCGAGCGCGAACGTTGGCAAGGTGACTTGTTGCGGCTGTGCATATGCGGTGATGAATGTCGGTAGACTTGGCTGCTGAATATTATTGGCAACAATAGCGCCGAGTGCACTAAGGCCGATAACACCCGCAGCGATAATAGCCTTAGATTTTTTCATTTTAGATCCCTTATCGAAACTAGTTATGTTTCATATTCGAGTGGTCCATATTACCGTGTTCCATGCTGCTGTGGTCCATTTTCGCTTTACTGTTATCACGTTTCACCGGCATTTTAGCACTGATTTTTTCACCGCTTAATAGTGTAAATGAAACATTAACAAGCTCGCCTGGCGCAGCAATCTTACTTGGTTCTAGTAGCATGACATGGTAACTGCCCGGCTTAAATTGAAAAATAGTATTCGCGGGAATAGTGACTTGTTGCTGCTTTTGCATTGTCATCATGCCATCTTTTTTACCTGATAAATGCAGTTCACTACGACCAAAGCCTTGTGCTTCAACGTCCGTGATAACAATCGGCTGATTGGTGTGATTCATTACGGTGAAAAAAGCTGCTTGTACTTTTGCTGATGGTGGTGCTGCTCGAACCCAAGAATCCATGATCATCATATTGGTTTTTTCTGCTGCAAATGTAGGTGCGGTAGAAAAAATAGCGCTAGCGATAAGGGTCGTTATTATTGATTTTTGCATTTGTTCATCCTGAATTAATGAGTCGTAGTCGTAAACTGAAAAGGTACTAAATAAGGTTGTCCGGCAACCGTGATAGTGAGATCTGCTTGCCAAAGCATCTCACCCAATATGCATATCGCGAGTGCTGTTTCGGCTTGATATGTATTTTCATCGACAGTATCGAGTGTGGTCGGAAAACCGGGCATTGTCATGTTTACCCCATTAATTGTTACGCTGGCATGCTCAATCTTAGTACCGTTTAAGTTAACGGATAATGGTGTCATCGGTTTGGCATTAAATGGCGTGATCGAAAGGGTAATTGTTTGTTCTGGTGTGAGTTGCACTTGGCATGCTTGTTCATTTACTCGGCAGTCTTGTTGCAGTGGTAATTGCACACTATTGAGATCGCTTTGTGGCTGATAGATAAAATTGAAATAACCGACTGCGGCGGCAGAGATAATACTCACACCAACTGTTAACCATTTAGACATGGGTAAAGACTCTTATACTGGCATTGGATCATGAAAAGAATATTCGCTCTATAATAAAACGATTAATAACATAATATTACTTTAATTTTAACAGCAGATAAACGGGCAATGTAAGAAAACCATCGTTAGCGCTTATTTCGTGGGGTATTGGTGATGGCTTAAATTAGTTGATGCCGTTTATATCACATTATCGGCATCAGCCTGCATGAAGCTAGTGAGAATTGTTTTTGATTATTTTGTAGTGCGTTTGCACCAAGCCTGACGGGTAACATTGTGATGATAAAACGGTGACATCAAGGGCAGGTTGTGGTGCGTTAAACAAGCGAATACCATTACCGAGTAAAATGGGAATGGTCGATATAATTAATTCATCAATAAGATCCAAGCGTAATAAGGAATCCGCTAAATTTGCACCACCGAGTAACCAAATATTACCTTCGTTTGTGGCTTTTAATTGCTTTATTGTATTGGCTGGGTCGGTAATAAAAGTAACGTTATCGTTAGGGATAATATCGGGCGAATGTGAAGCGACGAAGCATTGTTTCGTGGCATAAGGCCAATCTCCGAAGTCCTTGATAATTTTGAATGAAGTATTGCCCATGATGACGGCACTCACGCTTTCTAAGAACGTTTGATAACCGTAATCTTCATCTTTTACATCGACATGTGAGAGCCATGATATGTCATGGTCTGCTTTGGCTATATAACCGTCTAAACTTGTCGCTATATATAAAATAACGTTCGACATAATCATCGCTCCCAGTTGAATGTAAATTAACTCATTTTAATTCATTAATGTATCTAACTCTGTTTGAGAAGGGGCAAACCAGTATGATCCAGTTACCGCATCTGAATAATCAATTAATCTATCGGTGACGCCGTCTGGTATTCCGTACATACGTTGTAATTGAGTGGTAAAGCGTAATTGATCACATGCGAATGCTAAAAAGTATAGTCCGTGTTCGGATGCGTTACCATATGGCGAGCTGCGGCGATAGATTTTCATGCCCGATACATCGGTGCGGCTGACATGTGAATTAGCTGGCATGGCATCGCCTGATAATTCTACGTCGTCTTCTTTTGTTCTGCCCACAACAGCTTCTTGTTCTGTTACTGGCATCGCATTGAAGCTGCTTAGGTCATGTACCCATTTTTGCGATAACACAAAGCTGCCACCCGCGCCAGATTGTCCTGCTGGGATCAAGGATGCTAATTGACGCGCGTCTTCTTTTGGATTCGCGGTGCCATCGACAAAACCAATTAAGTCACGATTTTTGTGGTATTGAAAACCTGAGATATCAAGTTGCGTGTCGGCGATTTTAGTCAGCGCTTTTTGAATATGAAATGCTTGTTCTAATGTATGGCTAGCATTGTCACTGTGGATCCAAAACATCACATCACCTTGAGAGGCTAAGGCTTTTTTACCGTGTGAGCTTGCGATCTCGGTAAAATCGTTAAATAACGGCAATTCCAGATCAGGCAGTAATGTATTTGTGGTGCTACGGCCAAACGCAATCACGATATGGATATCGTCAGTCTGTTTCGTTAATGCCGCTTGCAGTGCTTGCTGAATATCCGCTAAGTAAACATCTTCTTTAAAAGTGTATTCTAAATGATGGTAGCTTTGGCTTTGTTCGTTAAAAATAGCGATTTGTGGTTGGGTCATGCCAACTCCTTTAAAGACAGAACCAACCTAATCACTCAGGTTGGTTTATAAAAATAATTAAATAGCGTGTGTAGCTTGAGATAACCATTGTAAATCAGAACCGCTTAGCAATGGTGATAATGCGTCATGTACTTGGACGTGATACGCATTGATCCAGTTTACTTCATCTTGTGAGAGTAGTTGTTGATCTATGAGGTGCAAATCAAAAGGAACCAAGGTTAATGTTTCAAATTCATAAAACGTTTTACCGTCATGACCATTGCCTTTCTCGACAACATAAATCAAGTTCTCACAACGAATACCGTATTCATCTTGTTTGTAATAACCCGGTTCATTCGATACCACCATGCCTGGTAGCAACGCGACACCGTTTGAGTTTTTACCAATGCGATGCGGACCTTCATGCACGTTAAGGAAACAACCTACACCATGGCCAGTACCGTGGTCGTAGTCATAACCTTGTTGCCATAAGAATTGACGCGCGAGTGAATCTAATTGGCCGCCGTTCGTGCCTGCAGGGAACTTCATGTTGGCTAGGGCAATATGGCCTTTTAATACTAAGGTGAACATTTTTTTATGCTCTGCACTTGGTGTACCAATCGCCACAGTACGGGTAATATCCGTTGTACCATCAAGGTACTGCGCACCTGAATCAAACAGGTAAATACTATCCATTGGCAGTTGTGCTGGTACACCATTATTATGGTTGTAATGGCACATTGCAGCGTTACCGCCAGTGGCAGAAATAGTATCAAAACTTAATTCGACATACAGTTCGTTCGATGCGCGGAAAGTGGTTAATTTATCAGAAAGAAAGCCTTCATCATGCAAATTACCCGCAGCGACTTCTTGTTGTAACCAGTTAAGGAATCGAACTTCTGACGCGCCGTCACGGATATGTGATGCGCGCATACCTGACAATTCGACTGTATTCTTACAGGCTCTTGGTAACGCTACAGGGTCATCACCAGCAATTAAGGTCGCGCCCGCACGTTGTGCTGTTAACTGGCTAAACGCATTTGATGCTTCTGGATCGGCTAATACAGTGAGTTGCTGTTCACCCAATGCTTGATAAGTTGCCGTAGCTTGTGCTTCTTCGATAATTTCAACGCCTGCACCGACATGTTCGTGGAAACCAACTGGAATTTTTGCAGGGTTAGTAAAGAACGACATTGAACCGTCTTTACGTAATATGGCACTGCCAAGAATGACGCAGAAACAATGGATGTCATTACCGCGAATATTTAATAACCAAGCAATTGAGTCTAATGCACTAATCAGTACAGCGTCCGCACCTTGTTCGGCGATATCGGCACCAATTTGTTGACGTTTTTCGAGGCTTGATTGCCCAGTGTATTTTTCATCAAGTAATAAACCGAGGTTCTCAGTCGGAGTCGGTCTATCTGCCCAACTTAAATCAACTGGGTTTTGGTCAACAGCAACTAAGTTAATCTGTTTTGCTGCTAAGGTTTTTTCACTGGCATTGTGCCAATTCAAGTTATGTACTTTAGCGTCATAACCAACATTGGCATTTGCAGGTAATTGTGCACTTAACCAAGCCACGTGTGGTTCTTCATTAAGGTGATAAAACTCAAAGCAATCGCCGTTGACTTGTTGTTTTACTTGAATGGTATAACGACCATCGGTAAATATAGCGGCGCGATCTTTTAAAATAATCACGGTACCAGCAGAACCAGTAAAGTTACTGCACCACAATAGACGTTCATTATGTGCTGGCACGTATTCGCCAAGGTACTCATCTGCACGAGGAACGATAAAGGCGTCTAAATTTGCTACATCCATATGTGCGCGTATTGCTGCTAATTTCTGTTCTATTGCTTGAGGCATCTTGTTATCCGATTGTCATGTTACCTGACGCTATATATAGCGTTTTATAGGCTCATGTTCTGGTTATAGAAAGAGAGTACTGAAACATTAACCTGTTAGGGTTTAGATATGCAAGAGGAGGTAATGGGGATTGTGATATTTTCAGTAATTATATAGTGGTTAAGTCACGGTTTTCGGTTTTATTTATCTTGCTGGTGGCTGATTTTAGTTTAGCTTGGTTATCAGCCACCCATTTTGAAAGTAAAGAGTAGAAAGTCAGGAGTAAAGTGTATCGTATCGTTATTCTTTCGCTATCGCGACACGACGTTTGTTACGCCAGTTGATTTGTTGAATCACTAAGCCAACTATAATGGTCACTAAACCGATAAAGGTTGAAGGGTGGATCTCTTCACCGACAATCGCGCTAAGTAAGAACAGTGAAATAAACGGCGAGATGAAAATTAAATTACTGACCTGTGCAGTATTCGTCGCTAACTTAATAGCCATTAACCATAATACAAATGAAATGCCCATCTCAAATAGACCGATATAAATTGCGCCTAAAATACCTTCCACAGAGTTGAAATTGAAATCAGAGAGTAACGCGGTCGCGATAAGGGTAAAGGGCAGGCTTAATAAAAACCCCAGTAATAAACTCACAATCGGATCATTATTATTCTTGGCATTAATGATCCAATAACTAGCCCAAATGAGTGTACTTAATAATGCAAAGGCAACCCCGAGTGGACTCTCAAAGTTAAGTCCTAATAAATCGCCTTTGGTCGCGATCACTAACGCGCCGGTATAACTGAATAGTATTGCTACCCAATCTTTTTTACGGATTTTTTGGCCAAGGAAAGGCACTGATAGTAATGTCAGGGTAATTGCCCAAGTGTAGTTGAGCGCCTGTGCTTGTGATGCGGGTAACAAGTCATAGGCTTTAAATAACACCAAGTAATACAGGAACGGGTTAATCACTCCGAGCGTTAAATAAAATAGGGGCTGCTTAACGAAATATTGTTTCAGCAGGTGTATTTTTTTCTGTTGCAGCGCGATCCCGGTAAGCAACACGATACTCGTCAATGAGGCAATCAATACCATTTGAATCGGTTCAAAATGACTAAGTGTAATTTTAAATGCAGAGGCCACTGTGGACCAGAGTAATACTGTTATCAAACCGAACAGCATGGCTTTCTTTTGATTTTTCATGAGTACCAATTTTGAGAGGGAGGTAAATGCGTGCTAGCAGTGTAATCGGCAAATTTATTCAGATCTAGTGTTTCATGCGGGATAACTGATATTGAAATAATTAATGGGTGGCTTAACACGACAATATCCGTGTAAGCCACTTCGTTATTTAATGCCTCGATTTAAAATAGGGATTAACAATAGAGGCTAAAATGCATATTCCTCGGCAACTTCAGTTAACTTATCTGCCACGGTTAACAGGTTATGGGCAGATTGTGTTGCGCCTGTTGCCACGGAGCGTGCAGAATCTGCGCCTGCAGAAACATTACTGACATTACGTTCAATTTCTGCAGCAGCGAGGCTTTGCTCTTCAATCGCACTGGCAATCTGACCGTTAATAGCGACTATTTTATCGACGGATAAGGTAATGGCTTCAAATGTATTAGAAGCCTCTTTGGCTTGCATGACGCCCATGTTGGCTTGCTCTCTACCTACCGCCATGACTTTAACGGATTCTTTCGCACCTGATTGTACGCGTTCTATCATCACTTGAATTTCATTGGTCGATTGTTGAGTACGGCTGGCGAGCGTTCTTACTTCATCGGCGACCACCGCAAAACCACGGCCTTGCTCACCGGCTCTGGCTGCTTCAATAGCGGCATTAAGCGCGAGTAAATTAGTTTGATCGGCAATACTTCGGATCACTTCGACAACACCACCAATATCGGCGCAATGACTTTCCAGTTTTTGAATCGTTTGACTTGATGTTTCGACTTCAGATGCAATAGCATTAATAGCGATAATGGTTTGGTCAACAACTTGCTTACCTTCTAATACCGCGCGTTCAGCATCATGGGTTGCGCCCGTGGCATCACTGGCATTCTCAGCCATATCTGTTGATGTGGTTGCCATCAGTTTAATTGCAGCCGCTATCTGATGCGTTTCGGTTTGCTGTGCGGTAATGGTTGTTTCAGCTGAATTGGTTTTATCGGTAATGTCTTGTACCGAGCTATGCACGTCGACCGCACTGCTATTGAGCTGTTTGACCAAGGTGCGCATACCATCAATGGTGCTGTTAAAGTGCTGGGCAATAATAGCCAGTTCGTCATTGCTGACAATATTCACATTTTGCGATAGATCGCCATTTGATACATTTTGCGCCACTTGACTGATACTGCGTATTGTTTCTGTTAGCGAGATATAGATACTTAATAAGATCACCAAGCAAACTACAAATAAGACGATCAGTATGGTGTAAAAAATATTCAGTTCGCTGTTTTTCTCACTGAGTCTAACGGTTATTTCATTACCTAAGGTATTAAAAGCCACTTCATATAAATGTGTAATCTTGACTTGTAACTTATCCCCCAGGCTATAGAGGGTGTTAGGGTCGATTTTAATCTCGGCAGAGACGGTATTAATCAATTGGCGATCGAGTAAATCATCGAGTGTCGCCATCGTCGTTTTGATCTGATTCAGTGGTGCCGTTAAAATATCACTATAGCTTGGGTTGATAGCTAGGAGCGCTTGCACATCATTATTGCTGGCAGAAAATATAATGTTGAGCTGGTCGATACGGCGACTTAAATCATCAAAGCTGGTGGCGGTAAAGGTGGCAAATGCAGCTGTTTCTGCCGCTTTATCTGTTACTTGATAAGTAAAGTCGAGTAATCTAGGCAGTTGGGTTTGCGTTAAATTAATGAGGTAATAACTGCTCAGGTGCGAATCAAATAATAACTTACTTTCACTGTTGATCTCACGCGTACCAATACGCAAATTTTCTAGCATTAAATCAACGGCGTAAAAAATCTCTTCCGGTAATAAAAAATCACTGTCCGCTTTTAACTGTTGCCAATCAGTCGTTATTTTATCAAACGCAGATAATTGTGAGCCTGTCCCGGCAGTATAAGCACGGTAATATTGATTAAAAGTATTTTCTGCGAGGGTTTGCGCTTGCGCTATGTTCTCATCACCAGGTCCGAGCTCTGCGACCTCTAGGCTTAATAAATGGCGATATTCAATAAATTTGTTCGCTACTTCAGGTAGGGCTTGAAGTAATTTATAACCTTGTAATTCAGACTCTGCAAAAGCGATATCTTTTTGTGTTTGCGAGATAATAGTTGAAGAAAAAAATACAATGGGTGTAGTAAGCAATAAAATCACTAGACCAAATTTTTTCTGAAATGATAATCGGCTAATCAAGTAGGTGATTGGCTGCAATAATGTGCCCATAAAAATATCCTTATCAATATGGTTAGGCGTCGCTAGCGTCGAAGTATGGGTAAGTGCCTAATGCTAAGGCCTCAACAATATAACCAGTTGTTGCTATGATGTTAAGTATTTTGGCCGTGTATTTAACAATTAAACAGGTGTTTCGTGATCTGTATAGTGAGATCGAAGGGATTGTTGAAATGAAAGAGGGAAATTGATGTGCATATCAAATATATGCACATCAGAATAGGCGCTGGATTTAGCGCATAGTAACAAACTCTTCCGAGCCTGTTGGGTGGATAGCGACAACGCTATCGAAATCAGCTTTTGTTGCGCCCATTTTCATCGCCACACCAAAACCTTGGATCATTTCGTCCACAGCAAAACCAATACCATGTAGACCTACAACAGTTTCATTTTCACCAGCGCAAACCAGTTTCATTTTACAAGGTTGGCGGTTTGATGTGATAGCTGTATACATAGCAGTAAAGCCAGACTGGTATACTTTTACGTTTCCTTCACCGTACTGCGTAATTGCTTCTGGTTCAGTTAAACCGATAGTACCAATCGGTGGGTGACTAAATACCACGGTCGGGATCAGGTTATAATCCATTTTCGCCGTTGTTTTACCGTTGAACAGACGTTCTGATAATTGGCGACCAGCCTTAACAGCGACAGGAGTCAGTTCAACACCGCCTTCCATGATGTCACCAACACAGTAGATACCATCCACATTGGTATTTTGGTATTCATCTACTTTAATGTAACCACGGTCATTGGTTTCAACACCGGTAGCAGCAAGATTAATTTTGTCTGTAGAAGGGTGACGACCAATAGCCCAGATTAGCGTATCAACATTTTGTGATTCACCGTTCTCAAGGTGTAGCGTGATAGAGCCATCAGCTTCTTTTACTACTTCTTTTGGTACTGAGTTCGTGTGTAATGTAGGACCTTCGGTATTCATTACATCAACCAGCGTTTCAATGACCATAGGATCAAAGCTACGTAGTGGTGATTCTTTACGTACGAACAAGTGTGTTTCAGACCCTAGACCGTGTAATACACCCGCTAATTCAACGGCAATGTAACCTGCGCCGATAACAGCAACGCGTTTTGGCTGTTCTGTTAGTTCAAAGAAACCATTTGAGTCAATACCGTGCTCAGCACCTGGTACGTTTGGAATCGTTGGCGCGCCACCTGTTGCAATTAGGATATGATCGGCGGTGTATGTTTCGCCGTTTACTTTGACTGTATTTTTGTCTTCAAAAGTCGCGAAACCTTTGATTACAGTTACCTTGTTATTACCAAGTACATTGTCATAAGAAGTATGAATACGGCTAATATACGCTTCACGTGCCGCGACTAATTTACCCCAATCAAGGCCTTTGCTTTCAACATCAAAGCCATAGTCTTTTGCATACAGGTGCATTGCTTCGGCGATTTGAGCGCCGTGCCACATGACTTTCTTTGGTACGCAACCAACATTCACACAAGTACCACCAAGTGCGTTAGCTTCGATGATGGCAACTTTTTTACCGTACATTGAAGCTCTGTTTGCTGATGCAATACCGCCGCTACCACCGCCAATGGCAATATAATCAAAATGTTGTGACATATTCATAGTCCTTAATTGAGAAGATGAGCTTATTATATGACTAAGTTCATGCTGTTGTTTTGTAATAAAGTTAATCACACAGTTTAAACTGAATTGAGAGATATTATTAGTAGGTAAAGCCATTCAGGGTCATTACTTTTACCTATCAATGCTAAATCTGATGGACTCGACACGTGTCGATATTTACTCGCTATACTTGAAATTATCATTTTATAGCCGCATTAACTAATTAATATCATTATAAATAGGATGACTCTATGACTAACCCACTTTTGACTATGACAGGCTTGCCCCCGTTCGCGAGTATTAAACCCGAGCACATAGTGCCTGCAGTAACACAAGCGATTGCTGATTGTGAAGCGGCGATTGTTAACGTATTAGCGAATGATGATACCGTCACTTGGGCTAACTTGGTTGCGCCTTTAGAAGAAAGTGATGATAGGTTAGGTCGAGTTTGGTCGCCTATTGGCCACTTGAATGCGGTTGTGAGCAGTGACGAGTTACGTGAAGCACATGATGCTTGCTTACCGTTACTGTCTGAATACTCAACGAAAGTTGGACAGAATCAGGGATTGTTTTTAGCTTATCAGCAATTACATGATAGCGATGAATTTGCAACGTTATCAACGGCACAGCAAAAAGTGCTCACCAATGCACTGCGTGATTTTAGATTGTCGGGTATTGATTTGGTCGACAATGACAAACAGCGTTATGGCGAGATCACGAAACGTTTATCACAACTGACATCAACATTTAGTAACAATGTGATGGATGCGACCTTAGGTTGGCAGAAAGAGATCACTGATGAGGCACTACTCATTGGTTTACCTGAGTCAGCAAAAGCCGCCGCAAAAGCAACGGCTGAAAGCAAATCATTAACAGGTTATTTGTTTACCTTAGACTTTCCAAGCTACTTACCTGTGATGATGTACTCTGAAAATAGAGAATTACGTCGTGAAGTGTATGAGGCATTTTGTACCCGTGCATCCGATGTCGGTCCTAATGCTGGCCAGTGGGATAACACAGCAATCATGGCTGAAATTATTGCTCTGCGTCACGAGCTTGCTGAATTACTTGGTTTTGCGCATTTTGCCGAAAAATCGTTAGCGACAAAAATGGCTGAAACACCAGAACAAGTGATTGAATTCTTAACTGACCTTGCAGATAAATCTGTATCGCAAGCAGATGTGGAACTCGCTGAGATCCAAGCCTTCGCCAAAGATAACTTTATGGCAAAAGACTTGGAAGCGTGGGACCTCACTTTTTATGCAGAAAAGCTGAAACAAGCGAAGTACACTATTTCAGATGAAGAACTGCGTCCATACTTCCCCGAAGACCGTGTTGTAAAAGGCATGTTTGAAGTGGTTAAACGTTTATTTGGTCTTAACATTATTGAAGAGCTCGGCGCCGAATCTTGGCATGCCGATGTTCGTTTCTTCGAGATATTCGATGAAGAAGGTGCATTACGTGGTAGCTTTTATCTTGATTTGTACGCACGTGAGCATAAACGTGGCGGCGCTTGGATGAATGATTGTCTAACGCATCGTATTAAAGCGGATGGTGAACTGCAAAAGCCCGTCGCTTACTTAACCTGTAACTTCAACAAACCGGTTGGTGATACGCCAGCGCTGTTTACTCATAATGAAGTGACGACGTTATTCCATGAGTTTGGTCATGGCTTACACCATATGTTAACGAAAGTTATCCCCGCTGCAGTATCTGGTATTAACGGCGTGCCTTGGGATGCAGTTGAGTTACCAAGTCAATTTATGGAAAACTGGTGTTGGCAAGAAGAGGCATTAGCATTCATCTCTGGTCATCATGAAACTGATGAGCCATTGCCAAAAGCGATGTTAGATAAATTATTAGCAGCTAAGAACTTTAATTCAGCAATGGGCATGTTACGCCAAATTGAATTTAGCTTGTTTGATTTCCGTATGCACATGGAATACAACCCTGCACAAGGTTCGAATATACAATCGGTACTAAATTCGGTACGTGAAAAAGTATCAGTGCTACCGGCTCCAGCGTTTAATCGTTTCCAAAATGGTTTCTCACATATCTTTGCTGGTGGTTATGCGGCAGGTTATTACAGCTATAAGTGGGCTGAAGTATTATCTGCAGATGCCTTTTCACGTTTTGAAGAGGAAGGTATTTTTAACGCTGAAACTGGTCGTGACTTTATGAGTTGTGTACTAGAACGTGGCGGTAGTGATACCCCTATGGCGTTATTCGAGCAATTTCGTGGGCGTAAGCCAAGCACAGTCGCATTATTAAATCACTCTGGTATCAGTTAATGCGATGGATAACTTGCCGTAATAGATAGGTTATAGCGGTTATAATTTAGTTTTGATTTTAAAACAGTGGTAAATTGTGTATTCTCTTTGCGTGATATGTACCACTGATTTTTTAGTGCAAAAGTATTACCATAGTCCTAAATTGGCTAGGTAATACTGAATTGATATCCATCTGCCGCAGCTAAACAAATCAAATTCTGGATAGGATCTATGATCGATACTCTCACGCCTAGTGATATAAACAGTGATATTAAAATTGATACACCACCATCGCTAGACGTTAATAACCTTGATCTATTTCTCACCAATCTAGCGACATTACTACGTATTGATACTCTTTATGTCGCGACTGTTTGCCCTCAATCTTTTGAGTTGACGATCTTATCTTGTCTGCAGCAGGGGGAATTAGATAACGAACTTGCGCTCGATTTCAAATCCATGCCTTGTTTTGCAACGTACCAGCGTGGTTATGCAGAATATGCGCAGGGGTTATATTCTCGATTTCCCGAACAAGAATTACTTCAAGAATGGCAAACTGAAGCCTATTTAGGTATTCGTTTACATGATGCATCCGGCCTGCCTATAGGTGTATTATCGGCATTCTTCCCTCGCCAACTATCTAAACATAAACTGGAATTAAATTTAATTCGTTTAGTTTCTGGTTTTTTAGAAAGAGAACTCCAGCCGATACAGATAAAAACATTACCTGTCATCATCGATACAGCCAGTACCGATACTATTTGTACTGATAATCATGCTAACGCAGAGCTAAGTGCTTATACGCTGTGGTTGAAAGATAATATTGCTAAAGGTCGGTTAAGTAGTTGGAGTTATTATCTTCGCCAGGATAAATTAGAATGCTCCGACTCTGCTGCTAGTATCATTGAAACCAATGATGTTAAGAAAATCGATAAACTTGAAGCATTGTTAGCATTAGTTCATGATACCGATAAAAAATCGGTATTACGTGATTTTCATCATGCAATGGGAGCTAAATCTGCGACATCTATTCGCAGTATTTTTAACATCACGACATTACTCGGTAATTCAAAACGCATTCAAAGTGATATTTATCCTATTGTTGATGAACTCGGACAGATACATCGACTGGACTGTATTAGTAAAGATATCACCGCGGAAGAATTAACAAAAAAACGAGCGTCTGCACAAGAGCGTATTCTTGAGACTATTCTGGCCACAACCTCTGTGGGATTAGTCAAATTAAATACCAATCGTGAAATTGAATGGGTGAATAAGCAGGCATGTAAAATGTTTGGTTATGAATTGGAAGATTTCCATCAATTACGTGAAAAAGGCAAATTAAATACGAGTAGCCTGAACCTATATTTCGATGATGATAAAGGCCTGTTTGAAGAATACTACCAAGATATATATGCCAATAAGCGGAATAATTTCACGCTTAATGCGCGTTACCGTCACCGCGATGGCAGTATATTGTGGACTAAGTTAACAGTGACAGCAGTTCGGAATGATATTAATCAAATTCAATATTTCATTAATACCATTCAAGATCTCACTGAAGAACAAGATAACAGACAGCGCTTGTCGATCATTGAAAGTGTGTATAGACACAGTGCTGAGGGGATCATGTTATGTGATGCAAATGAAAAGATTATTGATGTTAATCCGGCATTTGAAACTATCACTGGTTATAACGCTGAGGATGCAATAGGACGTACACATGATTTATTACGCTCTGGTGTCCATGATGAACAATTCTATAATGATATTACCGCTGTATTGTTGAAACACAATGAATGGAAAGGTGTTATTTGGAGCCGTAACCGTGAAGGCGATATTTTTGCTCAGCAAGTGACATTATCAAGTATTAAAGAAGGCGGTAAACTTAAATATTTCTTTGCTGTTTTTACGGATGTGACCAAAGAGAAAAAAACCGAACAACAGATCATTACACAATCCAATTTTGATGCGTTAACGGGCTTACCTAATCGCCAATATTTTAGTGCTGAAATGCATCAGATTATTGATAAATCAGCTAAGAATAATGAAAAGTTTGCCATCATTTATATTGATCTCGATGATTTCAAATCAGTAAATAATTCAGAAGATTTTAAAGCGGGTGATCGTTTATTAAAAGAAACGACTGAACGACTGAAATATCGCAGCAGAGATAGTGATTTTCTTGCCCGTATTGATGGTGATGAATTTGCCTTTATTATTCCTGATGTCTTTAATAAACGCCAAGCTGCTGTATACGCCAAACAGTTGCAAGGGGTTTTTGCGCAAGCTTATAAATTGTCTAATCAACAGCGCTATGTGACCGCGTCTGTCGGTATTACTATGTACCCAGAAGATGGCGTATCAGTTGAAGCATTAATGCAAAGTGCAGAGCAAGCTGTATTTGAAGCAAAGCGCAACGGGCGTAATCAATGCGTTACTTTTACCCAAGAACTAAGTGATGCGGCGATTCTTAAACATCAAACTGTTGTCGAATTAGCAGAAGCGATAAAACGCGGTAATCTTGACGTTTACTACCAACCCATTATTGATAATGCGACGGGGAAAATCGATAAACTGGAAGCGTTAGTGCGTTGGCAACATAAGGATAGAGGTTTCATTTCTCCTGCCGAGTTTATTCCGCTTGCTGAAGAAGGCGGGTTGATCCAGAGTTTGGGTGAGTACGTGCTCGATCAGGCCTGTTGCGATCTGAAAATAATGCATGAGGCTGGTTTCCCTTACATTGAAATGAGTGTGAACCGTTCAAGTCTAGAGTTTAAGACTGTCGATATGCAGGCCTCAGAATGGCTAAAAGTGATCGCTTCACATAATTTACCTTACGCATCGCTGACAATGGAGATAACGGAAAGTTTGTTGATGGATATGGATGGTCAGTATATGCAACGTATTAATGCGTTAAAGCAAGCTGGTGTCAAAATTGCCATCGATGATTTTGGAACCGGTTATTCGTCATTAAACTATTTACGTAGTTTACCTGCCGACATCGTTAAAATTGATCGTAGTTTTATTATTAACATTCCAGATAACCAACAAGATAACTTGTTACTGGATGGTATTATCACTATTGTTCATAACTTAGGGATGAAAGTCGTCACCGAGGGTGTAGAAACACAAGCACAGCTGCACTATTTACAAGAAAAGAAATGTGACTATTCACAAGGCTTCTTATTGTGCCGGCCAATTCCACTGCATGAATTAATGGAATTCATTACTCAAAATGAAAGTGTTTTTTAAATAACACTTTTATCTAATCATCAACTGAATTTAGGTTGTATTGGTATTTCTTGCTAATATAGGCATTTGAACTCGAATAATTAAACCTAACCTTATCAGGCAACCATGAACAGCATACAAATAATCACAACAGATTCACTATTTTCTGATCACATTGCAGCACTTGCTAAACAATGGGGATTCTCTCTTGAACCTGTGGCTGATGCTCAATTTCAATTGCTCTATTCTGATAAGGGTCTTGAGCTATTTAAGCTTGATGAACCAAAATTAGGCGCTGTATATGTTGATTTTGCTGGTGGTGCTGTTAATCACCGTCGAAAATTCGGTGGTGGCAAGGGACAAGCGATTGCCAAAGCTGTCGGTTTAAAATCAGGCGTGACCCCGTCTGTATTGGATGGCACTGCGGGTTTAGGTCGTGACGCTTTTGTATTAGCATCATTAGGCTGTAACGTCACCATGCTGGAACGTTCGCCTATTGTGGCTGCATTACTTGAAGATGGTTTAAAGCGCGCCGTGCAAGATGAAGAGATTGGCAGCTGGATTGGTACACGACTAAAATTAGTATTTGCATCGAGTCTGTCAGAATTAGAAGTGCTAGGTATCGCACCAGATGTTGTCTACTTGGATCCTATGTATCCACATAAGAAAAAATCGGCGTTAGTTAAAAAAGAAATGCGTGTATTTCAATCATTAGTTGGTGCAGATTTAGATGCTGACGGTTTGTTTGCACCTGCAATGCGCGTTGCGACTAAGCGAGTTGTGGTTAAGCGCCCTGACTATGCTGAATATATTGCCAATGCAGAACCGAGTATGGCGATTGAAACAAAGAAAAATCGTTTTGATGTTTATGTCAAACAGGCAATGAAATAACTTATATGCTTTATGTGAGTAGTTATTAATATCGGGTAGATATTTTATTTTAATATAATATATGGAATGAGGCTCAAGGTTTTTAATGTTTAGCTGTGCTAACTTTGCGACCCAAATGGGCCTAACTATAGACGAGGGATAGTTGTGCTACTTGAATTAGATAATATTGAGAACGAATTGACGAGTTCATATGTGTTTACAGACGAAGACCACCGCCTTTTACGCTCTTATGATGGCGTAATTGAAGGTATTGCGACGTTATTTGGTAAACAGTGTGAAGTGATCTTGCATTCATTAGAGAGTGTAGACCGTTCTGTCATTAAAATTGAAAACGGTTTTAATACCGGCCGTGTTGAAGGGTCACCAATTACCGATTTAGCACTTAAGATGCTACAAGATATATCGGCGCAAAATAAACAATGTTCAAAAGCGTATTTTACGCAGACTAAAGATGGCCAAATGATGCGTTCTATGACGATCGCAATCAAAAACCGTTCAGAAAGAACCATTGGTTTAATTTGTATTAACATTAATATTGGTGCGTCGTTTATTGATTTTGTGCAGGAGCTATTACCTACTCCTGAAGCAAGGGAAACTGAACTGTCTTCAGAGAACTTTGCTACCACGGTCGAAGAATTGGTTGACCGCTCAGTAGAAGAAACAATTACTGATATTAATAATCGTACTGATATTGCGAATAATGCTAAAAACAAGCACATCGTTATATCACTACATCAACAAGGTATTTTTGATATTAAAGACGCAATCAATATGGTTGCAGATAAACTGAATATTTCAAAACATACTGTGTACTTATATATACGTCAAATTAAATCTGATGAAGCAGAGTTATAAGGTTTAGCGTTATAGATAGCTATTATCTACATCCTCTTATTCTGGGAAGATGAATGTATAAGTATAGAAAGGTGATTATCGTATGATTAATCACCTTTTTTTTGCTCTTATTTTATAAACTTACACTTAACAGCCTAGATGTGGCTGATTATCGTACGTTGTAAGGAGCTGGATTAATTAGTCGATATAAAACTTGCCAAGCAAGTCAGGATCTCTATAATGCGACCTCACTGACACGGCAACAGCCGCTCAGTAAGGTGTTTAAAAGCAACCTAGGTTACTTTTTAGACTTCCTGAATAAAGCATAAATATGTGCTTGACTTCAAAACTGGTTGCCGTATTATACGCAGCCTGACTACGACGCAAGACGTCAAGGTCAACGCTCTTTAACAATTTATTCAAGCAATCTGTGTGAGCACTTGCAGAGATATAATGACCAAAAATTATATCAATGTAATTGTGAACATTAAATTAAATCGAAAGATTTGGTTTTATAAACAACAAACCTTGGTTTGTTGTTGAAGTACAGAATTCATTGAGCCGACTTAATCAGCATCGCTGATTAGTCAAAAAACTTTTAATTGAAGAGTTTGATCATGGCTCAGATTGAACGCTGGCGGTAGGCTTAACACATGCAAGTCGAGCGGAAACGAAGAATAGCTTGCTATTCTGGCGTCGAGCGGCGGACGGGTGAGTAATGCTTGGGAATCTGCCTAGTCGAGGGGGACAACAGTTGGAAACGACTGCTAATACCGCATACGACCTACGGGTGAAAGGGGGCCTCTTCTTGAAAGCTCTCGCGACTAGATGAGCCCAAGTGGGATTAGCTTGTTGGTGAGGTAAGAGCTCACCAAGGCGACGATCCCTAGCTGGTCTGAGAGGATGATCAGCCACACTGGAACTGAGACACGGTCCAGACTCCTACGGGAGGCAGCAGTGGGGAATATTGCACAATGGGCGAAAGCCTGATGCAGCCATACCGCGTGTATGAAGAAGGCCTTCGGGTTGTAAAGTACTTTCAGCGAGGGAGGAAAGGTGGTAAATTAATACTTTACCACTGTGACGTTACTCGCAGAAGAAGCACCGGCTAACTCCGTGCCAGCAGCCGCGGTAATACGGAGGGTGCAAGCGTTAATCGGAATTACTGGGCGTAAAGCGCATGCAGGCGGTTTGTTAAGCGAGATGTGAAAGCCCCGGGCTCAACCCAGAACTGCATTTCGAACTGGCAAACTAGAGTTCTTGAGAGGGTGGTAGAATTTCAGGTGTAGCGGTGAAATGCGTAGAGATCTGAAGGAATACCAGTGGCGAAGGCGGCCACCTGGCAAGTAACTGACGCTCAGATGCGAAAGCGTGGGTAGCAAACGGGATTAGATACCCCGGTAGTCCACGCCGTAAACGATGTCTACTCGGAGTTTGGTTCCTTGAGAACTGGGCTCTTAAGCTAACGCATTAAGTAGACCGGGGAGTACGGCCGCAAGGTTAAAACTCAAATGAATTGACGGGGGCCCGCACAAGCGGTGGAGCATGTGGTTTAATTCGATGCAACGCGAAGAACCTTACCTACTCTTGACATCCATAGAACTTTTCAGAGATGAATTGGTGCCTTCGGGAACTATGAGACAGGTGCTGCATGGCTGTCGTCAGCTCGTGTTGTGAAATGTTGGGTTAAGTCCCGCAACGAGCGCAACCCTTATCCTTATTTGCCAGCACGTAATGGTGGGAACTCTAAGGAGACTGCCGGTGATAAACCGGAGGAAGGTGGGGACGACGTCAAGTCATCATGGCCCTTACGAGTAGGGCTACACACGTGCTACAATGGCGCATACAAAGGGCTGCAAACCAGCGATGGTAAGCGAATCCCATAAAGTGCGTCGTAGTCCGGATTGGGGTCTGCAACTCGACCCCATGAAGTCGGAATCGCTAGTAATCGTGAATCAGAATGTCACGGTGAATACGTTCCCGGGCCTTGTACACACCGCCCGTCACACCATGGGAGTGGGCTGCACCAGAAGTCATTAGCTTAACCTTCGGGAGGGCGATGACCACGGTGTGGTTCATGACTGGGGTGAAGTCGTAACAAGGTAGCCCTAGGGGAACCTGGGGCTGGATCACCTCCTTACGTAAAGTTGTTAATTTTTGTAAGTGCCCACACAAATTGCTTGAATAGAAAACGTTAAAGACGTTAGAAAGTAAAGATAAGCAACGCTTATCTTTACTTTTTAGCAAATTGCTCTTTAAAAATTTGGAAAGCTGAATAAATAAAGAAGTTCTTAAAACACGTTGTTGGATTCTTTACTTGAGATGAAAGTCTTCGAGTGAATAGTGTAACAATAATGAAGTGTTCTTGAGTATTCTTGAGGCGAAAAAAACTAGATAATACCTAGTTATTTCAATTGTACAGTCGACTTTAGATTGTATGGTTAAGTGACTAAGCGTATACGGTGGATGCCTAGGCAGTCAGAGGCGATGAAGGACGTGTTAATCTGCGTTAAGCTGTGGGGAGTTGATAAAAAGCGTTAATCCACAGATTTCCGAATGGGGGAACCCACCTTACTAAGTAAGGTATCGTAACGTGAATACATAGCGTTACGAAGCGAACCGGGAGAACTGAAACATCTAAGTACCCCGAGGAAAAGAAATCAATAGAGATACCCTTAGTAGCGGCGAGCGAACGGGGTCTAGCCCTTAAGCAGTTTGGAAGTTAGTGGAAGATTCTGGAAAGTTTCACGATACAGGGTGATAGTCCCGTACATGAAAACGACCTTACTGTGAAATCGAGTAGGACGGCACACGTGATATGCTGTTTGAATATGGGAGGACCATCTTCCAAGGCTAAATACTACTGACTGACCGATAGTGAACCAGTACCGTGAGGGAAAGGCGAAAAGAACCCCTGTGAGGGGAGTGAAATAGAACCTGAAACCGTATACGTACAAGCAGTGGGAGCAGACTTGTTCTGTGACTGCGTACCTTTTGTATAATGGGTCAACGACTTAATTTCAGTAGCAAGGTTAAGCGAATAGCGGAGCCGTAGGGAAACCGAGTGTTAACTGCGCGAATAGTTGCTGGGATTAGACCCGAAACCCGGTGATCTAGCCATGGGCAGGTTGAAGGTTGAGTAACATCAACTGGAGGACCGAACCGACTAATGTTGAAAAATTAGCGGATGACTTGTGGCTGGGGGTGAAAGGCCAATCAAACCGGGAGATAGCTGGTTCTCCTCGAAAGCTATTTAGGTAGCGCCTCGCGTCTAACTATTGGGGGTAGAGCACTGTTAAGGCTAGGGGTCATCCCGACTTACCAACCCTTGCAAACTCCGAATACCAATAAGTTCAATCGCGGGAGACACACGGCGGGTGCTAACGTCCGTCGTGGAAAGGGAAACAACCCAGACCGTCAGCTAAGGTCCCAAAGTGTATGTTAAGTGGGAAACGATGTGGAAAGGCTCAGACAGTAAGGGAAGTTGGCTTAGAAGCAGCCATCTTTTAAAGAAAGCGTAATAGCTCACTGGTCGAGTCGGTCTGCGCGGAAGATTTAACGGGGCTAAACATACCACCGAAGCTACGGATGCATGACTTGTTCATGCATGGTAGAGAGCGTTCTGTAAGCCGTTGAAGGTGAGTTGAGAAGCTTGCTGGAGGTATCAGAAGTGCGAATGTTGACATGAGTAACGATAATGGGGGTGAAAAACCTCCACGCCGAAAGACCAAGGGTTCCTGTCCAACGTTAATCGGGGCAGGGTGAGTCGACTCCTAAGGCGAGGCCGAAAGGCGTAGTCGATGGGAAACTGGTTAATATTCCAGTACTCGCTTATATTGCGATGGGGTGACGGAGAAGGTTAGGCTAGCATGGCGATGGTTGTCCATGTTTAAGGTAGTAGGCAAGTGACTTAGGCAAATCCGGGTCGCTCTCTTTAATGAGAATGCTGAGAACTGATGACGAGTCTCTACGGAGATGAAGTAGTTGATACCCGGCTTCCAGGAAAAACCTCTAAGCTTCAGATATGAGAGAATCGTACCCCAAACCGACACAGGTGGTTAGGTAGAGAATACTAAGGCGCTTGAGAGAACTCGGGTGAAGGAACTAGGCAAAATGGTACCGTAACTTCGGGAGAAGGTACGCCAATGGTGGTGAAGGACTTGCTCCGTAAGCTACTGTTGGTCGCAGAGAAATGGTGGCTGCAACTGTTTATTAAAAACACAGCACTGTGCAAAATCGAAAGATGACGTATACGGTGTGACGCCTGCCCGGTGCCGGAAGGTTAATTGATTGGGTTAGACTTAGGTCGAAGCTCATGATCGAAGCCCCGGTAAACGGCGGCCGTAACTATAACGGTCCTAAGGTAGCGAAATTCCTTGTCGGGTAAGTTCCGACCTGCACGAATGGCGTAATGATGGCCACGCTGTCTCCACCCGAGACTCAGTGAAATTGAAATCGCTGTTAAGATGCAGTGTACCCGCGGCTAGACGGAAAGACCCCGTGAACCTTTACTATAGCTTGGCACTGAACATTGAACCTACATGTGTAGGATAGGTGGGAGACTATGAAATATTGTCGCTAGATGATATTGAGTCGTCCTTGAAATACCACCCTTGTACGTTTGATGTTCTAACGTAGGTCCCTTATCGGGATTGCGGACAGTGTCTGGTGGGTAGTTTGACTGGGGCGGTCTCCTCCCAAAGAGTAACGGAGGAGCACGAAGGTTGGCTAAACATGGTTGGACATCATGTGGTTAGTGCAAAGGCATAAGCCAGCTTAACTGCGAGACAGACACGTCGAGCAGGTACGAAAAGTAGGTCTTAGTGATCCGGTGGTTCTGAATGGAAGGGCCATCGCTCAACGGATAAAAGGTACTCCGGGGATAACAGGCTGATACCGCCCAAGAGTTCATATCGACGGCGGTGTTTGGCACCTCGATGTCGGCTCATCACATGTAGGGCTGAAGTTGGTCCCAAGGGTATGGCTGTTCGCCATTTAAAGTGGTACGCGAGCTGGGTTTAGAACGTCGTGAGACAGTTCGGTCCCTATCTGCCGTGGGCGTTTGAGAATTGAGAGGAGCTGCTCCTAGTACGAGAGGACCGGAGTGGACGAACCACTGGTGTTCGGGTTGTTATGCCAATAGCATTGCCCGGTAGCTAAGTTCGGAACTGATAACCGCTGAAAGCATCTAAGCGGGAAGCAGGCCTCGAGATGAGTTCTCACTGGAGCTTTAAGCTCCCTAAAGGGCCGTTGGAGACTACAACGTTGATAGGCAAGGTGTGTAAGTGCTGTGAGGCATTGAGCTAACTTGTACTAATTACCCGTGAGGCTTAACCATACAAACTGAAGTACGACTCGTACGTAAGTGGTATGATTAATTGAAATATCGACTTAAGAATAGATTGAACACTTTATGTTTTAAAGACTTCTTTATTTATAGCTTTTCAGATTAAAACGAAGTGAAAACTTCTATAGAAAGCAAACAGTGTAATAACTGTAAAGAATTTGCTTGGTGACCATAGTGTTGCGGTACCACCTGACTCCATTCCGAACTCAGTAGTGAAACGTAATAACGCCGATGGTAGTGTGGGGTTTCCCCATGTGAGAGTAGGGCATCGCCAAGCGCCAAATTTAATTCAAGACTAAGTCTTGGATAAGAAATTGTCGAAAGACAGAAAGAATAGACTGATGATATTTATCAGCACAGATTGTGCGGAGCGGTAGTTCAGTTGGTTAGAATACCGGCCTGTCACGCCGGGGGTCGCGGGTTCGAGTCCCGTCCGCTCCGCCAACAATTCTTAAATAACATTCTATGAGTGTTATTTTAAAATTGTAGTGCTTAGCGCACACAATCAGACCGTAAGGTTAATGCTCTTTAACAATTTATTCAAGTAATCTGTGTGAGCACTTGCAGAGATATAATGACCAAATATTATATCAATGTAATTGTGAACATTAAATTAAATCGAAAGATTTTATTATTAATTACGAAGCTTAATTGCTTTGCAATTAAAGTACAGAATTCATTGAGCCGACTTAATCAGCATCGCTGATTAGTCAAAAAACTTTTAATTGAAGAGTTTGATCATGGCTCAGATTGAACGCTGGCGGTAGGCTTAACACATGCAAGTCGAGCGGAAACGAAGAATAGCTTGCTATTCTGGCGTCGAGCGGCGGACGGGTGAGTAATGCTTGGGAATCTGCCTAGTCGAGGGGGACAACAGTTGGAAACGACTGCTAATACCGCATACGACCTACGGGTGAAAGGGGGCCTCTTCTTGAAAGCTCTCGCGACTAGATGAGCCCAAGTGGGATTAGCTTGTTGGTGAGGTAAGAGCTCACCAAGGCGACGATCCCTAGCTGGTCTGAGAGGATGATCAGCCACACTGGAACTGAGACACGGTCCAGACTCCTACGGGAGGCAGCAGTGGGGAATATTGCACAATGGGCGAAAGCCTGATGCAGCCATACCGCGTGTATGAAGAAGGCCTTCGGGTTGTAAAGTACTTTCAGCGAGGAGGAAAGGTGATAAATTAATACTTTATCACTGTGACGTTACTCGCAGAAGAAGCACCGGCTAACTCCGTGCCAGCAGCCGCGGTAATACGGAGGGTGCAAGCGTTAATCGGAATTACTGGGCGTAAAGCGCATGCAGGCGGTTTGTTAAGCGAGATGTGAAAGCCCCGGGCTCAACCTTAGAACTGCATTTCGAACTGGCAAACTAGAGTTCTTGAGAGGGTGGTAGAATTTCAGGTGTAGCGGTGAAATGCGTAGAGATCTGAAGGAATACCAGTGGCGAAGGCGGCCTGGCAAGTAACTGACGCTCAGATGCGAAAGCGTGGGTAGCAAACGGGATTAGATACCCCGGTAGTCCACGCCGTAAACGATGTCTACTCGGAGTTTGGTTCCTTGAGAACTGGGCTCTTAAGCTAACGCATTAAGTAGACCATGCCAGAGTACGGCCGCAAGGTTAAAACTCAAATGAATTGACGGGGGCCCGCACAAGCGGTGGAGCATGTGGTTTAATTCGATGCAACGCGAAGAACCTTACCTACTCTTGACATCCATAGAACTTTCCAGAGATGGATTGGTGCCTTCGGGAACTATGAGACAGGTGCTGCATGGCTGTCGTCAGCTCGTGTTGTGAAATGTTGGGTTAAGTCCCGCAACGAGCGCAACCCTTATCCTTATTTGCCAGCACGTAATGGTGGGAACTCTAAGGAGACTGCCGGTGATAAACCGGAGGAAGGTGGGGACGACGTCAAGTCATCATGGCCCTTACGAGTAGGGCTACACACGTGCTACAATGGCGCATACAAAGGGCTGCAAACCAGCGATGGTAAGCGAATCCCATAAAGTGCGTCGTAGTCCGGATTGGGGTCTGCAACTCGACCCCATGAAGTCGGAATCGCTAGTAATCGTGAATCAGAATGTCACGGTGAATACGTTCCCGGGCCTTGTACACACCGCCCGTCACACCATGGGAGTGGGCTGCACCAGAAGTCATTAGCTTAACCTTCGGGAGGGCGATGACCACGGTGTGGTTCATGACTGGGGTGAAGTCGTAACAAGGTAGCCCTAGGGGAACCTGGGGCTGGATCACCTCCTTACGTAAAGTTGTTAATTTTTGTAAGTGCCCACACAAATTGCTTGAATAGAAACGTTAAAGACGTTAGAAAGTAAAGATAAGCAACGCTTATCTTTGCTTTTTAGCAAATTGCTCTTTAAAAATTTGGAAAGCTGAATAAATAAAGAAGTTCTTAAAACACGTTATTACTTCGGTAATAACAATGAAGTGTTCTTGAGTATTCTTGAGGCGAAAAAAACTAGATAATACCTAGTTATTTCAATTGTACGGTCTACTTTAGATTGTATGGTTAAGTGACTAAGCGTATACGGTGGATGCCTAGGCAGTCAGAGGCGATGAAGGACGTGTTAATCTGCGTTAAGCTGTGGGGAGTTGATAAAAAGCGTTAATCCACAGATTTCCGAATGGGGGAACCCACCTTACTAAGTAAGGTATCGTAACGTGAATACATAGCGTTGCGAAGCGAACCGGGAGAACTGAAACATCTAAGTACCCCGAGGAAAAGAAATCAATAGAGATACCCTTAGTAGCGGCGAGCGAACGGGGTCTAGCCCTTAAGCAGTTTGGAAGTTAGTGGAAGATTCTGGAAAGTTTCACGATACAGGGTGATAGTCCCGTACATGAAAACGACCTTACTGTGAAATCGAGTAGGACGGCACACGTGATATGCTGTTTGAATATGGGAGGACCATCTTCCAAGGCTAAATACTACTGACTGACCGATAGTGAACCAGTACCGTGAGGGAAAGGCGAAAAGAACCCCTGTGAGGGGAGTGAAATAGAACCTGAAACCGTATACGTACAAGCAGTGGGAGCAGACTTGTTCTGTGACTGCGTACCTTTTGTATAATGGGTCAACGACTTAATTTCAGTAGCAAGGTTAAGCGAATAGCGGAGCCGTAGGGAAACCGAGTGTTAACTGCGCGAATAGTTGCTGGGATTAGACCCGAAACCCGGTGATCTAGCCATGGGCAGGTTGAAGGTTGAGTAACATCAACTGGAGGACCGAACCGACTAATGTTGAAAAATTAGCGGATGACTTGTGGCTGGGGGTGAAAGGCCAATCAAACCGGGAGATAGCTGGTTCTCCTCGAAAGCTATTTAGGTAGCGCCTCGCGTCTAACTATTGGGGTAGAGCACTGTTAAGGCTAGGGGTCATCCCGACTTACCAACCCTTGCAAACTCCGAATACCAATAAGTTCAATCGCGGGAGACACACGGCGGGTGCTAACGTCCGTCGTGGAAAGGGAAACAACCCAGACCGTCAGCTAAGGTCCCAAAGTGTATGTTAAGTGGGAAACGATGTGGAAAGGCTCAGACAGCCAAGTTGGCTTAGAAGCAGCCATCTTTAAAGAAAGCGTAATAGCTCACTGGTCGAGTCGGTCTGCGCGGAAGATTTAACGGGGCTAAACATACCACCGAAGCTACGGATGCAAGACTTGTTCTTGCATGGTAGAGGAGCGTTCTGTAAGCCGTTGAAGGTGAGTTGAGAAGCTTGCTGGAGGTATCAGAAGTGCGAATGTTGACATGAGTAACGATAATGGGGGTGAAAAACCTCCACGCCGAAAGACCAAGGGTTCCTGTCCAACGTTAATCGGGGCAGGGTGAGTCGACTCCTAAGGCGAGGCCGAAAGGCGTAGTCGATGGGAAACTGGTTAATATTCCAGTACTCGCTTATATTGCGATGGGGTGACGGAGAAGGTTAGGCTAGCATGGCGATGGTTGTCCATGTTTAAGGTAGTAGGCAAGTGACTTAGGCAAATCCGGGTCGCTCTCTTTAATGAGAATGCTGAGAACTGATGACGAGTCTCTACGGAGATGAAGTAGTTGATACCCGGCTTCCAGGAAAAACCTCTAAGCTTCAGATATGAGAGAATCGTACCCCAAACCGACACAGGTGGTTAGGTAGAGAATACTAAGGCGCTTGAGAGAACTCGGGTGAAGGAACTAGGCAAAATGGTACCGTAACTTCGGGAGAAGGTACGCCAATGATGGTGAAGGACTTGCTCCGTAAGCTATTGTTGGTCGCAGAGAAATGGTGGCTGCAACTGTTTATTAAAAACACAGCACTGTGCAAAATCGAAAGATGACGTATACGGTGTGACGCCTGCCCGGTGCCGGAAGGTTAATTGATTGGGTTAGACTTAGGTCGAAGCTCATGATCGAAGCCCCGGTAAACGGCGGCCGTAACTATAACGGTCCTAAGGTAGCGAAATTCCTTGTCGGGTAAGTTCCGACCTGCACGAATGGCGTAATGATGGCCACGCTGTCTCCACCCGAGACTCAGTGAAATTGAAATCGCTGTTAAGATGCAGTGTACCCGCGGCTAGACGGAAAGACCCCGTGAACCTTTACTATAGCTTGGCACTGAACATTGAACCTACATGTGTAGGATAGGTGGGAGACTATGAAATATTGTCGCTAGATGATATTGAGTCGTCCTTGAAATACCACCCTTGTACGTTTGATGTTCTAACGTAGGTCCCTTATCGGGATTGCGGACAGTGTCTGGTGGGTAGTTTGACTGGGGCGGTCTCCTCCCAAAGAGTAACGGAGGAGCACGAAGGTTGGCTAAACATGGTTGGACATCATGTGGTTAGTGCAAAGGCATAAGCCAGCTTAACTGCGAGACAGACACGTCGAGCAGGTACGAAAGTAGGTCTTAGTGATCCGGTGGTTCTGAATGGAAGGGCCATCGCTCAACGGATAAAAGGTACTCCGGGGATAACAGGCTGATACCGCCCAAGAGTTCATATCGACGGCGGTGTTTGGCACCTCGATGTCGGCTCATCACATCCTGGGGCTGAAGTTGGTCCCAAGGGTATGGCTGTTCGCCATTTAAAGTGGTACGCGAGCTGGGTTTAGAACGTCGTGAGACAGTTCGGTCCCTATCTGCCGTGGGCGTTTGAGAATTGAGAGGAGCTGCTCCTAGTACGAGAGGACCGGAGTGGACGAACCACTGGTGTTCGGGTTGTTATGCCAATAGCATTGCCCGGTAGCTAAGTTCGGAACTGATAACCGCTGAAAGCATCTAAGCGGGAAGCAGGCCTCGAGATGAGTTCTCACTGGAGCTTTAAGCTCCCTAAAGGGCCGTTGGAGACTACAACGTTGATAGGCAAGGTGTGTAAGTGCTGTGAGGCATTGAGCTAACTTGTACTAATTACCCGTGAGGCTTAACCATACAAACTGAAGTACGACTCGTACGTAAGTGGTATGATTAATTGAAATAATCGACTTAAGAATAGATTGAACACTTTATGTTTTAAAGACTTCTTTATTTATAGCTTTTCAGATTAAAACGAAGTGAAAACTTCTATAGAAAGCAAACCAGATTTGCTTGGTGACCATAGTGTTGCGGTACCACCTGACTCCATTCCGAACTCAGTAGTGAAACGTAATAACGCCGATGGTAGTGTGGGGTTTCCCCATGTGAGAGTAGGGCATCGCCAAGCGCCAAATTACTGTTTATTTAGACCTTGTCTAGGTAGACTTGATTTAAGAGTATGTCTTAAATCAGAGCAGATGATTCGTAAGACTCGAAAAATTTGTTTGGTGACCATAGTGTTGCGGTACCACCTGATTCCATTCCGAACTCAGTAGTGAAACGTAATAACGCCGATGGTAGTGTGGGGTTTCCCCATGTGAGAGTAGGGCATCGCCAAACGCTAAACAAGATTCAAGACGCTGTCTTGAGCGAAAAAAGCCGATATCATGGATATCGGCTTTTTTTATACCTGTAATTCTCTACCCGTTAAGTTACAATTTCGCTAATCAATTTACTATCTAAACTTAATCACGGTATTTTGTGGTTAACACGCCAAATTTGAATGTTTAGGATTCACACATGCCTGATAACCATGAAATCATTAAATTACAGACGCTAAAATGGGTAAAAGATATTATTGTTAAATATAATATCTGTCCTTTTGCTAAAAAAGAGTTAGAGCGTAAAACTATTCACTGTACTGTACTCGATACGAGTGATCTAAAAGAGATATTAGAACAGGTTAACGCTGAATTCATTCGCTTAGATACGAATAAAGATATTGCTACAACACTTGTCGTGATACCTAAACTCAGTGCGAGTTTTGATGATTTCCTCGATTTAATCGATTATGCGAATGATCTATTAGAAATGCAGGATTATGAAGGGATCTATCAATTAGCTCACATGCATCCAAAGTATCGCTTTGATGACTCAGGTATTAAAGATGCAGCTAACTTCACTAACCGCTCACCTTATCCAATATTACATATTATTCGTGAACATGAAATGGCTCGTGTATTACGAGTATTTCCAAATCCAGAGGAGATACCTGAACGTAATATTGAGTTATTAAGAGAAAAAGGTTTTGCTGAAATAAAAGCTGAACTAGAAGCGTGTTTTAACGTAGAAGATAAATAACTAAATTAGAGATGGCGATAGAGAGCCATGTTATTAACTCTCTATCGCGGTCATTAGACTTGTTCGGTGACAATGTCTTTTGAAAATGTTTTCTCACAGTACTTACATTTTAAGCCGATATTACCTTTTGTTTTTTTTATCGAAAAAGAAGAGATAACCGGCTCTCCATGCGTAATGCAATTTGAATTAGGACATGGAAATACATTTTCAACTTCACTTGGTAACGTCAGCGAGTGCTTATCTGTTACTTTAAAATTTTCAATTATGTTGATGGTAGCATCCGGCGCAAGCAATGCTAATTGATTTGCTTGTGACTTGGTGATCTCAGTGTTCTCTACTTTGATGAGATCTTTAGCACCCCCGTCATGAGTTGGTAGATTAAAACCAACCGTAACACGCTGCTTAGTATCGGTCAGGCTAAATAATTTTAATATTTTAACGCCTTGGCCTGATGGAATATGATCAATAACGTAGCCATTACAAATGGCTTCTACCTGCATGTGATTATGTTTCATTTTACTCTCCGATTGTTTCATTTAGCACTAATGCAAGTAAAGCTTCACGTGCGTAGACACCATTTTCTGCTTGCTGGAAATAATAAGCGTAAGGCGTTTTGTCTACATCAATCGTGATTTCATCAACACGTGGTAACGGATGTAAAACCTTCAGATTTGGCTTTGCATGTTCTAATGAACTTGCTGATAAAATAAAACCTGCTTTCATGTGCTGATATTCTGTTTCATCAAATCGTTCTTTTTGAACGCGAGTCATGTATAGCACATCAATTTCAGGCACAATTTCTTCTATCGACGCGTATGTTTCATAACTGATATTCTGTTCATCTAGCTCATCACAAATATATTCAGGCATAGCGAGCGCATCTGGTGCGATAAAATGGAATTTGCATCCGTCGAATTTAGCGAGTGCTTGTGCTAAAGAGTGCACGGTTCGACCGTATTTCAAATCACCTACAAAAGCGATGTTTAAATTATCTAAACGGCCTTGTGTTTCGTAGATAGAGAAGAGGTCTAACAAGGTTTGCGTCGGATGTTGATTAGAGCCATCACCACCGTTAATCACAGGTACATTGGAGAATTCTGATGCTAATCTTGCAGCACCTTCTTGCGGGTGACGCATAACAAAAGCATCGGCATAGCTTGAAATCACACTTATAGAATCAGCCAGGGTTTCGCCTTTTTTAGCAAGCGATGTGTTACCTGCATTATCAAAACCAATAACGGTACCACCTAAGCGCTGGATCGCGGTTTCGAATGATAATCGCGTACGTGTTGATGCTTCAAAAAAGCAACTCGCAATTACTTTGTGTTTTAAAAGTTCAGGTTGTGGCTGCTGTTTTAGTTTTGCCGCAGTTTTAACAATAAGTTCTAGCTCATTACGTGAGATATCATTGATAGATACTATATGCTTTCTAAATAACGGATTTACCATTTTAGTGCCCTGATGATCAGAATTATGCCAAAAAAAAGCCTCATATAGATAGTTATGAGGCCTTACAAGTTTGCATGAATAGGGAGGGGTTATCTGTCTTAATGATATAAACATTCGTTAACCCTCTAATCCGCTAAACACAAAGGTTAATTTTAGCCTAAATTAAAAACCACAGAAAGCACTAATCAAACTAATTTCATGTAAAAAAATCTATAAAGTTTAAACTAATCGTAGTTCTAAATTTGCTTATTGAGCCTGTTATTAAATATAATGGAGTTAGACAGTGAATATATTCGCTCTAAATATGGGAGCATTGATAAAATAATGGAAATTACAATGAGTAAAAAAATCATTTCTACAACGAATGCACCTGCAGCAATCGGCCCGTACTCACAAGCTAACCAACTTGGCAATATGGTTTTTACTTCAGGACAGATCCCATTAGTACCTGAGACAATGGAAATTGTTGAAGGTGGCGTTAAAGAGCAGGCTGAATTAGTAATGGAAAATCTAATGGCTGTGCTGAAAGCGGCAAATGCAAGTGCTGATACCGTTATCAAAACGACATGCTTCTTAAGTGACATGAATGATTTTGTTACCTTTAATGAAGTATATGCGCGTTATTTCCCCGAAAATGCGCCTGCACGTTCATGTGTTGAAGTTGCGCGTTTACCTAAAGATGTATTAGTTGAAGTTGAAGCTATCGCTTACACGCTTTAATTAGGCCTATTTATGTCTGAATCTTTCACTATCGCTGTGCTTGTTACTGGCCCTGCATATGGTAGTCAAGATGCTTTAAGTGCGTATCATTATGTAAAGTCTGCGATTGATTTAGGTCATACTATTCAACGGGTATTTTTTTATAATGATGGCGTGCTTAATGGTTCGACCCTTACTTCTCCAGCAGCTGATGAATTTGATCTCTATAATGCTTGGTTGGTGCTAGCTCGTGAACATCTATTTCCTTTAGATATATGTTCAGGTGCAGCATTAAGACGTGGTGTTATTGATTTCGGTGAAGCTGAGCGCATGGGTAAGAGTCAATTTAATCTTGAATTACCATTTCAGTTAACCGGGTTAGGTCAATTAGCAGAATCAATCGTTACTGCCGATCGAGTTGTCCAGTTCTAATTATTTAAATATGGTTGAAAAATGTTGAGAGCCGCGTTTGTTACTCGTCAAGTACCACATGGCACTAGCCTTGCGAGAGAAACACAAGATGCCATTCTTGCTACGTCTGCATTAACGGAGTCGTTAAGTGTATTTTTTATCGGTGATGGTGTTTATCAATTAATAAGTCAGCAGCGGCCTCAGATGATCGCTTGTCGTGATTTTGCGCCTACATTTGGACTGTTTGAATTATATGATATTGAGAACATCTATGTATGCAGAGATTCGCTATTAGAGCGAGGTCTCTGTGAGGCTGAGTTGATTATTGATGCAGCACGTTTATCGCAACCTGAAATTAATCAGCGTATTCGTCAGCATGCTATTATTTTGAATTTTTGATTGGTGATAAAACTATGCTTCATATTATTAAGTCATCGCCGTTCTCAAAAAATACATTTATTGATAGCCTTGCCTATCTCAATGATGGCGATGCGGTGATCTTTATCCAAGATGCTGTCGTTATTACTGCATCACAGCATAAATATGCTAAAATACTTCAAGATCTCACATCACAGATAAGTATTTATACTTTGAGTGAAGATTTAAAAGCACGAGGACTTAAGTGTATTTTAGGTAAGCAAGTTAGCTATTCTGAATTTGTTAATCTCACTACCGTGCATCTACAAACTCAGACCTGGAATTAATGGGGTCTGATCTATACGAATTTGTCATTGTCGCGCTATAAACTATGGGTAAGTTTTTCTCTCGTAGTGTTGTAAAAGCGCTTTATTTACGATTTATTGGTAAATAAACTGATTTATTTTCAATAATACTGTTCTTATGCTTGACAGCTAAAGGCGCAATGACTAAAATTCTGCGTCCCTATATTAGGGATGATTTTTCACACGTAAAAAACTCAACGGAGCTATTTTAAATGGCAACTACTAACCAATTAGTACGCAAGCCTCGCGTAAGAAACGTTACAAAAACTAACGTTCCTGCTCTTGAAGCTTGTCCACAACGTCGTGGTGTTTGTACTCGCGTATACACTACTACTCCTAAAAAACCTAACTCGGCATTACGTAAAGTAGCACGTGTTCGTCTAACTAACGGTTATGAAGTTACTTCATACATCGGCGGTGAAGGTCATAACCTTCAAGAACATAGCGTTATCTTAATCCGTGGCGGTCGTGTTAAAGATTTACCGGGTGTTCGTTACCATACAGTTCGTGGTGCGTTAGATACAGCTGGTGTTAGTGATCGCCGTAAAGGTCGTTCTAAATACGGTGCTAAACGCCCTAAGAATTAATAATTCTTCGTTTAGTAAGGCCAAGCAAACTGTTAACTATTTATTAGTTTTGGGTAATACCTGAAGCACAACGAGGAATAAGAGATGCCAAGACGTCGCGTCGTAGCTAAAAGAGAAATTTTAGCAGATCCAAAATTCGGATCAGAAATCCTAGCAAAATTCATCAACATCGTAATGGTAGACGGTAAAAAATCTACTTCAGAAGCGATTGTATATGGTGCGCTAGAAACTATCGCTACAAAAAGCGAAGATAAAACACACCTAGAGCTTTTCGAAATCGCTTTAGACAACGTTCGTCCATCGGTTGAGGTTAAATCTCGCCGTGTTGGTGGTTCAACTTACCAAGTGCCAGTAGAAGTTCGTCCTTCTCGTCGTAATGCACTAGCTATGCGTTGGTTAGTTGAAGCAGCACGTAAACGTGGTGAAAAATCAATGGCTGCTCGTCTAGCTGGAGAGCTATTCGACGCTGCTGAAAACAAAGGTTCTGCGGTTAAGAAACGTGAAGACGTTCACCGTATGGCTGACGCGAATAAAGCATTTGCTCACTATCGCTGGTAATTTTTTGACGCAGATTATTAATCTGCGTCAACTACTTTCTGTCTAGGCTTCCTAGTAAGGGATTTATTGTGGCACGTACAACTCCGATCGAGCTCTACCGTAATATTGGTATTGTTGCTCACGTTGATGCGGGTAAAACTACAACTACAGAACGTGTTTTATTCTATACTGGTCTTTCACATAAGATTGGTGAAGTTCATGATGGCGCTGCCACCATGGATTGGATGGAGCAGGAGCAGGAACGTGGTATTACCATTACTTCTGCAGCGACAACAACAATGTGGAAAGGTATGGATGCGCAATTTAAGCAGCATCGTATCAACATCATTGATACTCCAGGGCACGTTGACTTCACGATTGAAGTAGAGCGTTCTTTGCGAGTGCTTGATGGCGCAGTTGTCGTTTTTTGTGGTGCATCAGGTGTTGAACCACAATCTGAAACGGTTTGGCGTCAAGCTGATAAATATCAAGTACCCCGTGTTGTATTCGTTAATAAAATGGATCGCACAGGCGCTAATTTTGAAGCTGTAGTTGACCAAATTCGTAATCGTTTGGGCGCAACTTGTGTTCCTATCCAGTTGAATATTGGTGCGGAAGAAGAGTTTGAAGGCGTTATTGATTTAATTAAAATGAAATCAATAAGCTGGAATGAAGCAGATCAGGGTATGTCATTTAGTTATGGCGATATTCCTGCAGATCTACTTGAGCGTGCAGAAGAATTACATGAAGAATTAGTTGATGCTGCCGCCGAAGCTAACGATGAGCTTATGGATAAGTACCTTGAAGAAGGTGAATTATCTGAAGAAGAAATTAAAGCTGGTTTACGTCAACGCACGCTGAATAACGAGATCGTACTTGCGACTTGTGGTTCTGCCTTTAAAAATAAAGGTGTACAAGCGGTACTTGATGCAGTGGTTGAATTTCTTCCTAGCCCAACGGAAGTGAAAGATATCAATGGTATTGATGTTGACGAGAATGAAATTACTTGTCCATCAGATGATGATGCACCGTTTGCTGCATTAGCCTTTAAGATTGCCACTGACCCATTTGTTGGTACACTCACATTTATGCGAGTATACTCAGGTGTGGTTAATACTGGCGATAGCGTTTATAATTCTGTTAAGCAGAAACGTGAACGTTTAGGTCGAATTGTGCAAATGCATGCGAATGATCGTCAAGAATTGAAAGAGATTCGTGCCGGTGATATTGCTGCTGCGATTGGTCTTAAGGATGTTACTACTGGTGACACACTTTGTGATAGTAATCGCAAGGTTATCCTTGAGCGTATGGATTTTCCGGAACCGGTTATCCAAATTGCAGTAGAGCCTAGAACAGTAGCCGACCAAGATAAGATGGCTATCGCGCTAAGTAAATTAGCAGCGGAAGATCCATCGTTCCGAGTTGAAACTGACGAAGAGTCAGCACAGACACTGATATCTGGTATGGGTGAACTTCATCTGGACATTATTGTTGACCGTATGCGTCGTGAGTTTAACGTTGAATGCAACGTTGGTAAGCCTCAAGTCTCATATCGTGAATCAATTCGTGATTCAGTTAAAGCAGAAGGTAAATTCATTCGTGAATTAGGTGGGAAAGGTCAATATGGCCATGTTCTGCTGAAACTAGAGCCGCTTGAAGCGGGTGCTGGTTATGAATTTGTGAATGAAATCGTTGATGGTGAGGTTCCTAGTGAATTCATCCCAGCGGTTGAAAAAGGTTGTAAAGATCAAATGGACCAAGGTGTGTTGGCAGGATATCCTATAATGGATGTTCGTGTTACACTCTATGGTGGTTCATTCCACGATGTTGATTCCAATGAAATGGCATTCAAGGTCGCGGCTTCATTTGGTTTCAGACAAGGTGCTTTGGATGCAAATCCTGCTTTGCTTGAGCCAATGATGAAAGTAGAAATTACCACTCCTGAGGAGTGGATGGGTGATGTTGTAGGTGACGTAAGCCGTCGTCGCGGCATGATCGATGGTATGGATGATGGCCACGCTGGTCTTAAAATCATTCATGCTAAGGTTCCTTTGTCTGAAATGTTCGGTTATGCAACCGCTCTACGTTCAGCTACTCAGGGCCGTGCTTCATATTCAATGCAATTCCTTGAATATAACGAAGCTCCAAAAAACATCGCTGACAAAATTATTGAAGCGAAATAAAGTTTAACTTTGGTAGTCTTTATCATAAGATAAAGGCTTAACTGATAATAAGAAGGTACACGTCGTGTCTAAAGAAAAATTTGTACGTAGTAATACCCACGTAAACGTAGGTACAATTGGTCACGTTGACCATGGTAAAACAACTCTAACAGCAGCAATCACAAACGTACTTGCAAAAGTATACGGTGGTGAAGCTAAAGATTTCGCATCAATCGATAACGCTCCTGAAGAAAGAGAACGTGGTATCACGATCAACACTTCACACGTTGAATATGATACGCCTAACCGTCACTACGCACACGTAGATTGCCCTGGTCACGCCGATTATGTTAAAAACATGATCACTGGTGCTGCTCAAATGGACGGCGCTATCCTAGTTGTTGCTGCTACTGATGGCCCTATGCCACAAACACGTGAGCACATCCTACTTTCTCGTCAGGTTGGCGTTCCTTACATCATCGTATTCATGAACAAATGTGATATGGTTGATGATGAAGAACTACTTGAACTAGTAGAAATGGAAGTTCGTGAACTTCTTTCTGAATATGACTTCCCAGGTGATGACCTACCAGTTATCCAGGGTTCTGCTCTTAAAGCTCTTGAAGGCGAAAAAGAGTACGAAGACAAGATTGTTGAACTAGCTGAAGCGCTAGATTCATACATCCCTGATCCTGAACGTGCTATCGATATGCCTTTCATTATGCCTATCGAAGACGTTTTCTCAATCTCAGGCCGTGGTACTGTTGTAACTGGTCGTGTTGAGCAAGGTATCGTTAACGTTGGTGATTCAGTAGAAATCGTTGGTATTCGCGAAACTGTTACTACTACATGTACTGGTGTTGAAATGTTCCGTAAACTGCTTGACGAAGGTCGTGCTGGTGAGAACATTGGTGCACTTCTACGTGGTACTAAACGTGAAGACGTTGAACGTGGTCAAGTACTAGCTAAGCCTGGTTCAATCACTCCACATACTAAGTTTGAATCTGAAGTATACGTACTTTCTAAAGAAGAGGGTGGTCGTCACACTCCTTTCTTTAAAGGTTACCGTCCACAGTTCTACTTCCGTACAACTGACATCACTGGTGCTGTAGAGCTTCCAGAAGGTGTTGAAATGGTTATGCCTGGTGACAACCTTAAGTTTGTTGTTGAGCTAATCAACCCAATCGCGATGGAAGAAGGTCTACGCTTCGCTATCCGTGAAGGTGGCCGTACAGTTGGTGCTGGTGTTGTTTCTAAAGTAATCGCTTAATTTCGATTAGTTTAAACAATATATAGAAAGGTCGCTTCGGCGGCCTTTTTTTCATCTACAATTTATTAAGAATTAAGAATTAAGAATTAAGAATTAAGAATTAAGAATTAAAGAAGTGAGGGGAGTTAGAAAAATAAATGAATAGTGACGAACTTGGTTCGCCACCTCATTATTTAATTTCGCTATGTAACGATTAACGTTTCTTGGCATTAGCAAAGGCGTCTGCAAACGCATTATTACCAAAAGTGGTATTTTTACTCTCTGTTTTATGCTGTTTTTTCGGCTCTGCTTGGTTGTTCGATTTCAGACTATTAGCTATAAATTGCTTACTACCAGAGTGAGCTTGATGATTTTTTTCCACCTTATCATCTAACCGCATGGTTAAGGCTATACGCTTTCTCGCAATATCGATTTCGGTTACTTTTACTTTGACTATTTGCCCTGCTTTAACGATTTCATGGGGGTCTTTAACAAAGCGATTTGTTAACGCTGAAATATGCACTAACCCGTCTTGGTGAACACCTATATCCACAAAAGCGCCAAAGTTAGTGACGTTACTTATAATCCCTTCAAGTTGCATCCCTGGCTTTAAATCTGCTATTTTTTCAATGCCTTCTTTGAACGTCGCCGTTTTGAACTCTGGTCTTGGGTCGCGACCTGGTTTTTCTAATTCTTGCAGAATATCCTCAATTGTCGGTAAACCGAATTTAGCATTGGTGTAATCTTGCGGATTAAGTGATTTAAGCAGTTCGCTGTTGCCCATTATCTCGGTAATATTCTTACCTATTTGCTGGATTATGTCTTTGACAACTGGGTATGATTCAGGATGTACTGCTGAGCTATCTAATGGGTCTTTGGCATTTAAGATACGTAAAAAACCAGCACATTGTTCAAAGGCTTTCGGCCCTAAACGCGCTACTTTTTTTAATTCATTTCGCTTGCTAAATGGCCCGTTATCATCACGATAGCTGACGATATTCTCTGCAATGGTTTTATTTAATCCAGCCACGCGAGAGAGCAGGGCTGCAGACGCTAGGTTAACATTAACACCGACTTTATTTACGCAATCTTCAATAACGATATCGAGCTGTTTTGATAATAAGGTTTGGTTGACGTCATGTTGATATTGACCTACACCAATCGCTTTTGGATCTATCTTAACTAATTCAGCAAGTGGATCTTGTAGACGTCTGGCAATAGATACGGCGCCACGAATTGATACATCTAGCTGTGGAAATTCATTAGCAGCTAATTCTGATGCTGAATAAACAGAAGCCCCCGCTTCGCTGACCATCATTTTTTGTAATTTCAGCTCAGGTTTGGCTTTGATCAATTCAGCAATGAGTTTGTCTGTTTCACGGGACGCAGTACCATTACCAATACTGACTAACTCAACGTTATGACGTTGACATAACGTCGCTAGCGTCGACAGAGATTGCTGCCATTGCTGTTGTGGCACATGCGGGTAGATCGTCGTGTGATCGAGTAATTTACCGGTGGCATCAACGATGGCAATTTTTGAACCTGTACGTAATCCTGGATCAAGTCCCAGTGTGACTTTTGGTCCTGCAGGCGATGCCATTAGTAAAGCTGTTAGGTTGGCGGCGAATACTTTAATTGCTTCTACTTCGGCTGATTCTTTCATCTTGCCGATAAGTTCAGTTTCTAATTGGCTCAGTAATTTTTGTTTCCAGCTGCTGTGCACAACAGACTTTAACCATTCATCAGCGGGTTTATTTTGATACTGGATACCGAGGTGTTTTGCGATGATCACCTCACAATAACTCGTGGCATTTTTTTCTGTGAATTCAGGATCTGCATTTAAGCCTATTTGTAATTCCCCTTCATTTTTACCGCGTAACATGGCTAGCATACGGTGTGATGGCACTTTACTGATGCCTTCACTGTGACTAAAGTAATCTTTAAATTTACTGTCTTCGGTGGCTGACTTTTTATTTTCTTTGGATTCGAGCGTTGCATGTGCCAGTAATTGCTTACGTACTTTGGCAATGAGTTCTGCATCAACACTGGCTTTTTCCATCAGAATGAATTTAGCGCCTTCGAGAACTTGTTCTGGTTGAGCGAAGTTTCCTTCTGATGTAATAAATTGTTTAGCAAGTAATAGTGGCTGCTGTTGTGGGTTGGCCATCAGCGATTCCGCTAATGGCGTTAAACCCGCTTCAATAGCTATTTGCCCTTTGGTACGGCGTTTTGTTTTAAAAGGCAGATACAGGTCTTCTAAACGTGTCTTTGTTTCTGCAGTATTGATTAAAGCTGTTAATTGCGGGGTTAATTTACCTTGCTCCGCGATATTTTTTAAAATAGTGTCACGGCGTATTTCTAATTCACGTAAGTAAGTTAGACGTTGCTCTAATGTTCTTAATTGACCATCATCTAAGCCTTCAGTGGCTTCTTTTCTGTAACGAGCGATGAAAGGGACTGTTGAGCCGTCATCGAGCAGGGTGATTGCGGCCTTAACTTGGCGGACATGTGCATTAATTTCTTGCGCGATAAGAGTAGCTAATTTAGACACTTTGGATCCTTAAAATGAATAGATTGATGACTTAGTTGCTGATTAGTCTATAAAGGGGTTGTATTGGATCTTGTTGATGTACCAAGTTTTAGTGCCTGCAGGCGTGTGTACAACCGCTTCATCATCGACTTGCTTACCGATAAGGGCTTTGGCCATTGGCGAATCAACGGTCACAAAATTACGCTTTGGGTCTAGTTCGTCACGTCCCACAATCCGACACTGGATCACCGTACCATTATCATCTTCTAATTCGGCATACGCGCCAAAATAGACCGTCCCATCTTGCTGTGGCCGATAATCGACAATTTCTAATACTTCTAGACGTTTCACTAAAAATCGGATTTCACGGTCGATACTGCGGAGTAAATGTTTATTTTCTTTGTAGTCAGCATTTTCACTGCGATCACCTAAAGATGCAGCCCAAGACACAACTTTTGTGACTCTTGGTCTTTCTTCTTTCCAGAGAAATTTGAGTCGTTTATCTAAGGTTTCCCAACCGACGCGAGTGATTAAGTTTGATATAGCCAATGCGGTGACCTTGTTAATTGGTATTGAGGAGAAATTATAGCAATAGCGTCGCCGAATAGCTCATTTTCGTTATTGGAGGTATAAAAAATGCCAGTTCGATGAACTGACCCCCAATAGTTGGACAACCAATTATTAGGGGTCTTTTTTTTATGTCAAAATATAGCCGTGAGTTTAAACTTATCACTGCACAACAGTGTCTAGATGGTAAGTCATCTAGAATATTAGCGAATGAACTATCAATACCCTCTCAGTTAATTCGATATTGGACTCAAGTCTTTGCAATTCATGGCACAGATGCATTCCTGCCAAATTTGCATGCCAGCAATGCAAAAACAAAGCTACAAGCATTAAAATTAATGTGGACAAATGAATGGTCTCTCAATCACACTAGTGCCATATTAAATCAGTCTTCTCCCGGTACGCTCTCTGTATGGTTAAAAAAATATAACGAGTTTGGCTTAAGAGGGCTTGAACGCTCCTCAATAAGTAGGCTTAAAATGAAACAATCTAATACGACCACAAAACCAGATAGTGAAATGACAACAGAAGAGCTGAAAGAAGAGCTTGCTTATCTACGAGCAGAGAATGCTGTGTTAAAAAAGTTGGAAGAGCTAGAGCAGGCAAAGCGCCGACAAACAAAGAAAAAACGGTAACGGTTTTAGCTCTCAAAAATAAACATGCTCTAAAGCACCTTCTTCAAGCCATTCAGTTGGCTAAAAGTGTGTTCTATTATCAAGTAAAAGTAAGTGAAAAACCGAATGTTTATGAGCGTGAGTTAGCGCTTATCAAAGAAATTTATCATGAACATAAAGGTCGCTACGGCTATCGCAGAATTCACTTAACACTGAAAAGGCAAGGCTTTATGCTAAACCATAAAACGGTGCAAAGACTGATGGCTCAATTAAATCTAAAATCGACAGTAAGACCTAAAAAATACAGTTCTTATAAGGGCGGAGCTGGAAAAACGGCACCTAATGTACTTGAACGAAACTTTAATGCTACTAAGCCAAATGAAAAGTGGGCAACCGATGTCACTGAATTTAAGGTTAGGGACCAGAGAGTTTATTTATCACCAGTTATAGATCTATTTACCAAAGAGGTTGTCGCTTATAAGATAGCTAAAGATGCCCGTTTGCCACTGGTTACTGATATGTTAAGAGATGCTATCAATAATTTAGATGAGCATTCAAAGCCAATAGTACATAGCGATCAGGGATGGCAATATCGCCATAGGGGATATCAAAAACAACTAGCTGCGCATGGACTGACGCAAAGCATGTCGAGAAAAGGGAACTGCTTAGATAACGCAGTGGCAGAAAACTTTTTTGGCTTATTAAAAACAGAAATGTATCATAGGCAGAAATTCAAAGATGCCGATGAATTGATAGAAAAGCTTGATGAATACATCGAGTATTACAACACGAAACGGATTAAGGTCAAATTAAAAGGCCTGACTCCGATAGAATATCGAAACCAGGCCTTACAAGCCGCTTAACTAAAATGTCCAACTTAATGGGGTCACTTCATCGATGACTCGATACTGGCATTTTTTCATTATTTAAATAGGTGTAATCTTAGTTACTTATTTAAATAAACGCTTACAGTTGTGGGCCTGCAGCAAGTAGTGCTTTGCCTTCTTCGTTATCAGTGAACTTCTCGAAGTTATTCACGAAACGTTTAGCAAGGTCTACCGCTTTCTCTTCCCATACGTTTGTATCTTCATACGTATCACGAGGGTCAAGAATGTTAGTGTCACAACCTGGTAATGTTGTAGGTACTTCTAGATTGAAATAAGGGATTGTTTTGCTTTCCGCTTTCTCAATAGAGCCATCAAGGATAGCATCGATGATAGCACGAGTATCTTTAATTGAAATACGTTTACCTGTGCCATTCCAACCTGTGTTAACCAAGTAAGCTTGTGCACCAGATGCTTCCATACGTTTTACTAACTCTTGACCGTATTTAGTCGGATGAAGAGAAAGGAACGCAGCGCCGAAACAAGCTGAAAAAGTAGGAGTCGGTTCAGTGATGCCACGTTCAGTACCGGCTAACTTAGCTGTAAAGCCTGATAGGAAATGGTATTTAGTTTGCTCTGGCGTTAGTTTAGATACTGGTGGTAAAACACCAAATGCATCAGCGCTTAAGAAAATAACTTTATTTGCGTGACCGCCTTTTGAGATCGGTGTTACGATATTTTCGATGTGCTCGATAGGGTAAGATACGCGGGTATTTTCTGTTTTTGAACCATCATTATAATCAACAACGCCACCGTCAAGTACGGTTACATTTTCAAGTAATGCGTCACGACGGATCGCGCTAAAGATTTCAGGTTCCGCTTCTGCACTTAACTTAATTGTTTTTGCGTAGCAACCGCCTTCAAAGTTGAATACACCGTCGTCATCCCAACCGTGTTCATCATCACCAATTAATTGGCGTTTTGGATCGGTAGATAATGTGGTTTTACCTGTACCAGATAAACCAAAGAAGATAGCTGTTTCACCTTCAGAGCTGACGTTTGCTGAACAATGCATTGATGCAATACCTTGTAGTGGCAATAGGTAGTTCATGTAAGAGAACATACCTTTTTTCATTTCGCCGCCGTACCAAGTACCACCAATAAGTTGAATTTTTTCTGTTAAATTGAATGCTACAAAGTTCTCAGAGTTCAGACCTTGTTTTTCCCAGTTAGGGTTTGTGCATTTAGCACCATTCATTACCACGAAATCTGGTTCGTAAGTTGCTAATTCTGCTTCGCTAGGACGGATGAACATGTTCTTAACGAAATGCGCTTGCCATGCAACTTCTGTGATGAAACGTACTTTAAGACGGGTATTGGCATTGGCACCACAATAAGTATCAACTACGAATAAACGCTTAGTTGATAGTTGTTGTGTTACAAGTGTTTTTAGATCATTCCATACGTCTTGGGTGATTGCTTTGTTATCATTTTTACCTTGATCTGACCACCATACCGTGTCACGTGTCGTATCGTCACGAACAATGTATTTATCTTTTGGTGAACGACCTGTAAAGATACCTGTATCAACAGCTACTGCACCAGATTCAGTCACAGTGCCTTTTTCATAACCAGCTAGGCCGGCTTTCGTTTCTTCTTCAAAAAGTAGCTCGTAAGAAGGGTTATATACGATTTCTTCAACATCCTTGATGCCATATACCGATAGATCGATAGTGGCGCCAATAACTGTATTATTATTTTTTACGTCTGTCATTGGTATCTCCTGGGGGTACAGAGTTTAATTTATTGTTTCAGATTAAATTAAGTTGGGTTTAATTATTTCAATAATGGGTGCACTAACGGCACCCTTATTATTAAATTTTGTATACTGAGCTATGCTGACGGTGTATTTAATACACTCTAATTTACAGTCGCTTAGTGTACTGGGTTGCCTATTTTCGGCGTATGTATATCGTCTACATCACCTGCATTGAAGGCATAAAGTGAACCGCAATAATCGCAGTGCATCTCTATTTGTCCTTTTTCAGCAATGATCTCAAGTAGCTCTTCTTTCGCCACATTAAGTAATGCTGCTGCACTACGTTCATGTGAACAACCACATTTAAATGATACTGTTTGTGGGTCAAATAAACGTACTTTTTCTTGATGGTAAAGTCGTACTAATACATCTTCAGCATCAAGATTAAATAATTCATCATCTTTAATCGTTTCAGTTAATGCTGCTAGGTGTTCGAAATCTTCGTGTGAACTTTTCTTGTCATCTGACGCGGGTAATTTTTGTAACATCATCCCTGCAGCTTGTTTTCGATAGCCGACTTTGCCAGTGCGGAACCATAAACGCGTTGTTAACTGCTCTGACTGTTCAAAGTATTTTTCTAGGCATTCTTGTAACGTATCACCACCTAGGTCTACGATACCTTGATAACGTTCGCCTTTGTCTGGTGAGATAGTTATAACCATCACGCCTTTACCGATTAACTCTTTGACATTGTCTGTATCTGGTACTGAACCGTTCCAACGTGCTACACCGCGTAGTTCCAGCGCTTCGTTACCGTTGATGACAGCAAGTGTTACAGGACCATCGCCTTGTAATTGCACTGTAATTGAGCCTTTAAACTTCAATGTCGCAGTCAATAAACTTGTGGCAACTTGTAATTCACCCAATAGGCGTTGCACTGGTCTTGGATAGTTTAGATTTTCTAAAATATCGATAAAGCTCTGTTCTAGTTGCACTATTTCACCGCGAACTTGGTGATCTTCAAATAGGTAACGGTGTAATAAATCTTTCTGGCTCATAATGTTCTCGATGTTAAAGTTAATGATTTTTTATCCGCAATAAATCTCGACGTTGTTTCTTGTCGGGACGTTTATCAGGGCGAGGGCTATATAATGTATTCAGTTTACGCGCGACATCATTTTGTGCACGCTTTTCAACACTACTTGGTGTTTCTTCATACAAAGTAGCGGCCTCTGGTGCCCCTCTCCTTTGTGCGGAAAGCTGCTTTACGATCACTTCCTTTTCATCAAAGCCTTGTCTTATTTTTATTGTTGCGCCCAACTCAACGGTTTTACTGGGCTTGGTGCGTTCATCATTGTAGCGAATTTTACCACTTTGAATCATTTCTCTGGCAATGGCGCGGGTCTTATAAAAACGAGCTGCCCATAACCATTTATCGAAACGCACATCACTACTATCTGGTTTGGTATTTTTTGACATAATAAATGCAACCATAGTCCAAATAAACGTTCTAATCGACTTGATTATAACAGATAAACAAAGCAGTAAGAGAGTCTTTTCTTGATGTGTAATACACATTTTATTAACTAAATTAATGAGTAGATTTCACATTTCTTTCATCGTGGTTTCATTTGTAAGTGTTGCTATATCAGTGTGGCTAATCACCAAAATTCATATATCCTTTATAGATTAGTGCTGATATTTTCCTGTTCGCTTAAAAAGTATTAATCTTTAACTGGTATTTGACTGATTTTGTTACTTTTGTGTTATCAATGCTTGTGCAGGTAAATCCATAGGGATACTATAACTCGGTTAAATTACGACTCATATCAGATTCATCACAGACGTTGGTAAACAAACCTTATTTTAGAATCATGCTGTATTAGGGTAATGCAAAAAATGGATAATTTAGATGGATTTAAGCAGTTTGTCATCAAGCTACCGCAAAAACAAATCGCGACCTGTTGTTGTTATTTGTTACTGACGGTATTTTGTTATCAATCGGCATTGTTGACTTGGCAATTGTGGCCGTCAACATCATCAGACTCTGCAATATTGTGGCAGCCGACAGCGAATAGTGCTAATCATCAAGTTAAAAGTTATGAGTTAAATACACTGCGTAGTTTAAACTTATTTGGTCAGCAACAAACCCAAACATCACTGCCTGTTGCGCAGAATGTTGACGCACCAAAGACACGATTAAATTTAACATTAGCGGGTCTTGTTGCGAGCAGTGAACCAAGTTTAGCGTTAGCGATTATTGAATATAAAGGTAAACAGGAAACATATGCGATTGATGAAGAAATCGGCGCAAGTAATGCGATATTAAAGCAGGTGTTCCCTGATCGTGTCATTATTGAATATCAAAGTAATTTAGAAACATTGATGCTCGATGGTGAAGAGTTCAGCCGCACAAGCAATCAGCGACAGTCTTATGACTCCAGCTCTAGTAATACACCAACAGAGCTTTCTAATCTGCGTAAAAATTTATTAAAAAATCCAGCCAGTATTACTGATTATGTACGTATTTCACCTGTGCGTAAAAATGGTAAATTGTCCGGTTATCGCGTTAATCCGGGTAAGAATCGTGAATTATTTAAAGAAGTTGGTTTGAAAGCCAATGATCTCGCCGTATCGTTAAATGGTTATGATTTAACAGATACCCGTCAAGCAATGGAAGTCGCCAAACAACTTAGAGATTTGACTGAAATGTCATTGACGGTTGAACGTGATGGGCAATTACACAGTATTTATTTAAGTATGCCAGAGTAGCCATTTGAGCTGTACAAATTTAGGTAGCTAAGGATGAAGATGAACCTTAATAACGTTGGAAGAAAATTAACAGGATTGGCCTCAGGCATATTACTGAGTTTGAGTGGGGCAGCGATGGCTGCCGATTATTCTGCAAGTTTTAAAGGTACCGATATTAATGAATTTATTAATGTTGTCGGTAAAAACTTAAATAAAACCGTGATTGTTGATCCAAGCGTACGTGGCAAGGTCAATGTACGCAGTTATGATTTGTTAAACGAAGAGCAGTATTACCAGTTTTTCCTTAATGTACTTGATGTTTATGGTTATGCCGTCGTGAAGATGGATAATGGTGTGCTCAAAGTTATTAAAAGCAAAGTCGCCAAAACATCGAGCATTCCAGTTGTGGATGATAAAAATCCGGGGCAGGGTGATGAGATGGTGACGCGTGTAGTACCTGTGCGTAACGTATCTGTACGGGAATTATCACCGTTATTACGTCAGCTGAATGATAATGCTGGTGGTGGTAACGTTGTGCACTATGAACCATCAAATGTATTGATGTTGACTGGTCGTGCTTCTGTGGTGAACCGATTAGTTGAAATTGTCCGTCGTGTGGATAAAGCCGGTGATCAAGAAGTTGATATTATTCATCTAAAATTTGCATCTGCAAGTGAAATGGTTCGTATTATTGATAGTCTTACTAAAGGCGATGGTAAATCAAAAATTCCAAGTATTCTACAGCCTAAAATTGTAGCGGATGATCGTACTAATGCGGTTGTTATTAGTGGCGATCCTAAAGCCCGTCAGCGTGTAGCGAAATTAATTCAGCAGCTCGATAGTGAATTGGAAAGTACCGGTAATACCCGTGTTATTTATCTTAAATACGCGAATGCCAAAGAAGTCTCTGAGGTTTTAAAAGGTGTCAGTAGTTCGGTCGAAGGAGCTAAATCAAAAGCGGCATCGAAGTCGAGTGCAAAATCAAACTTAAGTATCGAACCACATGAAGACACCAACTCCTTGGTGATCACTGCACAACCCGATGTTATGCGCACGTTAGAACAGGTGATTAATCAACTTGATATTCGCCGTGCACAAGTATTGGTTGAAGCGATTATTGTTGAACTGTCTGAAGGTGATGGTGTTAACTTCGGTATTCAGTGGGTAACCGAAGCGGGTGGTACCCAGTTTAATAATGGTACGCAAGTGCCAGTCACCGCGATTGGTGCGGGTATTTATGATGCCCAAGATACGACGACAACGACAACTGGTGTCGATTCTGATGGTAAACCGTATACAACAACATCGACAACATCTGGTGACGTGTCGACATTAGCGTCTGCACTGAGTGGCATTAATGGCCTTGCTGCGGGCATTATGAATAGCTCGGGTACGTTTGGTGCGATCATTCAAGCGGCAGCAAATGACTCGCAATCAAATATTCTTGCTACGCCAAGTATCATGACGCTGGATAATCAAGAAGCGGCATTTATTGTGGGTGAAGAAGTCCCGGTGATCACTGGGTCATCAGCAAGTTCGGGTAATGATAATCCTTTCCAAACGGTTGAACGTCAGGAAGTGGGTATTAAACTAAAAGTAACACCACAAATTAATGAAGGTGATGCGGTTCAGTTAACTATTGAACAAGAAGTATCGCAAGTATTAGGTTCAACATCAGTGGATGTTACTTTTGCTAAACGCCAAGTGAATACCACTATTTTAGCTGACAGTGGCCAAACTATCGTGATTGGTGGCTTACTCGACGAGCAGGTGACAGAAAGTGTGTCTAAAGTGCCTTGGTTAGGGGATATTCCGTGGATTGGCAACTTATTTAAATCGACCTCTTCATCGACTAAAAAACGTAACTTGATGGTATTCATTAAGGCGACCATTATTCGTAATAATGCCTCAATTCGCGGTGTCAGTAACCGTAAATATAGCTTGATGCGTGCGGAACAATTATTGCAACAAGAAGATGGTGTTGCATTAATGCCAAATACTGATGTGCCCGTATTACCTAAATTCAATGAAGAGCGTGTTATTTCACCGGAATTACGTAAGTATCTGGAAGATCAAGATGACAAAACTGTGCAGTTTGATGTGAGACCTCCGGCAGAATCGGATGATGAACACAAGCAGCAAAGCGAGGCTCTGTAGATGAGTGCTCTGGAATATGAAGAGGTCAGTGAAAGTGAACGTTTGCCTTTTTCATTTGCGAAAAAATTTGGTGTGGTATTAAGTGAAATTGATAATGCTTGGGTGCTGTTCCATAAAGCGGATGTATTACCTGCGACGATATTAGAAGTGCGTCGTAACTTAGGGCAAACGTTTCAGTTGGTATTGTTAGATGATGAGGCGTTTGAGCTAAAACTGACGCAAGTGTTTCAGCGTGATTCATCAGAAGCTAGACAGTTAATGCAAGATATTGGTAACGAAGTTGATTTTTTTACCTTAGCGGAAGAGCTGCCGACTGAAGAAGATTTACTGGAGTCGGATGATGATGCACCTATCATTAAATTGATTAATGCCATGCTCAGTGAGGCGATCAAAGAAGGTGCGTCAGATATTCACGTGGAAACTTTCGAGCGGGCACTGGTGATCCGCTTCCGTATTGATGGGGTATTAAGAGAGATCTTAAAGCCAAATCGTCAATTAGCGTCATTATTAATATCACGTATTAAAGTGATGTCAAAAATGGATATTGCGGAGAAACGTATTCCTCAAGATGGTCGTATTTCGCTGCGAATTGGTGGTCGTGGTGTTGATGTACGTGTATCGACCTTGCCATCAAGTTTTGGTGAGCGTGTGGTAATGCGTCTACTGGATAAGAATAACGCTAAATTAGAATTAGAACACTTAGGGATGACGTTAGATAACCGTAACAAGATGTCTGAGTTAATTCATAAACCGCACGGCATTATTTTGGTTACCGGTCCGACAGGTTCGGGTAAGAGTACCACTCTGTACGCGGCATTATCGGATATCAACAGTAAAGACCGTAATATCTTAACGGTAGAAGACCCGATTGAATATCAACTTGATGGTATTGGCCAGACTCAAGTTAATCCTAAAGTGGACATGACCTTTTCACGAGGCCTACGTGCTATTTTACGTCAAGACCCCGATGTCGTGATGATTGGTGAAGTACGTGATTTAGAAACTGCCCAAATTGCAGTTCAAGCGAGTTTAACGGGGCACTTAGTGTTATCGACTCTACATACCAATACTGCTGTTGGTGCGGTGACGCGTTTACGTGATATGGGATTGGAACCTTTCTTATTATCTTCAAGTGTACTGGGAGTGCTAGCACAGCGGTTAGTGCGAACCTTATGTGCTGAATGTCGAGAAAGTGCAGCGCCGACCGAGCGTGAACTTGAACAACTTGCATCAAACAGAGTGGCCAATGTCAGTACGATTTATCACCCTAAAGGTTGTGAACACTGTAATAACACAGGCTATCGAGGCCGAACCGGTATTCATGAATTACTGATTGTCGATGAAGATGTGCGCGATATGATCCACAGCGGTGCTGGTGAACAGATTGTTGAACGCCATATTCGCCCGTTTACACCGAGTATTCGTCAAGATGGTATCGCTAAAGTACTTGCTGGTGTCACGACCCTCGAAGAAGTTCTTCGTGTAACAAGAGAGGGGTAATCATGCCTGCATTTTCTTATTTAGCGATGGACAAAAAAGGCAAAAAGACCAAAGGGGTTTTAGAGGCTGATGGTCCTAAACAAGCGCGTAATATATTACGTGAAAAAAGCTTAACCCCACTTGAAGTTGAAATGTCGGCAGAGGCCGAACGGAAAAAAGCGTCCGGTGGATTTAGCTTTAAACGTGGTATTAGCACGGCAGACATGGCGTTATTAACACGCCAACTATCCACCTTGATTGCAGCGTCTTTACCACTAGAAGAATCATTAAAAGCGGTAGCAGAGCAAAGTGAATTACCGCGAATTCAAAATATGATCTTAGCAGTACGTAGTCGTGTGGTTGAAGGTCATACGCTAGCGGAAAGCTTTGCTGAGTTCCCACACGCTTTTGATGATCTATATTGCGCGATGGTTGCTTCGGGGGAAAAATCCGGACATTTGGATAAAGTACTAAATCGGTTAGCGGACTATACCGAACAGCGTCAAAAAATGAAGAATCAATTGACTCAGGCCATGATTTATCCAGTGATGCTAACACTCGTTGCTATCGGTGTTGTGTCACTATTATTAACCAGCGTTGTTCCTAAAGTTGTGGGGCAGTTTGAGCATATGGGGCAAGAGCTGCCGCAAATCACGCAGATACTGATCGCGCTTTCCGATTTTGTCAGTAATTACGGTTTGTATCTCGTTATTATGGTCGTATTGATGATTATCGTGGTGAAACGATTATTATTAAAACCTGCTAATCGCTTGTTCTTTGATGAACGATTATTAACTGTGCCTGTCCTTGGTAAGGTGAGTCGCGGTATTAATACTGCGCGTTTTGCACGTACGTTAAGTATTTTAAATGCCAGTGCTGTGCCTCTGCTCGAAAGTATGTCGATTGCAGGGCAGGTATTAACTAATATGCATGCTCGTCGATTGGTGGAAGGTGCAACGAGTCGGGTACGAGAAGGTACGAGTTTAAGAGCATCATTAACGGAAACTAAATTATTCCCGCCTATGATGTTACACATGATCGCCAGTGGTGAACAAAGTGGTGAACTCGGTCCAATGTTAGAGCGTGCTGCAGATAACCAAGATTCACAATTTGAATCGCAAGTGAGCATTGCGTTAGGTATTTTTCAACCCTTGCTGGTGGTAAGCATGTCGTTTGTTGTATTATTTATCGTGATGGCAATTCTTCAGCCTATTTTGTCTTTAAATCAGATGGTTGCAGGTTAGGTTTTTATTTAAATTAGAGGATGTTATGAATAACAAAAAACGGAATGTATCGGGTTTTACGCTGTTAGAGATCATGGTCGTTATTGTGATCTTAGGGGTACTTGCATCAATGGTTATCCCTAATTTATTAGGTAACAAAGAAAAAGCCGATCGTCAAAAAGTAGTGACAGATATTGTGGCATTGGAAAATGCGATGGATATGTACAAGTTGGATAACAGTCGCTACCCAACAACAGAGCAAGGTTTGGATGCATTGGTTGAAATGCCAGATGTCGATCCAGAACCAAGAGATTACCGCTCTGGTGGCTATATTAAGCGTTTACCGCAAGACCCTTGGGGGAATGAATACCTATTAATAAGCCCTGGTGAAAATGGCCAAATTGATATTTATTCTATTGGTTTAGACAGTGAAGAAGGTTCTGATGACGACATTGGTAACTGGAATATGCACGAGAAGTAACTCGTTATAATTAAGGCGCAGCATTGTGACTGCGCCTTTCGTTATCTACTTTTACCATATCTGATGTCGTTCTTATTCTCTCTATACAGACCAATCAAAATCAAAGGAATACAATGAATACTCGTACTCATCAAGAAGCTGGCTTTACACTATTAGAAATAATGTTAGTGATCTTCTTAATGGGCATGATGATAACGGGCGTCGTGATGACGATGAGCTCCGCCGGTCCTGATCGACAACTTAAGCAAGCCGCTGCGCGTTTTATTGGTGTACTGGAATTAGCAGAAGAAGAAGCGCTGTTGAGTAGTATGGAAATGGGCTTGGTCATTGAAGCACAGCAGTATCAATTTGTGTATTTAGATGACAATGATAGATGGAGTGCATTGGATGATTCAAAATTCTTTGCCAAGCAAGCACTGAAAGAAGACATACAGCTTTCGCTTGAGCTTGCCGGATTAAAAGCCGAAGGTGGTTTTCTAGGTTCTCGGAAACTATTTGCTGACGATGATGGCTTGTTTGAAGATGACGATGGTTTATTTGAAGGGGGTGATAAAAAAGATCGTATCGAACCTGATATTTACATTTATTCCAGTGGTGAAATTACAGATTTTACATTGACGTTCACTTATATGGATGTCGATCTTGGTGATAGCTTGGTGAAGGTCCAATTCGATGAGTATGGGGATTTAATGATTAACTCGACGGCGGATGAGTTTTAATGAAACCACATTCAGGCAATAAAACAAAACTTAAGCAGGTGGGGATGACGTTACTGGAAGTCATGGTCGCGATGTCGGTATTTGCCACCGCTGGACTTGCAGTGATGAAAGTTGCGACAGAAAACCTCAGTAGTTTAGCTTATTTAGAAGAGAAAACATTTGCTAACTGGGTCGCGAGTAATGCGCTGACAGAATTAAAAATGGCCAACACTATTCCAGGTAAATCGTGGCGTAAAGGTGAGGCTGAATTAGCTGGACGTACGTGGTATTGGCGTTACAAGGCTGAGTCGACAGACAGTAGCGATTTTGTTGGGGTAACGGTAGAAGTTGCAACGGATAAGAAATATGAGTCAAGAGTCGGCCACTTGCTTACTTATATGGTGCGTTAAATGAAAAGACAATCTACAGGCCATGAAACGGGTTTTACCCTGATTGAGATGATGATTGCGATTGCTATCTTTGCTTTGCTCAGTTTAGGGGCTTATCAAGTATTGCAAGGGGTGTTACGCAGTGATGAAATTTCCAGAGAACGCGGTGATGCGCTAAAGCAATTACAACGCGCCATGGTCATTGTTGAACGTGATTTTCAACAAATGAATGCACGTAATAATCGCAGTGATGACACGTTGACAGCAATGCCATTGCAAGCAGGTAAATTCATGTTTGATAGCGATGACGATGGTATTGCTTTTACGCGTAGTGGTTGGCGTAATCCATTATCACAGTTACCTCGTTCTTCATTGCAGCGGGTAATATACCGCGTTAAAGACGCGCATTTAGAGCGCTTAAGCTATATCTACTTAGACCCCGCTGTTGGTGAAGAACCGAAGCGAAAGTTAATCTTAGACAATGTCGAAGCCATGACGTTTGAGTTTTACCACGAAAAGAAATGGGCAGAGACCTGGACCAATAAGAAAGCATTACCCGATGGCGTAAAAATAACGCTTACCTTAAAACGCTTTGGTGAAGTTGAACGTTTATTTTTATTGCCTAAAGCGACGGTTGATAGTGATAGCAGCGATAAAGAAGGGGAGAGCTAATGAGCAGTGTCCCTAAACAACGTGGTATTGCATTGCTGACGGTATTACTGATTCTTGCTGTTATGGTGATTATTGCGAGTAATATGTCATCGCGACTACAGTTAGAATTACGTCGAACCAGTAATATTATTACCCATCAGCAAGCTTTATGGTATGCCTACGGTGCAGAAGCGTTAGTTGAGAAAGGCTTGAAGCAAGTATTAAAAGATGATGACACCATCAATTTAGATCAGTATTGGGCTACTGAAGGGATGATATATCCAGTCGAAAATGGTCAGATTGGTGGTCAGGTTTTGGACATGCAGGCTTGTTTTAATGTTAACGCGGTGACGGGGGAAGACAAAGAGGCACAAGCGCCATTATCAGTACGCCAGTTTCGTAATTTATTGGAACAACTTGAATTTGATGCTTACGAGGCGGAACAACTCAGTGATGCATTACGTGATTGGATTGATGACGATAGTAATGTTGTCTCCAGCTATGGTGTTGAAGATGCTTACTATGAATCACTTGATTACCCTTATCAAACGGGTAATCAACGCATATTAAATATCAGTGAATTACGGGCCATAAAAGGGTTTACTCAAGTGGTTTACCGCAAGATACGGCCTTATGTTTGTGCGCTGCCAACCAGCACTTTAAAGATTAACGTGAATACGATCGCTGTTGATAAGCCAGAAGTATTGGCGGGGATATTTACTGGTAAGTTATCATTAGAAGTGGCCAGTTCAGTACTGGAACAGCGGCCGAGTAGTGGTTGGGAAACAACGGCTGATTTTTGGACATTGGCCGCATTTAAAGGACTTGAAATGGACGCGACAGAAAAAAGTAGCGTGGATATAAAAAGTAGCTATTTTATCGCATTATTACAGGCTGAATTTGCTAGCGCGACGATCAAGGTTGAATCGGTATTTAAAGCTGAAAGTAAAGATGCAGTTTATGTTATTCGTCGACAATTCGGAGGAGCTCAATGAGCGAGCAGTTAGTAGTCAGGCTTGGCAGTGAAAGTCGACAAGCAATACATTGGTTAGTGTGGTCGACCGCTGAGCGTGAGATTATAGCATCTGGTATTTTGGCAAGTGCCGAGCACCTTATAGAGCTTAAATCACATGCTGGTGGCCGCGCTGTTATCGCCTTGCTGCCAAGTTGTGATATCACTTTTAAAGATGTAGAGCTACCCGGGCGCAGTAATAAACAATTACTCAATGCTTTGCCTTATATGCTAGAACAAGAATTGAGTAGTGATATTGATAAACTACACTTTTCGGTACTCGATAAGGTTGCCAATACCGTTTCCGTTGCTATTGTTGCACACGAAAAAATGCAATTGTGGCAATCTTGGTTGGCTGATGCAGAGTTAATATGTGAGCAATATATTCCGGATGCGTTGGCCTTACCTTATAGTGAAAATCACTGGAGCGCGATCGAGTTGGATGGTCAATGGTTAATCAGACAGACGCCAACACAAGGGTTATGCATTGAAAGTGAGTTGCTAGAGTTTGTCTTAGCTTCTACCGGAGAGAACGTTGAGAATGACGTCAGTAGCGCACAAGCTGTGATGAGTTATTCTGCTATTGAGGTTCAGGAGTTGGACAACTGGCAGCAAGGGCATATTGAATTCCCGATGAAGTTATGTGCAGAGGGCGCGATTGCCAGCCGTTATAATTTATTGCAGGGCCAGTATAAAGTAGTGCGTGAAGAAAACGTGGCATTTAAATTATGGCGTGGTAGCGCTATCGCTGCAGGCTTGGTTGTGGTGATGATATTTGCAAATCAATTTGTCACTTTACATAAATTAGAGCAACAACAAACAGCGTTAGAAAGTGAGATTAAGCAAGTCTATAAGACGGTGTTCAAACCGAAAAAAATGCGTTTGAATACACGTCTAGTTAAAAAACAAATGCAAAACCGATTAAATGATTTACGTGGCGGTGGTGATAACACTGGCTTCTTAATGATGTTGGGTCAATTAACCCCCACATTTAAGCTGAGCCCGGCTATTAAACCTATTTCTGTTCGATTTGATACCAAGCAAGGTGCTTTGCGATTACAAGCCAGTGCGACTGACTTTCAAGCTTTCGATAAATTTAAATCATCACTATCAACACAGTTTTCAGTCGAGCAAGGGACGCTAAGTCAGCGTAATGGCCGTGTTCAGGGGACGCTTGATATAAAGGGTAAAAAATGAAAGCACATTGGCAACAATTAGAGCAAAAAGAAAAGCAACTTATTAGTATATTAATTGCGACCTTACTGCTTGCTGGTGGCTATTGGCTACTTTGGCAGCCGCTACAAGATAATATTGTGAATACTCAGCGCAAAGTGAACGTGCAGACCCAAACATTAGCTGATGTTAAAGTACTAGGGCAAAAGATTACAGAATTACAGGGCGGGCAAGTTGCTCGTGTGGCTGCGGGTGATTTAAATCAACTGGTTAGTCGCAGTGCCGCGCGTCATAAAATTGCTATTTCGCGTATTCAAGCTAAAACAAATTCACTGCAAGTATGGATTGATGATGTTAATTTCAATCAACTGACCTCCTGGTTAGAAAAGCTAAATAAACAATATGGGATTGAGATCCAAAATATCGATTTGAGTGTCTCTGATACGAAAGGTATGGTTAAAGTACGTCGTTTACAGTTAGGAAAAAGAACATGAGAAGTAAACTCTTAATGTTAGGCTTTGTCAATGCTGCTTATGGCTCGTTTCTTGTCGGTACGCTGCCTGCGTCATTGGCATTATCTTATGTTCCGTTACCGGATAACGTGACAATAAGCCAAGTTGAAGGAACGGTATGGCGAGGTGAGGCTCAACGGGTGTCGTTTAACCAAATAGAAGTCGAAGATGTGCGTTGGAATACCTCGGTGTTAGCGTTATTGACCGGTTCTGCGCAAGTTAACCTTGAATTTGGGCGTGGTAAAAATAGCTTACGTGGTCATGGTGACGTGGGCTATTCAAGCGCTGGTGTGTATGCACAAGATTTTACTGCGACAGCGAGCTCTGAATGGCTTGTCAGTGCCAGTAATGTCCCATTGCCTGTGACGACGAAAGGTAATGTTAAATTAACGATTGCAGAATATCAGCAGGGTCAGCCTTGGTGTCAACAACTGGACGGACAATTGAATTGGTCTAATGCAGAGGTTGAATCTTTGTTGGGAACCGTGATTATCGAATCAGCGGTCGTAACTTTAAGTTGTGATGACGGTGCAATTGTCGCTAACATGAAACAAAGCTCAAACCAGTTAAAATTATCAGGTGTCGCTAAATTAGAAAATAGAGGCAAGTACACGCTTTCTGCTGTATTAGTTCCGAGTGACGAATTACCTCAATCATTACGCAATAATTTACGCTATATTGGTAAAGAAAATGCCAAAGGCGAATATAAGATTAATTACGCCGGACGGATATAATATTGTTATGTAGTGCGTGGCGTTATGACAAGGATGCAAGATTAAAATGACACATCAAAAACCCGAAATATTAAACACGAGCATCGTTGCTCAAAGCCGATTATTTAAAGTTGAATCCGTTGCATTACGTTTTTCTAATGGTGTTGAGCGTACTTACGAAAGAATGAAAGGCGGTGGTTACGGCGCGGTGATGATGGTACCTGTTGACGCGGACAATAACCTTATTTTGATCCGTGAGTATGCGGTTGGTACTGAACGCTATGAACTTGGTTTTCCGAAAGGCGCTATCGATAAAGGTGAAAGCGCCTTGCTTGCTGCTAACCGAGAGTTAATGGAAGAGATAGGGTTTGGCGCTAAATCGCTAACGTTACTTAAAGAAATTAATTTGGCGCCCAGTTATTTTTCTGCTCATATGCAGATCTACCTTGCACAAGATTTATACCCTGAGTCGCGCGAAGGTGATGAACCTGAACCGCTCGAAATCATCAAGTGGCCCCTCGTAAGGGCAAATGAACTCCTTGATAATGATGAAATAACAGAATCTCGTGCTATTTGTGCATTATTGCTTGCCCTAAAACAATTAGATAAGTAATACTAAATCATTAAGCTATGGCGAGAATAAAGTAGGAAGTGCGATATGCAAATAATGACCCTCATTCCAGCGTTAAAAAAGATTGCCCGCGCCACTGGTGCTGTCATTTATGATATTTACCAGTCGGGTGAATTCGAACAAGAAATTAAACAGGATCATACCCCTGTTACCAGTGCTGATATCGCGGCTCACGAATACCTTTCGGCGCAACTCGCGTTGTTGACTCCTGATATTCCTATTCTGTCTGAAGAAGATTGTGACATTGGCGTTACAGAGCGACAATCGTGGGAAACATACTGGCTATTAGATCCACTTGATGGTACTCAAGAGTTTATTTCTCGTAGTGGTGATTTTGCGACGATTATTGCGTTAGTGCATAAGAACAAACCGGTATTAGGCATGATTTATGGGCCCAAAGATGACGTCTTATATTGGGCGGTAGATGGTGAAGGGGCGTATAAAGAAACGACTGCCGGTGAAAAGCAAATATTTAGCCATACCTGTTCACAACCATTAACGAGTTTAAATGTTGTTGTGAGCCGAGTGCAGAATCCAGATAATATTCGCAACTTAGTTACTGATGATGTCGAGCTAGAATTACAATCACTTGGTTCTGCGAGTTTAAAAGGTTGCTTAGTAGCAGAAGGTAAAGCGGACTGTTATATACGTTTTGGCATTACTGGTGAGTGGGATACAGCAGGAACACAATGCATTGTTGCTGAAGCGGGTGGTGCGATCCTTGATTTGAATTTAGCCCCGTTATCTTACAATCAGCGTGATAGCTTAAAGAATCCTGATTTTATCGTACTTGGCGATCGTAATTTAAGTTGGTCTGAGATCTTAACAGGTTAAAGTAATTCAGCTTATACAGAATTATAAAAGGTCAGCATATCGCTGACCTTTTTATTTTTAGCTGCATGTTGATGAGTCAATCCTTATTCAATGGCCATGTAAAGCTATATTTTTCTTTAAATGCAGAAGCTAGGTCGAGTATTTTTTCCTTGTGTGGCTGTCTATCTTTGTGGTGTTAAATGAACAAAGTAAGAAGTTAGTTGCCGATAGGCTCGAAAGTAGTATTATAATATCTGTGTTAACAAACTCTTAATAAATGACTGAAATTATGACCGGAATTAGAGCCCAGCAAAAAGAAAAAACCCGTCGTTCACTGATCAATGCGTCATTTCGACTCGTGACAGCTGAACGTAGCTATTCAAATTTGAGCTTACGTGAAGTTGCACGTGAGGCTGGGATCGCCCCTACGTCTTTTTATCGCCATTTTTGCGATATGGAAGAATTGGGTTTAACGATGGTTGATGAAGGTGGTCTTACCCTAAGACAGTTAATGCGCCAAGCACGACAGCGTATCGAGACGGGTGGCAGTGTAATCCAAACCTCGGTAGAAACATTTATGGAATTTGTAGAACAGAATCCTAATATTTTTCGGGTGTTATTACGTGAACGTTCTGGTACTTCATCCGCATTTCGTGCTGCGGTATCTCGTGAATTACGCCATTTTAGCCATGAACTTACCGATTATATTGAGCTATCAACAAAGTTAAACCGCGATGAAGCGAAGATTCAATCTGAGGCAATGGTCACAATTGTTTTTAATGCTGGTGCTGAAGCGCTAGATTTATCGAACGAAGAGCGTCGTGCACTGTCTGATCGTACTATAATGCAATTAAGAATGATTGCAAAAGGCGCAGCGGTATTAAAAATGACAAGAGGTATTACGCTGTAAACCATGAAAATTGAGGTGTTGAAATGACGACAAAAAATCAAGCAGGTTATAAACCATTATATTTCGCTTTTTTAGCTGGCCTATGTGGTAATGCGACATTCGCAACTTTAACCACAAGCGAAGTGCAGTTTAGTATTTTTCCTCTTATCGCATTAGCGCTGGTGGCTTATAATTGGTATCAAATTTATATGACAAGTGCAATTGAGAGTCGTATAAGTAAATCATCTTTAGGTTTGTTTGTGATAGGGGTTCTGACATACACCACCTTTGTTCGCATTGAATACCCTGAACTAGGCAGTAACTTTTTGCCTTTAATGTTGGTACTTGGTTTATCGGTTTGGGTTGCAAAAACGATTGGTGTGTTTAGCTCTAAAGCTGAAGTTTAATTTAGACCTATTAAAAAGCCCGTTAACAATATGCTTGTTAACGGGCTTTTATCTATTCAGGCGGTAGTGAGTAATCTCGCTTACTTTTTCGTTAAGTAGACACCTGACTCAACGTGATGGGTATACGGAAATTGGTCGAATAGCGCAAAACGTTCAATATTGTGTGTTTGGCTTAATGATTCTAGATTGTCACTTAACGTTTCAGGGCTACAAGAAATATAAACGATATTATCATAACCTTGTACCATTTTAATTGTTTCAGCGTCTAGACCAGCACGTGGCGGATCGACAACGATGGTGTTGCAATTAAATGTGCTTAAATCTACTTTTGCTGCTTTAAGGCGATTGAATTCACGTTCGCCATTAATCGCGATAGTAAACTCTTCGGCAGATAAACGTAAAATGGTTAAATTATCTAAACCATTCTCGGCGATATTGTATTGCGCTGATTGTACCGATGATTTAGATATCTCTGTCGCTAATACTTTTTCGAAATTTGGCGCAAGTGCGATAGAAAAATTACCATTACCGCAATACAGTTCCAGTAAGTCACCGCTACAATTTTTAGTCACGTCTAATGACCATTCCAGCATTTTTTGATTTACGATACCATTTGGCTGCGTAAAGCTGTTTTCAACTTGCTTGTACTTTAACTTCTTGCCAGCCACCGTTAATTCTTCAACCACGAATTCACGATCAAGAACGACTTTTTGCTTTTTAGCGCGACCAATAATACTAATGTTGAAACGTTCACTTAATTTTGCTTTTAATGCTGTCGTTTCAGCTATCCATTCATCGCTCAATTGACGATGGTAAAGTAAGCTAACTAACAGTTCACCGCTTAGTGTCGATAAGAAATCGACTTGGAAAAGTTTAAAGCGTAGTAGTTTGGATTTTTTTACTTCTTCAATCAGTATGGGCATGATCTCGTTAATCAGCTTACTGCCAGGTAAGAAATAATCGATTTTTATTTTTTGCTTAGTTTCTTGATCAAACATGATGTAGTCAAGATCATCGCCATCATGCCAAACACGGAATTCTGCACGTAAACGATAGTTTTCCGGCGGAGAGTCAAATACTTCCAATTCTGGTGGTGAGAATTTTTTAAATGTTTCACGTTGACGAGCTGCTTTATCGTCAAGCTGTGATTGGTAGTTGTCGGGATGCATTTCGATCATGTGGGCTCACCGTAGTTAGATACTAAACAAAAGAGTAGGGATTGTAAGACCCAAATAGAGTTTGTCCAGCATATTTTACCTTCAGCTCGTCACATACCTTACCTTATCTCGAAAATATAAATAAGCGAATTATAAATATACATTTATAGCGCATGACTCTATACTTTTGGCCGTTATTATTAGTAGAGTTAATTATCTACTTTTGTAGCATACATTTATTGGGGGAATCCAGTTAGATTCTGGACCTGTCGCGCAACGGTGATAGTGCTTAGCACTTAAGGCCGGTCTCCAATAGGAATCTGAGTAATTAATAAAATAATAAATACTCAATTTTGCTGAATGATTCGGCTTCTTTTTCTACGCGTAAATAGGAAAATTTACAATGTCTAAAAAACTCTTAGCAGCTGCACTCTTGCCGTTCGCTGCGCTTGCCCAAGATCCATCTATTAATAATGAAGAAGTAACTATTGTTACTGCCAACCGTGTTGAACAAGCTATTTCTGATGTGCTTGCACCTGTTACAGTGATAACCCGTGATGATATTGAATTAACGCAAGCACAATCTCTTACTGATGTTTTCCGCATGTTACCTGGCGTTGATGTTGGTGTTAATGGCGGGCGCGGTCAAACTGCAAGTATTTTCATTCGTGGTGCAAACTCAAACCAAGCGCTTATTTTGATTGATGGTGTGGCAATGTTGACTGCGAATAGTGGTAGCCCTGACTTTAACCAAATACCGATGAATTCCATTGAACGTATTGAGTTTATACGTGGTCCTCGTGCTGCTGTTTATGGTTCAGAAGCTATCGCTGGTGTGATCAACATTATTACACAATCATCAGCTGACCCCATTACAACGATAAGTGCTGGTTTTGGTTCTGATGCAAGTTATAAATCGAGTTTATATAGCCAGTTAAAGTTAACAGATAAAACACAATTGAAAGTAACTGCAGCTTATGAAACTACAGATGGCTATAACGTGAAGCCAACACCAGCGAATGAAGGTGATGAGCATGGTTTTGAAAGTCAAAACTATTCGCTCATGCTAAAGCATCAGCTATCCGATTTTTTAAGTGTATTTATCCAACCAAGATATTATCAAAATACGGTTGGCTATGATTCTTTTGACACAAATAAAGAAGCTTGGATTGAGAATGTAGCATTTGATGGCGGGGTTACTTATAGTAATGCTGCACTTTATTCGGAGTTAAAGTTAGGCACAATATTTGAAGATAAGTACGATTATTTAGCTGCAGATCCAGATAAACGACATTCGGTTTCTCCGGCTGTAAGGGAACAAAAAACGGCGAGTTGGTTAAATCAATATGCTTTCTCTGATATATATATTGCAGCATTAGGTTTTGATTGGAAAGATGAGAGTTATCAAAAAACAGGCCTTGATAAAAAAGATAAGTCGAATAAAGCTGTATTTACAACGCTGTCTGCAAATATTTCGTCTGTTACATTAGAAGGCTCTACACGTGTCGATGATAACTCACAGTTTGGTACTCATACTACATGGGGGCTAGCTGCTGGATGGCAATTAAACCCACAATGGAAATTAACTGCAAGTAGTGGTACGTCTTTTAAAGCGCCTTCATTATATCAGTTACATGATGGTTACTCGGGGAATTCCTCACTTAGACCTGAAGAGTCAATATCTTATGACATAGGACTAGAGTCTAAATTAGAATTAATCACTTGGTCTGTGAGTGCTTATTATCGCGATGTAAAAGATCTGATTGATAGTGATCCTATTACTTGGGCTTTTGTTAATCTAGATGGTCATAGTATTATGAAAGGTACAGAGTTAGAAGCATCTTTTGATCTGTTTACAATACGAAACCAGGCATCTATAGAATATTTAGATACGGAAGATTCAAATGGCAATGAATTATCTCGTCGCGCTAAGTATAAAGCTAAATGGCAGGGGACTGTCACTACTGGTAATGTTGATTGGGCTCTACAATATTTATATCAAGGTGATCGAGATAATTCTGGTTATGATGATATTACTTTGCCTGGATATAGCTTATGGAACTTATCAGCGGTCTATTATCTAATTCCTGAATTGAAGTTAGCGGCTAAAATTGAGAACTTATTCGATAAAGAATATGAGACGGCAGATGGTTACCCTGCGCCTGAACGTGGTTACTACATTAATGCCACTTATGAATTTTGATTTGTAATTGATTTTTAATGTAATGCCAAAGAAGCCAGCGATATGCTGGCTTCTTCATATCTATCTATTCCAATTTATCCAGCCCTTGATTATCATATGGCTTTTATAATCTTCCAATGGTTTGTACATGAGTAAAATATTGATTTTTGATTCTGGTGTAGGTGGCATATCTATATATAAAGCGATCAAAGAACAATTGCCAAACGCGGACTACCTTTATTTATTTGATAATGCCTACTTCCCATACGGTGAACTTGATCCTGAGTTTCTTGTTGAACGTGTCTGTCAGCTAGTCGGTTACATGTATGAAAAGCACAAACCTGATCTTGTTGTCATTGCTTGTAATTCTGCTAGCACATTGGTGTTGCCTGCTTTACGTCAGCGTTTTCCTATTGCTTTTGTGGGCGTTGTTCCTGCAATTAAACCTGCGGCATTGCAAAGTAAAAAGAAAAGCATCGGTTTGTTAGCTACGCCCGGGACGGTGTCACGTGAATATACTCAGTTACTGGTGAGCGAACATGCTCAGGATTGTCAGATTGATATGATTGGGACGACAAGTTTGGTGTTACAGGCTGAAAATAAACTATATGGCCATACTGTCGACTTAGATGAAATCAGTGCGGTGGTATCAAAATGGCAAGATCCAGACAATAGTCCCGATGTTGTGGTACTCGGCTGTACGCATTTCCCATTACTTATATGTGAACTAGAAATAATCCTTGGCGAACATATTAAATTTATAGATTCAGGTAACGCTATCGCATCACGTGTTAAGGATATATTAGGGGAAAGTAGTCTTTTGGCTGGTCAACGTAATTCTGGAAAAGCTTTCTGCACCAAAATACAGGCACAAAAAAAGCTGACTCTCCTATTTAATGAAATAGGATTAAGTCAGCCTTTATATATAGACGTATAATTTAATGAAGTAAATTACTCTGCTGGATGAAGAGTGCGTTCATTAGCTTCACGTACTTTTAATGTTCGTTGTTGGTATTCAGCATCGTTAAGCGATTGAATTGCTTCTTTCGCATCAGCCTCTGGCATTTCGACAAAACCAAAACCACGACGTTTACCTGTATGCTTGTCTTTCATTAAGCGAACTGATAATACCTGCCCATGTTCTGCAAACAATGTACGTACCGATGTTTCGTTTGCGCGGTAAGGTAAATTACCTACATATAAAGTCGTTGTTTCTACAGCTGCGCTGCTTGAAGATGACGGTATTGTTAATTTAATTGTAATACCAGTAATAATGGCACCAATTGCAAACGCAATCGGTGCTGCTATTGTACTTCCTGTAAAGGAAAGCACTGCAAAACCAATAGCAGCAATAGCCACTGAAATAACGGATGCTCGAGTAGCATTGGATAAAGTTGAAAAGCCCATCGTTTTAAAGAACCTCTGAAAACACATAAGTGATTAATATAAAAGAATAAATTATCAATTGTTACTCTTGTCCCTAATAGTAACGAATATATAGAAGAGCGACAATCAATCTCAATGTATCAATAAAAAGCTAAAAAAAATCATAGCTGTGTCTTATTTTGTCAAAAAATGTATGAAATACAAACAAAAATATTGGTGTTATTGAAATATAAATGCATAGGCTGTGTATAACTTGGTGGTAAGTTGTGGTTAATAATATCTTTGATTTTTTATGTGAAAAAGACTTGTCATCATCAGTCATCTCTCTATAATGCGACCTCACTGACACGGCAACAGCCGCTAAGTAAAGGTGTTTATCAGTATCGAAAGTTACTTTTTAACTTCCTGAAATAAAGTGCAAATATGTACTTGACTTCGAAAATGGTTTGCGTAGAATACGCAGCCTGACTACGACGTAAGGCGTCAAGGTCAATGCTCTTTAACAATTTATTCAAGCAATCTGTGTGAGCACTTGCAGAGATATAATGACCAAAAATTATATCAATGTAATTGTGAACATTAAATTAAATCGAAAGATTTGGTTTTATAAACAACAAACCTTGGTTTGTTGTTGAAGTACAGAATTCATTGAGCCGACTTAATCAGCATCGCTGATTAGTCAAAAAACTTTTAATTGAAGAGTTTGATCATGGCTCAGATTGAACGCTGGCGGTAGGCTTAACACATGCAAGTCGAGCGGAAACGAAGAATAGCTTGCTATTCTGGCGTCGAGCGGCGGACGGGTGAGTAATGCTTGGGAATCTGCCTAGTCGAGGGGGGACAACAGTTGGAAACGACTGCTAATACCGCATACGACCTACGGGTGAAAGGGGGCCTCTTCTTGAAAGCTCGCGACTAGATGAGCCCAAGTGGGATTAGCTTGTTGGTGAGGTAAGAGCTCACCAAGGCGACGATCCCTAGCTGGTCTGAGAGGATGATCAGCCACACTGGAACTGAGACACGGTCCAGACTCCTACGGGAGGCAGCAGTGGGGAATATTGCACAATGGGCGAAAGCCTGATGCAGCCATACCGCGTGTATGAAGAAGGCCTTCGGGTTGTAAAGTACTTTCAGCGAGGAGGAAAGGTGGTAAATTAATACTTTACCACTGTGACGTTACTCGCAGAAGAAGCACCGGCTAACTCCGTGCCAGCAGCCGCGGTAATACGGAGGGTGCAAGCGTTAATCGGAATTACTGGGCGTAAAGCGCATGCAGGCGGTTTGTTAAGCGAGATGTGAAAGCCCCGGGCTCAACCTGGGAACTGCATTTCGAACTGGCAAACTAGAGTTCTTGAGAGGGTGGTAGAATTTCAGGTGTAGCGGTGAAATGCGTAGAGATCTGAAGGAATACCAGTGGCGAAGGCGGCCACCCATAGTAACTGACGCTCAGATGCGAAAGCGTGGGTAGCAAACGGGATTAGATACCCCGGTAGTCCACGCCGTAAACGATGTCTACTCGGAGTTTGGTTCCTTGAGAACTGGGCTCTTAAGCTAACGCATTAAGTAGACCGCTCAGGAGTACGGCCGCAAGGTTAAAACTCAAATGAATTGACGGGGGCCCGCACAAGCGGTGGAGCATGTGGTTTAATTCGATGCAACGCGAAGAACCTTACCTACTCTTGACATCCATAGAACTTTTCAGAGATGAATTGGTGCCTTCGGGAACTATGAGACAGGTGCTGCATGGCTGTCGTCAGCTCGTGTTGTGAAATGTTGGGTTAAGTCCCGCAACGAGCGCAACCCCTTATCCCTTATTTGCCAGCACGTAATGGTGGGAACTCTAAGGAGACTGCCGGTGATAAACCGGAGGAAGGTGGGGACGACGTCAAGTCATCATGGCCCTTACGAGTAGGGCTACACACGTGCTACAATGGCGCATACAAAGGGCTGCAAACCAGCGATGGTAAGCGAATCCCATAAAGTGCGTCGTAGTCCGGATTGGGGTCTGCAACTCGACCCCATGAAGTCGGAATCGCTAGTAATCGTGAATCAGAATGTCACGGTGAATACGTTCCCGGGCCTTGTACACACCGCCCGTCACACCATGGGAGTGGGCTGCACCAGAAGTCATTAGCTTAACCTTCGGGAGGGCGATGACCACGGTGTGGTTCATGACTGGGGTGAAGTCGTAACAAGGTAGCCCTAGGGGAACCTGGGGCTGGATCACCTCCTTACGTAAAGTTGTTAATTTTTGTAAGTGCCCACACAAATTGCTTGAATAAAGAAATTAAAGACATAGTAAATGTCAGTAGGACTGTAGCTCAGTTGGTTAGAGCGCGCCCCTGATAAGGGTGAGGTCGGTAGTTCAAATCTACTCAGTCCTACCAATTTACTAGCCACAATGATGTGGGGCTATAGCTCAGCTGGGAGAGCGCCTGCCTTGCACGCAGGAGGTCTGCGGTTCGATCCCGCATAGCTCCACCACATCATGTTCTCAGGAAGAGACCAAAGTTAAATCTGCTTAGAATAGCAAGCGAATTAACTTTGGTTTTTTTAACTCTGAAATTCAGAGTTAGAGACGAAAATTATGCTTTTAGCATATGCTCTTTAAAAATTTGGAAAGCTGAATAAATAAAGAAGTTCTTAAAACACGTTATTGAATAATTCATTTTCGAGTGAATGGTTTAATAACAATAGAGTGTTCTTGAGTATTCTTGAGGCGAAAAAAACTAGATAATACCTAGTTATTTCAATTGTACGGTCTACTTTAGATTGTATGGTTAAGTGACTAAGCGTATACGGTGGATGCCTAGGCAGTCAGAGGCGATGAAGGACGTGTTAATCTGCGTTAAGCTGTGGGGAGTTGATAAAAAGCGTTAATCCACAGATTTCCGAATGGGGGAACCCACCTTACTAAGTAAGGTATCGTAACGTGAATACATAGCGTTGCGAAGCGAACCGGGAGAACTGAAACATCTAAGTACCCCGAGGAAAAGAAATCAATAGAGATACCCTTAGTAGCGGCGAGCGAACGGGTCTAGCCCTTAAGCAGTTTGGAAGTTAGTGGAAGATTCTGGAAAGTTTCACGATACAGGGTGATAGTCCCGTACATGAAAACGACCTTACTGTGAAATCGAGTAGGACGGCACACGTGATATGCTGTTTGAATATGGGAGGACCATCTTCCAAGGCTAAATACTACTGACTGACCGATAGTGAACCAGTACCGTGAGGGAAAGGCGAAAAGAACCCCTGTGAGGGGGAGTGAAATAGAACCTGAAACCGTATACGTACAAGCAGTGGGAGCAGACTTGTTCTGTGACTGCGTACCTTTGTATAATGGGTCAACGACTTAATTTCAGTAGCAAGGTTAAGCGAATAGCGGAGCCGTAGGAAACCGAGTGTTAACTGCGCGAATAGTTGCTGGGATTAGACCCGAAACCCGGTGATCTAGCCATGGGCAGGTTGAAGGTTGAGTAACATCAACTGGAGGACCGAACCGACTAATGTTGAAAAATTAGCGGATGACTTGTGGCTGGGGGTGAAAGGCCAATCAAACCGGGAGATAGCTGGTTCTCCTCGAAAGCTATTTAGGTAGCGCCTCGCGTCTAACTATTGGGGGTAGAGCACTGTTAAGGCTAGGGGGTCATCCCGACTTACCAACCCTTTGCAAACTCCGAATACCAATAAGTTCAATCGCGGGAGACACACGGCGGGTGCTAACGTCCGTCGTGGAAAGGGAAACAACCCAGACCGTCAGCTAAGGTCCCAAAGTGTATGTTAAGTGGGAAACGATGTGGAAAGGCTCAGACAGCCAGGAAGTTGGCTTAGAAGCAGCCATCTTTTAAAGAAAGCGTAATAGCTCACTGGTCGAGTCGGTCTGCGCGGAAGATTTAACGGGGCTAAACATACCACCGAAGCTACGGATGCAAGACTTGTTCTTGCATGGTAGAGGAGCGTTCTGTAAGCCGTTGAAGGTGAGTTGAGAAGCTTGCTGGAGGTATCAGAAGTGCGAATGTTGACATGAGTAACGATAATGGGGGTGAAAAACCTCCACGCCGAAAGACCAAGGGTTCCTGTCCAACGTTAATCGGGGCAGGGTGAGTCGACTCCTAAGGCGAGGCCGAAAGGCGTAGTCGATGGGAAACTGGTTAATATTCCAGTACTCGCTTATATTGCGATGGGGTGACGGAGAAGGTTAGGCTAGCATGGCGATGGTTGTCCATGTTTAAGGTAGTAGGCAAGTGACTTAGGCAAATCCGGGTCGCTCTCTTTAATGAGAATGCTGAGAACTGATGACGAGTCTCTACGGAGATGAAGTAGTTGATACCCGGCTTCCAGGAAAAACCTCTAAGCTTCAGATATGAGAGAATCGTACCCCAAACCGACACAGGTGGTTAGGTAGAGAATACTAAGGCGCTTGAGAGAACTCGGGTGAAGGAACTAGGCAAAATGGTACCGTAACTTCGGGAGAAGGTACGCCAATGATGGTGAAGGACTTGCTCCGTAAGCTATTGTTGGTCGCAGAGAAATGGTGGCTGCAACTGTTTATTAAAAACACAGCACTGTGCAAAATCGAAAGATGACGTATACGGTGTGACGCCTGCCCGGTGCCGGAAGGTTAATTGATTGGGTTAGACTTAGATCGAAGCTCATGATCGAAGCCCCGGTAAACGGCGGCCGTAACTATAACGGTCCTAAGGTAGCGAAATTCCTTGTCGGGTAAGTTCCGACCTGCACGAATGGCGTAATGATGGCCACGCTGTCTCCACCCGAGACTCAGTGAAATTGAAATCGCTGTTAAGATGCAGTGTACCCGCGGCTAGACGGAAAGACCCCGTGAACCTTTACTATAGCTTGGCACTGAACATTGAACCTACATGTGTAGGATAGGTGGGAGACTATGAAATATTGTCGCTAGATGATATTGAGTCGTCCTTGAAATACCACCCTTGTACGTTTGATGTTCTAACGTAGGTCCCTTATCGGGATTACGGACAGTGTCTGGTGGGTAGTTTGACTGGGGCGGTCTCCTCCCAAAGAGTAACGGAGGAGCACGAAGGTTGGCTAAACATGGTTGGACATCATGTGGTTAGTGCAAAGGCATAAGCCAGCTTAACTGCGAGACAGACACGTCGAGCAGGTACGAAAGTAGGTCTTAGTGATCCGGTGGTTCTGAATGGAAGGGCCATCGCTCAACGGATAAAAGGTACTCCGGGGATAACAGGCTGATACCGCCCAAGAGTTCATATCGACGGCGGTGTTTGGCACCTCGATGTCGGCTCATCACATCCTGGGGCTGAAGTTGGTCCCAAGGGTATGGCTGTTCGCCATTTAAAGTGGTACGCGAGCTGGGTTTAGAACGTCGTGAGACAGTTCGGTCCCTATCTGCCGTGGGCGTTTGAGAATTGAGAGGAGCTGCTCCTAGTACGAGAGGACCGGAGTGGACGAACCACTGGTGTTCGGGTTGTTATGCCAATAGCATTGCCCGGTAGCTAAGTTCGGAACTGATAACCGCTGAAAGCATCTAAGCGGGAAGCAGGCCTCGAGATGAGTTCTCACTGGAGCTTTAAGCTCCCTAAAGGGCCGTTGGAGACTACAACGTTGATAGGCAAGGTGTGTAAGTGCTGTGAGGCATTGAGCTAACTTGTACTAATTACCCGTGAGGCTTAACCATACAAATTAAAGTATGATTAATTGAAATAATCGACTTAAGAATAGATTGAACACTTTACGTTTTAAAGACTTCTTTATTTATAGCTTTTCAGATTAAAAACGAAGTGAAAACTTCTATAGAAAGCAAACCAGATTTGCTTGGTGACCATAGTGTTGCGGTACCACCTGACTCCATTCCGAACTCAGTAGTGAAACGTAATAACGCCGATGGTAGTGTGGGGTTTCCCCATGTGAGAGTAGGGCATCGCCAAGCGCCAAATTACTGTTTATTTAAGACGAAGTCTTAGGTAAATTAAATTGATGTAACGAAAGTTACAGCAATTTTCAGATATTACTCGTTTGAGTGCTATTTGAAAATTGTCGTGTTTACACGCCAATGCTCTTTAACAATTTATTCAAGCAATCTGTGTGAGCACTTGCAGAGATATAATGACCAAAAATTATATCAATGTAATTGTGAACATTAAATTAAATCGAAAGATTTGGTTTTATAAACAACAAACCTTGGTTTGTTGTTGAAGTACAGAATTCATTGAGCCGACTTAATCAGCATCGCTGATTAGTCAAAAAACTTTTAATTGAAGAGTTTGATCATGGCTCAGATTGAACGCTGGCGGTAGGCTTAACACATGCAAGTCGAGCGGAAACGAAGAATAGCTTGCTATTCTGGCGTCGAGCGGCGGACGGGTGAGTAATGCTTGGGAATCTGCCTAGTCGAGGGGGACAACAGTTGGAAACGACTGCTAATACCGCATGCGACCTACGGGTGAAAGGGGGCCTCTTCTTGAAAGCTCTCGCGACTAGATGAGCCCAAGTGGGATTAGCTTGTTGGTGAGGTAAGAGCTCACCAAGGCGACGATCCCTAGCTGGTCTGAGAGGATGATCAGCCACACTGGAACTGAGACACGGTCCAGACTCCTACGGGAGGCAGCAGTGGGGAATATTGCACAATGGGCGAAAGCCTGATGCAGCCATACCGCGTGTATGAAGAAGGCCTTCGGGTTGTAAAGTACTTTCAGCGAGGAGGAAAGGTGATAAATTAATACTTTATCACTGTGACGTTACTCGCAGAAGAAGCACCGGCTAACTCCGTGCCAGCAGCCGCGGTAATACGGAGGGTGCAAGCGTTAATCGGAATTACTGGGCGTAAAGCGCATGCAGGCGGTTTGTTAAGCGAGATGTGAAAGCCCCGGGCTCAACCTGGGAACTGCATTTCGAACTGGCAAACTAGAGTTCTTGAGAGGGTGGTAGAATTTCAGGTGTAGCGGTGAAATGCGTAGAGATCTGAAGGAATACCAGTGGCGAAGGCGGCCACCTGGCAAGTAACTGACGCTCAGATGCGAAAGCGTGGGTAGCAAACGGGATTAGATACCCCGGTAGTCCACGCCGTAAACGATGTCTACTCGGAGTTTGGTTCCTTGAGAACTGGGCTCTTAAGCTAACGCATTAAGTAGACCGCTCAGGAGTACGGCCGCAAGGTTAAAACTCAAATGAATTGACGGGGGCCCGCACAAGCGGTGGAGCATGTGGTTTAATTCGATGCAACGCGAAGAACCTTACCTACTCTTGACATCCATAGAACTTTTCAGAGATGAATTGGTGCCTTCGGGAACTATGAGACAGGTGCTGCATGGCTGTCGTCAGCTCGTGTTGTGAAATGTTGGGTTAAGTCCCGCAACGAGCGCAACCCTTATCCTTATTTGCCAGCACGTAATGGTGGGAACTCTAAGGAGACTGCCGGTGATAAACCGGAGGAAGGTGGGGACGACGTCAAGTCATCATGGCCCTTACGAGTAGGGGCTACACACGTGCTACAATGGCGCATACAAAGGGCTGCAAACCAGCGATGGTAAGCGAATCCCATAAAGTGCGTCGTAGTCCGGATTGGGGTCTGCAACTCGACCCCATGAAGTCGGAATCGCTAGTAATCGTGAATCAGAATGTCACGGTGAATACGTTCCCGGGCCTTGTACACACCGCCCGTCACACCATGGGAGTGGGCTGCACCAGAAGTCATTAGCTTAACCTTCGGGAGGGCGATGACCACGGTGTGGTTCATGACTGGGGTGAAGTCGTAACAAGGTAGCCCTAGGGGAACCTGGGGCTGGATCACCTCCTTACGTAAAGTTGTTAATTTTTGTAAGTGCCCACACAAATTGCTTGAATAGAAACGTTGAAGACAACGATTGGGATGAAATCCAATCGTGAAAGTAAATAGTGTCCCGTTCGTCTAGAGGCCTAGGACACCGCCCTTTCACGGCGGTAACACGAGTTCAAATCTCGTACGGGATACCACTTTTCTTTCTGACTAAAAATCAAAAATAACTAATCTCTTTAGATTCATTATTTTTGCTTTTTAGCAAATTGCTCTTTAAAAATTTGGAAAGCTGAATAAATAAAGAAGTTCTTAAAACACGTTATTGAATAGTTCATTTTCGAGTGAATGGTTTAATAACAATGAAGTGTTCTTGAGTATTCTTGAGGCGAAAAAAACTAGATAATACCTAGTTATTTCAATTGTACAGTCTGCTTTAGATTGTATGGTTAAGTGACTAAGCGTATACGGTGGATGCCTAGGCAGTCAGAGGCGATGAAGGACGTGTTAATCTGCGTTAAGCTGTGGGGAGTTGATAAAAGCGTTAATCCACAGATTTCCGAATGGGGAACCCACCTTACTAAGTAAGGTATCGTAACGTGAATACATAGCGTTACGAAGCGAACCGGGAGAACTGAAACATCTAAGTACCCCGAGGAAAAGAAATCAATAGAGATACCCTTAGTAGCGGCGAGCGAACGGGGTCTAGCCCTTAAGCAGTTTGGAAGTTAATGGAAGATTCTGGAAAGTTTCACGATACAGGGTGATAGTCCCGTACATGAAAACGACCTTACTGTGAAATCGAGTAGGACGGCACACGTGATATGCTGTTTGAATATGGGAGGACCATCTTCCAAGGCTAAATACTACTGACTGACCGATAGTGAACCAGTACCGTGAGGGAAAGGCGAAAAGAACCCCTGTGAGGGGAGTGAAATAGAACCTGAAACCGTATACGTACAAGCAGTGGGAGCAGACTTGTTCTGTGACTGCGTACCTTTTGTATAATGGGTCAACGACTTAATTTCAGTAGCAAGGTTAAGCGAATAGCGGAGCCGTAGGGAAACCGAGTGTTAACTGCGCGAATAGTTGCTGGGATTAGACCCGAAACCCGGTGATCTAGCCATGGGCAGGTTGAAGGTTGAGTAACATCAACTGGAGGACCGAACCGACTAATGTTGAAAAATTAGCGGATGACTTGTGGCTGGGGTGAAAGGCCAATCAAACCGGGAGATAGCTGGTTCTCCTCGAAAGCTATTTAGGTAGCGCCTCGCGTCTAACTATTGGGGTAGAGCACTGTTAAGGCTAGGGGGTCATCCCGACTTACCAACCCTTGCAAACTCCGAATACCAATAAGTTCAATCGCGGGAGACACACGGCGGGTGCTAACGTCCGTCGTGGAAAGGGAAACAACCCAGACCGTCAGCTAAGGTCCCAAAGTGTATGTTAAGTGGGAAACGATGTGGAAAGGCTCAGACAGCCATAGGTTGGCTTAGAAGCAGCCATCTTTAAAGAAAGCGTAATAGCTCACTGGTCGAGTCGGTCTGCGCGGAAGATTTAACGGGGCTAAACATACCACCGAAGCTACGGATGCAAGACTTGTTCTTGCATGGTAGAGAGCGTTCTGTAAGCCGTTGAAGGTGAGTTGAGAAGCTTGCTGGAGGTATCAGAAGTGCGAATGTTGACATGAGTAACGATAATGGGGGTGAAAAACCTCCACGCCGAAAGACCAAGGGTTCCTGTCCAACGTTAATCGGGGCAGGGTGAGTCGACTCCTAAGGCGAGGCCGAAAGGCGTAGTCGATGGGAAACTGGTTAATATTCCAGTACTCGCTTATATTGCGATGGGGTGACGGAGAAGGTTAGGCTAGCATGGCGATGGTTGTCCATGTTTAAGGTAGTAGGCAAGTGACTTAGGCAAATCCGGGTCGCTCTCTTTAGTGAGAATGCTGAGAACTGATGACGAGTCTCTACGGAGATGAAGTAGTTGATACCCGGCTTGGGAAAACCTCTAAGCTTCAGATATGAGAGAATCGTACCCCAAACCGACACAGGTGGTTAGGTAGAGAATACTAAGGCGCTTGAGAGAACTCGGGTGAAGGAACTAGGCAAAATGGTACCGTAACTTCGGGAGAAGGTACGCCAATGGTGGTGAAGGACTTGCTCCGTAAGCTACTGTTGGTCGCAGAGAAATGGTGGCTGCAACTGTTTATTAAAAACACAGCACTGTGCAAAATCGAAAGATGACGTATACGGTGTGACGCCTGCCCGGTGCCGGAAGGTTAATTGATTGGGTTAGACTTAGGTCGAAGCTCATGATCGAAGCCCCGGTAAACGGCGGCCGTAACTATAACGGTCCTAAGGTAGCGAAATTCCTTGTCGGGTAAGTTCCGACCTGCACGAATGGCGTAATGATGGCCACGCTGTCTCCACCCGAGACTCAGTGAAATTGAAATCGCTGTTAAGATGCAGTGTACCCGCGGCTAGACGGAAAGACCCCGTGAACCTTTACTATAGCTTGGCACTGAACATTGAACCTACATGTGTAGGATAGGTGGGAGACTATGAAATATTGTCGCTAGATGATATTGAGTCGTCCTTGAAATACCACCCTTGTACGTTTGATGTTCTAACGTAGGTCCCTTATCGGGATTGCGGACAGTGTCTGGTGGGTAGTTTGACTGGGGCGGTCTCCTCCCAAAGAGTAACGGAGGAGCACGAAGGTTGGCTAAACATGGTTGGACATCATGTGGTTAGTGCAAAGGCATAAGCCAGCTTAACTGCGAGACAGACACGTCGAGCAGGTACGAAAGTAGGTCTTAGTGATCCGGTGGTTCTGAATGGAAGGGCCATCGCTCAACGGATAAAAAGGTACTCCGGGGATAACAGGCTGATACCGCCCAAGAGTTCATATCGACGGCGGTGTTTGGCACCTCGATGTCGGCTCATCACATCCTGGCTGAAGTTGGTCCCAAGGGTATGGCTGTTCGCCATTTAAAGTGGTACGCGAGCTGGGTTTAGAACGTCGTGAGACAGTTCGGTCCCTATCTGCCGTGGGCGTTTGAGAATTGAGAGGAGCTGCTCCTAGTACGAGAGGACCGGGTGGACGAACCACTGGTGTTCGGGTTGTTATGCCAATAGCATTGCCCGGTAGCTAAGTTCGGAACTGATAACCGCTGAAAGCATCTAAGCGGGAAGCAGGCCTCGAGATGAGTTCTCACTGGAGCTTTAAGCTCCCTAAAGGGCCGTTGGAGACTACAACGTTGATAGGCAAGGTGTGTAAGTGCTGTGAGGCATTGAGCTAACTTGTACTAATTACCCGTGAGGCTTAACCATACAAATTAAAGTATGATTAATTGAAATAATCGACTTAAGAATAGATTGAACACTTTACGTTTTAAAGACTTCTTTATTTATAGCTTTTCAGATTAAAAACGAAGTGAAAACTTCTATAGAAAGCAAACCAGATTTGCTTGGTGACCATAGTGTTGCGGTACCACCTGACTCCATTCCGAACTCAGTAGTGAAACGTAATAACGCCGATGGTAGTGTGGGGTTTCCCCATGTGAGAGTAGGGCATCGCCAAGCGCCACTTTTAATTCAAGACGAAGTCTTGGATAAGAAATTGTCGAAAGACAGAAAGAATAGACTGATGATATTTATCAGCACAGATTGTGCGGAGCGGTAGTTCAGTTGGTTAGAATACCGGCCTGTCACGCCGGGGGTCGCGGGTTCGAGTCCCGTCCGCTCCGCCAACTATTAAATTAAGCCTGAATCGAAAGATTCAGGCTTTTTTTATACCTGAAATTTAGAGATTAAAGAAACACAGATTGTGCGAAGCGGTAGTTCAGTTGGTTAGACTTGTTATAAAAATATAAGCGGCCTGTCACGCCGGGCTGTGGTTTATAAAAATCCGTCCGCTCCGCCAACTATTAGATTAAGCCTGAATCGAAAGATTCAGGCTTTTTTATACCTGAAATTTAGAGATTAAAGAAACACAGATTGTGCGGGGCGGTAGTTCAGTTGGTTAGACTTGTTATAAAAATATAAGCGGCCTGTCACGCCGGGCTGCGCGGGGTTGTGGTTTATAAAAAGCCGTCCGCTCCGCCAACTATTAGATTAAGCCTGAATCGAAAACTCTTTATTAGAAATAGAGGCTTTTTTTATACCTGAAATTTAGAAATTAGAGAAACACAGATTGTGCGAAGCGGTAGTTCAGTTGGTTAGACTTGTTATAAAAATATAAGCGGCCTGTCACGCTGCCGAAGGCTTCGCGGGTCCGAGTCCCGTCCGCTCCGCCAACTATTAGATTAAACCTGAATCGAAAACTCTTTATTAGAAATAGAGGCTTTTTTTATACCTGAAATTCAGAGATTAAAGAAACACAGATTGTGCGAAGCGGTAGTTCAGTTGGTTAGACTCCCAGCCTAAAAAAACGGCCTGTCACGACGGGCAGTGCGGGTTGTGGTTTATAAAAAGCCGTTCGCTTTCTCTTTGCCAACAAAGATTTAAAGCCGAATCATTGATTCAGGCTTTTTTGTGTCTGAAAATCAGCGATGAAAGAATACAGATTGCGGGGCGCTGATTCTTATTTTTCGTATTCAGTTGAATTGGAAATGCTCCCTACATTTCTCAGCACTTCTTTCATCTATGAAGTTCGTTAGACTATCTACTAAAAAAGCGGCCATCCGCCGCTTAATCAATGAAAACCTATTTTTCGATTCAGGATTTAATTAAAAATCTATAGCTCGTTTGGTTCTGAGCATTCATTATTTCCTTGCTGTCGCACTTCATAAGTAAGATTGGTTGTAAATATGCGCGACATTTGGTCTTTATACTTTGTTATTTGAGCATTACACCATACATTTGCACTGCTAGACGTTGTAAGTGGGCCATTTTCAATACTTGTAAAGCATTGTTCTTCATCTCTGGCCCTGTAGATTGTATGACTTGAGGTTAGAATATCACATGTCACATAGGCTGCATTTTCATTAACATGAATGGTTTTTATGATTTCTTTTTCTATCCCTTCGTTACTTATTACAGTAAGAGCAACGCTATATGCATCTTCAACAGGAAATTCTTTTGTAACTTCTAGGCCGCTTACGCTGGATCCATCATATGGGAAGTACCAATTGTAGCTATTAATGTCACTGCTGGTATTCGAACTACTACTTGCATCAAAGTTGATCAACAAATTACTTGCCGTGTATGTAAAATTTGCGACTGGTTCCGTAGGCTCAGCTGAAACCCTAATGGTAGTGGTTACTGAATGTTCACTGCCATCGGTAGCTTTAACCTTTAGTGATACAGAATATTGACCTGATTCATTAAAGGTGTGTGTTTTAACTGCTGTAGAATAGATAGCGCCTTCGATCATCCATTCATACTCACTCAAATCGCCTTCACTATATGTTGAGTTTTGTGCGTCAAATTCAACATTCAAGCCATTGATACTCAAAACACTAATTATCGCAACTGGTTGTATTATTGCATTGGTAATTTGTTCTGAAGTAATTATTATGTCTTGATAATAACTTTCAAGTTCATCGCCTGTCGTATCGGATACAGTCGCTTTTACTCTGTAAGTGTCAGCTTCTAAAAATTGATATTGAGGGTCTTCTTCTGGGTATAGCGTGGTGACTTCTCCTATACCGTCTAGGGATACAGACCAATGCCATAATATATCGTCTTGTCTATACTCTTGACCATTTTTAGCATACGTCGCATCAAAATAATACAGTGGTGAATTTACATCACTTGGTTGATGAGTGAAAGTGACACTTGATATGATTTCTTCTGTATTATTGTCATCGTCAGCATCAAATATATCTTCAGATCCGCACGCTGTTAGCGTTGATAATATCGCTACGAGTAGTAATTTTTTCATCATCATAATCTTCCATAATCTTAGATTTTAAGTAACAGGTATTACTTACTTATTTCAGGTGGAAGCACATTATCATTATTGTTCATTATAAAAAGTACCAAATTAATTATGGTTACAAGCTTACCTTTGCGTTGTGGATTTGTGTTTATGCGATATTTAAAGTGTATTTTATAGCGTTGATTGTGATAACTAATACTTGAGAGTGGTAATTACTTAATTAGTAGTAATTAGTAAATATTAAAAATAGATAATGTCTTACATGATGTTTAGGTATTAAGGAGTTATCAAAATTGGGACTAGGCTCTCAAAGTAATGCGTAATTACATTTGTGTAACATCTGCACTAAGTTGGTGTTAATAATAGATTGGTTGCACTGTTATGGGGCTTGTTATGAGTCTATAAATGCTATTATTAAGTTAAGGTATTGATATTTAAGTGTTAAAACAATTGGCACGAAGGTTGAATTAACTTAAGTATATAGATTTTCCATATACTTAAGCAAGGAGCTCTCATATGAAGCTAATAAGCGCAATCATTAAACCGTTTAAACTCGATGATGTTCGTGAAGCTGTCGCAGATTTCGGTGTTGAAGGATTAACGGTTACTGAGGTAAAGGGTTTTGGTCGTCAGAAAGGTCATACCGAACTTTATCGTGGTGCGGAATATCAAGTTGATTTCTTACCTAAAGTGAAGCTCGAAATTGCCACGCAAACTGAAAATGTTGATCGCCTTATTGAAGCTATTAGCAGTGCTGCTTACACCGGTAAGATTGGTGATGGTAAGATTTTTGTTTACGATTTAAAACAGGTTGTGCGTATCCGTACGGGCGAAATGGATTCAGAAGCAATTTAAAGGAATAAATTATGCAAGAATTAACAACTACAGTTACTGAGCTGCGTTTTGCACTCGATACTTTTTATTTTTTAATGTCAGGCGTACTAGTGATGTGGATGGCTGCAGGTTTTGCAATGCTAGAAGCTGGTCTGGTTCGTTCTAAGAATACCACTGAAATTTTGACTAAGAACGTCGTGCTTTATTCAATCGCGTGTATTATGTTTTTATTAGTCGGTTACAACATCATGTATGTTGATAATGCAGAAGGTGGCATCATCCCATCATTTGGTTCTTTAATTGGTACACAGGCTGAAGGTGCTGATCACTCACTGGAATCGGACTTCTTCTTCCAGGTAGTATTTGTTGCAACAGCGATGTCTATTGTATCTGGTGCGGTCGCTGAGCGGATGAAGCTATGGGCTTTCCTTGCTTTCACGGTTGTTTTAACTGGTGTTATTTATCCGATTGAAGGTTATTGGACTTGGGGTGGCGGTTTCTTAGCTGAAGCTGGTTTCTCTGATTTTGCTGGCTCAGGTATTGTACACATGGCGGGTGCATCAGCTGCACTAGCGGCGGTACTTTTACTGGGGGCTCGTAAGGGTAAATACGGTAAAAATGGTGAAGTTTACCCAATTCCAGGTTCTAACATGCCATTAGCAACATTAGGTGCATTTATCTTATGGATGGGTTGGTTTGGTTTTAATGGTGGTTCACAGTTATTACTTTCAGATGCTGAGAATGCAACAGCTGTAGGTCAAATCTTTGCAAATACAAACACTGCTGCAGCTGCCGGTGCTGTTGCTGCATTGCTCATCACTAAATTGATGTGGGGTAAAGCGGACTTAACTATGGTTCTTAATGGTGCTTTAGCTGGTCTGGTTACGATTACTGCTGACCCGTTAAGCCCATCACCAGCATTTGCTACCTTGTTGGGTGCACTCGGTGGTGTGTTAGTTGTCTTTAGTATCGTGGCATTAGATAAAGCGAGAATTGATGATCCAGTAGGTGCTATCTCTGTACACGGTGTGTGTGGTTTATTTGGCTTAATGGTTGTACCATTTAGCAATGGCGATGCAACGTTTGGTGCGCAATTATATGGTGCCGCAATTATCTTTGCATGGGTGTTTGGTGCAAGTATTCTAGTGTGGGCCGTACTTAAAGCGACTATGGGCATTCGTGTTAGTGAAGAAGAAGAAGTGATAGGAATGGATATGGCAGACTGTGGTATCGATGCTTACCCTGAGTTTGTATCAGTTAAATAAAGTTATTTAGTACTTCGTAAAACAAAGCTTGGCATTTGCTGAGCTTTGTTTTTTTACTTCAGGATTTATCGAGCACTGAATTGAGGGTATTATTACGAGCGCTGATTATTAGAATCCCATCTTTACCTGTGATATTATTTACCCTGTTTCCTCATTAGAATTATAATTTTTCATGTTACTCATTATCGATAATTACGATAGCTTTACGTTTAATTTATTCCAATATTTCTCTGAACTTGGTCAAGAGGTTGTCGTTAAACGTAATGACGAAATTTCACTTGAGAAAATATCCTCACTATCCCCTGACTATCTTGTTATCTCTCCTGGTCCCTGCACTCCAAATGACGCGGGTATATCATTGTCTGTTATTGAAGCATTTTCTGGGAAGATACCGATTCTAGGTGTGTGTCTTGGTCATCAAGCTATCGCGCAAGTATTTGGTGCTAATGTGATAAAAGCTAAAAAAGTAATGCATGGTAAAACATCAGAAATAAAGCACAAAGGCAAAGGGGTGTTTACGGGATTGAATAACCCTTTAACTGTGACGCGTTATCATTCTTTAATTGTCGAAACACTAACGTTAAACGAGGCGTTTGAAATTACTGCGTGGACAGAAAATTGCGCTGGTGAATTTGATGAAATAATGGCATTCAAGCATAAATCGTTGGCGTTAGAAGGTGTGCAATTTCATCCTGAAAGTATTCTGACTGAGCAAGGAAAAGAACTACTAAATAATTTTCTGATGCGTAATTTATAAATTTCTATTACATTACTCAATATTAACTTGACCTGTGATTAAATATCTTTAATTATTGAATATATATGCGTTAATTGTTGGCGCGTAAGTATTTAGTTATTGATTTTACTGAGAGGGAAGGAATATGACCAATAATGTAATAGGTGTAAGCCGAAAAGATTTTGATACTGTCATGGTGCCTAATTATGCGCCAGCAGCGATGCTCCCTGTTCGTGGTCAAGGCTCTCGACTGTGGGATCAAGAAGATAATGAATACATTGATTTTGCAGCTGGTATTGCTGTTAGTTGTTTAGGTCATTGTTACCCCCCTTTAGTAGAAACGTTACAAAAACAAAGCCAACAGCTGTGGCATGTGAGTAATTTACTGACCAATGAGCCAGCATTAAGGCTTGCGACTAAATTAACTGATGCGACATTTGCAGAGCAAGTGTTTTTTGCTAATTCAGGAGCCGAAGCGAATGAAGCTGCATTGAAGTTAGCACGTCGTTATGCACTTGATCACTTCGGTAATAAAAAAGATCAGATAATTGCTTTTAATCAAGGTTTTCACGGTCGTACTTTTTTCACGGTGACGGTGGGTGGACAAACTGCGTATTCCGATGGTTTTGGTCCTAAACCTGGAGCTATTAAACATGTTGATTTTAATGATCTAGCAGCTTTAGAATCGCTTATGAGTGACAATACTTGCGCTATCATGATGGAACCTTTGCAAGGTGAAGGCGGGATCCATGTCGCTAGCCAGCAATTTATGATCGGTGTTCGGGCGTTGTGTGATAAATACAATGCGCTACTGATATTTGATGAAGTTCAAACCGGCGTCGGCCGTACTGGCAATTTATATGCTTATCAAAATACGGACGTTAAACCGGATATTTTAACGTCAGCTAAAGGTCTTGGTGCTGGTTTCCCTATTGCTGCGATGTTAACAACTGCGCGTATTGCGAAAAGTTTGAGTGTCGGGACACATGGTAGTACTTATGGCGGTAATCCATTAGCTTGTAGTATTGCAGAGGTGGTTGTTGATACTGTTAATGACACTGGTTTTTTAGCAGACGTTAAGGCTAAGTCTGTTATTTTTAAAAATGCTTTAACTGCGCTTAATCATCAACATGCTATTTTTGCTGATATTCGTGGTGAAGGATTATTATTAGGTGCTGAGTTAACTGAGCAGTATCAAGGGCAAGCGATTACCATCATGAATTTAGCTGCTAAAGAAGGTTTGCTAATATTAGTGGCAGGTGCGAATGTGTTACGTTTTACACCAGCACTTAATATACCAGATAATGATATCCATGCTGGAATGCAAAAACTGAGTCTTGCTATTGAAAAATGGTTATCGGCTTAACCGTTAATTATAATTGAAGTGACATGTAATAGGTGGAGTAAACGTGAAAATAGCATTTATTGGTTTAGGTGTAATGGGTTATCCAATGGCGGGGCATTTACAGAATGCTGGACATGATGTTGTGGTATTTAATCGTACCGCGAGTAAAGCAGCCGCATGGGTGGATAAATACCACGGAGAACGAGCTCCTACACCTTATCTAGCTGCAACTAACGCTGATTTGGTACTTATGTGTGTTGGTAATGATGATGATGTACGTAGCGTTGTTTACGGTGACGATGGCGTGCTGTCGGCTATGAGTGCGGAAACGATACTGATCGATCACACTACCACGTCAGCATTATTAGCTGAAGAGCTATCTGTTGCCTGCACCAAATCAAAGGTTCACTTTCTGGATGCGCCAGTGTCGGGTGGGCAAGCTGGTGCTGATAATGCATTGTTGACGATTATGACCGGCGGTGAAGCTAGTGCATATGAACGTGCCTTACCTGTATTAGATATTATGGCGAAGAAAGTGACCTTGGTTGGTGGTGTTGGCGCTGGACAGAAATGTAAAATGGTTAATCAACTATGCATCGCGGGCCTAGTACAAGGTTTGGCTGAAGGTATTAATTTTGCTAAAAATGCAGGATTAGATGAACATGTTGTTCTTGATGTCTTACGTAATGGTGCGGCTCAATCTTGGCAGTTAGAAAATCGTACGTTGACGATGGCTCAAGGGAAATTTGATTTTGGCTTTGCTATTGATTGGATGCGTAAAGATCTCAGTATTTGTTTCGAAGAAGCGGAGCGTAATGGTTCTTTGGTACCGATTGCGAAATTAGTCGATGGATTCTATGCTGAGTTACAAAACGCTGGTGAACAACGCAGTGATACGTCAGTACTCATTAAACGATTAGCTAAATCATAACATGCGCGAACGAATAAACTGTCGTTAATAAAAAAGGCGTCTGACTGTGAATAACATGTCAGGCGCCTTTTTATTAGCTTAATAAAATGATTGAATTAGCGAGTGCCAAATACCACAATCGTTTTACCATGAGCTGAGATAAGCTCTTGCTCTTCAAGCATCTTCAAGATACGGCCAACAGTCTCACGTGAGCAACCTACGATCTGACCAATTTCTTGACGTGTAATTTTAATTTGCATACCGTCTGGGTGAGTCATTGCGTCAGGCTGTTTTGCTAAGCTTAGTAATGTTTGTGCAATACGGCCTGTTACGTCTAGGAATGCTAGATCACCCACTTTTTGGCTTGTCGTTTGTAAACGTTCTGCCATTTGTCCTGATAGACGCATTAGAATTTCAGGGTTAACTTGGATTAACTGACGGAATTTCTTATATGAAATCTCTGCTACTTCACATGGTGATTTAGCTCGGATCCATGCGCTACGTACAGGTTCTTCAGTATCTTCAAATAGGCCTAATTCACCCATGAAGTCACCTTGATTTAGGTAAGAAAGAATCATTTCTTTACCTTCTTCGTCCTTGATTAGAACTGCCACAGAACCTTTAACGATAAAATATAAAGTTTCTGCTTTTTCTCCAGCATGGATCAAAGTACTTTTTGAAGGGTACTTGTGAATATGGCAATGAGATAAGAACCATTCTAAAGTAGGGTCGGATTGTGGCTTGCCGATAACAACCATGGGTATTCCTCTGTAAGTTATTATAATCGCAAATTATGTCCGTATTGCGATATTTTAATTTTATTATTATTAATGACTTGATAGCATAAGAGACAATAACACTAATAAGCAAGAACTGAGTTGATCTCTGTTCAATATCAACGTGAATATATCATTTTTTGAATATTGACTTACTGTTTATTTGTGACTTTAGACTATATTTGGGATATGGGACGGCATTATACCACTCTTGTGGTATTTAATATTGTTCAATACCTTTGAATTAGACATTAACTAGGTGTTTTATGAAAGCAAATGTGAAGTGGATCCAAGAAATGCAATTAATGGGCACGTCAGAAACAGGCCACGGTCTGTTAATGGACGGTGATCGTAATGGTATTGCAGCAAGTCCAATGGAAGTTGTGTTGATGGGAATGGGCGCATGTAGCTCTATTGATGTTGTTGATATTCTTAAAACGGGTCGTCAAAAAATCCTTGGTTGTGAGGTTGATTTAACCAGTGAAAGAGCCGTTGAGCCACCGCGTGTATTTACTAAAATTAATGCGCACTTCATTGTCTCTGGTGATGAACTAAATGAGAAAAAAGTAAAACGTGCTGTTGAATTGTCGATGGAGAAATATTGCTCTGTTGCTAAAATGCTCGAGAAAGCTGCAGAAATCACGTCTAGCTATGAAATTGTAGCTAAATAAGGGTATTTGATAGTTAATTATTAACGATGGACTACTGTTGTATGTTTATCGTTAATCTCCTACCTAAACTGATTACAATCTTCTAAAAAGATCATGCTATAAGCACATACAACGGATTGATGGATACTATAATTGTTTATAAAATCAGCTTTAAATCATGATTTATTCATTGTTTACAGTCGTTTATGTTTTTTTGTGTTAGCATGTTATCACGTTATTTTGTTGTGTTGTAGAGGCCGTCATGTGCCGTCGTTATTCTGTTACTTATCAAATCACCTGCGTTATTGTCGTTAGCGTGATGATCCTGATGTCTATTGCTTTGGGTTATTTGTCTATATTGCGCGGAGAGATACTAGCTGAACGAAAATCACGTTTAGTTAATATTATCGATAAAACTGAAGCGATTTTTCAGCGTTATGATCTGTATTATCAATCAGGAGTATTATCACTTGAGGACGCTCAAAAGCAGGCCTTAAAGCGTGTTATTTTACTGGATGATAATTATATTTTTGTGTTCGATGATAATTATACGCTCCTCGCGTCTTTAGGTGGTGTCGATAGTGAACACGAGAATGTAAAAATGCTGCAAGACTCGGACGGTCATTTCACCTACCAAATTATTCACGAACAAGCCGATAAACTCATCGAAGGTACCTTTGTCAGTTATTGCTTTCCATTATTTATTGGTGGTGAAGCGGTGCGTAAGATCTCATACAGTAAACGTTTTTCTGCATGGGGTTGGACTTATGGTGCAGGGGTTTATATTGATGATATTGATTCTATTATCGGCCACACGTTAATTTCATTCGACGAATCCGTCGTGTAATAAAATGTCACCTTTAATCGTGTAATAAAACATTATTTGGATGTACAGGTATTATCGCGATATAATTCAGCTTAAAACACTAAAACGGCTAGGGCATTCATCTGATTAGAGTTATTTACCTATTCCGATGCGTTATATTCTAGGCCATATTTATTTTAGGCTTAACTATGCACTTAATTTCAACAAAATCCTTGTTACTGACATTGAGCTACTTTGCGCTATGGTGTACAGGACCGCTACTATTAGTTGATCAAGGTAACTGGTGGGGACTGCCTGTTTGGTTTTGGTTTTCTTGTCTGTTTGCACCTTTACTGCTTATTTTTTCTCTTATTCTAATGATTAAATCTACTTATCATGACTAATCTAATTCCTATTTTTATCTATCTTATTGCGAGCTTGCTGATCACTCGTTGGTGGAGTGCCCGTCAATCAAAAAAATCTGGGGGATTATACCAAGATAAAGCGAAACGCTTTTTTATTGGTGGACGTTTTCTTAATGGCCCTTTGTTAGCCCTGACGTTAGTTGCAACTTATACGAGTGCAAGTTCATTTATTGGTGGGCCGGGTGCAGCGTATAAAATTGGTTTAGGTTGGGTGTGGTTGGCGTTGATCCAAGTCCCTGTTGCTATGCTCACCTTAGGCGTTTTAGGCCCCAAACTACTCGCGCAGCGCAAAGCTGAGCACACGACCTTGATTGAATGGTTGGATGCGCGATATCAAAACAGCTGGTTAACTAAATTAGCTTTGGTTAGTTTGGTCGTTGGTTTTATCGCTATGATCTCGGTGCAGTTTATTGGTGGTGCTCGACTATTCTCGGGGGTGAGTGGCATTAGTTATGAACTCGGGTTGGGGTTATTTGTCATCACTGTATTGGCGTATACGCTAACGGGTGGCTTTCGTGCTGTCGTGATCACCGATGCGTTTCAAGGTATCTTGATGATTATCGGTGTATTAGTGATTTTTATCACCTTGTTATCGCAAGGTGGTTTAACTGCATTAATGACAAACGTGAGTGCCCAATCGCCGACGTTATTAAGTCCGCAGGGTAATAGTGGGCAGCTGGGTTGGCCAATGATGCTGTCTTTTTGGATGCTAATCTGTTTTGGTACCTTGGGATTACCGCATACTGTTGTACGTTTACTGGCAGTGAAAGATACTAATGCATTAAAGCGAGGTATGATCTGGGGAACAATCATCAGTTTCCTAATGACGCTGATCCCGCATTTAAGCGGTGTATTAGGCCGAGCTTTATATCCTGATTTGACAGTACCCGATGAAATTATGCCAAGATTGATTACTGGTCTTTTTGACCCGTTCTGGGCTGGCGTATTATTAGCTGCACCGATAGCGGCGGTTATGTCATCGGTAGATTCAATGTTGCTACAATCTGCGGTTAGTTTAGTGCGAGATGGTGTCGTTCGTTGTTATCCCTCATTAACGGCTAACGCACAAGTAAGTTTAACGCGTGTGGCGATGGTGCTGGTTACACTCATTGCGACCTATTGTGCTATTGAGCCACCGAGTATGATCGTGTGGCTTAACCTTGCTGCTTTTGGGGCGCTACAAGCGGTATTCTTATGGCCTATATTAGCTGGGTTATATTGGCCACAAATTGCAGGTAATGCGGCTTTAGCGGCGATGCTCAGTGGCCTTGTTAGTTATTTACTGTTGCTATGGTTTAAACCTGCCATGTTTGGCGTCCATCCGATCGTACCCGCACTATTTATTTCGGCTATGTGCATGCTTGTTGTGCATCGATTACTACAAACGCCAGCCATTACTAAAGCATAATTCACCTGCTGTTTATCACAGGTCTTCTGCCGTTGAAGGCCTGTCGATTTATTCCTTTTTATATTATTCAATTTATTTTTAATGGGTGAAGTATAAAGCTATGCTTAAAGCATTAAGATGTTGATTTTAAATGTGATCAGTTTCATACTTTCGAGTTAAATTACACTGGTTTTAGCCCATTTTAACAGACTTGCACCTATACTGAGCTAATATCTGATAATAATCAAAAAGGGGTGGTAATGAGACGTCTGATTGTTGAAGATAGTAAGATCATCGTACAAATAATTGCGCAGCTAGTACGTAAAATTTCGATTGAATACTACGCGGATAGCGATAACGTAATGTATGCGGATAATGTCCCTCTCGCACTTAATTTATTATCAAAACAAGCATTTGATTATATTTTTTTAGATCTGAATTTACGCGAAGAATTAGATGGTTTAAAAATATTAGAGTATCTCCGTAAACAGCAAAAGAACATCCCTGTTTTTATCGTGACGGGGGATAATAATATTAATACTGTTAAGCAAGTGATTAAACTCCAGCCGACTGATTATTTAGTTAAACCAGTCTCTAAAATGAAAATATTCCGTTGTTTAGAGAAAGCCAGAGAGTTGAGAGGCTTAAACGCTACAGTAAACTAATTAAATAATATCGACGACCCCATTAATTAGTGCTTCAATATCAAGTGCTTTCGTCGTGATATCGTGTTCAACACCCGTGACAGGATCGGTAAACTTTAGTTGTTGTGCTAATAGTTGCAACGGCTGCTGAAAGTTATCGTCGCATCGGTCTAATAGTGTTGGATATAAGCGATCATTCACCAATGGCATTCCTAAACTAGCCATGTGCAAACGCAGTTGGTGGGTCTTGCCTGTGATTGGCGATAGCTTGAATAATCCAAACTCCCCTTTAACAGTCATTAATTCGATGCTCGAATGACTGTTCGCTTCACCGTCTATTATTTGCATCGTGAATGTTGGATCACCTTTAACAATTCTGTTCTTTACTGTCCAGCTAAGTGGTAATTGCAGACTTTTTTCATCATGCTGCTGTTGTAACTCCGGTGTTAATCGAGCAATGGCGTGATAGTGTTTGGTGATATTACCATGTTTGAATAAGTCATGGTAAATACTACGTTGTTCTGGGATTTTACAAAGCAGCATGAGTCCAGCTGTGGCGCGATCAAGGCGGTGTGCTGTTACCAGTGTTTCGATACCGGTTTTTATTCTTAGGCGGTTAACCAGGCACTCATTGACGAATTGGCCGCTAGGACTTACCGCTAAAAAGTGGGGCTTGTAAGCAACGATGATGTTGTCGTCTTCGTAAATAATGTTTTCCGCAAAAGGGACCTTCTTCTCTACAGCCACTTCACGGTAATAATACACGCGTTCTCGTGGCACAAATGCACAATCTAAAGTAATCAAACGACCGTCCCGCCAATGTACTTTGCCATCGATGATACGTTGCTGCCAGACTGAAGCATCAATCTGTTTGAAGTGATTGCTTAGAAAACTAAATACAGTGGGCTTATCTGTTACGTGTTCTGGTAATACAATATGAGATGCATGGGCCGCGCGGACAGTAGACATAGGATTAATAAACTCTGTAAAAATGATAGTAAATTACAAGGTGCAAGAGTGTAGCCCAAATAAGCATTTTATTCACTGCTCCAACATACATCAATGTAGTTTTTGGTATATCAGGCATCGCAGGATAATTTTACTATATTTAAAGCTATTCACAGGGTGAAAGTATTTCGATTCAGAATCATTATGTGCGTTTGTATAGGAGATGTAGTGTTGTTTATTACTATTACGTTGATCTTAATTGCCTGCTTGGGTTACCTCGCGCAAACCACAGGGCTCTGTATGGTTAAAGGTGTTAATCAGGCTGTTAAAGGAAAGCCCATGTTTCTCCTTGCTATTTTACTGAGTGGCACATTCTCATGGCTGCCTTTGTTAATCGTAGATTTTACTGCTGAATTGGATATACAGACGTCACATCAGGCTAATTGGTTTTCGGCGTTTGGCGGCTTACTGTTTGGCTTGGGCGCTGCGGCCAACCATGGTTGCGGTGTGTCAACTGTTAGCCGTTTAGCGCGTGGAGAGATGGTGATGCTAGCGACGGTAATTGGTTGGTTACTTGGCTGGATTTTATTAGCGAAATTTATTGATGAAGTGGAAAGTGATATTTATATACAGTCACAACAAATACATTTTATGGTACTGATATTATTGTCTTTATTATTAATCATTACTTTATTTTGTTTTAATAAAGCAAATAGAACATTGTGGTTATCGATGTTGAGTATTGGCATGATGGCGAGCGTTGTATTCTTATATGAACGGCACTGGGCACCAAGTGGTTTACTTAAGGATATTAGTTTATTTGTCTGGTATGGCAATGGACAAGAATGGCCATCGGCAGAGCGATTCTTATTGATATTAAGTTTAATTTTAGGAATGTTAATCGCAGCCATTACAACTCGATCTTTTGTTTTTAAAGGGATGACAATTGCACTACTTATTAAGCATTTACTCGCTGGAACACTCATGGGTATAGGTGCTGTGTTGGCGAGTGGTGGTAACGATACGCAATTGTTATTAGCCTTACCTGCTTTTTCACCAGCGGGCTTAATCGCTGTTATTTTTATGCTATTGGGGATTTATTTAGGCGGGGCCGTGATTAAAAGTGCTCAATTGAAAGAGTATTGAATCGATTTTTAGGGAAATGTTAACTTAACTAAGTATTTGACGACCATTTTATTACAGGCATAAAAAAACACCTGATGTTGCCATCAAGTGTTCTAAAATTTGGTGGGCCCTCCCAGACTTGAACTGGGGACCTGCCGATTATGAGTCGGATGCTCTAACCAACTGAGCTAAGGGCCCTGATCTTTCAAACGCTCTTACGACGCTTTAAGATGCAGAAAGTATATAAGTATAGTTTCTGTGTGTCTAGGTCATATTCAATAACTTAGACAAGTAACCAACTAACTGTTCAATTATTCATCGAAGATACTGCGTGTTCTACTCGTGCTCACAAATAGGCACATTATTATTCATTTTATTGCAGGCATAAAAAAACACCTGATGTTGCCATCAGGTGTTCTTGATAATCGAGAATAGTATCTAACGATTTAATTACTCGTCTAGGAAGCTGCGTAGCTGTTCGCTGCGGCTAGGATGACGTAATTTACGTAATGCCTTAGCTTCAATTTGACGAATACGCTCACGCGTTACATCGAACTGTTTACCCACTTCTTCAAGTGTGTGGTCAGTATTCATATCGATACCAAAACGCATACGCAGTACTTTCGCTTCACGGGCTGTTAGGCCTGCTAGAACGTCGTCTGTCGCGCCTTTAAGGCTATCTTTTGTAGCAGCGTCAACTGGTAAAGAAAGCGTTGTATCTTCAATGAAATCGCCTAAGTGAGAATCTTCATCATCACCGATAGGAGTTTCCATTGAGATTGGCTCTTTAGCAATCTTCAATACTTTACGAATACGATCTTCTGGCATCATCATGCGCTCAGCCAATTCTTCTGGCGTTGCTTCACGGCCCATCTCTTGCAGCATTTGACGCGAAATACGATTCAGTTTATTGATTGTTTCAATCATATGCACTGGAATACGAATTGTACGCGCTTGGTCAGCAATAGAACGTGTGATTGCCTGACGGATCCACCATGTAGCGTAAGTTGAGAATTTGTAACCACGACGGTATTCAAACTTATCTACGGCTTTCATCAGACCGATGTTACCTTCCTGGATTAAATCTAGGAACTGTAGACCACGGTTGGTATATTTTTTGGCAATCGAAATTACTAGACGTAAATTCGCTTCAACCATTTCTTTTTTCGCACGACGCGCTTTCGCTTCACCAATGCTCATACGACGGTTGATGTTTTTGATCTGAGAAATAGTCAGACCTGTCGTATTTTCTACTAATTTTAATTTGTTGATGCAACGACGTACGTCAAAATCGATACGTTGTAATGCTTGCGCATAAGGTGCTGCTGATTGTTGTGCTTTTTCAAACCAAGTAATGTCAGTTTCGTGACCAGCAAATGCTTCAACGAACGCTGCTTTTGGCATTTTACAATGTTCAACACACATCTTGATAACAAGACGTTCTTGCACACGTACGTGATCCATCATGTCACGCATGTTATTTACAATGCGATCAAATTGTTTTGGGATCAAACGGAAAGTACGGAATACTTCACTTAGCATTTCAACTTGCAGGCGTGTTTTCGGGTGTTCTAAACCGTCTTCTTTAATGCCTTTTAGTAGTGCTGTGTGAAATTTACGTAATTCTGCAAATTTTTCAGCTGCTTCTTCAGGATCAGGGCCTTTATTGCCTTCTTCCTCTTCTTCGTCATCATCTTCAGCTGAATCGTCATCTTTGGTTGGTACTTCAGAGCCGATATGTGTTGCTGTTGGTGCTACATCCTCCGCATTTGGATCGATGAAACCTGTGATGATGTCGCTTAAGCGTGTTTCTTCAGCAAGGAATTTGTCGTATTCAGCAAGTAACGAGTTAATTGCTTCTGGGTATTCAGCTACAGCCGTTTGTACTGCGTAGATACCTTCTTCAATACGTTTTGCAATTTTGATCTCGCCTTCACGAGTCAATAGCTCAACAGTACCCATCTCACGCATGTACATACGTACTGGATCGGTAGTACGACCAATTTCAGATTCTACAGAAGCAAGCGCTGCGGCTGCGGCTTCAGCGGCATCTTCATCAGGTGCTGATGTATTTTCTGCCATCAATAGGTCATCTGCATCAGGTGCAGTTTCTAGCACTTGAATACCCATGTCATTGATCATTTGAATAATATCTTCAACCTGATCTGAGTCCACAATATCTTGTGGTAAATGATCATTTACTTCTGCATAGGTGAGGTAACCTTGTTCTTTACCTTTAGCTACAAGAAGTTTTAATTGTGATTGAGGGGATTCCATAGAATACTTCCACTCCGGTGACGTGGTTCAAAGATACAGACGCAAAAGCACTGCGCAAACAAAGCAGTATAGTGCTAAACGGTGCTTTTTTCTACTTATTGGTATAATTATTGTGGTCAAAATACGCGTAACTATAACGGTTATCACGTTATATTAGGCGAAAACTTTCAACTCAGCGTTCTGAACCGATTTAATTCGGCTCTTTTAGTTAGATCTTAAATGGGGCTTAATGGATCATATTTCAAGCCATTACGATGATTTTAATTCATCTAAAATGCTTTTATACTCCAAACGCTCAGATTGTGTTAAACCACCCTGCGCTAATTTTAATTGTAGTTCACTGAAACGTTGTTCGAAGACTTGGGTGGAAAGAACAAATAAAGTATCGAAAAACTCTGCCTCAACGGCGTCATCTGCGCCATGATCCCATACTGCCAGTTTTATCAGTGCTTTCTGCTCTGGAGTATCACGCCAATATTCTAGTAATTGTGCGGTACTAATTTGATCGCTACCATTTGTTTGTTCTAACAATTTTAATAAAATATTAATGCCGGGTAATTTTAATTGCGGTAAATCATCGAATACAGGTAGGTTAAAACCGATATGCGGATTTTGCAATAATAACCCAATAGCACGACGTATTGGTGTTATTTGGATCGCTTTTTTGGCTGGTTTCGTGGTTGCTACTGTGGTGAATAGTTTATTTAACTTAGCTTCATCCCAGGCTAAGAAACGTGCTAGTTTCTTCAATACAATACCGCGGTAGAAACCGTCAGGCATTTTTTCAATTAAAGGTTTGGCTTGGCTCGCTAATTTACTGCGTCCTACATCGGTATTTGTTTCAATATTTTGGCTTAAGCGGCTAAATAGAAAGTCCGGTAACGTCTGGGCATCTTTAAAAAGTTGCTCAAGTGCGTCTTTTCCTTGATTACGCACTAATGAATCGGGATCTTCACCATCGGGTAAGAAGACAAATTTTAAATCTTTACCGTCACGTAATTGCGGTAGTGCGTTCTCAAGTGCGCGCCATGCTGCATCACGCCCAGCCTTGTCACCATCGTAACAACAGATCACTTCGTTAGTGTTGCGGAATAAAGTCTGCATCTGATCACCAGACGTCGAAGTACCCAGTGACGCCACCGCATAATTAATATCGAACTGCGCTAATGCAACCACGTCCATATAACCTTCAACCACGACAATTTGTGGGATCTCTTTATAGGCTTGGCGGACTTCGTATAAACCATAAAGCTCTTTACCTTTATGGAAGATAGGTGTTTCTGGTGAGTTCAGATATTTTGGTTTTTCATCGCCGAGTACACGACCACCATAACCAATGACGCGACCACGTTTGTCACGAATAGGGAACATAACGCGTTCACGAAAGCGATCGTAGCGACGAGATTGATTTTCGTTCTCGGTTAATACACCTGTGGTGAGCAGTTGTTCTTCGGTATGTTTGTCACGGCCAAAGCGTTTTAAGACGTTATCCCAACCTGGGGCGGCATAGCCAATGCCATATTTAGCAATGACTTCTGCAGTTAAACCACGTTGTTTTAGATAGTCGTTAACAACTTTTTTGTTTGGGTGTTCTTTTAATTGATATTGATAAAAGCGTGTAACACTTTCGAGTAGTTCATAATAATCTTTACGCTCGGGCGCAGTCGGGCCGTTATTATTGCCACCTTCTTCTCTGGGTACTGTAACACCGTAAAAACCGGCGAGATCTTCAATCGCCTCGACAAACTCAAGGTTGTCATATTCCATTAAAAACCCGATGGCATTACCGTGCGCACCACAACCAAAGCAATGATAAAACTGCTTATCTTGACTGACAGTAAAAGAAGGGCTTTTTTCATTATGGAACGGGCAGCAAGCTTGGTAGTTTTTACCTGCTTTTTTGAGCTTTACGCGTTTTTCGACGATATCAACGATATCTGCTCGACCTATCAAACCGTCGATAAAGTCGCGAGGTATTCTACCAGCCATATGTACCTAACTAATGAGTATGAAGATGATTGACTATTAACAATAGTAATGACAATTACAGTAAATAAATGACTCTAGTATGAGTAAATCAGTTATGTACTGGTATCGTTATACGATTAGGATTATCAGTTTTATAAGTCTTGAAAGCAAACAAGCCGTGACTCTAGGAGTTCACGGCTTGTTTATAAGCGTTATCTTAATCGATTAAGTCAGAGACTTACTCAATGGGATAAGCTTAAATGCATACAGTAGTTATACTAATCAGGGATTAGTATAGACGTACGCGACGTGCATTTTCACGAGACAGTTTCTTAGCTAGACGCTTAGATGCTGCTGCTTTAGCACGTTTACGAACTGTAGTAGGTTTTTCGTAATGCTCACGACGACGTACTTCAGATAAGATACCTGCTTTTTCGCAAGAGCGTTTGAAACGACGTAGAGCAACGTCAAACGGTTCGTTTTCACGTACTTTAATTACTGGCATGTTTGCTTCCAACCTATAGGTTAAATGGTTCCAAGTTATCTGGAACCTAAAAATATTTTTATAGTAATTCTATAAAAATGGTGCCGAATTGTACTCTAAAACACGATTACATGTAAAGACTAATAACTTGTCGCTAGGGAAATAAGTATAATTTGGCGCTGGAGAAAAACACATTGCACAGGTACTATTGTCGAGTCATGTTTAAGGTGAATAAATAAAATGCGCGTAATAGGAATAGAAACATCATGTGATGAGACCGGCATTGCAATATATTGTGATGAACAAGGGCTAATGGCTCATCAACTTTATAGCCAAGTAAAGCTACATGCCGATTACGGTGGTGTAGTACCGGAATTAGCGTCACGTGATCATGTGCGTAAAATTATTCCATTGATCAAAGCCGCGTTAGTTGAGGCTGGCTGTACGAAAGATGACATCGATGGCATTGCTTATACAACAGGCCCTGGACTGGTTGGTGCATTAATGGTGGGCGCGACTGTTGGTCGTAGTATCGCTTATGCATGGGATATTCCCGCATTAGGTATTAATCATATGGAAGGCCATATGTTAGCACCTATGCTTGAAGAACAGACGCCTGATTTCCCATTTCTAGCGATGTTGGTATCGGGTGGTCACACGCAAATTGTGCGTGTTGATGGCCTTGGTCAATATACGTTGATGGGTGAATCTGTTGATGATGCGGCTGGTGAGGCATTTGATAAAACCGCGAAGTTACTGGGTCTCGATTACCCTGGTGGCCCTCGATTATCGGCGCTAGCTGAAAACGGTGTGGCGGGACGTTATAAGTTCCCACGTCCAATGACGGATCGCCCTGGTTTAGATTTTAGTTTCTCAGGATTAAAAACGTTTGCAGCGAACACGATTGCGAAAGAAAAAAAATTAGCGGAAGAGGCTGGTCATGATAGCGTCGATGAACAAACGCGTGCAGATATCGCGTTTGCATTCCAAGAAGCTGTCGTCGATACCATTTCAATTAAGCTAAGACGTGCAATCAAAGAAACCGGCATTAAGCGCTTGGTTGTTGCTGGTGGTGTCAGTGCGAATAAATACTTACGCATTAAGTTGGCTGAGATGATGGCTAAGCATCATGGTGAAGTATTTTATCCGCGTATCGAATTCTGTACCGATAACGGTGCGATGATCGCGTATGCTGGTCTGCAGCGTTTACGTCACGGTGGCGATGACAGCTTAGAGATCACGGCGCGTCCACGTTGGCCATTAGATCAAATGGATGCGATATAAGTCATAACTATTTGATTTTTTAGTTGTCATATTTACTTTAATGGGTAAATTTGAACAAAATAAACCAGACTATCGGTAGGTAGTCTGGTTTTTTTATAACTGCGATTAGGTAGCGCGAGCATATTTGGCAATATACTATTTTCAATTATAATACGATATATTATGTTAACACTTTTTAGGGATAGATTAATTATGAGAGTAGCAGCATTAAAAATGACCGTGTCAGCGGGTATAATAGCTTTATTATCAGCATGTTCGAGTCAAACTAGCATTGATAGTGATTTAGATATTAGTGGTGCACCAGATTGGGTAAATATCGGTACTCAAACCGTCGATAACGATTCTGGACGTTTATTACACGGTGTCGGCATGTCAAATGGCATCGCTGACGAATCATTACAAAAGTCTGTCGCGGATAATCGCGCACGTGCTGAAGTTGCGCGTATCCTAGCAACGTCTGTTGATGCGATGCAGGCTGATTACACGGCTGCATCAAATGGTGAAGTAAGTGCCAATGTTGAACGTGAAATTAAAGCGAAAACTAAATTAGCATTAAATGGTGTCAAGATTATCGGTCGTTGGAGAAACACTGATAATGGCGATATTTATTCTTTTGCTGAGTTAGATTTGTCTGATCTTGACGCTGCTATTAAGCGTGCTACTGCATTAGCGCCACAACAGTAACCGCCTGATGTAGGCATAAATGAATTGAAAGTTGTTAAATTTAGAAGGAAATGATGAATGAATAAGTTGTTAAAATTAGTATTAGGGTCGATCTTAGTATCGACATTAGCGACAGGCTGTAGCACTTCAGTAGAGCGTGTTGATGCGGGTCAGACTATCGATTTAAGCGGTGCTTGGAATGATACGGATTCACAAATGGTGGCGCAGGAAATGATCAGTGATGTGCTAGCACGTCCTTGGTATAACAATTTCACCGCTAAAACGGGTAAATCACCTGCTGTGATTGTCGGTACAGTGCGTAACTTAAGTCATGAACACATCAACACTAAAACCTTTGTTAATGAAATGGAACGCGAGCTAATTAATAGTGGTCGTGTTGAGTTTGTTGCATCAAGTGACGAGCGTAATGAAATCCGTGAAGAACGTATCGACCAAGATTTAAATTCATCTGAATCAACACGTAATGCGGCCGGTAATGAGCAAGGTGCAGACTTTATTCTGAAAGGTCAGATCAATACTATTATTGATACCGCTGATAGCGACCAAGTGCGTTATTACCAAGTTGATTTAAGCTTAATCAGCCTCGCGGATAACCGTAAGGTATGGGTTGGTCAGAAGAAACTGAAGAAATTAGTGTCTAACGGTAAACTGCGTTATTAATAGGTCATGATGAAAGCTGTATTAACATTTTTACGTTCGCGTCGTTATCTCGCAGTTATTGGGTTTAGTCTATTGCAAGGTTGTTCAATGCAACAGCATCAGCTCAATGATTTAGCGCAAACCTTAGATAACGGTAATGCGAGTCAAGTATTGGCTGAAGTTGTGGAACGGGAATACCCGGAGCGCGATCTTGCCCAATACAAACTCACACTCGGTTTATTACGTGCTGTGAACGGTGATTTTGCTGGTGGTATTAATGAATTGCAGGCTGCGAAAGCGGAAATAGCTCAACTGCAGGCGTTAAGTGTTAGCGAAAATATTGGCGCGGTAACGGTCAATGAAACCTTACGCAGTTATACTAGTACCGCCAGTGAGAGGATGTTATTACAGCAATTACTGATCCTATCTTACTTGATGGAAGATGATCTTGATGGTGCACGGGTTGAAGTATTGCAAATGCAAGAACTGGCCAAAAGCTTACCGGATAACGGGTTATCAGGATTAGTATCAAGTAGCTACTATTTAGGTGGTTTGGTATATGAGCTTGGTGATGAAACGGACAATGCGATGATCAGTTATCGCCAAGCCTATCAAATCATGCAAACCAGTAAAATATCGATCCCGAGTGTATTGGAAGACAGCTTATTAGTGGCTTCTAAACAGTTAGGACTTAGATCTGAACATGAAAAATTGGTCAAAGAGTTTGGCCGAGACGTCAAAGCATTAGATCGAAATCAAAGTCAGCTAATATTAGTGTATTGGGGCGGGGTGGTATCTGCGAAACAGCAGCGATACCTAAGTGTTTATGAACCGAATCTGGGCTATAACATTTCACTGGCATTACCTTACTATGCAGATAAATACGTTAAGCCCACGCCTTGGCGTTTTACAGTGTTAGGGCAAACTGCCGAAACAGAAATATTTGATGATGTTAACTTATTAGCACGTGCCGATCTGGATGCTGAGTCAACTGCCATTTACGCAGCAGCATTAGCGCGGGTTATTATCAAGCAAACTGCATTACATGAAGTGAAGAAAAATGACGAGGATGGACTCGCGACTTTGTTATTGAATATTACTAGTATGGTCAGTGAAATGGCTGATGTGCGTAGTTGGAATATGTTACCAGCGAGTATTCAAGTGCAGCGTGTGGCATTGGATGCAGGGACATATTACTTACAGCAACCCACGTTAACGCAGGGATTATCCTTGACGAATACGGTGCCTGTGACAGATATAATGCCAGTGACAGGTTCAGCGTCTGTGATAGCAAGTTCACTAGCCTCCGAGCAAGTACCGCTTGAATTAATCAATGCGACTGCAAGCATTCATGATGACGTGGTGGATAAGGCAAGTGAAACTGATAACGGCTTGAGCTTACCACCGTCGAATACTACGCAAGCTGATAGCATAGATAGCAGTGGCATCGATACGACTGGCGTAGATGTGACTATCCCAGATGCCATTGCGATGAGTAGTTCCAGTCATCTTCCTATCGTGACTGTCGGTTCGGCACCTTTGGTGCTAAAAGCTGGGAGCACTGCGTTAGTGTTTTATTCGAGTGCAGCTAAAAAAGCTTATTACACACTATCACCCTAAGAATTTATCTTATTTAAGTTTAATTCATTTGTTACAGGACTCGACAACATGATCAATAAAATTTTTTCCACGAGTATCATTTCTGCCGCTGCCATTTTGATGAGTGCGTGTAGCAGCACACCAGAACGCCCTGCTTGGCTTGATGGTGCTGATGTTAGCTATCCTCAAAATGTTTATTTAACCGCCTCAGGCCAAGCTAAAACGGCAAGTGTTGCCGATAACCGTGCGTTAGCTAATTTAGCCAAGATATTCGAAGTATCGATTGCCGATGAAAGCATTGATTTTAGCGAAGCTAATATTAGTCAGAGCAATGTCAGCGGCACGACAGTACGTCAGGTTGATAATAAACAAACTTTATCGCGCTTTGTAAATACCCAAGCGCAGCAAGTATTACAAGGCACTAGCATTGTTGAGCGTTGGCAAGATCCAGAGACTGGTCAGCAATCTAGCCTCGCAGTCATGAAGAAGGCGCCTGCAGCCGCACTCTTCATGCAATCTATACGTGCAGCAGACGAACAAACTCGCGCAGCAGTGAAGTATGCAGAGCAAGACGCGCCTAATCCACTGATTGCTCTTAGTGCATTAGAAAGTGCTCGTGAGCGTCAAATCACGCGCCTTAACGACAATAATAATCTACGTGTCGTGACTGGTAACGATGTGAATGTGGCGTACTCGGTAGAAACCTTAACGCAGATGATTAAAACACGCTTAGCGGCGTTATCATTTGCGACGTCTGCAACGGATGAGCAAGCCTTGTTATCTTTGCAAAGTGGCGCTGCTGAAGTTGGCGTGCAGCTGAAAGATGACAGCCAATACAAATTAGTTCTCACCTTGAATAAAGGCGCGGTAGAGCAACGTCAGGCGTGGTATTGGTTACAGGGCAATGTTGTTCTAAATGTAATGGATGGTGATAAGAGCATTGCCAATAAACGCTGGCCATTTAAGATCTCGGCACAAAGTGAACAATTATTGGAACAGCGACTTGCGGTTAAGCTAAATGCAGCATTACCGGGTTATGTGTATCAAGTATTAACGCCAGAGTTATAAGTTAACCTTATAACTACTACTGTTATGACTCTCTGAGCGTTACTTATATTTCGCGTATAAAAAAAGCCAGCCCTGATAGTTCAGGGCTGGCTTTTTGTTACATAACATTAAGACAATAAAGTTTAGTTCATGCCGTAACGTTTTAGTTTCTTCCGAAGAGTACCACGGTTGATGCCCATCATCACAGCTGCACGGGTTTGGTTACCGCGAGTATACTGCATAATGATATCTAGCATTGGCGCTTCAACTTCTGCTAATACCAAGTCATAAAGGTTTTCTACGTCTTGGCCATTTAATTGTGCAAGGTAATTTCGTAGTGCTTGTTGGACAGAATCACGTAATGGTTTCTGTACAATTTGCTCAGCTTGTTGCACGGTTGCAGAAGTTGTTAAGGCACTAGGAGCCAGATTTTGTTCAAACATATATTGCTCTTCTCGTTAGCTTAAATCATCAAAATATTTCATTAATGCAAGGTGTTGTTCAGCTGAACTATCCAATGCATTAAAGCTTTTACGAAACTCAACACCATCAGTTTGGTGTTGTATGTACCAACCAACGTGTTTGCGCGCAAATCGAACGCCCTTAAACTCACCGTAAAACTGGTGTAGGTTTTCGACATGTTGCAAAATGACTCGGCGAACTTCGTCAGCAGTTGGTACGGGTAATTTTTCACCTGTTTTAAGATAGTGATTTATTTCCCGAAAAATCCAAGGATTACCTTGAGCTGGACGTCCGATCATAAGACCGTCTGCACCAGTATACTCAAGTACCTGTTTTGCTTTTTCTGGGCTATCGATATCACCATTTGCGATCACAGGAATGCTAATGCTAGCTTTAATCGCTTTTATAGTGTCGTATTCTGCATTGCCCTTATACAGGCAGGCTCGAGTACGACCATGAACCGCGAGGGCTTGAATTCCAGCTTGCTCAGCGATTTCAGCTATCTGTATACCGTTGCGATTTTCAGGATCCCAACCAGTACGTATCTTTAGTGTCACCGGAATGTCGACCGCATTTACAACCGCGTCTAAAATCAGTTTCACTTGTTCCGGGTGTTGCATCAATGCAGAACCGGCGAATTTTTTATTTACTTTTTTCGCTGGGCAACCCATGTTGATATCAATTATCTGCGCACCATTTTTTACATTATGTTGCGCGGCTGCTGCCATCAACGCTGGATCTGCTCCTGCTATTTGCACGGAACGGATACCAGTTTCGCCAGCATGATCCATGCGCTGTAGCGATTTTTCTGAAGACCAAACTCGAGGGTTACTCGATAGCATCTCTGACACGGCCATACCCACACCCAATTCACGACAAAGTTGACGGAAAGGACGATCGGTTACACCAGCCATCGGAGCCAAGAATAATTGGTTATCCAGAAGATAAGGACCTATTTTCATCTGTTGCGGCTCATTTGCTCTAAGGCGGCGTATGTTACGCATTTTTCACCCGAGTTAAAAGGTTAATAATTAGACTATTGAATATTTTTTTAGTTGAAATCATTAAATAGCCAAAAAAACACCTCTAAATCAAATTATAACAACAGATAACCGAGCTAAATTGCTTATTATTCAATTTTCACCAAGGTTAAGTGAGAAATTAAGATAGCTTGCATTTTAGCCTGATTAATTACCCTTCGCACGTTTTTTACGTGATTACTGTTTATTTAATCTACACAAGCCTCATTTTAAAGTTTGTTTCTGTAGATTAAACAGTATGGGTAATATTATTTGATTTCGCCGTTTAAGCGTGCCCATTCGTCACGTAATGTCGGTTCTGCCATGTTGCAGTGCTGACGATATATTTCGTTCAATTCTGCTGCTTGGTGATCCAAAATACCAGACAAGGCGATTTTACCACCTGGTTTTAAGAAACTGACGATAAGTCCAGATAGCTCACGTAACGGTGCTGCAAGGATATTTGCTACCACGACGTCTGCTTTGATCCCTTCTGGTTGGTCAGCTGGTAAGTACAGTTCGATTTGGTCGGCAACGCCATTACGTTCGGCGTTATCACGGCTCGCTAGAATCGCTTGCGGATCGATATCGACACCGATAACACGCTTAGCCCCTAATTTAAGCGCAGCGATTGCTAGAATACCTGAACCACAGCCAAAATCGACAACCGTTTTGTCAGTTAAGTCTTGGCCATCTAGCCATTGCAGACATAATGCGGTGGTTTGGTGTGTACCGGTACCAAATGCTAAGCCTGGATCAAGCATTACGTTAACCGCATTTTCATCCGGTACTGGACGCCAACTTGGGCAGATCCATAAACGTTCGCCAAATTGCATTGGGTGGAAATTTTCCATCCATTCGCGTTCCCAGTCTTTGTCTTCTAATATTTCTAACTTGTAGCGAAAATCTGGACCGAGTACCTTGGTTTTTGCTAAGAAAGCTAAGATTGGCTGCATGTCTTTATCGGCTTCAAACAAACCTGTTACATCGGTATCACCCCAAAGTAAGGTTTCACCCGGTAATGGTTCAAAGATAGGGGTATCTTGTGAGTCCATGAATGTGACAGCACTTGCGCCTGCGCCAGATAGCATGTTGCCTATCTTCTCAGCTGTTTCTTCGTTAGCATTAATTTTTAATTGGATCCAAGACATCGACTTTCTCTCTGTTATTTCGTGGGCGTAATTGTACGCACCTAAGCTATAAGACACCATGGCTATTGGTAATTAAATGCAAATATCCACTTTTTATTATGTAAATTTTGCTGATAAAAGACCCCGGTTTACGGAGTTGTTAGTGAGCTGTTATTAAAATTAGTCTAATATTGACGTAGTTCTCGATAAATTTATGCGTTATCATTCGGTTTTGGTCATGCATCGTCGTTTTTCTTACATTATTTTTAGAGTATAAGCTCTACTTGTTCTTGTTGAAGTATAAACATGACGTCGTGTGCAGTTATTGACAATATTATTCATCGCTGTTTAATTATTTGATATTAATAGCTTAGTTAGTTGCTATATTAATATGAATAACGTATTCCATGACGGCGTGATCTTAGGAATAAATAATGAAAATAGTTTTTTATGGCGTAATGACAGCAATAGCATTGAGTTGTAATGTGCAAGCTGCTGCGATTGATTTTTCGGAAGCTTGGTATCAAGTGGCACAGAAAAATGATGCGTTGCAGGCAAAGAAAGAAGAAGTCAAACATTCGGAAGCTTTACAAGATGCGGCTAAATCGCTGTATTTACCCAATGTTGATATTACCGGTTCATATACCCATTTTGATAAGCCTGTCGAAATTGATACGTCAGGCGTGGGTGCTGCATTACCTATTCCGCTACCGATTACATTACCGAATCTACCGTTAACCAATCAGAACTTTGCCCATTCGTCGTTGAATGCTGTTTTGCCTGTCTATACCGGTGGCCGCATTACTGCAGCGCAAGATATTCGTCAAGCACAAGTCGATGAAGCGCAAAGTAATTATAATTTAGCCACGCGCGCTACTTTTACCCAACTGGTGCAATATTATTTTGGTGTGGTGTTAGCTGAACAAGTCTATCAAGTGCGTCTGGATGCCGTTGACGCATTAGCCGATCATTTAAGCCACGCGATAAAATTAGAGCAACAAGGTCAGATTGCTAAAGTCGAACGGCTAATGGCACAGGTATCGTTAGACAAGGCGCAGATTGAAGCGCAAAAATCATTACGTGACTATGAAATTGCGAAATTGGCATTAACCAAAATGCTGAAACAGCAAGACTCGGTATTGCCAACCACGCCGTTATTTGTCAATAACAGCGCGACATCGGTAACGCCTTATTTAGCTAAAACGTTAACCGACCATCCCGGTATTGCCATCCTCAATGCCAAACGCGAACAAGCGAAAGGCATGGTAGATATGGCATCGGCTAAGCATTTACCGGAAGTGATGGTGTACGGTAATTATAATTTATATTCTGATGATTCTGTCACGGGTGAGTTATTACCGGAATGGATGGTGGGCGTTGGTGTACGTATTCCGATTATAGAGCGTTCTGGTACATCACAAGAAGTGGTAGCAGCTAAAAGTTCGGTACGTCAGGTCAATCTATTACAAATGCAAATGCAGCAAGACTTATCGATTCTAGTGGAAAAAACCTATGCTGAAATGAGTCAGGCATTAGAAGAATATAATTCATTGGCTTCAAGCCAAGCCCTGTCAGAAGAGACTGTTATACTGCGCCAAAAAGCATTCAGCCAAGGTTTATCGACCTCACTGGAAGTAGCGGATGCACAGTTATATGTAACGAGTATTCGTGTCCAACGTCTGTCTGCCAGTTATCACTACGTAAAATCATTAGCACAATTATTATCTGTGAGTGGCGATATTGAGCGCTTCATGGACTATCTACAAATCAATGGTATCGAGGTTAAGTAAATGAGTAATATTAAAAAAGGCATCATTGCGGTAATTGTATTAGTGGTTATTGGCTGGTTAGTATTTGAATTTAATAAGGCGTACGAACCAAAAGCGATTTTATTACAAGGCCAGATTGAAGCTGAGGAATATAATGTATCGTCTAAGATCCCGGGACGTATTGCCTCTGTTGATGTTAAAAAAGGTGATTTTGTTAATCAGGGGCAGCTTATTTTTTCACTGGCAAGTCCTGAGTTAGAGGCTAAATTAGCCCAAGCTAAAGCAGGTCGTTCAGCGGCAAGTGCAATGCGCGAGCAAGCGGAAACAGGGGCCCGTGAACAGCAAATTATTGCGGCTAATGATCAATGGAAAAAGGCCCAGGCTGCGGCACAGTTGCTGGAGAAAACCTATCAGCGTGTGGATAATTTGTATAAAGACGGGGTATTGCCAGAGCAAAAACGTGATGAAGTATATACCCAGTGGCAAGCGGCTAAATACACCCAAAATGCAGCCTATCAAGGCTATCAAATGGCGAAAGAAGGCGCGCGTAAAGAAACCAAGCAAGCGGCTATTGAGCAAGAGCGTATGGCTGAAGGTGTGGTCGCTGAAGTCGAATCTTACACCAAAGATACCAAACAATATGCATTGCGTGATGGTGAAGTTGTACAGATCTTACTTAAAGAAGGTGAGCTGGCGCCGACTGGTTTCCCTGTGGTGAGTATTGTCGATATTAATGATAGCTGGGCGGTATTTAACATTCGCGAAGATTTATTACCAAGATTGAAAAAAGGTACAGTATTAACTGCGCGTATTCCAGCGCTCGGTGATGGCCGTTATCAATATCAAGTATCCCATATTGCAGTGATGGGAGATTACGCGACGTGGCGTTCAACTGACAACGCCAAAGGGTTTGATTTACGCACCTTTGAAATTGAAGCAAGACCAATTAAGCCTATTGCTGATCTGCGTGTTGGTATGAGCGTCGTTGTCGAGCTGGCACCGTCAGCGACTGCGCAGTAAGTTGGTTTGATGATGAGTTCATTCATTAGGCAAATCAAAGCGGTTTGGAAGCGTGAAAACAGCTTAATATTAGCCTCTAAGTGGCAATTGTCTTTGGTGACTTGGTTACCGATTGCTTGCATGCTGTTAGTGTACGCCATTTTTTCACAAGGTATTCCACGTGATCTGGCGGTGGCGGTTGTCGATCAAGATCATAGCCAGTCATCACGTAGTTTAGTGCGCTTTATTGACGCCAATCCCGCGCTTGCTGTGACGAGTCAATTGACGAATCTTGCCGAAGGTAAAGCCTTAATGCAGCGTGGTGAAGTCTATGCGGTTGTACAAATACCACGTGGCTTCGAGAAACAGATCTATTTGGCGATGACGCCAGAGGTGAGTACTTTTTACAATGCCCAGTATGTGTTAATTGGAAAATTAGTCTCGTCGAATATGGCGAAAACCTTTGCAACGTTTACCGCCCAAATTGATGCAGTAAAAACCCTGGCGACGGGCGGCCATATCGCGCTTATTAAAGGTGCGGTAGCCCCTATCTCGACGCAGGTTAATCCGCTGTATAATGTATCAACCAACTATGTGCCATTTTTGGTGATGGCGGCGGTACCGGCCTTGTGGCAGATCTTCATATTGGTATCGGTATTACTGGCGTTTGGCTCGGAATATAAAAATAATAGCCAAGCTAGTTGGTTTCAGCGTGCAGATGGCGTTGTGACTAGCGCTGTGATAGGCAAATTATTACCTTATACCTTGTTATCGATTGTGCATGGTTTGTTGTTTCTGAGTTTCTTTTACGGTTACTTGAGTATGCCGATGCAGGGGAATTGGGGGTATTTATTTCTGATTCTAGTGATGGGCGTATTAGCAGGGCAGGCTGTAGCACTGTTTATCTTCACGTTGACGATGAATCTAACCCAGGCGATTAGTATGGGCGCGGCGTATTCAGCCCCTGCATTTGCTTTTATCGGGGTGACATTCCCTGCCGAAAGCATGCCAGTGTTAGCGCAGGTATGGCGGGCACTGCTACCGATCACCCATTATATGCAATTACAGATTGGTCAGGTGAATTACGGTCAAAGCTTTACGATGTTGTTACCGGAATTGTTGGCGCTAGGGTTATTTACCTTAACCTTCGTAATTGCAGTATTACGGATCAAAAGTCACCACTCAGTAGGGCTGGCAGATGAATAAATTCTTGGCACTTGTCGTGCTCGAAATTAAAAGTGTTTTTGCTGATCGTAGTATTTTATTGACCATGTTTGGTGGCATTATTATGTACTCTATCTTGTACCCATTGCCGTATTCTCAGCAGGTATCAAGAGATGCAGAAATAGTCATTATTGATTATGACCGCAGTTCGGTGAGTCGTGAGTTGATCCGCATGGTGAACGCGACGCCAGATGCACATATTGCTGGTCAGGTTGATTCGGTAGGTGATGCCGAGGCGTTAATTGAGCAAGGGGTAATAAAAGGCTTTTTAGTTATTCCTCAGCATTTTCGTCGTGATCTATTGATGGAAAAACCAGTGACACTATCGCTTGGTGGTGATGCCAGCTATTTCATGACGTATTCAACGATCACTTCGGGTATTCTTAAAGCTGGGGGTACTTTATCGGCACAGATTAAAGTCGCAAGGTTAACCGTTGATACCGAAAGTATGCTGTTAGCCAAAGCGCAGTGGCAACCGGCGTCATTAAACCTACAGCCGGTGTTTAATCAGGTCAATGGCTATTTAGATTACGTGGTGCCTGCGGTATTTATTTTGATTTTGCAGCAAACGTTATTGATCGTTAGCGGTATTTTATCGGCGAGTCAAAATGAACGTTCAAGGGCAAAAGAACAGGGCTATTGGTTAACTGCATCACCGACCTTGTTATTACTGGCGCGGGGACTGGTTTTTCTTGGTCTGTACCTGGTGTTTAGTTTGTATTATTTTGGTTTTGCATTGGATGTATACGGGGTTAATCGACTCGCCGCTGCGTGGGATATTCTCAAGCTACTGGTCCCATTTTTACTGGCTGTGGTCTGTCTGGGGGTGGCGTTAGGGCAGTTGTATAACCAAGCTGAAACAGCGACGCAAGTTATTCTGTTTAGCTCGATGCCGGTGTTATTTAGCAGTGGTTTTATTTGGCCGATAAGTGAGATCCCGACTTGGCTGGTGGCGATATCACAATTATTCCCGAGCACTGCTGCGATTCAAGGTTTGTTGCAGCTTAATCAGATGGGTGCTGAGTTTGAGGTGGTCAGTAATTTTCAAATTCAGTTGTTGATTCAAGCATTTGCTTATGGAGTATTAGCGATTATCTTATTGGCTTATAAGCAACGACAATATCGGCTCAACATGACTTAATATGATTACCTAAATAATGTGCTGATTAGCTCGCGTTGTGTCTATTTAGCCTCCATACTTTGCTTGTATAAAGCGTATTTTATGGAGGCTAATATGAGTATGGCAACCAAAGTAGGCCAATTTTTGGCGAGTCATAATATTGATTTCAGTTTAGTAAAACATCGTCACACCGCCAGTTCATTCAATTCTGCGCTATCAGCGCATGTCCCCACATCACAAGTCGCGAAAGCGGTGATTTTGCGTGATATTGGCGGTGATTATCTTATGGCTGTCGTGCCTGCCAATAAACATGTGTTAATTGGTGAGATAAACCGTCAAACGGGTAAACAATATTATTTACTTTCTGAACTTGAGTTATCAACTTTATTTCAAGATTGTGAGCCAGGTGCGATCCCATCTCTCGGGCAAATTTATGGCATGGATATGCTGGTGGACGACATGCTGTTTGAGCAAGAGCAGTTGTATATGGAGTCTGGCGATCATATTAATTTGATTAACTTAGATAAACGTCAGTTTGGTAAAGCAATGGGCAGTTTACCGCACAGTCACATTAGTGGTTATAGTTTTAAGGAAGGTCCCTTGTTTGAACGTCGTGACCTTTGATTATAACGACTGTAGAACCAAGATCTACAGTCGCATAAACCCACAGTAAAAAAATGGGAGCCACAGAGGCTCCCATTTTACTCTCTATCGCTAACGATTAGCTTGCTGGTGGCGTTGGATTGCCTTGTACATGCAAGTCTAATTGTGGGTAAGGGATGGCAATCCCCGCAGCATCTAACGCTAATTTAAGCTCTTCTTGCATGCTGAAATAAGCACCCCAGTAATCGCTGGTTTTAACCCAAGGACGTACGGCAAAATTAACTGATGAATCAGCTAATTCTAAAATACCCACAGTGTGCGCTGGATCTTCTAGGGTAAATTCATTGTTTTTGATTACTGCCGTTAAGATTGCTTTCGTTTGCTTGATGTCTGCATCATATGATACGCCAACCACAAGATCTAAACGACGTTTACCTAACGCTGAATAATTGGTGATTGTACCATCCATGATTGCGGCATTAGGTGCAATAACCACTTTATTATCTGGTGTCACTAAACGCGTAGAGAAGATAGTAATTTCATCAACAGTACCTGATACGCCCGCAGCTTCGATGTAATCACCGATACGACAAGGGCGGAAGATAACCATTAATACACCTGCGGCAAAGTTTGATAATGAACCTTGCAGTGCGAGACCAACGGCTAAACCAGCGGCACCAATAACAGCTACTAATGATGCTGTTTGCACACCAAATTGACTTAGCGTGGCAATAACCGTGAATGCAAATACCACACCCCAAGCCATATTACTGATAAATGAAGCAACAGTTTGGTCAATGTTACGTTTTATCAATAAACCCGCAGTAACTTTTTTCATTACATTGGCAAGGTATTTACCGACGGTAAAAATAACGAGTGCGAGGAGTATTTTAGTACCATAAATGGCGGCAAGCTCTGGCGCTTGTTCGAGCAGTTTTTCGAGATATTCCATGGACAAATTCCTATCAGTGAGAGTGTTAAATATGCGAGTACTTGCATAGGGTGTTCTAGACCATATTAGTCAGTCTTTTTTGATATGGTACATTATTTCTAATCACTGACAAAGTACAGTCTAGTTAATGCGTTAAAGTTATAATATTGGTGTTTATATACACGATCATAATAATGCCACAGCCGATGTGAATACTTATTTTTAGCTAGGATAGACGTTTATAGTGAACCATGATGAACGCTTATTGTTGACGTGTTGCTTGCGCTTCAATCATGACTGCATCATGACGCCAATATTCCAGATCACAATCAAGTAAATTATCGTGTTGATCATAATTGACTCGTTCTATGTACATCGCAGCGCAACCTGACGTTGCCCGTAATGGCGCAGCAGTGTCGGCAACTAATGATGATGAACGAATACGGTAATGTGTGCGTTGGTAAAGCGTATCGTAGTGTTGTTGATAAATATCTGTTAATGATGCTGATAAATCGTGACTGAGTAAATTCGGTAGGCGTTCAGGCAATACATAATTAGTGACGAGTACCACGGGTCGATCATCTAAATAGCGCACGCGATAAATTTTAAGTACTTCTGTCTGTGGTGCTATTTGTAATAACTGTGCAATATGATTATCGGCAGGTACCATAGTGGCGCTGATTAATTCTGTTTTTGGCGTGCGTTGCTGACTTTGTGCTAAGCGATGAAAATTGGTGGTGTTAGTGGGATCATAACGTAATGGTTCGGGGGAAATGAACCAACCTCGACGGTCTTCACGATATACGCGGCCTTCTGATTCTAACAAAGACAATGCTTCGCGTAGCGTCACACGTGTGGTGTTGAAACTCTCGGCAAGCTTGCGTTCTGACGGTAACTTCTGTCCAGAAGTTAATAAGCCGGATTCAATTTGCTGTAAAATTTCATTTTTAATATTTAGGTATTGCACGAAAGCCTCTGGTATTAGCTTATTTATTTTTATCGACTGATGGCTGCCGCGCTATTCCTTTCGCTACGGCAGCATTTCTATTCACGTACGTTACTGTCAACTCGGCTTATTTATGTTTCATGTTACTGGCGCCAAGCCTGTGTTCTTTTATTGATAAATGATGCCGCCACTAAGTGAACTATTTTTGCTGTCGCCGCAGTGACTAAAATCATCACCGCCATTGCTGCCGCGGAACCCGTTTGTCCGGCATCATCCATGTTTAATACAGAAACGGATGCTGGAATTGTATCGGTTGCATATAAGAATACCACGGCGGATGTGGTTGTTAAGGCATTAATGAACAAGTAGGCCGCAATATCCATGATGGCAGGAGCACAAATTGGCAGCGTGATAACAAAAAATGCTTTGTACTGCGGCATTTTAATCGAGGCTGAAATCGCTTCAATTTCTGCCGGTAACTGTTTTAATGCTGTTAATGCGGTCATGTGACCTACCGTGTAGTAATGCACGACGGTATTAACGACTAATAACAACATGGTTGCATATAAGCCATTAAGTGGGTTGTTTATATCGTTGAAAAAGAAAATATAACCTAAGCCTAATACAATCCCTGGCACTGCCATTGGGATAATCGTGATCATTTGCAGTAGTTGGCGTATTGGTCCAAAACCACGGCCTTTTTCGATAACATATGCGCCAATGAAGATGACGACAGTACCGATGATTGCAACCCAACTTGCTAGCGTTAGCGAGTTAAAGTAAGGCGACCAACCATAGGTGCTCACTTCACTAAAGTTATAATTGTTAAAGCTTAGACTTAAATTCCAAGGCCAAAATGTCACAAACGAAGCATATACAGCCATCCCTATTACAGAGATGATGGCAAAGGCGATGATACTGCAAAATAACAAACAGATATTATCACGCACTTTATGTGGTGTTGGTGTGTAAGCAACAGAGCGTGAATCAAATAGGTTTTGTTGTTTACGCTGAACATGGCGATCGATAATAAAGGCTAACACAGCGGGTAATAACAGCAATACACTGGTTACAGCACCCATGGCGAAATTTTGCTGCCCGACAACTTGTTTGAAAATATCCGTCGCCAGTACGTTATAGCTGCCGCCAATCACTTTCGGGACACCAAAGTCACAGACAACCAAGGTAAAGACTAAAATTAATGTACTAATCACACCGTATTTTGCGGCTGGTAGTGTGACGATAAAGAATGTTTTCACCGGGTGATTTTTTAATACGGTTGCTGCTTCATATAAACGTGCGTCGGAAGTGCGTAATGCAGTGGTTAAAATCATTAAGGCATGCGGGAAAGTCCAAAACGTCATACCTATGGTAATACCGATAACACCGTAAATAGATGCACCGCCGAGTAACTCTTTGGCAATGCCTTGATTACCAAACAGGTAGATCAAGCTGATTGCGGGTAATAATGACGGGGCAAGAATGGGGGCCGACCCGATCACTTGAAAGAAGGTTTTAAATGGCATGCAAGTACGTGTGAGTGCATAAGCATAACTAAAGGCGAGAGCGCCAACAATCGCGGTGGTTATCAGGCCAACAGTGACGGTATTGACAATCGATGCGATCATAGCGCTTGATGCAAAGTAGTCGCTGAAATTGGTTAAACCGATAAAATTACCATCAATGTCTTGGACACTTTTGGCAAACATGGTGAACATAGGGGCAACAATGAAAAAGCCCATCAACACCGTTAATATGATTAAAATACTGGCGAGAATAGCGCTGTCACGGCTAAAAGTAAGTGCCCATCGTTGCAGGTAACTTGGTGCCTTTAGGTTTTTATCGATTGTCGAATACATGTTATATCCCTACCGCTTGCGTGCTTTTTTTGTTATTTTTTCGTGGGAAAGTATGGCTAAAATCATCGCTATAACTAATACGGCGGAACTCACCATTGGCTAATTCTAATTTTCTGACGTCTCGAATTGGCACATCGACTTTGATCATCGAGCCATTCATATTACCGACTAATTGGCATTCTGTGCGTACGTAAGTCCCTTGAAATTCCATTGACTTAATTTGCACGGGAATGGCTTGGCTATCATTGCTAAATTCAATATCTTCAGGGCGAACGGCGAGATCAAACATGTCACCGCGGGTTAATTCACGTTTTGGTTTTGGTAATAACGTTTCGGCGATACGGATTTGGTCATCGCTGATCACTGAGCTAGCGATGAAATTCATGTTACCAACAAACTCTGCCACAAAGCGCGATGCGGGTTTATCATAAATTTCTTGTGGTGTACCGACTTGCTCAATGACACCATGATTCATGACGACAATACGGTCGGCCATTGCTAAGGCTTCTTCTTGATCATGGGTAACCATAATGGTGGTAATACCTAGCTTACGTTGCAATGAGCGAATTTCTTCTCGCAGGTGAGTTCGTACTTGCGCATCTAATGCTGAAAGAGGTTCGTCTAATAGTAATAGTCCTGGCGATAACGCTAATGCACGTGCGAGCGCAACACGTTGCTGTTGACCACCGGACAGTTGATTGGGGTATTTAGGCGCTGAACTTTCTAAACCAATAATGCCTAACCAGTGATTGACAATATCGACAGCTTCAGCCACTGATTTACCTTGGTTGTGCAAACCCACGCTGATATTTTCGGCTACGGTTAAGTTAGGGAAGAGGGCGTAAGATTGAAATACAATGCCAAAGTCTCGCTTTTCTGGCGGTAAAAATGTGGTGTCTTTACCATCTTGTAAGATGCAACCAGATGTTGCTAAGTCGAGGCCTGCGATTGCGCGAAGTAAGGTTGTTTTACCACAGCCTGAAGGGCCTAAAAAGCAGATGAACTCGCCTTGATTGATCTGCAAAGATATGTCGCTTAATGCGGTGAAACTACCGAATTTTTTAACAAGATTATTGATATTGAGATACGTGTTCATCTGACTGCTCATATGTTATTTGGACTATACCAGTATGGTAGGCAGCATTAATGACAGTTTGATGACAGGAGGGGCTTTTTAGTGATGTATTTACACTTATTTATATTCTTTCTCAACCCTGAGTGGGTTTGGTTAAGTCTTTGTTAATATTGGCTAATTTATGTGTAGAAAAATCCAAGGGTTATAAAAAACACTTGGATTCGTTAAAATAAGCATAAAAGTAGCGTGATAATTATGCTGTAATCATCACGCCTTAATGACTATTTCGCTTCAGATTTTGAATCAAATTTATCTGACCATGTACGTAGTACAACTTTACGATCATTGGCCATTTTTCCAAAGTCCATTTCGACCATCGCGTCTTGTACATTTGGATAGTTGGTTACGGCTTTACTCACGTCTTTATGGCCAACCAATGCGTAAGATTCATTGTATAATTCGTTTGCTTGTTTTGAGATGGACCAATCAACAACGCGCTTTGCTGCCGCCGATGGTTTAACGAGGCCTACCGCTTCTGATTCCCAACCAATGCCGCCGTCAGGTAAGATCACGTCAAGTGGTGCACCTTGGGTTTTTAATTTTGCGCCGCGTAAGGCCATCGACACACCAATAGCCACTTCGCCCATGCCTGCTTGTACACAAGGCTTAGAGCCTGAATGGGTATAGTGTGCAATGTTGTTATTCAGCTTCGCCATGTAGCGCCAGCCTTTATCTTCACCCATGGTTTGTAACCATGCTGACACTTGCATGTAACCCGTGCCTGATGATGCCGGGTTTGGCATAGCGATATGACCTTTGTAAACCGGTTTCAGTAGGTCATCCCACGATGTTGGTTTTGGTAAGTTATATTGTTTTGCGACGTATTCGTTAAAACAGATGGCATTAAACCAAGCGTCATTACCATACCAAGCTTTATTTTCTTCTGGGTCGATCATGCTAGTACGCAGATTTTCGACGCCTTTTGGAGAGTAAGGTTTTAAGATACCCGCGTTTTTAAGCAGTGCCATTGATGAACCAGCAAGACCCCAAACAACTTCAGCACGCGGATTATTTTTTTCTGCAAGCAACTTAGCCGTCATGATACCTGTTGAATCGCGTACCCATTTAATTTCGATGTCCGGGTTCGCTTGTTCAAAGGCTACTTTGTATTTTGCTAATACATCCGTTTCAAAGGCGGTGTAAACAACCACTTCTTCTGCGGCAAATACTGGTGCAGTAAACAAGGCGCCTAGGGCAGCGATAGAACCTATCATCCAACGTTGTTTCATTCGGTAACTCCAAAAATTATTAACGGTTGATTCTGGTCTGTACCAGATTTGTTGAGAACGATAATAGAGTGCTTTTGTGACATTAATATGACTAATTGATGGCAGTTTGATTAACTAAAGTATTTTATGGTTTTTTATTTTTGGTGTTTTTAGCGCGGTATTTCTCTTGGCTATTTTTCCACTGTTCTGCATGAAGTCCGCGAATATGAAGCTTTTGTGAATTCTACTGTGACCCTATTTACCAACCTAGCTATCCACTGCTAAAGTTCTCATCAAACTGGTATAGTCCAAATGGAAGCAGAGATGAAAAACGAATATTTATTACTAACACCGGGTCCACTTTCAACTACAGCAAGTGTACGAGAAGCCATGCTAAAAGATTGGTGTACTTGGGATGATGAATATAACAAAGACATTGTTGAAGTTATCCGCGCTAAGTTAGTGCAACTAGCAACCTCACAAGCGGGTTATACCAGTGTATTGATGCAAGGCAGTGGCACTGCATCGGTAGAGGCAACCATCGGCAGTGTTATTCCTGCTGATGGTAAATTGCTGGTGGTTGATAACGGTGCTTACGGTGCGCGTATTGCCCAGATTGCAGATTACTTAAATATCGCCTGTGACGTGATTGCCCCGGGTGAAACCGCGCAACCAAGCATTGCGGAAGTAGAAGCGAAATTAAGCGCTGATGACAGCATTACTCATGTTGCTATCGTTCATTGTGAAACGACAACGGGCATGCTTAATCCAATTGATGATGTGATTAAATTAGCCAAGAAAAACGGCAAGATCGTTATCTTAGATGCGATGTCTAGCTTTGGTGGTATTCCATTGGATATGGCTGATTTAGGCGTTGATTTCCTGATCAGCTCTGCTAACAAATGTATTCAAGGTGTTCCCGGTTTTGGCTTTGTGATTGCCCGTCAAGCGGAACTGGAAAAATGTAAAGGACTAGCACGTTCATTGTCATTGGATCTATATGACCAATGGCAGTGCATGGAAAAAAATGGCGGTAAGTGGCGCTTTACGTCACCAACTCATACCGTGCGTGCATTTTACCAAGCGTTATTAGAGCTTGAAGAAGAAGGCGGTATTGCTGCACGTCATCAACGTTATCAAGAAAACCAAACAACACTCGTCGCGGGCATGGCGAAACTGGGTTTTGATACCTTGCTTGATGCCTCGTTACATTCACCAATTATTACCTCGTTCTATTCACCCGTTCACAGTGATTATCAATTCAAAGAATTTTATAACCGTCTTAAAGAACAAGGTTTTGTTATCTACCCAGGTAAGGTATCCAACGCTGACTGTTTCCGTATTGGTAACATTGGCGATGTGCACCCAAGTGACATCCAACGTTTATTAGTAGCAATGGAAACAGCGAAATATTGGGAACTAAGTGCATGAGTGAAGTGACTACTAACTTAGCTGATAAGACTGTATTAGCAAGCCGCCAACATCGTAGTGAAGGCGATGTTAATACCACGCCTGCGCGTCAACAGTGGCACGCCAGTATTGACGATAACGCGACGAAAGCCATGCTTGAGCAAGACAGTAAGGTGTTTTTACACCAAGCGATGTCGACGCCGTGTTTGGATGCGTTAGTGGCTGCTGAAGGCATTTATTTACAAGATGCTGCTGGTCAGCGTTACATGGATTTCCATGGTAATAACGTGCATCAGCTAGGTTATGGTCACCCGCATGTATTAACTAAAATTAGCCAACAATTAGCGACGTTACCGTTTTCACCACGTCGCTTTACTAATCAAACCGCGATTGATTGTGCAACTAAGCTGACTGAAATATGTGGTGGTGAGCTCAATCGCGTCCTGTTTGCACCGGGTGGCACCTCTGTCATCGGCATGGCACTTAAATTAGCACGTCACGTCACCGGCAATTTCAAAGTGGTGTCGCTGTGGGATTCATTCCACGGTGCCTCACTCGATGCCATCTCTGTCGGTGGTGAAGCCTGTTTTCGTGCTGGCATGGGACCATTAATGTCTGGTGTCGAACGTATTCCGCCTGCAGTATCTTATCGCGGCTGTTTTCCTTCTCCGGACGGCAGTGATGTGCATTATGCTGATTATCTGGAATACGTGGTCGAAAAAGAAGGTGGCATAGGGGTCTTTATTGCTGAAGCTATCCGTAATACCGATGTGCAAGTGCCAAGTAAAGCTTATTGGCAGCGCATCAGGGAGATCTGCGATAAACATAATATCTTACTGATTATTGACGATATTCCTAACGGTATGGGACGTACTGGGTACTGGTTTAGCCATCATGCATTTGATATCGAACCGGATATTTTATGTATTGGTAAGGGCTTGGGCGGTGGCGTGGTCCCGATTGCCGCGATGATCACCAAAGATAAATACAATACCGCCGCGCAAGTATCACTGGGTCATTATACCCACGAAAAAAGTCCGATTGGTTGCGCTGCAGCATTAGCTACGATGGAAGTGATTGAACAGCAAAATCTGCTGAGCAAAGTGCAAGATGATGAAATCTTTGTGGCTCAAGCGTTAGTGGCTTTGAAAGCACAATATTCTTTGATTGGCGATGTGCGTGGCATGGGACTGTTATGGGGGATTGAGTTAGTTACAGATCGCGATGCTAAAGCGCGCGCCTTTGATGAAGCGGAAGCTGTGTTGTATTACTGCTTGAATGCGGGGCTGAGTTTTAAAGTATCGCAAGGTAATGTTATCCAACTGAGCCCGCCGCTTATTATTAATAGAGATGAATTAAAGCGAGCACTCACTATCTTTGCGGGTGCAATTGATAAAGTAAGCCGTGACTTTGGTTATGCGCCTATTGGTTGAAAATGGGTAGTTGAAAAAAAATTGAATTTAAAAATCGTAATCAAACAAATTGTTAGTAACACATTCTTAACTCATTTTAATAACGAATTACTTTGGAAAACACTATTATGTCAAATTTCGCACAAGACCAGTCAGTAAAACTTAATCATGTTCAGTCTGTTATTTTTGATTGGGCGGGTACTATCGTTGATTTCGGTTCATTTGCACCGACCACTATTTTTATTGCTGCATTTAAAGCGCAGTATGATTTTGATATTAGCTTAGCTGAAGCGCGTGTGCCGATGGGCCTAGGTAAATGGGATCACATTAAAGCGGTATCAGAATTACCTGCTGTGGCAGCACGCTGGCAAGCACAGTTCGGCACCGTTATTAGCAAGACTGATATTGATGCGATTTACCAAACATTTATGCCACTACAAATCGCTAAAGTAGGTGAACACGCTGATCCAATTCCACATGCATTAGACGTTGTGAATGGCTTAAAACAGCAAGGTGTTAAAATTGGTTCATGTTCTGGCTACCCACGTGTCGTCATGGACAAGCTGATCCCTGTTGCAGCAGAAAAAGGCTATGTGCCTGATTGTGTCGTGGCAACGGATGACCTACCTGCTGGTGGCCGTCCTGCACCTTACATGGTATTGAAAAATGTCATTGATATGGCCGTGACTGATGTTGGCGCTTGTATCAAGGTTGATGATTCAGTACCGGGTATTGAAGAAGGGCATAATGCCGGTATGTGGACTGTCGGTTTATTGTTATCGGGTAATGAAGCGGGTCTAACACTAGCGGAATACCTTGCTGCTGACGAAGCGACTTTACACCAAGCGCGTGAAAAAGCCCGTGACCGTTTCACGCCGTTTAATGCGCATTACTTGATTGATACCATCGCAGACCTACCACAAGTGGTTGCTGATATTGATGCCCGTTTAGCGGCTGGCGAACGTCCATAATCACTTATGCTTAAACCTTAATAGCTAGCCACATGGTTAGCTATTTTTTTACTTAAAATACTAACTATCTTGAGTGTGATCATGACTAAGCAGCCTGAATTTCAAACTTTTTGGTTTCAACAAGCAATGGATCTAGAAGCGGATTACTGTAATAACGTAAAGCCACAAACGCTCACTGCTGATACAGTCGCTGATGTGTGTATTGTCGGTGGTGGTTACACGGGATTATGGACCGCGATCCAACTTAAACAGCAACAACCGACACTGGATGTCATGATCATAGAGAAAAGTCTCTGTGGTAGTGGCGCATCGGGTCGTAACGGTGGCTGTATGCTGACTTGGTCGACTAAGTACTTGTCGATGCAACGTCTATATGGTGAAACGCAGGCGGTCGAATTAGTCAAAGCGTCAGAACAAGCGGTGGATGAAATTGAAGCCTTTTGTTTAAAGTATCAGATTGATGCAGAGCTACGTCGTGATGGCACTTTGTTTACTGCCACCAATACCGCACAGACTGGTGGATTAGAGGCGACATTAGCGGCGTTAGATAAACATGAATTAAACAGTTGGCAGGTTTGGGAAGCGAAGACGGTACAGCAGCATGCGGGTTCTGAATTACATCAAACAGGGTATTTTTCGCCTGTCGCCGCCAGTGTGCAGCCGGGTAAGTTAGCCCGTGGTTTAAAGCGCGTCGCCGAGCAACTTGAGGTGCGTATTTATGAAAACACGCCGATGTTAGCGATTAAAGATAATAACCTTAGCGCTACTAGTGCCAAAGCCAGTAGCAAAGCTAGTGCGAAAGCAAATAAGCATAAAGTCGTGATCGAGACACCACAAGGAACTGTCTATGCGACGAAGTCAGTGATGGCGCTAAACGCTTGGATGTTAGAGCAATTCCCGCAGTTTAAAAATAAAATTGTGGTGGTATCGTCAGATATGGCGATCACCAAACCGATCCCTGAAAAGCTAGCAGAAATGGGCATTACAGATGGTAAAACAGTATTAGATTCACGTACTTTTGTGCATTATTACCGTACTACGCCTGATGGTCGTTTGATGTTAGGTAAGGGCGGTAATCATTTTTCTTATGCTAATGCAGTGAGACCTTTATTTAATCAGCCTACACGGTATGGCAAGTTACTACGCGAGTCGTTTGATAAGTTATTTCCGACGCTGGTGGCTGAAGAATTTGAAACGACTTGGACTGGTCCATCGGATCGTTCGGCGACGGGACTGCCATTTTTTGGCAAAATCGCTGATGAAGGCAATATTTATTACGGTTTTGGTTATTCCGGTAGTGGTGTAGGCCAGACTTGGATTGGCGGTAAAATATTAGCATCTATGCTGCTAGGCAATAATGATAAATGGAGCCATAACGGGCTAACGACAGGGCCAAAAGGCGGCTTTCCACCTGAACCTATACGCTGGATAGGTACTATGTTGGTACGTAATGCCATTCGCCGTAAAGAACGTTGTGAAGATAATGAAACCACGCCTTTCTGGTTCGATAAGCAGTTGGCCAAGTTTGCTAATGCGGCCGGTAAAGCAGATAAATAATTCGTTATCATCGAGTTACTTTAGTCGTGAAAAAGCCAGTATCAACATTTGTTAATACTGGCTTTGTTTTAAAGTATGTTTTAAATTATCTGTGTTTAAGTTGCTTGGTTTAGAAAGGGTTGAACTCTTTTATACTAACGCCAAACTCCCCATTCGCCAGTCGTACCTGGTTCTTCACCTTTCGTCCACCACTGCGCTGTCCAAGTCGCGCCGTTATGAGTGACTTTATCATCTTTGACATACGTACTGCCTACTTGCCAATCATCATCACTTACTGCATCAGTGACAACGGTAACGATACGTTTATCGGTCATATTCTGCTGATTATCCTGACCATAAAATAGCTGGTAAGTTAGCTCGTATACACCAACGACATTAGTATCAACTTCACCTGTTACGGTGATATTGGCGGTGAGATCACCTTGCGTCGGATGGCTGGCACTAACGCCTTGCATAGGGTCAAATTCACTATCAATGACAACGGTGGTATCAGTGATACCTGTAAAAGCAGGCAATATTTCGTATACGGTTATTTTGCGAGGTTGATTCGTGGTTTCATCATCACTGCTGACGCTGTAAGTTAACAGGTAGTCGCCGACTTGATTGGTATTAACACTGCCCGAGACGGTAACATCGGCTGTTATATCGTTACCTTGATAGTCTTTGGCTGTTATCCCGATTAATGGATCAAAGTGGCTGTCGAGCTCGACACGCGTATCGACAATTCCCGATAAAGTCGGCGTCATATCTGTCACTGGGGGTAATTGATTATGAATAAAGTTACCATAATCTTTAATGAACTGTTGATTGTAGCTGTTATTCGCGGCGTCCGTGCCCATATCCCAGTTCACTGACCACGTCATTACACCACGTAATGGCTGGCCTTGGGCTTTTAAACGGTCAAAGGCCTTGTATAAGTCTTGTGGGTCTTGAATGTAACCAGTTGCTGCCGCATCGATGTTCGAAGGCAGCCCGAAGACTAATTTATCATGTGGGATCTTATGGTAATTACGCGTACCGTTAATCAGTGAGTCGGCAATGTAGTAAATAAATTCTTCTTTTAACGCATCATTGTTTTGTGCTATCCAGCCTACGCCTTCAATCCACAGGCCATCGCCACCTTGGTTGTAGAATTGTGGATTGATGAAGTCATAATAACCATCAAGCTCAGTAAGGTAGGGAGTATAGGCGCCATTAGCGGTTAAATAAGGGAATTCCGGTGCCATGGTGATCATAAAGTTATCACCGGTTTTACGGTAATGCTCTTTGACCATTTTTAATGCTGCCGGAATAACAAACTGGTTATCTTTTGCTGTGATCGCTGCTTGTTCTAAATCAATATCGAGCCCATCAAATCCATAAAGATCCGTGAGTCTAATAATTTCTGCAGCGAGCGCATCTTCGTCACCACGGGTTAGTTCTATATGTGCATCAGCGCCGCCAAGCGCGATTAATACACTACGTCCTTGGCTGTTAAGGGTATCAATTTGAGCGATAAATTCTGCTTCACTCAGGGCAATCGTAGGGTCTAGTTTAAAGGTTGGAATACGGCCTTCAGCGATATCATACACTTTCATGAATGAAATATTGACCACGTTGTACTGTGGATTTACCGTTTTTAGTTCAACACAAGGTGCGTTTCCGCCTTGGTAGCCACGACCATCACACCAGTTATGCCAGTAACCGACGACGACATTATCGTCCTGTGATGTAATGGTCCCTGCTATGCCTGCTGTAGAAAAAAGACCGGTGAAAATAGCCGCTGAAAGTATCGATTTAAGCTTCATAATGATTCCCTATAATAAATATTGCAGCAATGACACATCCTATCTCATTGTTAACATTGCCATTAAACTACAATAAAATTTATAGTGATGAAAAGCTCTTGTACACAGTGCGTTTTTTTCAGAGAGTAAAAAAAATGCCTATAGATAAAATTATCTGCAGGATCATGATAAATACTCTAAGTAACGACATTTAAAGTCAGAAATGGCTTTAAGACCATACTCATCAGGACTTTTTCAGTTTTTTTAATGTGTATTTTACCGATGAGGAGTCAGTGCTGATATGTTTAATATGGCGAGTGAATAGTCTGAATAAGCTGGTAGTACCAGATAGTCATAATGGTAACAAAATAAAGAGAATAAAAAAGTAAGGTAATAAAATCAGGATAATAAAAAGCCCAAGTCGAATAAATCGCTTGGGCTTCTGAGTATTTATTAATGCTTAGATTATTTTTTGCTTTGTGCTTTCAAATCTAATTTCTTCTCTAAATAGTGGATGTTAGTGCCACCATTTTGGAAGTTTTCATCGTTTAAGATTTCAAGATGTAGTGGGATATTGGTTTTAATACCATCAATCACCATTTCTTTTAATGCGTTCCGCATTCTAGAAATTGCTACATCACGATTTTCACCGTAAGTAATTAACTTACCGATCATTGAATCGTAGTGTGGCGGTACTTTATAACCCGCATAGACATGCGATTCCCAACGTACACCAAAACCGCCAGCGGCATGGAAACGTTTGATCTGACCAGGACTTGGAATAAATGTCTCTGGGTCTTCAGCGTTAATACGACATTCAAGTGAATGACCCGCTAAGCGTACTTCTTCTTGAGTAACTGACAGTGGCATACCGGCAGCAACACGTAGTTGCGCTTTGATTAAATCAATGCCTGTTACCATTTCTGTTACTGTGTGCTCAACTTGAATACGGGTATTCATTTCGATGAAGTAGAACTCACCGTTTTCATACAAGAATTCAAATGTACCTGCACCACGGTAGTTGATATCAACACAGGCACGACTACAACGTTCGCCAATGTGGCGACGTAGGTCAGCGGTAATGCCCGGTGCTGGTGCTTCTTCAACTACTTTTTGATGACGACGTTGTAATGAACAATCTCGTTCGCCAAGGTGGATCGCGTTACCTTGACCATCAGCCAGTACTTGTACTTCAACGTGACGTGGATTTTCTAGGAATTTCTCCATGTAAACCATGTCATTACCGAAGAATGAACCCGCTTCGTTACGTGTTAATGCAATTGAATCAAGCAAGTCTGCTTCTTCATGCACAACACGCATACCACGACCACCACCGCCACCGGCAGCTTTAATAATGATCGGGTAACCGATGCGCTTAGCAATTTTCTTATTACGTTGTGCGTCAGTATCAAGTGGACCGTCAGAACCTGGTACACAAGGTACGCCGGCTTTTTTCATTGCCGCAATCGCAGATACTTTATCGCCCATTAGACGAATAGTGTCAGCTTTAGGGCCGATGAAAATAAAACCTGAGTGTTCAACTTGTTCAGCAAAATCAGCGTTTTCAGCAAGGAAGCCATAACCTGGGTGGATAGCAACCGCGCCCGTGATTTCTGCTGCACTTAAGATAGCGGGTACATTTAAGTAACTGTCTGTCGCTGCTGGTTTACCAATACAAACTGTCTCGTCAGCTAATAATACGTGTTTTAATTCACGATCTGCTGTTGAGTGTACTGCAACCGTCTTGATGCCTAACTCTTTACAGGCACGAAGAATACGTAATGCAATTTCGCCGCGATTGGCGATAACAACTTTATCCAACATTGGAAACTCCGTAGTTATTCAATGATGAAAAGAGGTTCATCAAACTCAATAGCTTGACCGTCTGTTGCTAGGATAGCTTTCACTACACCGGCTTTATCTGATTCGATTTGGTTCATCATTTTCATTGCTTCTAAAATACACAGAGTATCGCCAACTTTTACTGTTTGGCCAACGGCAACAAAAGGTGCGGCGCCTGGAGATACTGCATTATAGAAAGTACCAACCATAGGAGAGCGAACTTGATGGCCCGCTACTTCTGTTGGAGCTGCTTCAACAGCTGCCGCTACCGGAGCTGCCACAGCTGCTACTGGCGCTGCTACTGGAGCCGTTGCATATTGAACTTGCGCTGGAGCTGCTGTGCTGCTAAAACGATTGATTCGTACAGACTCTTCACCTTCAGAAATTTCTAATTCTGCAATGCCAGATTCTTCAACTAGTTCAATCAGTTTTTTAATTTTACGGATGTCCATAATGATCTCTTTTATTTGTTGTTAGTTTGCTTGAGCTGTTTGACAGCAGAAAGCAGTGCAAATTCATAACCATCAGCCCCTAATCCACAAATAACGCCTTTGGCGACATCGGATAGATAGGAATGATGACGAAACGGTTCTCGAGCGTGTACATTAGAGAGGTGTACTTCGATAAATGGGATTGAAACCCCTAATAATGCGTCTCTAATTGCCACACTGGTATGCGTGTATGCTGCAGGATTGATGATGATAAAATCAGTATTGCCCATAGCCGCATGAATATGATTAATAAGCTCGTGTTCTGCGTTAGATTGCTCATGACACAAATCAATGTGGTGCTCGTTTGCAACATCGGTTAAATGTTCTACAATGTCACTAAGTGTTTGATAGCCGTAAGTATCAGGTTCTCTTTTACCTAAAAGATTTAGATTCGGTCCGTTGAGTAACAATATTCTTGATTTGTGCGACATATTGCTTCCATTGTCTGGTAAAATGACACTAACTTCGTAAATACAACCTACATCGTTAGCCTTTCTGAAAACTCCAATTGTAGATGTTTATAAAATACAATTGTTGCTAATTCTCTACACATTATATGATTTTCGGAGAATATAACAGCATTTGACTGGTCTTATCTGATATTTTATTAAAGTTTAGACTCTAAGTAAAACTTAGCGCACATTAGCAATGGGCTGAATTTAAGTGAGATTGTTGCGGGGAGTTAAAACTAAAAAATCGATGTAACTAAGGCGAGAGTTACACCGATAAAAGATTATTTAAGCGCGAGTGGATATTGTTTACTCGCGGTTTTTATTTCAAGCTTCTTGCTTCTCGGAAATTAAGGTATCAACCACACTTGGATCTGCTAGTGTGGAAGTATCGCCGAGCGTATCCGTATCATCGGTCGCTACTTTACGCAGTATTCGGCGCATGATCTTACCTGAGCGGGTTTTTGGTAATGCTTGGGTCCAATGTAAGGTATCTGGTGTGGCAATTGCGCCAATCTCACTCCGTACCCATTGTTTCACTTCTTTTAGTAGCGCTTCATCAGCTTCTTCACCCGCATTCAGTGTGACATAAGCATAAATGCCTTGGCCTTTAATATCATGTGGCACACCGACAACCGCAGCTTCAGCAATTTTATTGTGGGCAACTAACGCACTTTCAATTTCAGCAGTCCCCATACGGTGGCCAGAAACATTCAATACATCATCCACACGCCCTGTGATCCAGTAATAACCATCGGCGTCACGTTTAGCGCCATCACCTGTGCAATACATATTCGGGAATGTTGAGAAGTAAGCTTCTTCAAAACGGCTTTCATCACCATAAATACCGCGCATTTGACCAGGCCAAGAATCTAAGATAACTAAGTTACCCTCATTTTCGCCATCGAGGATGTTACCTTCATTATCAACCAGCGCTGGATTTACACCAAAAAATGGACGTGTCGCAGAACCGGGTTTAAGGCTGGTCGCGCCTGGTAATGGGGTAATTAAAATACCACCGGTTTCAGTCTGCCACCACGTATCAACAATCGGTGTTGAAGCATTGCCGATAGTATTGTAATACCACTGCCATGCTTCAGGGTTAATGGGTTCACCGACTGAGCCCATTAAGCGTAACGAGGTACGTTTGGTGCCTTTAATTGCATCATCACCTTTCGCCATAAGTGCGCGGATGGCTGTTGGTGCTGTATAAAGTGTGGTGACTTGATGCTTATCTACTACTTGGCTCATACGTGCCGTATCAGGGTAATTTGGTACACCTTCGAACAGTACAGTCGTTGCTGCATTCGCCAATGGTCCGTAAACTAAATAGCTGTGCCCGGTGATCCAACCCACATCGGCGGTACACCAAAAGACGTCAGAGTCTTGATGATCGAAAACATATTTGAACGTCATCGTGGCATATACAAGGTAACCACCAGTGGTGTGTAAGACACCTTTTGGCTTACCAGTAGAGCCGGATGTATACAGGATGAATAATGGATCTTCGGCATTCATTGCTTCAGGTGCACATTCACTTGGTTGATCTTTAACAACATCATGCCACCAAAGGTCACGACCTTCATGCCACGCAACATCAGCGTTAGTGCGGGCAAAGACAATGACATTGTTAACAGTGGTCACTTGTGGTTTAGCTAAGGCAGTATCAACACAATCTTTAAGACGCGTAATACGACCTGCACGCACACCTTCATCGGCGGTGATGACTAATTTAGCGCCACAGTTATCAATACGGTCAGCGAGTGCTTCAGCAGAGAAACCAGCAAATACAATCGTGTGTACAGCACCAATACGGGTACAGGCAAGCATCGCAATTGCGGCTTCTGGTACCATTGGCATATAGAGGCAAACGACGTCGCCTTTTTTAATGCCTTGGGCTTTGAGTGCATTGGAAAATTGGCAGACTTTTTCATAAACGTCTTGATACGTTAATTTTTCAGAATCTTCAGGGTTATCGCCTTCCCAAATAATGGCTGTTTTGTTGGCGTTATCTTTTAAGTGACGGTCAAGACAGTTGGCTGAAACATTGAGTTGGCCATCTTGGAACCAGTTAATGTCGACACGACCAGGTTGGAAACTGGTGCTTTTCACTTGGCTATAAGGCTTGATCCAATCAACGATATGGCCTTGTTCACCCCAAAATGCTTCCGGATTAGTAATAGAATGCTTGTACATCGCTTGGTAAGCATTGTCATTTAATAAACTGTTTTGCGCAAATTCTGCAGGTACCGGATATAGTTTAGTGTCGCTCATTGTTCTTCCTTAATAGTATTAAATTCCTTGTCCACATCTGAATGTAAGCATGACTTATCGAGAGTGATGTTTACATCTGCTGTGAATAAAAATGCCATGGTCGTAAATATCTAGCAATACGACTTTAGTATTAATGATAGTTTTTTGTGATGCTTTTGCTTTAAGCGACAGTTTATTTTGATGAAACAGTGGTTAGATCATCATAATATTTTATGGAAAAATAGAGATTGTCCATTACTAAGGGAGTAGACTATCGCTCATTATTGGACTGATATTTCACTATTTAGGGATTAAATATGGGCTTTGCACTGCCATCAACAATATGGATGGGGTTTTATTATATTGGCTTTTTTGGTGTCTACGGGGTTTTACTGCCGTTTTGGGCATTGTGGTTAAAGGGCGAAGGAACATCGACAGAGATGATCGGTACTATGCTGGCTTTTGCGTTAGTTGCTCGTTCTGCTGGCGCGTTATTATTAACCCGTAATTTAACCACCACGGTATCGTTATTACAGGCGATGAGACGTTTAACATTAACCAGTATGATTGCTTTTTCAGGGTTTTACTTGACCAGTAATGTGTATTTAGTCTTTTTATTGGTGGTGCTGACTAACTTTGTGTTTTCACCGCTAATGGCACTTGGTGAAGCGATGGCTGCGAAGCTGGTTCGTTATAATAATATGGATTATGGTAAGACCCGCTTATGGGGCTCGATCGGATTTATGTTAGCGAGTGCCGCGACCGGGCTATTAGTAGAGTCGTTTGATCATCAAGTTATCTTATTAGCGATTATTATCGGCTTAGCGGGGCTGCTGTTATTAACAGTGACGCCTGCGCGTAATATGCCGCAAGATACGCTGAAAAGCAGTAAAACCAGTAGCGGCTTTATGACTATTTTAAATCGCCCAAGCTTTTGGCCATTCTTGTTAATTACAGCATTGCTACAAGGTGCACATGCTGCCTATTATGGTTTTGGTGCTGTGTATTGGCAGGATATAGGCATTAGTGAAACCTATATTGGTTATTTTTGGAGTATGGGTGTTGTCGGTGAGATTTTCTTTTTGGCCATTGGCCGACGATTATTTGCTAATACTAGTTTAGCGACGATGTTTGCTATTGCCGCATTTGGCAGTATTGTACGCTGGTTAACGTTAAGTTATGCGACGGACGTGAGTGTTATCATGTTGTCGCAATTATTACATGGCGTGACTTTTGGTATCGCTCACTTAGCGGCGATGCGTTATATTGCCGAAAATGTGGCTGATGAAGATACCATGACAGTGCAAGCTATTTATGCGGCAATTCCGTTTAGTTTAGCGATTGCCTTGCTGACATTTCTTTCGGGATTATTTTATCCTGAGCTAAAAGAAAATATTTTTATCTTTATGGCGATTGCTGTCGTGCCGGTATTAGTATTGGTTCGTAGTAAACATATATAAGAAGAATACGATAAACGGATCGCGTTATTTACGCTATATAAGGTAAATCGATAAAATAGCTAAAGTGATGAAAGCCACGAGCAAAGTCTTGTGGCTTTTCTATATAGGGATTATGTAAAGTGCGATGCCTAATTCTATATTTAGTACTAACTTCGGGTTTATTGGCTAATAAATGTTTTTGTCATGGGTGGATAACATAATCCTGCGACTGCACAACCTTGATAGTGAATCGTTACTCTACTCTTTGGTGCTAGCTCTGCAATAGGTACTGATAATTGTAATTCGTACTGAAATATTTCCACATCACCAAAATATTCATCATGATAATCTTTACCTGCGGGCAGTCCTTCGATAGTGTGCTCGTTACCATTGATAGTGACACGCAATTTATTTTTATATAAATAATAACCGTCGGTAATTTGCCAGAACACATTAAGCTGCTGGTCTTGCTGTAGTTGTGAATATACAAATGCTTCTTCGGCTGCTAAAAATGCAGGCACGCTTTGTGGTTTATTGGCAAATAGACTAAAATTATTATTGGCGAATGCGGGGATTGCGCTTTGCAATGTGAGGCTGCCAGTTAATAACAGGATCGATTTTAGGTTCATCTTTTCCAACTTTATGGTGTTATTGTTGTCTTAATTACACTATCTGCCAGTTAGTATTATGGACTATCTATTAGGCGAGAGCTTGAAAATGGGGCTAATGCCCTTATGTTACTTTATATCATAACCGTTTTTTGCGGATTTTGTAGATAAGTGCATGACAAGATTATTGCTTGCTATGTCGTCTACCCCAACTGAATTTTGAGAGGTTAATGTGTTAGGTCGTTTATTTTTCCTGTTTACTGCGATGACATTAATTGAAGTGTATGTACTAATGTCGATAGGCTCGTTATTAGGTGCAGAGCTGACTATTGGTATTATAATTTTAACTGCGTTTGCGGGTTCGTATTTGGTACGTAGCCAAGGCATACAAACGGTGCAAAAATTACAAGCACGTTTAGCTGCTGGTGAAGCGCCGGGACAAGAAATTGTTGAAGGCATTATGCTGCTTGTGTGTGGTGTGTTATTGGTTACGCCTGGTTTTGTAACTGATGGTTTGGGCTTGTTAGTATTAACACCACAAATTCGTGGTCGCTTGGCTAAAGCGTTACTTGATCAGTACAAAGACCGTATTATTCCACAGTCGACATTTACGGCTGGCGCGCAAGGTTTTAGTTATTCATCACAATCATCAACGCACTCTTCATCAGGACATGCGTCACAATCATCACCATTTCAACAGCAGCCAACACATAACACTAAAAATGACGGCGCTATCGAAGGTGATTTTGTTGAAGTAAACCGAGATGACAATAAGCTTAATTAATAATCGATAAAGTAAGAAATGCTAAAAGGCGCGGTCGAAAGATCGCGCCTTTTTTGATCTTGCTGCGCTTGGTATAACTTATACTACTCCGCTATTGGTAAGCTTTATCCAGCTATGGTATTTATGAGGTATATAAAATAGTTGCTGGCCGTGATGGCTGGCGTAGTAGCTAAGGATATAGAATGACCGGACAAATAATACCAACAGCAATAAATGAGCTACAGGCCGTAAGTCATACAGGGAAAGTGATTTTAGTCGGTTCGGGTCCTGGGGATCCTGACTTATTAACCGTTAAAGCATTACGCTTATTACAACAAGCGGAAGTCGTTGTACATGACCGTTTAGTTTCTGATGAGATCATCGCGCTTATTCATCCCGATGCGGAATGTTTCTTTGTCGGTAAGCAAGCTGGCTATCACTGTGTCCCACAAAGCGGAATAAACGATCTGCTGGTTAAGCTCGCTTTGGAAGGTAAACAGGTTATCCGCCTTAAAGGTGGCGATCCGTTTATCTTTGGTCGTGGTGGTGAAGAACTCGAAGCCTTATTACCATTTAACATACCTTTTGAAGTGGTTCCGGGGATCACCGCTGCATCAGGCTGCGCTGCTTATGCAGGGATCCCATTAACACATCGTGATTATACCCAAGGTGTACAGTTTATTACCGGACATTTAAAAGATGATGCTCATCAGCTAGATTGGCCATTACTGGGTAAGGCAACCCATACATTGGTGTTTTATATGGGCTTAACGCAGAGCAGTGGTATCGCTAGTAACCTGATTAAACACGGTATGGATGCCGATATGCCGGTGGCTATTGTAGAGAAGGGCACGAGTAAGCAGCAGCGCACTTTACAAGGATCGTTAAAAGATCTTGGCGATCTTGCCGGGCAAGCTGAAAGTCCGTCATTGATTATTATTGGTGGCGTCACACAGTTAGCAAGTAAATTAGATTGGTTTAGCGCAACACTTAGTTCGGGTGAGTAGCGTGATTGCAATGTAACAAACAGGGTTATGCTCAGTGACATCGTAATACAGTATAACCCTGATTATTTATTTACTAAAAATGAAATGAAAGCAAAAACTTAGCCCTTAACCTAAACTTTGATATCCACGTACAAATAGACGCACAGAACGTTGTAAATAATGGTTAATTTCCTGCTCTGATAACGACTCTGCAATATTAAATTCTAATCGTGTCCACTGCTCACCTTTAATGATCGCCAGCAATTGAATGGCAGCTTCTCGACAATCTTCGATATCTAACTCGCCACGACGATGATATTCAGCTAAACAATTGGCCAGTTTGTCGATAACAAACAGTGGTCCAGCTTCAAAAAATAATTTGGATAAATGTGGATGAGCTACACATTCTGCGGCGCAGGTACGGTGTACGGCCATTGAATCTGTAGAGGTGATCATGGCAAAAAAACGTTGGGAAAATAACGTTAAAGTGGATTCCACTGGACCTAAATTCTCAGGTAACAGTTCTGTTACGCCCAATTGCTCACACTTATAGCTGATGGCAGTAATAAATAACTCATCTTTATTACCGAAGTGGCTATAGACAGTTTGTTTTGATACGCCTGCGAGTTTAGCAATGTGATCCATACTGGTCGCTGCATAACCATGCTGGGTAAACTGTAACGTTGCCGCATCAAGTATCTGATTCCGCTTTAATTCACTTTTTATTCTTGGTTTATTCATCTATTCATACCGCTAATAATTGAAGGTACACTGCCGCCAAAAATGTAAGTTATATGTTAATTTACACAAAATGGACTGTACGGTCTAGTTTGGTTCTGCTATCTTCATGACTAGACTGTTGAGTCTAGTTTATAAAAGAGCGAAACAAAAGCATTGCGTTGAATAGATCGCAAATAAAGGATAATGATTATGTTTAGAAAGAATTACCTCTCTGTACTGGATGTAAAATCAGCAAAGTGGCCAAGTATATTGCTAATTATGCTCACACTACAAGCGTGCGGTGAGGTTGTTGCTGATGAAACGCAGGTAGCGTCACAGTATTTACAAGCAAGTAGTGATCATTTAACGCAACAAGACAGTTATCAAGTTGAAAATAAGTTTGTCGGTAAGGTGATAGCGAAACAAGATGCGAACTTAGGGTTTGAATTTGCAGGCATCATTAAAACCATGCATGTGATTGAAGGGCAACAAGTGGTAAAGGGTCAATTACTGGCAGAGTTGAATACACAGTTGTTATTAATAGAGCGTAATCAACTTGAAGCTCAATTACAGCAAGCACAAGCTGAATTTGATTTGATCGAAGCGAATCTAACACGATTAAACTCATTGAGTAAGCGTGGTTTTACCTCGGAACAAAACATTGATGAATTGACGTCGCAAAAACGGGTGATTGCCGCCAATATTCGCAGTACCTTGTCGGCATTGGATGCAAGCCAGTATCGTATTGATAAATCAAAGTTGTTAGCGCCATTTACTGGCATTATTAGTAGCCGAAAAATCGCTCAAGGTGAAGTATTAGCTGCAGGTACAACGGCATTTAGGTTATTACAAACAGGTAATTCTGAAGTGACGATAGGTGTGCCAGCCAGTTTTATCAAGCAGCTTAATGGCAAGGATCATCAGATCGAGATCGCAGGTGTTAACTATCCCGCGACACTGTTAAGTATGGGGAATGAAGTCGATACTGTGACGCGAACAATTAGTTTACGCTTTGCATTAGCGGATAATAGCGCTGTTTATAACGGTCAATTGGCTTATCTCGCCTTGTCGCAAGAATATCAGCAAGTCGGTTATTGGATCCCATTAAGTGCCATTACGGATGGGGTTCGCGGAATGTGGAATATTTATACCTTAGAGCAAGATTTAGCCCTGCGCGATCTTGAAGATCCTGCCGTCGATAATCAGACATTATTTCAATTAAAAAGTACCACGGTGACGGTATTACATGCCACTGAAACGGCTGCGTATGTGCAAGGTGATTTGAAACGCAATCAAGCTTATGTGAAGACGGGAATTCATCGTTTTGTACCCGGACAGCGAGTGACGGTTAACCATCATCAGGCATTGGCTAATCAAGCAATAGATAAAAGCGCCTTGGGGAATAAATTATGATTAAGGCGTTTACGGAAAACAACCGCCTGATGGCCCTGTTGATTATTTTACTGATTGTGGCGGGGTTAGGTTCATTATCGACATTACCGCGTACGGAGGATCCTAGGATCACCAACCGGAATGCGAGTGTGTTGACCATGTTACCTGGCGCTAGCGCTGAACGTGTCGAAGCCTTAGTGACTGAAAAAATAGAGCAGAAACTACGTAAACTAGCTGATATTAAACGCATTACTTCTACATCGCGCGCTGGTATATCAATTGTACAGTTAGAGTTACACGATAATAATTATGATCCTGTACCCGTTTGGTCGCGGGTGCGCGATCTACTTAATGATGTGACCAGTGAATTGCCTTCATCGGCTGTCGCGCCACGGTTAGAAGACGATCGTGGTTACGCTTATACGCAATTAATTGCGATAAAATGGCAGGGTGATAGCGCTGTTGATTTAACTACCTTAGGTCGTTATGGCAAAGAATTACAAAATCAATTAAAGGTGATTTCAGGCACCGATATTGTCAGTTTGTTTGGTCGCGGTGAAGAACAAATATTGGTGGAAATAGATAAGCATTTAGCGGCTAACTTATCGTTATCGACACAAACTATTTCCAACATTATTTTAGCTGCGGATGCTAAAGTATCTGCTGGTAATATCATTAATGATTACAATCAGATGCAGATCGAAGTGGCAGGATCGTTTGATTCTGTCGATCGGATCCGCCAGATCCCGTTGCTCAATGACAACAAAGGTGGTGTGGTTCGACTCGGTGATATAGCTCAGATCAGTAAAAAATTACAGTGGCCAGCGCAAGAAATCGCACTGGTTGATGGTCAATATGCGGTGGTGGTATCCACGCGCATGTTACCGAATTTACGGATTGATAAATGGAGTGCTGAAGTGGATAAGGTGGTTGCGGGCTTTAACTTGCAATTACCGTCTTCACTAACTACTGAAGTTTTGTTTGATCAATCTCAGTACACTGAAGATCGACTACAAGGATTAGTAGAAAACATCTTGATTGGTTTCTCGCTGATCGCCGTTGTGTTATTTGTGACTTTAGGCTGGCGTGCGGCATTAATCGTTACCTTGTCCTTACCGCTAACAGTCTTATTTACGCTAACGGTGATGAACTATTACGGCTTACCTATTCATCAAATGTCAGTGACGGGCTTGGTTGTCGCACTCGGTATCATGGTAGATAACGCGATTGTCATGGCGGATACGATCCAGAAACGTCGCCAGCAAGGCTTAAGTGCTCGCGTTGCAGTACAGGGTGCTATCAAGCATTTATGGTTACCTTTATTAGGATCGACGTTAACCACAATATTAGCCTTTATGCCGATTGTGATGATGCCGGGTCCATCAGGTGAGTTCGTCAGTGGTATTGCCTTAAGCGTTATCTTTGCCTTAATTGGTTCATACTTAGTATCACATACGATTGTTGCTGGTTTATCAGGGCAGTTCCTGACGGGTAATGCGGAAGGTGAATCAGCAAAGCCAGCGACTTGGTATAATAACGGTATTGAATTAGCGGGTTTAGCCAAGGTTTTCCGTCAATCTTTGGTTCTGGTTTTATCTCGGCCAAAACTCAGTATCGCCTTGGTGTTCATCTTACCCTTAAGTGGCTTTATACTGGCAAAGCATTTGGATGAGCAGTTCTTTCCGGCATCGGATCGTGACATGTTTCATATCGAATTATTCATGCCAGTACAAACCAGTATTATCGCTACCGAAGCCATGACTAACACCATTAGCGATTTGCTCGTACAACAGCAAGGGATCAGTAAAGTGCGTTGGTTTATTGGTAACAATGCCCCGTCGTTTTATTATAATTTGATGCCGAATAAAGATGGTGCTCAGTATTATGCCCAAGCTATGGTCACTGGTGATAGTTTTCAACGTGTTAATGAGTTGATACCGGCATTACAAATATTACTTGATGATGCTATCCCACAAGCGCAGATTTTAGTGCGTAAGCTAGAACAAGGCCCCCCGTTTAGAGCGCCGATTGAGTTACGTTTGTTTGGCCCTAATTTGGATACCCTGAAAAGCTTAGGTGATGAGGCGAGAAGGATCTTAATTGGTACCGAAAACGTTATTCATACACGGGCGACTATTCAACCTGGTTTGCCAAAAGTATGGCTAAAAATTAATGAAGACGTCAGTCAATTAGCCGGTTTGACCCTGACAGATGTGGCGACCCAATTACAATCTACACTACATGGCACGGTGAATGGCTCGATTATCGAGGGCACAGAATCAATCCCTGTTCGTGTTCGTGTTGCCAATGATGAGCGCAGTAGCTTGTCTGACTTAGCCAATATCAGTCTGAGTTCGCCGCAATCCCAAAGCAGTATTCCGCTGGTGGCCTTAACTGAGTTATCTTTGATGCCAAGTCGTGGTGCAATTCCACATCGCGATGGTGTACGGGTTAATACGGTGGAAGGTTATTTAGTATCTGGGGTATTACCGTCAACGGTATTGAGTGACTTTTCTGCGCGCTTAGCCAAGGAAAACTTTGTGCTACCGCCGGGTTATCGGATGGAGTTTGGTGGTGAATCGGCAAAACGTAATGATGCCGTCGGTAATTTGTTAGCCAGTGTTGGTGTGATCATGATGTTACTGATTATTATCGTGGTACTGTCGTTTAATTCGTTCCGTTTGGGTGGTGTCATTGTTTTGTCTGCGATGCAATCTGTGGGATTAGGACTGCTGAGCGTGTATGTGTTTAATTATCCGTTTGGGTTTACCGTGATCATTGGTTTGTTAGGGCTGATGGGGTTAGCGATTAATGCCGCGATTGTTATTCTGGCTGAATTAAAGTCAGATCCCAAAGCTGTTGCTGGTGATCGTGATGCCATTATTAATGCTATTACCAGTTGTACTCGTCATATTTCTTCGACGACTATTACCACTGTGGGTGGCTTCTTACCGCTTATCTTAGCGGGTGGTGGTTTCTGGCCGCCATTTGCCATTGCTATCGCTGGTGGTACGGTACTCACGACGTTATTATCGTTTTACTTTGTACCGGCAATATTCGTATTAATGAGCCGGAAAAAGGCCTTTGAAGTGACAACTGTTGCGGCTTAATCATAACGCTGTGCCTGAGGTAATTTAAAGCATAAAAATCCCCGTTACTGTTTATGGCAGTCACGGGGATTTTTATTTAAGCGGTTAATTTATTTTAATATCGTCAGTTTTATTTAAACTGCTTTAGCAAAACGTTGCGCTGTGTATTTTGGATTCATTAAGTTTTCAATCGAGAATATTTCATCTAATTCAGTTGCAGATAATAATCCACGCTCTAGTACTACTTCACGTACGCTCTTACCTGTTTCAGCACAGATGCGACCGATTGTATCGCCTTCATGATGACCAATGAAAGGGTTTAAGTACGTGATGATACCAATTGAATTTAATACGAAGTCTAGGCATACCTTGCGATTAGCCGTAATACCTTTCACACATTTATCTTGTAGTGTGATGCAGGCATTTTCTAATAACGACAATGATTCAAACAGACATTGACCTATCACAGGCTCCATTACGTTTAATTGTAATTGACCCGCTTCGGCAGCCATAGTGATTGTTAAGTCATTACCACAGACTTTAAATGCGACTTGATTAACTACTTCAGGAATCACTGGGTTTACTTTCGCGGGCATGATTGATGAACCTGCTTGCATTTCTGGTAAATTGATTTCGTTTAAGCCAGTACGAGGGCCTGAAGAAAGTAGACGTAAATCGTTACAGATCTTCGACATTTTTACCGCTAAACGTTTTAATCCGCTCGACAACATCACATAAGCGCCGCAGTCAGAAGTTGCTTCAACTAAATCTTCTGCAGGTACAAATGCATGACCGGTAATGTCTGCTAGTTTTTCAATTGCTAGTTCAGAATAGCCCACTGGCGAGTTTAAACCAGTACCGATTGCTGTTGCACCCAAGTTGATTTCAAGCAGTAATTCTTGGCAACGTTTAATGCTTTTGATTTCTTCTTTTAGGGTAATACCAAACGCACGGAACTCTTGACCTAATGTCATCGGTACAGCGTCTTGTAACTGGGTTCGGCCCATTTTTAGTACGCCGTTGAACTCTTCGGATTTCACTAAGAAAGTGTCGCTTAATGAGGTTAACGCAGCTAATACAGCGTTTGAACGTTCGAATAAGGCAACACGAAAACCGGTAGGGTAGGCATCGTTAGTACTTTGACTTTTATTGACGTGATCATTGGGATTGATGTGAGCATAAGCGCCTTTAGCATGACCCATTTGCTCTAAGGCAATATTGGCGATCACTTCATTGGTATTCATGTTTACTGATGTACCGGCACCACCTTGGAAAGCATCAATTGGGAATTGATTGTAGAAGTGGTCGGTTGCTAGCAGTGTGTCACAGGCTTTGACGATCGCGTCACTGATGTCTTCAGGAATAGTGCCCAAAATACCATTAGCCAATGCGGCTGCTTTTTTGGTTTTTACCATACCGCGTACAAATTCGGGACAGTCACCGATTTTCTCATTACTGATGCGGAAGTTTTCCATTGCACGTAATGTATGAATACCGTAGTACGCTTGTGCAGGTATTTTTTTAACACCTAATAAGTCAGTTTCTAGGCGGGTTTCTTGAGAAAAATCGGTTGCTAATACAGTCATTCGTACACTCTGCTATGTTATCTAAACGTAGGGGGAATTCAAAATTTATGAGCGGATAATACGTTGTATTTTTGTTAATAAACGGGCTTGGATCACCTTTTTAAACAAAGTTTTAAAGGTACTAGATATATTTGATTTTGGCTTAAGATACAGCAAGGTTGCTGGATTATTAGTGCATATTCACAGTGTAAATTGGATATTTAGGGCGGGATCCATTAACACTGGGAAATTGATGAATATGTATGCAGCTAAACAGAATCGAGTGTGCAGAGTCGAGTGATTTATTTAATGACTTAGTTGCTCGCTTAATTCATCGCTTCGTTGCTTGTTTAACTCAGCACGTAATTCGAGTTGTAATTTTTGGGCATAATACAAAGCCACTAAACCGACTAAAACATTGGCCCCAGCAATACCAAAGAAGATACCTTTTTCACCATAGTAGAAGCCGCCAATACTCGACAAACTTATGATTAACAGTGAGCGTAATACACTGAGACTCAAGGCTGAAATAGGGCGGTTTAAGCCATTTAGACTCGATGCTATCGCCATCATAATACCTTGCATCGCAAAGGATGCTGGAATGATATAGAGGTATAAAGATAAGTGAGTGATCACTGCGCTTTCATCACTAAATAAAGTGGCGATGTAGGGGGCGGTTAACGCAATCAGTAGATAAATACTCAGTTGTGATATTAATGAATAACGGATCGCTAATCTGATTGCAGTTAAACAACGTTGTGGCTTATTGGCTGATGAATTTTGGGCGATGAAAGGCGAGAGCATTGAACTCACCGCGATCATACCAATTAATAAAATGGCCTCTAACCGTGTACCCGCACCGTAAGCGGCGACTGCAGTGGTGCTAAACGCGGCCAATTGCCACATGATAAAAGCATTGTTGACTGGGCTAAGCATATTCGTTATCGAGGCTGGCATACCTATTGCAGCAATTTTACGCCAATTTTTAAGCATATTAGCAAGGTTAGGTTTCGTTAATAGCAGTAACTGTTCACGATAGCGTAATAGGTATATAGCCACCGCAAAGGTAATTAACCATGACAGACCTGAAGCAATCGCAGCCCCTTTGACGCCGAGTTCAGGGAACGGACCAATGCCAAAAATTAATAATGGGTCGAGTACGCCATTCATAAAACCAGCTATGATCATGACTCTGCTTGGGGTTTTGGTATCACCCGTTGCGCGGATAGCGGCGTTGCCTACCATAGGGATGACTAAAAAGGGGATCGCGACATACCAATAGAACATGTAATCTTGGATATACACCATCAAGGTATCGCTGGCACCCAGTAATCTAAATAGCGGCTGAATAGTACTAATCCCTAACGCTGCAACGATAATCACAGTAGTAAGTGCTAACAATAATCCGTCAGACGTTAATCGTGCTGCATCTTGATGCTGGCCTTGCCCTAATAAACGCGCTAAACAGGCTGATAAACCAGTCCCTAATCCCATTGCTAACGCAGAGACAAAAAAGGTCACTGGGAAAGTAAAGCTGATTGCAGCTAATGCCTGGGTTCCTAGCAAGCTGACAAAGTAAGTATCCACTAAGCTAAAACCAAGCACGGCTAATAAACCGTAACCCATAGGCACAGCCATTTTTGTCATTACCTGAGAAACGGGAGCAGAGAGCAGACCGTGTTTATCTTTCAATTCGATTACCTAATATTGCGTGTATAAATTTGAATATTTTGATCGGGCTATTTTACTCTTTTCTGCGTCAACCAACAGCCTTGTATCGTCGTTTTACCTGACATTTACACTTCTGTTTATGGCGACAAGTCTAAAACTTGTTAGAAACCTACTTACAAGGCGTGATTTTCTTAACTATTTTTAACTTTTCCCTTGAGTTGGAAAGCAGTTGCCCCGATATATTACTGCATAGTCATGGTTCGGTAAATAATCGGCCATTGATATTCGCAATATGTATTCTTTAGGAGATCTTCAAATGACAATTCGTCCACTACACGATCGTGTGATCGTTCGTCGCCAAGAGCAAGAAACTAAATCAGCAGGCGGTATCGTACTTACTGGTGCATCTGCGTCACTATCTACTCGCGGTGAAGTTATTGCTGTTGGTAACGGTCGCTTAATTGATAGCGGTGAAGTACGCCCTTTAGCAGTTAGCGTTGGCGACATAGTTATTTTTAGTGAAGGTTATGGCGTTAAAGCTGAAAAGATTGATGGTAAAGAAGTTTTAATCATGAGCGAAGCCGATATTTTAGCTGTAGTTGAATAAATCTTAGTATTTATTTCAGATAGCGCTAAACCCATAAATTAATAGATCGATATTAACAGATTTTAAAAGGATTATTGAAGATGGCTAAAGACGTAAAATTCGGCTTAGACGCACGTGATAAAATGCTTAACGGCGTAAACATCCTAGCGAACGCAGTAAAAGTAACATTGGGTCCTAAAGGCCGTAACGTTGTTATCGATAAAAGCTTCGGCGCACCACTTATCACTAAAGATGGTGTAACAGTAGCAAAAGAAATCGAACTAGCAGACAAATTCGAAAACATGGGCGCACAAATGCTGAAAGAAGTTTCTTCTCAAGCAAATGAAGCGGCTGGCGACGGTACAACAACGGCAACAGTACTTGCACAAGCGATTGTGAACGAAGGTCTGAAAGCGGTTGCTGCTGGCATGAACCCAATGGATCTGAAACGCGGTATTGACCAAGCGGTTAAAGCAGCGGTTGCAGAACTTAAAAACTTATCTGTACCTTGTTCAGATACCAAAGCGGTTGAGCAAGTTGGTACTATCTCTGCAAACTCTGATTCAAGCGTTGGTAAAATCATTGCAGAAGCAATGGAACGTGTTGGTAAAGAAGGTGTTATTACGGTTGAAGACGGCCAAGCACTAGAAGACGAACTAGACGTTGTTGAAGGTATGCAGTTTGACCGTGGTTACCTATCTCCTTACTTCGTGACAAACCAAGAAACGGGTAGCGTGGAATTAGAATCACCATTTATCTTACTAGTCGATAAAAAAGTGTCTAACATCCGCGAACTACTACCTGTACTTGAAGGCGTAGCAAAAGCATCTAAGCCACTATTAATCATTGCTGAAGATCTTGAAGGCGAAGCGCTAGCGACATTAGTTGTGAACAACATGCGCGGTATCGTGAAAGTTGCTGCTGTTAAAGCACCTGGTTTCGGTGATCGTCGTAAAGCGATGTTACAAGATATTGCGGTACTAACTGCGGGTACGGTTATCTCTGAAGAGATTGGCATGGAGCTAGAAAAAGCAACTGTTGCTGAACTAGGTCAAGCTAAACGTATCATCATCACTAAAGATGAAACAACGATCATTGACGGTATCGGTGAAGAAACGACTATCCAAAGCCGTGTAACGCAGATCCGTAAGCAAATTGAAGATTCATCTTCAGATTACGATAAAGAAAAACTACAAGAACGTGTAGCGAAACTTTCTGGTGGTGTTGCGGTAATTAAAGTTGGCGCAGCAACTGAAATCGAAATGAAAGAGAAAAAAGCCCGCGTTGATGATGCCCTACACGCAACACGTGCTGCTGTTGAAGAAGGCGTTGTTGCTGGTGGTGGTGTTGCACTTGTACGTGCTGCTGCTGCAATCAAAGGTCTTGAAGGTGAAAACCAAGATCAAAACGTAGGTATTAGAGTTGCACTAACTGCAATGGAAGCACCATTACGTCAAATCGTACAAAATGCCGGTGATGAAGCATCTGTTGTTGCTAACAACGTACGTGAAGGTAAAGGTAGCTATGGTTACAACGCTGGTTCTGGCGAATACGGCGACATGATTGAGATGGGTATTTTAGATCCAACTAAAGTAACACGTTCAGCACTACAATTTGCTGCATCTGTTGCGGGTCTAATGATCACAACTGAAGCGATGATCACTGATACACCAGTTGATGCATCTGCTCCAGCTATGCCTGACATGGGTGGTATGGGTGGCATGGGCGGCATGATGTAATCTGCGGAAACGCGATTATATCTCTGCTGTTAGCGATTAAACGCTAAGCCTCAGAAATTTAAAAAGCCTTAATCTGATATGTAATATCGTGATTAAGGCTTTTTTTATACGTAAAGGTTATGCTTTTACCTGAGTGAAACGCATAAGTCTGTCAATATTGAGGAAACTTGTTACAATGCTTTTTTTTTGATTTTAGGTAGACTATGAATAATAGTAATGATCCGCTACACGGCGTTAAACTTGAACAGATCCTTATCGAACTAGAGAAGAAAATTGGTTGGGAGAAGATGGGTGAGTTGCTTAATATTCGTTGTTTTACCAATAAAGCGCGTCTTAAATCAAGTTTGAAATTTCTGCGTACAACCCCTTGGGCACGCAGTAGAGTTGAAATTTTATACCTAAAAACATTTTGTAGTAAGCATAAAGAAACGGGGAAATTAATCAGGGCGATACTCGCGCAGAATGCAGGAGTAGCAGAAACGACTTCTACCGAGCCCGCTCCCTTTGTTTGGCCAACACCGAAAAAAAAATAGACTTATGATACTTTGAGAACATAAGTATTTGAAAATATTGTATGCTTTTATTCAAAATAAGAGCATATTCATGATTACACCATATTCGGCTATACCGACACGATCAAAGATATTAAACATCATATCAAAAATGGTTATTGATAATCCTCTCCCTATCATTAACAACATAATAACGAATAGCCCAGCGAATAAATCCTTTTTTATACCCTCGCATGATATTGCGATGTGGTGTCTGTTTATTTTTAATCACTAATAAAGTCGAGGGTTAGAAATAATCTACGTTCGCCTTGAGAAGTTTCTGGTGAGCGATGAACTAGGCCTGCCCCTGCGTTATCATTCCAATTCTCGCCTTTGAGTAATGCAATATCACCCCGCGTTAGTTTATTTATATCTGCGATATCTTGCATTAAACCGGATTGTTCATCGGTTGTGTCTTGGTATTCTGCGCCTAGTTTCGTGCGATCAATGACACTATTATTCAGCCATTGTGTGCCCATGCCTGTGTATGTTGTCACTAAACGGCAAGGTATGCGGTCAACATGAAAACGGGGGCACATAGCTTGGTCGAGTATGGTTAATCTTAACCCTGCTTGTTTGAGGTCAAACAGGCAACAAAACATATCAACTAATAAGGAAATATCATCAATTAACCTTGTTATTTCGTCTGATTTTTCAAACTTTTCACTCAACACGTCAAAGCAATCTTCTGGCGTGACAACCAATAATAACCTTAATGCAGGCTTATGTTCTAGCAACTGGTTAACCGCGGTCGTTAATTGCTTATCAAGGTGACGCTGCCAAACCGCAATGTTTATATCATCTTGGTATATATCAGTTAAGACGCCAGCGTTATAGCCTTCAGCTAAGCCCTGTGTATGCAAGTCGGGAATAGTCTGGTTAGGCTGGATTTGTGTGTTAGCCAGGATGTTATTGCTAATGCTTAAGGTGCTCATTCGTTTTCCTCCCATTTTGGAAAAGGGTCGTTTAATGTTGCCCAGAAATGCTTACCTTTTAGTAATTCATCCTCAGTTAATAGGCATTCATCCAACGCGTTCATCATTCGCTTTTGATCTAAATTTTGGCCAATAAATACCAATTCTTGGCGCATATCACCAAAGGGTTCAACCCATTGTTTTTGTATCTCATCGAGTGACGGCTGATCTGTTGGCCAGTCTTTCTCTGGAATTGATTTCCAAAACATACCAGCAAAACCATAGCGTGCAATTCCACCGGCTTGGCTCCATTGGCCGCAAAATTGCGGCCGAGAAGCTAACCAAAAGTAACCTTTGGAGCGGATCAGTTTGCCAAACTGCTCTGTGTTGTGCAGAAATTGATAAAACTTTGCTGGATTAAATGGTTTTCGTGCAACATAGTTAAAACTACTAATACCGTATTCTTCTGTTTCAGGTATTTTTTCACCTCGTATTTCTTTGAGCCAACCTGGTGCTTCTTCTGCGTGTGCAAAGTCAAACAAACCCGTGTTTAGTACATCACCGATATCAACCTTACCTAAAGAGATGGGGATAACTTTAGCGCGTGTATTAAGCACTTTAAGGATGGCGTGAAGTCGTTCTATGTCAGCAGGTTTAACTAAATCAGTTTTACTGATAAGAATAACATCGGCAAATTCGACTTGATCAACTAATAAATCTGTTACGCTTCGCTCATCTTCATCGCCAAGATGCTCGCCTGTTTCACGTAGATATTTTGCGTCATCATAATCGGTCAAAAAATTAACCGCATCAACGACAGTCACCATGGTGTCGAGTGTCGCTACGTCTGATAATGAAATGCCATTTTCATCGGCAAAAGTAAATGTTTCAGCGACGGGGAGTGGCTCCGAAATACCAGTAGATTCAATGACGAGGTAATCAAATCGACCGTCTTTTGCTAATTTATCGACTTCTAATAGAAGGTCTTCACGTAGTGTGCAACATATGCAGCCATTACTCATTTCGACAAGCTTTTCGTCACTCTGATTGAGTGATACTTCACTTTTCACAAAGGCGGCATCAATGTTTATCTCACTCATGTCATTAACAATGACAGCCACTTTTTTTCCCTCACGGTTATGAAGGATATGTTTAAGTACGGTTGTTTTTCCTGCGCCAAGAAAGCCAGAGAGTACAGTGACAGGTAGCTTTTGTTTCACCATGATCATATCTACGTTTTTAATAGGTAGTTGTTATGTTATAACATAACAACTTGCTGTCAAAGTAAATATTCAAAAAAGTATTATTTAGTAACTATGTCCACTTCCTGATATCTCGTCGTCTATATGTTGCGTGCTGCATTATTATTGGTATAGTGCTGCTGAAAATGTGTCGCAGCTTAGTTTAACTTTACTAGGTTTAATTTTACTTAGTGTAATCTCGTTAATGTTAGTTGTTATTATTTAACACATTCAATCTTAATTTCTGACCGTAAAGGAATATCATGACGTTTTCAAAACCACTTACTGCACGTTTAACCGCTGTTTCTGTTGCCTTACTGCTCGCTGGTTGCGCGCAAACGTCGCAACCAGACGATGTCTTTAATCTGACTGTTGCCCATATCAATGATACCCATTCTAACTTCGATCCCGTTAAATCAAGTTTCACTGCCAACGGCGATACTGTATATAACGAATTTGGCGGTCATCCGCGTTTGAAAACTATGTCTGATGCTTACAAAGAACAAGCGCAGCAAAATGATGACAGCTTTTTATTCTTACACGGTGGTGATGCGTGGCAGGGCAGTGCGTACTTTAAGTTGAATGAAGGCGCTATGAATGCAGACATCTTAAGCCTATTCGGTATCGATGCGATGGCATTGGGTAATCATGAATTTGATTTGAACAATACCAAGCTTAATCAATTTATCAGTGATATTAATTTCCCTGTATTAGCAGCAAACATTGATGCCAGTGAAGATGCGGATTTAAAAGACCAAACCAATTTACGCCCTTTCATGGTTTACGCATTTGATGGCAATAATAAAACGGCTATTCGCGATTTAGATAACCTACCAACAGATAAAGACTTGGTCGCTGTATTTGGCTTAGCACTCGATAACATGCCAAATATCGCGCCGAATACCGGTGATATCAAATTCTTAAACATGGTGACCTCTGCGCAAGCAACCGTTGATATGTTGAAAGCCAAAGGTGTGAACAACATTATCGCGTTAACCCATATCGGTAATGCGGTAGACGTTGATGTCGCCAGTAAAGTAAACGGTATTGATTTGATCGTCGGTGGTCACTCACATACGTTACTAGGTGACTTCACTAATCTAGGTTTACACAATAACGGCACGTATGCACAGATAGTTAAAAATCCAGATAACATGGGCAAAACTTGTGTTGTACAAGCGGGTGAATATGCACAAGCTATCGGTCGTTTACAAGTAAGCTTTAATCAACAAGGCGACATTGTTAACTGTAATGGACACAATGTGTTGTTGAGTAACGATGAGTTTTATTCACAGCCATCACGCCATGATGATGAGAAATTTGATAGTGTAGCGACGCAAGATGTGGTTGAATTTATTGACCAAGCTGAGAACATCACCATTACCGCTGAAGAAGCGGCAATGCGTCAACGTATTGATGTGAACTACAAGCCTGCAGTTAATCAAGCATACGGCAAGACAATTGCGCAAGTACCGGTAGAGTTAAAGCATGAACGTCGCCCGGGTGATCGCGGCAGTGACAAACACGGTTCTGATGTTGCACCTATCCTAGCGGAAGGCCAATACTTCTGGGCTAATACAGCTGAAGTACAACAAGTTACGGGCATGAAAGTTGATTTTGCCTTAATCGGTGCTGGTGGCATTCGTACCAACATTGAAGCGGGTGAATATCGTCAAGGGAACGTGTCGTTAGAAATGCTGCCATTCGCTAACTTTATGTCAGTTGTTCCTGTATCGGGTAAAGTAATTAAAACCCTGATTAACGATACGGTAAGCGCAACATTAGCGGCCGGTTCACACGCAGGTAAATTCCCGTATGGCGGTCACATTCGCTATAGCTACACAGAAACAGTCGCGAACAAAGCCGGTAAAGTTGATTTTGTGGAAGTGATGACGGGTACTGAAGCTGCGCCATCATGGACTGCGATTGAAGAAAGCAAAACTTACAACGTCGCGTTAAATAATTATAACGCGACGGGTAATGACGGTTGGACGCCACTGTATGAAGCACAGAAGAACAGTTCTAAACGTGTTGATTTAGCATTCGTAGATGGCAAACTAACCGGTTTTAAAGTAAAGAATATTGTTAAGGTTGGTAAAAAGTACCAAGTAAATTACCAAGGTGATGCGCCAAACTGTAAAGCGGATAACACAGTATGTAATACCGATGCGCAAGCAGTGATGAATTACATTGATAGTGAACGTAATACGTTAACGCCGCTAGGTTATGAAGTGGTGACGTTTAATCGCGCGCAGTAATGACCTTAGATAATAGATAGATAATGATTTAAAGTCAGCTTAAGTGATTTTGGATAAAGAAAAGGCGCATCAAGTGATGCGCCTTTTGCCATTCTAATTAGCGGTTTTAATTAGTTATTATTTTTGAATATTAACCAATACACGACCACGTACTTTACCGGCCATTAAATCATGTGCCGTTGCTACTGCGTCTTCTAAGCCGATTTCAGTGCCGATAGAAGTGAAGTCATCAGTGGTTAGGATCTCTGCTAAACGAGCCCATGCTTCTTCTCTGTCCGCGATAGGGCGCATTACACTGTCGATACCTGCTAAGGTAATACCACGTAAAATGAAAGGTGCAACACTTGCAGGGAAATCCATACCTTGTGCTAGACCACAAGCCGTTACCACACCGCCATATTTAAGACCTGCACATACATTTGTTAGTGTATGGCTACCCACAGAATCAACCGCTGCAGCCCAACGTTCTTTAACCATAGGGCGGCCTGCTTCAGATAAGGTATTGCGATCAATGATCTCTGACGCGCCTAATGCTTTTAAGTAATCCGCTTCTTCAGGACGACCTGTTGATGCGATAACGTTATAACCGAGTTTAGATAAGATTGTGATCGCAAAGCTACCCACACCACCGTTAGCGCCTGTTACTAATACATCGCCTTTTTCAGGTGTGATGCCGTGACGTTCTAAGGCAATTACTGATAACATTGCAGTATAACCAGCTGTACCGATTGCCATTGCTTGTTTAGCCGTTAAGCCTGCTGGTAATTTGATTAACCAATCACTGTTTAGGCGGGCTTTTTCTGCCAGGCCACCCCAATGTTTTTCACCAACACCGAAACCGTTTAATAATACTTGATCGCCAGCTTGGAATTTATCGCTGTTGCTTTGCGTCACAGTACCAACAAGATCGATACCTGGCACCATAGGGAAGCTGCGTACTACTGGGCCTTTACCTGTGATTGCTAAACCGTCTTTAAAGTTAAGCGTGCTGTAAGCAACATCAATGCTGACATCACCAGCAGGCAGTTGTGATTCATCAATTGATTGTACTGACGCTGTATATTGGTCGTCATTTTTTTCGATTAAAATACCTTTAAACATGCTTAGCTCCTAATATAGACTGATCGTCTATTAAAATGTAAAAAAATTTTAATAATGCCTTGTTCGTTATTCCTAAGCTAGGAGTTAAGAAATCTAGAGAACAAGACACCTATGATTATGTTAGCTGGTGGCGATACTGGCAATAAACATCGCGATATATAAATCTAACGGTTGCACTGATTGTACGAGTCGAGCCCGCATCACTGCACCTTCCCAGCCAATCCAAAATAATTCAGCTTGCTGCGCGCAGTTAATATCATTTTTTATATCACCTTGTTGCTTGGCAGCCTCTAAACAGGCTTGTATCTTACTTTCCCACACGGCAAAGATGTTTTGCAGTACAAGACGATAACTGTCGGGTAATATAGCCACTTCTTGGCCTAAATTACCGACTAGACAGCCACGCTTGAATTCAAACTTTACGATGCCCTGTTTAGCGCCATCGGCAAATTTCACAATACGCTGTAATGGTGCGATTGATTCATCTAATAAGCACTTATCCAGCTTAGCAGCAAAATAGCTAGCGTAGTTATCAATCACTGCCTGACCAAAATCTTCCTTACTTTTAAAGTAATGATAGAAAGATCCTTTTGGTACACCGACCTTTTTCAAGATACCGTCGATACCTGCAGCGGCAAAGCCACTCTCAGTTAATACTTCGACACCACTGCGAATTAACATTGCGCGGGTATCGGTATTTTCACGGGCTACTTTGGGTGGTCTACCTCGGCGAGGTTTAGCTTTAATGTCTGTCATATTTTCCATAACGCTGATTATAGACTGGTCGTCTAGTTAATTGCAATGCGTAGATGTAACAAAGATCCTTAAACAGGATCTTTGTTGATTTGGATCAGAAAACAAAAAAGACAGCCGAGGCTGTCTTTTTAATGCAAAGTTGAACTGCTTAATATAAGGCTTGGATTAGAAGCTGTAGTTCATTTGTGCTGAGTAGATGTACGCATCGCCACTTGAAGTGAATGAAGTGCCTTCTTCTTCAAATGTAATTTCGTCACCTGCAACTAGCGCTGCTGCGAAATCAAATGATAGTGCTTGTGATGCTTTATATGTAACACCTGCTGTGTACCAATGGCGATCTGTATCTGGGATACTTAATGTTGCTTCACCAGCTTGTTCATCAAGAGCATAACCAGCGCGCAATGTGAAAGCTTCTGAAAGATAGTATTCACCACCGATTGCATAACGGCTAGAGTTATTAAAGTCTTCTTTTTTAACTAAGCAAGTACCTGGGCCTGCACCAGTGATATCATTACATTCAGCACCTTTAGCTTCAATATCACCAAAGTCAGACCAAGTTGTGTACATCCAGCTATATGATACTGCGAACTTGTCTGTTAGTTTATGGTAACCAGATACTTCTAAAATAGAAGGTAAGTTAATATCTAATGTACCATCAACAGTTTTTTGACCCACAAATGGTGATAGGGCTCCGGCTGTTGTATCTCCTCTTGAAGCTGCTGATGTTGATGTACCTTTGTAATCACCTTCAAGTTCAGTTTTAACTTTTGATTTGTAGCTAATACCTAAGCGGTTATTTTTATTGATTTCATATAATGCACCAACGTTCCAACCGAAACCATAGCCATCACCTTCCATAGTTGCAGCATTTGTATCTTGCGGTAGAAGAGTGCCGGTATAGCCAACGTTTCGCTCTAATTCTGCAGTTGCGTATACTAGGCTTACACCTGCACCTACGCTAAGTTGCTCATTTAGACGGTAAGAGATATTTGGATTGAAATTTACAGATACAATATGTGTTGTGCCTGCAATTGCACCTGCAGCATAGTCATCTGGATACTCAGTACCAGTACCATAGTTAGAGTAAATCGCTAAACCTACAGCAACTTTTTCGTTGATTGGTTGGATATAATACATAGCAGGAACAGCTTGTGCTGGTGCTACATCATTAGTGTCTAAACCAGGCGTTGTACTTGTAACGTCAATCTCTGGCGTTACATAAGAACCCACAACTGAAAGTTGCGCTTTATCAAAAGTTGCCATTAATGCAGGGTTACGTGCAAGTGATGCTGCGTCGTCGCCGATTGCTGCTTCACCAGCGAATGCGCGGCCTAGACCTGACGCTGAATGTTCGCTAACTTGGAAACCAGCAGCGTGAACTTGGCTTGCTGCAAGTAATGCTGTAACTGCTAGAGCAACTTTATTAATTCTCATGTAAACCGCCATATAAAATTAGAATTTATGAATGTGATATTAGGGTCAAATAAAATGAACTTTTTAAATGCCCTTTAAATCTTGTACTGAAATCTAATTCTTTCGTATTAGATCGTAAAGACATTTTTATAGTCTTTTATGACTAGGTGTCTAATTTTCTAATACTTTATGGAGTCCAACATTTGGTTAACAATCATTTCATTTAATCAACAATTAAATATAAGTGGTTGTTATACAAGTTTAATGTAGGCTTTTTGAAGTGTTGAGAAATACTAAAACCAAACTGCTCTGATCTGTTTGCAAATATTTTAAATTTTACTAAGAGAGCGCTTTAGTTGTAGAGCTAAGACTCTATAAAATAGCGCTTTTTTTACGCTTTATAACAAAAAAGTATATATTTAGAGGTGTCTATAATGTTTTTTATAGTTTTTTTGAACTATATATTTTATTAATTGCATCTTTATTTGAAGGATTATTAATAGAAGAGGGGAGTTTTGGTTGGGCTAAATTAAGGGAAATGCCATCCAATAAGATGGACGGCATTTAAATATGACTTTAATTTCGATTAATTAGAAACTGTAGTTCATCTGTGCTGAGTATATCCAAGCATCACCTTTAGAAGAGAATGTTTTAGTTCCGCCAAGTGGGATGTCTTCATCAAAAGTAATTTCTTTACCTGCAATGAAAGCCGCACCCATATCAAACGACAGAGATTGAGTTGCTTTATATGTCATACCGGCGGTATACCATTGTCGATCGGAATCTGGAATACTTAAAGTGGACTCTGCGGCTTGTTCATCATAAGCATAACCAACACGTAGCGTTAGGTTTTCTGTTGCATAATATTCGGTGCCAATTGAATAGCGGCTTGAGTTACTAAAGTTTTCTTCTTTTTTCAGTACCTCTACGCCATTTAAATCATAGGCAATAATATCGCCAAAATCCGACCAGGTTGTGTATTGCCAGCTATAAGATACTGCAAATTGGTTTGTTAGTTTGTGATAGCCTGAAAGTTCTAAAATGGCAGGGAGGGTATTTTCCATGGTGCCATCAATATCATTCACGGGCAGTATCGCACCTGGATACCTGCCTGAATAAGTGCCTTCAAGCTCCATCTTTGAACTGTGTTTATAGCTAATACCAAAGCGATTGTTTTCATTTACTTCATATAATGCACCTACATTCCAGCTGAAATTAATTCCATCACCTTCCATTTCAGCTGCTTGCATTTGCGGCAGTCCAGGTGATAGATGGATACTTCTTTTCAGCTCTGCGGTTGAATAAATTGCACTTACACCGGCACCTATACTAAATTGTTCGTTAATTCGATAAGAAATATTTGGGTTAAATGTTGCAGTGACAATATGTGTGGTGCCTGCTGCTGCATTATTAACATAATCATCAGCGTATTCAGTACCAGTGCCAAAGTTTGAGTACATGGCTAAACCAAATGCCCACTCATCATTGATAGGTTGGATATAATACATAGCAGGCACAACGGCCGCAGGAGCGACATCGCTTGCGCTGTTATTGTCGTTATGACCTGTAATATTCACATCCGGTGCCACATACGAACCAACAACGGATAGTTGCGCACGATCAAAAGTCGCCATTAATGCCGGGTTACGTGCTAATGATGCTGCATCATCACCAATTGCAGCTTCACCGGCAAATGCACGGCCTAAACCTGATGCTGAGTGTTCATTTATTTGGAAACCTGAAGCGTGAACTTGGCTGGCTGCCAGTAATGTTGTAATAGCAAAAGCGACTTTATTTATTCTCATGATCCCTACCTAATTGAATGAAAATTAAAATTCTGAATATGGGTATTAATTAAGGACAACGACCTGTGTTTCGGTGTTGAAATCTTGATAAGGAATCTAGTTCTTTAGTGGTAATGCGTAAATATGTTTATAGAATGAGGTTTATAACATTCACGACTAAAGATGTTCTTTAGCCTAGCCAGATCGATTTATATGATTTTAATATCGAGTTTTTATTACTATTAAACCCCTGTTATTTAATGATTTTTGTTGTTTTGTTTTGAACGAGAGGAATTAACGTTAGGCTTGTTTGTAAAGGAGGGTAAAGTTAATTTTTAAGATTTAATAATTAGAGTTCTGGCACTATCTATGACGTACTAAACCAGTGAATTAAACTGCTTTTAATTAAATCAACGAGGTATGTGTAAAGTAATGCTATTTATGCAGATGATTATGTTTACGTTGTTTTACAGAGTCAAAAAAAGCGGCTAATGCCGCTTTTCTTTTTAGCGTCAATAAGGCTTAGGTAAGCCATTATTTTTTGCTTTATCTAGCGATGCTATTTACCGATATTATTTACCGGCGTTATTCACCAATATTACTTGGTTTACTCTGTTTCTTCTCTTTTAGTTGCTCTGAGAATTGACCAAGTACAGTGTGCATTTGTTGTAACTTACCTAGGAATGTTGCGATTGCCACATCAAACCCATCTTCGTCCGTTTTTGGTAATGCTTGCTGATCGTCAACTAACTCTTCCATATAAGGTAGGAAACGATTTGAATTTGCTTTAAAGCCACTATCAGCTGCAAAGATAGCGCTAAATTTACCCATTTTACGTTTGCTTAATAACGTTAAAAATTCATCAGCCTCAATCGCTGGGTGGTAAAAGCCTTTAAGCTGTGCAGTTAGCTGTTCATGAAGTTGTTGATTTGTCATTGCGCTGGGCTCTTATCAATAAATGGGTCGGTATTATAAGCATCTTGAGCTCGATTGGGTATCACATTTTTATATATATTGAAGGCGAGGGTGGTTACATATTAATATGCTAAATGTGATCCAGCTCAATTTTGCTAGATCTAAACCTTAAAATCATGCTTTAATACTCAGTCAATGGAATGAGTAGCAAGATAAGCATCTGCTTAGTTGTATCAGTTAACGGTAGTTGAAATAGTCGTTGAACAATCATTAAGATCGCCATGGTTAAGGGTTGTTTTAGTACTGTTAACTGATATATCTATGAGGACTTAATAAGATGAAAAAAATTCTTGTGATCGGAGGCGGTGCTGGTGGCCTTGAGCTTGCTACACAACTGGGTCGTAAATTGGGTAAAAAAGGCAAAGCCAACATTACGCTGATTGATCGTAATAAAACCCACCTGTGGAAGCCGTTATTACACGAAGTTGCTACGGGTTCATTGGATACCGGTATTGATGCATTAAGTTATGCAGCACATGCGAAGAATCAAGGTTTTGATTTTCAGCTAGGTAGTTTTTCAGGTTTAGACCGTGAAACGAAGACCGTGACGATTGCACCTTTGTATAATGACTGTGACGAATTATTAATTGCCGAACGTACCTTACAATACGATTATTTAGTATTGGCGATTGGTAGCATGTGTAATGACTTTAATACCAAAGGTGTTAAAGACAACTGTATTTTCTTAGATAGCCCAGATCAAGCACATCGTTTCCATAAAGAATTGTTAAATGCATTCTTGTTACATGGCGCGAACAAAGATAAAGATGCCAAAGTAAATATCGCTATCGTTGGTGCGGGGGCAACGGGTGTTGAGCTTTCAGCTGAACTACACAATACGGCATCACAATTATCGGCTTACGGTTTTACCAATGTAAATCAAGAATCGTTAAATGTAACACTAGTAGAAGCTGGCAAAAGTATTTTACCGGCATTACCGGCGCGTATTTCTGCTGCTGCGCACCACGAATTAACTAAAATTGGTGTTGATGTTCGCACCGAGACGATGGTGACGGAAGCGAACAGTGAAGGTTTGGTGACTAAAGATGGTGAACAAATTCCTGCGTCATTAATGGTATGGGCTGCGGGCATTAAAGCGCCAGACTTTATGAAAGATATTGCAGGCCTAGAAACCAATCGTATTAACCAGATTGTGGTGAAAGGTAGTTTACAAGCAAGCCGTGATGACAGTATTTTTGTGATTGGCGATTTAGCATCGTGCGCGCAAGCTGATGGTTCATTTGTACCGCCACGTGCGCAAGCTGCACATCAAATGGCGACAGTTGCGTTTAAAAATATCATGACGCTGATGCAAGGTGGTTCGACGCTAAAACCATTCGTTTATCACGATCATGGTTCATTGGTATCGCTAAGTAGCTTTAGTACTGTGGGTAGCCTGATGGGCAACTTAACGAAAGGCAGCATGATGGTTGAAGGCCGTATTGCCAGAATGGTATATATTTCACTGTACCGCATGCACCAAATTGCCTTACATGGTTATGTGAAAACAGGCTTGATGATGCTGGTTGGTAGTTTAAACCGGGTATTACGCCCAACGCTTAAATTGCATTAGATAAAATTGTCATTTAGGACATAAATGCTAAGACGAAAAAAGGAATGATTTTATGGTCATTCCTTTTTTATCTGAATTTTACGATCTTAATTTTATAAATGGCTAAGGGTTACTAAATCGCAATCGGTGTTTTACTTTTCTCACCACCAATCTCGCGTACTAATTTGGGCACTAAAAATCCCGGTAACCGTAATAATAGTTTATTCATTAGTGTGACGGCTTTTTCTTCCGGCACTTCAAAGTGACTCGCACCTTCGACTCTATCTAGCACATGCAAGTAATAAGGTTGGATACGGTTATCAAACAGACGCTCATGTAGTTCCACTAAATCGTCGGCATTATCATTAATATCAGCCAGTAATACCGCCTGATTATATAAGCTGATCCCTGCATTGGTGAGTTTTGCCAATGCGTCGGGTAGTTCTGCGGCGAGCTCATTAGGGTGATTGATATGTAATACTACACTACAGCGTAAACTTGATTGTTTTAACAGGTTAACGAATTCATCGGTCACACGGCTAGGCATGACCACGGGCAAACGGGTATGGATACGCAGGCGCTTAAGGTGTGGGATCTGTTCTAATTGTTCAACCAGCCAACCGAGTTGTTCGTCATTGGCCATGAGCGGATCGCCGCCACTGAAAATCACTTCGATGATCTCGGGTTTAGAACGAATATAATCTATCGCTTGTTGCCATTCATGCTTGTTATTACTATTGTCTTGATAAGGGAAGTGACGACGGAAACAGTAACGACAATTGATTGCGCAACCACCGCGGACAATAAACAGTACTCGGTTAGTGTATTTGTGCAGTAATCCAGGCACGACAGATTCATGTTCATCAAGCGGATCTTTAATGAATCCGGCCTTTTGAATGAACTCTTGCTGCTTGGGCATCACTTGTAAAAATAGTGGGTCTTTAGGGTTCCCTTTTTCCATGCGTTCGACAAACGATAGCGGTACGCGCATAGGGAATAACTGTCTTGCCGCAAAATCTGCTTGGAAAGTTGTCTCGGGAAGTTCTAGTATAAAAAGTAGCTTTCTGGGATCTGAAATGGCATTTGCTAAGTCTTTTTTCCAATTTTCCTGCATCTTTGCTCCATTTCGGGTTATCATTTGCGGCATTATTGAACTCTAATTATTCAATTCTAATTATTGAAATCTATTTTTTCATGAGGATAACATGGCAACATACAAAACTAGTGATTTTAAAGGCGGTTTAAAATTCATGCTTGATAATGAGCCTTGCTCTATTATGGAACATGATCATGTAAAACCAGGTAAAGGCCAAGCATTTCATCGCGTTAAAGTTCGTCGTTTAGTTTCTGGTAAAATTCTAGAAAAAACATTTAAGTCTGGCGAAACTGTTGAAGCTGCAGACGTAATGGAAATAGAATTAGCGTATCTATATAACGATGGCGAATACTTCCATTTTATGAACAATGAGTCGTTTGAGCAAGTTGAAGCTGACGTAAAAGCAGTTGGCGATACGGCTAAATGGTTAGTTGAACAAGATATCTGCGTTATTACTACGTGGAACGATAACCCAATTGCTGTTACACCACCAAACTTTGTTGAATTGGAAGTGACAGAAACAGATCCTGGCCTAAAAGGCGACACACAGGGTACAGGTGGTAAACCTGCAACATTGACTACTGGTGCCGTTGTACGCGTACCACTATTCATCCAAATCGGTGAAGTAGTTAAAGTTGATACACGTACTGGCGAATATGTTGGTCGTGTTAAATAAGTTGATTATGCGCTAACGACATTAGTGTTAATGAACGATAAAATGCCAGTCTTTGACTGGCATTTTAGTTTTTGGAAAACCATAATATAAATTTCGATAATTAAATGCTCTAAATAATATTACTCCTGCAAACCGCTCAAGACATCCATGTTCGCTTAGACAAGGCCATCCATGGCCATGTATGTTTGCGATAGCAATAATATTTCTCTGCACAGTGGTTTATAGGAATGGGTATTATGCAGACGATGAATAGCATTAACTTTTTAGGTTATGATAACCGGAGTGGATATGAGTGAATTAAATTGGCAACCGAGTGCAAGTTTTCCAGCGTTACGTGCGCGAGCATCGGTATTAAATACCATCCGTGAGTTCTTTGCGACACGTGATGTATTAGAAGTTGATACGCCAGCGATGAGCCAAGCAGCTGTAACAGATGTACATTTAGATGCCTTTAGCACCGAATTTGTTGGTCCTGGTTACAGCCAAGGTCTGCCTTTATATCTGCAAACATCACCTGAATTCCATATGAAAAGATTGCTAGCAGCAGGCAGTGGTTGTATTTATCAGATGAGTAAATCGTTCCGTAACGAAGAAGCTGGGCGTCATCATAATCCTGAATTCACTATGCTGGAATGGTATCGCATCGGCTTTGATCATTTTCAATTAATGGATGAAATGTCAGAACTACTGACTTTGGTATTAAGCACAGGTAAAGCGCAGCGCTTCACTTATCAAAACGCATTCAAACAATTTTTACAGCTAGACCCGTTAACCGCGACGATGGATGAATTACGCCAAGCGGCAAAACCGTACGGGGTTTATGACGTATTAGAGAATGAACCTGATCGAGATACTATCTTACAGCTGTTATTTTACGTGGGTGTCGAGAGCCAAATTGGCCAAAACGTGCCGTGCTTTATTTACGACTTCCCTGCATCGCAAGCGGCATTAGCGCGCATTAGCGCACAAGATACACGGGTGGCAGAGCGCTTTGAAGTGTATTTTAAAGGCATTGAATTAGCCAATGGCTTTCATGAACTAGCCGATGCGCAAGAGCAATTAAGACGTTTTAAAGCCGATAATGCGAAGCGTAAGACCATGGATTTATCTGAGCAACCTATCGACTATCATCTGATTGATGCGTTAACGGCTGGCTTCCCTGACTGCGCTGGCGTGGCGTTAGGTATCGATCGCTTAGTGATGCTGATGATGGGGGCAAATAGCCTTGATGAGGTTATTGCCTTTCCCACCCCGAGAGCTTAAATTACCCGGATAAAAAAGGGTGAGATAACGATACGTTACTCACCCTTTTCGCTGTCGTTTAAACTATCTTAAGCTGCCTTTTTTCATGCTCATGATATGGCTACTGTCGCTGACTTTAAAACCATCTTTGACGCGCAAGTCTAACTGTGGCAGCGCAATGCGAATGTTGTGTTCTTTAAAGACATGGGTGATGCGCGAATTCAATTCATGAGTCATGGTTAAACGATGCCCCATTTCGGATACATAACAACGCACTTCAAAGTTTAGGGCGTGCTGGCCAAACTCAATAAAGAATACTTCTGGGCTCGGATTATCTAGACTTAAGCTATTCTCTTCGGCACTTTCTAATAGTAATTGAGTGACCAGTTCAATATCAGAGTTGAACTCTACACCAATATTAATGATCACGCGGGTAATGGAATCAGAGAGTGACCAGTTAATAAATTGCTCGGTGATAAAGGCTTTATTCGGCACAATAATTTCTTTTCTATCCCAATCGACAATCGTTGTCGCACGGGTTTGAATTTTGCTGATACTACCGGTTAAATTTCGGATCGTCACGGTATCACCAATACGGATCGGTTTTTCAAATAAGATGATTAAACCGGAGACGAAGTTGGCAAAAATCTCTTGCAGACCAAAACCCAAGCCGACGGTTAAGGCGGCGACTAACCATTGTGTTTTCGCCCAATCAACCCCTAAAAAGTTAAAGCCTACCACAAAGCCAATTGAGATAGTCATGTACTTAGCCAACGTCGTGATCGCAAAACCTGTGCCCGGAGAGAGATCCAAATGCTGTAAAATTAACAGTTCCAGAGCACCAGATAAATTACGAATTAATACCAAGGTAAGTACAAAAATAATCAGTGCTAACAGACAACTTTTTAAAGTGATGGGATCAACATACTCAATGCCATTTGAGGTATTGGACGCATCCCATAATGTCACCGTGTCTAAAAAGATAAAGGCGCTTTGGATCTCAGACCAAAATAGGGCGTTTAACGCGACAAATAACAGTGTTAACAAGGTGCGTAATAACCCCAGTGATTGGGCACTGATTTGATCTAAATCGATCTCAGGTTCTTCAATATCAAAATGACTTTCTTGACTGGTATTTTGTCCGCCTTTTTCAACTTCTTTTACACGCTGGGCAATAATATCAATACGCTTTGCTTTCGCACGTTCAAACGCTAAACGGCGTTTTTGTAAATGCATGCCTCGACGAATTAAGTAATACGTTAATAAAAATAACAGCCCCATTAATAGCGAGGACTCCATTTGTTTAAGTAATACTTGTGCAGTATATAAGTAACCCATGATTGCCATTATTGCAGAGGCAATGGGCGCCATGATAAATACAGTCCAGATGGTGTGGTGGACAATATGTGGTTTCCCATTATTCTTTTGCTTGTAGGTCAGGGGTAATTTTTCACGGTATAAACGGTAATAAAATTGCACCAGTGCGCCACAAGTAATGACGAATGCAAGGCGACCGAGCGAACCATCATACGCTTGTTCAGGATATCGGTAGCAAAGTACTTGGATGATATAAGAAGGCCAAGAGATGAAGAACAGTACTTGGTAGTAGCCCCAAATCTTAGCAATTCGGACCTTATCTATTTTCAAATGGATCTGCAATAAACCTTTATGGCGAGTCAGGTTGCGCATGAATAAATAGATGACCAATAAAAACAGTGAATCTTGAACGGCGTGACCCATATTAACGGCAAAGGGGTACTGCCATGCCTTTATCAATAACTCGGTAATAATAAAGAGTGAGATAGGTAAAATGAGCGCATCTGCGACTGAAAAGGCAAGGTTACGTAATGTATAAGCGAACTTGTCCTGGGTTACCTTACCGACTTTTGGCGATGTATCGGCAATATGCTTAGTAAAAAACTTATTCAGTGGGGTGCGTAAATAGAATAAGCCTAAAATGAGTAATGTTGCTAAGCTCAGCGTTGTTAATGGTGAGGAAAGCAAAGCTTGGGGGATAGAAATACTGTTATCAATGGACGTAAGCCAAAGCATACTTGAAAAGAGTTCGGTAACACTTTGCATGCCGAGTAAGGGAATGCTTGGCACCCAAAATAAATGCTCATCAGCTTGCTGCTTAATTTGCACTAAGGTGCTATTCATTTTGCTGTAACTGACTTTTAATTTTGCTTGTTCGTAGATATGGTTATCTAAGCTAGAAATCAGTTTGCTCAGTAACAGTCGACGTAACTCAATAAAGCGTAACAAACTGGTTTCTTCTTCAGCTGTTAGTGGCTTTGTTGTTAACGGTAAACTGTCTAATTGCGTGAGCATTTTCTGATAGCGAAAACGTGCTAAGCGACTTTCTACGATCTCTTCTTCTAGTTTATCGAGTGGTGGTTCTGCCGGTAAGCTACTGACTTGCGCACGTAAGTTTTCTCCAAATGCAGAGCTGATTTTTAACCATTCAACTTGTTCGTTAAAGTTAATCAAGGTGTTGGTGAGCGCATCGACTTGTTGTGATACCTCTTGCTGCTTGATTTGAATGGTTTCATTTTTAGCTGAAACTCTTTCTAATTCGTTCGAGAGTTCTTGGTTTATTTCCAGCTGTAGTTGTAAAAACGGGGAGCTAATCAGTGATGAGTCATTGATTTGCTTACTACGTGCGATCGCGTCTTCGGTTTCTTTACGTAATATCGTGTTACGCAGTTCAGTTAATGTCGCTAAGTTATGGCTAATGTCTTTTTGTTTTAGTAGACCTAAGCGTCGATTGAGTTGTGCTAATTCACTGCGATTACTAGCACTGAGTTGTTCCAGTTCTAACATTTGGATCTGAGTCGAAAGTGACGATTGTTTGATTTGCAGGGCGATACGCAATGATTCCTGTTCATCGTTTAAATTCGTGCCGCTGTTACCGATTAACTTATCATGTTCTTTTTGGGTGCTGGTCAATTTAGTGCGTAAGCGTTCGATATCAGTCTGAAATGAGCTGATCCGGATACCTATCGTGGTGAGTTCGCTACTACGCGCTTGTTGTTGCTGTTTTAATTCTGTTTGAGTCGAATTTCGTCGACCAATTTCTTGTTCTATCTTATTTAATGGCCAGTCACTTGCATCGTCAAAAAGCGTTGGCTGGTAGTCTGATATGGCTGCTCTTAACGTTTGTGCTGTAGCAGGAAAGTCATCAATTATTTTTTGATAACGATTTGCCGTGTGACGAGCTTTGGTATCTTCGTTCAGATCTTTTAAGGCTTGTTCATAGTACTTGAGCTGTAATTTAATCGACGGCGTAAGCTCGAGATCTTGCAGCTGAGAAATGGTGTCATTAAGCTGCGCTTCACCATAACTAAGTTGTGCCTGAACAGGCGTAATAAATAATGAAAATAGAATAAGTAACACTACATAGTTTTTAGTCATCATAATATTTCATAAGTACCATTGCTAACGCGATTGATTTAAGGCTATGCGTAGTCAAATTACGTTATTCGGTACTATTTTTTTCCTGCATTCCATGTTTCAAAAAGGGCGGCTGATACCACGAGTACACCACCTATGATAGTTGTTGTATTGGGTATTTCACCTAAGAAAGGGATCGCGAGCAAGCTACCATAAAGTGGCTGTAAACAGGAGATAAGACCGACTGTTTTGGCTTTTAGGTGGCGTAATGCTGTCACTAGTAGTGTGTGTGGCATTGCGGTAAAACAAATTCCTAGCACAACTAATAACGTCCAATTGTCATTATTTATATCCGCTAATTCTACACCCAAAAATGGGGAAAGCATACATGCGGTTAATAATGTTTGATAAAACATTGTGTGGGGACCACTGTAGTGCGAGAGCTTACGTTTGTAGAGAATATTCCTTAAAGTAAACAGAAAGGCAGAGCTAATACCGCTGATGATCCCGAGTGTTACTTCATTCTCTAACGACAGTTCAGGTACTAACAAACTGATGCCGGCTAACACCACACATGCTGAAATAATATCCTGAAATTGAATTTTTTCTTTATTAAAGAGTGGTTCTAAAAACACCGTCATGACAGGGTAAGTATAGAAAGCGATTAGACCTATCGCAATGGTCGACAATTGCATACCGAGAAAGAAGGTTACCCAGTGTGCCCCTACTAATGTGGCGAGTAAGAGCGCCCAACCATAATCAGCGAAGGAATTTAATCGTAGGCGCTGTTTGGTTACTTTTAGCAATAAACACAGCACCGTCGCCGCAATCACGCAGCGAATGATGGTGATATCAAGCGCGCTTAATGAGATTAGTTTGGAAAATAAGGTGGTGCCGCCAAGTAATAGCGTTGCCGAGTGAAGTGCCCAAAGGCCTTGTTTACGTTGTTCCATTAATTGCTTACATCCTTGCAATTGGCTGCCAGATCAATTGGCATTATGAGTAATGGCTTTATTGTCGATATTGGTGTTTTAGTTATAGAGGTATTATTTATTGAGTATTATTGAGTGTTATTTGTCGAATGTTAACGTAGAGCAGGAATATAACCCGTTATAGCGTACTGTATAACGGGTTAATCGAGTCAACAGGCTCGTTTATTTAGCTTTGATACGAGCGAATGCTTCACCCATTATCGTTGGCGTTGTTGGTTGTAATTCATCAACAAATTCAATTGCGTCTTTAGCAAACACGGCAACGATAGTTGAACCCAGTTTAAAGCGACCCATTTCCGCACCTTTTTCAATCACGATTGGCGCTTGGTTTTCATACGTCCAGCGTACGATCTCTTTATTTTTTGATGGTGCGACAGTGCCGTGCCAAATTGTCTCAATTGAAGCCACGATTGTCGCGCCAACTAATACCATTGCAAACGGGCCAACTTCGGTATCAAAGATAGCGATAGCACGTTCGTTACGGGCAAATAGATTCGGTACATTTTGTGCCGTCAACGGGTTAACTGAAAACAGATCTCCCGGAGCAAAAATCATTTCTTTTAACGTACCCGTAATTGGCATGTGAATACGGTGATAATCACGTGGCGATAAATAGACTGTGGCAAAATCACCTTCTTCAAATTTGTTAGCAAGTTGACGATCGCCACCTAATAATTCACAAACACTGTAGTCATGACCTTTAGCTTGCACAATACGGCCTTGCGTAATTGGACCTGCTTGGCTGACTGCGCCGTCTACTGGTTGACATAACATGTTGTCGTCAGTATTAATTGGGCGTACGCCTTCTTTTAATTCACGTGTAAAGAAGTCGTTGAATGTTTGGAAGTGTCCAGGATCTGAATGCTTTGCTTCATCCATGTTCACATTGTAACGCTTGATAAACCACGTGATCACATTAGTGGTTACTTTGCCATGCGCGCCGGCAGCAAATAAACCAATAAGACGAGATAAACCGTGTTGAGGAAAGCAGTATTGGGCAATAACTTTAAGCTTGTCTAGCACCTGAGAGCCTCTTAAATAGTTGAATGACTATAATTAAATAGAATGAAATAAAATTAACGCTAGTGTAACAACTTTGGCTATTGTTGTCAGAATTAGCTGTTTATTGCTACCTTGCCTTTATATCGGCAAGGTAGCTGCGATATGATACGCGTATATTCTTTGTATCACGGTCGCGGAAGTGATTATTTACGCACTGGTACATGACGAGTTGGGCGATTATCTAGCATGGTTTCCAAGATGCGTAGGTAGTTATCAAAGCGTATTTTTTTGATCTTGCCTTGTTTTATCGCATCTTGCAGTGCACAACCTGGATCGTTTTTATGTTTACAATCGCGGAAACGACATTCACCTAAGAAATCTCGGAATTCAATAAATCCGTTAGCGATCTCTTCGGCTTTCATGTGCCATAGTGAAAATTCACGTACACCTGGTGAGTCAATTAAGTCACCACCTGATGGGAAGTGATATAAACGTGCCGTCGTTGTTGTGTGCGTCCCTAAACCTGACTTTTCTGATACATCACCTACTTCGACGTCGAGTTCAGGCATTAATGCATTCACCAGTGATGATTTACCAACGCCTGATTGACCAACAAAGATAGTGGTATTATCTTTTAATAGATGTTGTAACTCAGACAAGCCATTACCTTCGAGAGAGGATACTTGCCATACTTCATAACCGATATCACGATAAGTTTGTAATTGACGGTTAATGGTAAACAATTCATCTTGGCTTAATAAATCAATTTTGTTTAATAAGATCACGGGGCGAATTTTTACATCTTCGGCAGCGACGATATAACGGTCAATAATATTAGTCGAAAATTCAGGTACTACTGAAGATACGATCACTATTTGATCGATATTGGCAGCAATAGGTTTAATACCATCGTAGAAATCAGGACGTGTTAATACAGTCCTGCGTTCATGCACCGCTTCGATAATACCTGAAATGCCTTGTAGCTGTTCATTACCTAAGCGCCAAACTACACGGTCGCCAGTCACTAAACTTGCAATAGAACGACGTAGATTACAACGGTGGATCACACCATTCTCATCTTCTACATCAGCATGTTGACCAAAACGGCTAATGATCACACCTTCTTGTTTTTTACCGAGAAGTGCGTCATCCCATTCTTTAGTATCTTGCTTTTCTAGACGTTTAGTCTGGTTGCTACGTACACGACGTATTTGACCTTGGGTTAAATGTTTCTTTTTAGCCACGGGTAATTTAATTCCTGATTTGTAACAAGCGTATTTAACAGTGTGTATTATTACAGTACAGCTGCTGAACATCGCATTTCGAGGTCGATTGGGTATAATAACCTTAAACATACGATTACACGACAACTATTAGGATCCCCTCTATGCAACTTGCCGACAACGCTGCGCAGTTTAATGAAAATAATTTAGTTTGGATTGACCTAGAAATGACAGGTCTTGATCCAGAAAAATGTCTGATCATTGAAATTGCTACTATCGTCACTGATAGTGAATTGAATATTCTTGCAGAAGGACCTGTATTAGCTATCCATCAAAATAAAACCGAACTGGATAAGATGGATGAGTGGTGTACAACGCATCATACTGATTCAGGCTTGGTTAAACGTGTATTAGCGAGTGATGTCACTGAAGAGGAGGCTGTTGCGCGAACATTAGCATTCTTAGACAAATGGGTACCGGCTGGTAAATCACCTTTATGTGGTAACAGTATTGGTCAAGATCGCCGTTTCTTAGTGAAATACATGCCGGAATTAAATGATTATTTCCATTACCGTAATGTCGATGTGAGCACGATTAAAGAATTAGGTCGCCGTTGGTGCCCTGAGGTTGTATCTAGTTTCCATAAGCAAGGTTTGCATTTAGCACTGGATGATATTCGCGAATCAATTGGTGAATTACAGCATTACCGCCAACATATGTTTAAAATTTAAGCAGTCAAACGGCTGGTTGGATAATTTTACAACCTTATAGTCCAAACATTCAGCAATATAAGGCTTTTTTATAATAAAGCCTAGCTCTATGCTTGCAAAAACCAGTCGGTTCTATATAATTCGGCACCTAAGATGATATGCGGTACTAGCTCAGTTGGTAGAGCGCAACCTTGCCAAGGTTGAGGTCAAGAGTTCGAGCCTCTTGTACCGCTCCAATCTCATCTTAGAATACCAAAGCGGTACTAGCTCAGTTGGTAGAGCGCAACCTTGCCAAGGTTGAGGTCAAGAGTTCGAGCCTCTTGTACCGCTCCAATCTTCTTATCATACCAATGATAATGAGGATAAGTTGAAGAACTATAACCTACAGTGATGCGGTACTAGCTCAGTTGGTAGAGCGCAACCTTGCCAAGGTTGAGGTCAAGAGTTCGAGCCTCTTGTACCGCTCCAATCTTCTTATCATACCAATGATAATGAGGATAAGTTGAAGAACTATAACCTACAGTGATGCGGTACTAGCTCAGTTGGTAGAGCGCAACCTTGCCAAGGTTGAGGTCAAGAGTTCGAGCCTCTTGTACCGCTCCAATCTTCTTATCACACCAATGATAATGAGGATAAGTTGAAGAACTATAACCTACAGTGATGCGGTACTAGCTCAGTTGGTAGAGCGCAACCTTGCCAAGGTTGAGGTCAAGAGTTCGAGCCTCTTGTACCGCTCCAAATTCAGATTGATTTGAATGTTAATTCGTTCGGGTAAATCGAATAAGTTGTGAAACTCTGTTTTATGACAAAGAAGCACAGTGATGCGGTACTAGCTCAGTTGGTAGAGCGCAACCTTGCCAAGGTTGAGGTCAAGAGTTCGAGCCTCTTGTACCGCTCCAATCTTCTTATCACACCAATGATAATGAGGATAAGTTGAAGAACTATAACCTACAGTGATGCGGTACTAGCTCAGTTGGTAGAGCGCAACCTTGCCAAGGTTGAGGTCAAGAGTTCGAGCCTCTTGTACCGCTCCAAATTCAGGTTTATTTGAATGTTTATGCATTCGATTGAATCGAATAGTTGAGAAACTATAAATCAAAATGAAGCGGTACTAGCTCAGTTGGTAGAGCGCAACCTTGCCAAGGTTGAGGTCAAGAGTTCGAGCCTCTTGTACCGCTCCAAATTTACTATAAAAAGTCTTTTATCACACCAATGATAAACAGATAAAGTTGAGAAACCCTGTTTCAAAACGAGAATAAAAATTAAGCGGTACTAGCTCAGTTGGTAGAGCGCAACCTTGCCAAGGTTGAGGTCAAGAGTTCGAGCCTCTTGTACCGCTCCAATTTCCTTTCTTATAATACCTTTCTACTATTTATATCCATTTATTAATCCTATTATTTAAAATCAACAAATCTACCTATTTATTACCGTTAATTTCTCTCTCATGTCATTTAGACCAATTGCACTTATTTATTGAATGTTATAGTGCTTAATCACTTGTTGCTTACGACTATATTAATACAAGCTAAGTAATTGTTTTGGAATCTATTATAAACTCAAGGATTGATATGAAAGCCGCTAATAAACTCAGTAAAATCGTTAAGAAAGTAACGCTACTGCCGAAAGGTTGCCATGCACCTGCATTATCTTTGGTCTTTGGCAAAGTCATTAAATTTGCTGGTACATCAAAAGTACGTGTTGAAAAATTAGATTTTTCGGGTTCTAAACTGAGCTTGAAAAACCGTAAGCGCGTACAAAATCACATTGGTGGTGTACATGCAGCTGCAATGGCGCTACTCGGCGAATCTGCAACGGGTTTCTTGATTGGTATGCACGTACCTGACAACCGAATTCCATTATTAAAAAATATGAATATTGATTATGTTCGTCGCGCTGCAGGTGATTTAACCGCTGTCGCTACCTTGACGGATGAACAGATTAATCATATTCGTAATACCGAGAAGGGAGATATATCTGTGCCTGTCGTGATCACTGACAGTGAAGGTAATCAACCAATTAATGCTGAATTCATTTGGGCTTGGGTGCCGAAAAAACGTTAATACTGATTCTGCTATACCGAAACGATACTGAAACTATATCTAAATTATATGATGTAAGCCTTGTTTAATACCGCAAGGTGACCATCAGTTCATGGTTTTGGTAAAATATTATCTGCGCATTTATTTGCTATTATTTCTATTTCTATTTCCTATTACGCTTATTCCTGCTCTTATTTATTTAAATTTTCGCATACCAGTTTTTATCGTCGTATATTAAATAGTGATTGGCGATAAAATAGCTGCGTTTTAACTAAGTATTTTGTTATTACGTCGAGCTATATAATAGTAGGTATTTTTTAGGTTTGGCTTGGGTTAAATACTCTATTCATTGTTAGTTGCTAGCCATATTGCTGAAAGAACTTGATTTTTAACCTTAACAAGAACATTGTGTAGCTCGTAAAAATAATCTTCAGTTTAATCTAATCAAATTTACTTCAATCAGAGGTGTAGCATGTCGGTGTACAGTACCTTATGTTTTCTCGCAGCAATAGCCATTTTTATTGCGTTTATTAATAGCAAAATTGGCAAGATGCAAACCACTATTGCGATCACTGCGGGATCAATAATACTGTCTTTGGGTATTGTGGTTGCGGGTCAAAGCGGCTGGTTTCATTTAGAAGCAATCGCCGCAGAGCAATTAAATAATATCAACTTCGAAAGCTTTTTATTAAAAGGCATCTTAGGTTTCTTATTGTTTGCTGGCGGACTCGGTATTAAGCTTGGGCACATGAAAGATCAGAAGTGGGAGATCACTGTCTTAGCGCTAGTCGCTACTTTATTCTCAACAGCCTTTATTGGTGGCGTGTTATGGGGATTCTGTCAACTTATTGGTATTCCATTAGATTTCATTTATTGCTTATTATTCGGTGCACTTATTTCGCCTACGGATCCGATCGCGGTATTGGCGATTGTGAAAAATTTGGATGCACCACAGCGAATTTCAACGCAGATTGAGGGGGAGTCATTATTTAATGATGGTTTTGGTCTCGTGATTTTTATGACGCTGTTTACTGTTGCCTTTGGTACTGAAGTGCCAACGGTGAGTAGTGTGACTCAGTTGTTCTTACATGAGGCGATTGGCGGTATTCTTTATGGCTTTGCGCTTGGCTTAATATTCCATTACTTAATCAGCTCGACGAATGATCACTCGATGGAACTGTTGTTGACGATAGCTATTCCTACTGCGGGTTATGTGTTTGCTGACATTATTCATGTGTCAGGCCCATTAGCGATGGTGGTTGCCGGTATCATGATTGGTAACTGGACGCGTCAAAAAGGTTTCTCTCCAGAAAGTGAGTACCACCTAGATCATTTCTGGGAATTAGTGGATGAATTCCTTAATGGTATTTTATTCTTATTGATTGGTATGGCGATGTTGCTGTTTAGCTTTCATAAAGAAGATTGGATCTTGATGGTATTTGCGATCCCACTTGTATTAGTGGCGCGTTATTTAAGTGTGAAATTCTCTTATTTATTCTTTAACCGTTTTCGCAGTTATAACCCACTATCAGTGACGATCCTGACTTGGGGTGGATTACGTGGTGGTTTAGCACTCGCGATGGCCCTGGCCATTCCGGCAGGTGTATACGTTATTCCAGATAAAAATATCGATGTGCGAGAAATTATTTTGGTGATGACATATTCGGTTGTGGTGTTCTCTATTTTGGTACAAGGCTCGACGATCACTGGCTTGATCCATAAAGCCAAAGCGTGGGAAGCAGAGCAACTTGTCAAGAAATCTGAGGCTGAAAGCGTCGCAACGCAAAGTAATGAGGCTGTTGATAAAACGGATAAATAGCAGATAAAAAAGCGCGTGTAGGTCTATCTTATACGCGCTTTTTTATGACTAATCTACTTTACGATTATAAGTTATTAATCGCTTAAGCATCACGTGGTAGTGCTTTTTCTACCATTCTAATTAGCTTGTCTTTGGTCTTATCGATCTGTAATACTGGAATGATATTCTCTGCTTTAGCGCGCTGTTGTTGCAGTGCCCAAGTGATATGTTCTTGTACCATCTCTGTTGTTTCTGCGAACTTAGCTGTTAACGCCTCAATTATTTCTGCTGAATAAGCGGCATTACCCAGTGCGACTGAAATATTGCGTAACCAGCGTTCATGACCAATACGGCGGATCGGTGAACCTTCCGTTTGTTTGAGGAAGTAAGTTTCATCCCATGCATACAGCGCCAATAAGTCGGGTGAATGCAGGTTTGATCTCGGGTGGAAATCCTGCTCGCCTGTAATGGCGGCAAAACGATTCCATGGGCAGATTAATTGGCAATCATCACAACCGTAGATACGATTACCGATTAAACTTCTATATTGCTCTGGTATCGCACCAAACAACTCGATTGTGAGGTAAGAAATACAGCGATTAGCATCGACACTATAAGGCGCGACAATGGCTTGTGTTGGACAAATCTGCAAACACGCTGTACATTTACCACATTGATTTTCAATAGGTTTATCAACAGGTAGTGGTAGGTTTATTAATATTTCGCCAAGGAAAAACCATGAACCGGCTTCCTTGTTTAAAATTAATGAATGTTTACCCGTCCAACCTAATCCTGCTTTTTCTGCGAGTGGTCGTTCAAGTAAAGGACCGGTATCAACAAAAGGTCGAGCATCAAGGCTTTCGCAGTGTTCACTGATTTTATCACCGAGTTTTTTTAAGCGTTTACGTACAATTTTGTGGTAATCGCGACCAAGTGCATAACGGCTAATATAGCCTTTATCTTTTTGCTTTAAAGTCGTTGCCATTAATGCATCGGGTGGCAGGTAATCCATACGCACAGAAATAACACGAATTGTGCCAGGATAGAGCTCCTCTGGATGCGTTCGCATGGTACCGTAGCGTGACATATAATCCATGTCGGCATGATAGCCATTATCTAACCAGGTTTGAAAGTGTGGTTCGTAAGTTGATAAATCAGTGTCTGCGATCCCGACTTGTTGGAAACCAAGTTCTGCCCCCCAGGCTTTAATTTGTTGCGTAAGTTGTTGATAGTCTATCGGAGGCATGGTTTATTATCTGTCTATTAGTAAATTGAGGTAAAGTTTATCATATTGTGGTTTTCTTTGGGCTCGACAATTTGTAGAATCGACATACCTGGCCAATTTTATCTGTTGATGTCTGTCGTCGAAGATACTCTATGGCTTGGGAATGAGCTTGTGCTGAACACAACTCAAAATAGCGTTTTATTTTAATGTTTAAGGTAGTTAAATTAGATGACAAATACAGTAAAAGTTTTCCTAGCAGATGAATCTGAAACCGTTGCCTTTGGTGCAAGCCTTGCGAGTGTATGCGATAGTGCGACGACCATTTTCTTACATGGTGATTTAGGTGCAGGTAAAACGACATTAACCCGTGGTTTTGTACAATCACTCGGTCATCAAGGGAATGTGAAAAGCCCGACTTATACATTAGTTGAACCTTATGAATTAGCGGATTGGAATGTTTATCATTTTGACTTGTATCGTTTAGCCGATCCGGAAGAATTAGAATTTATGGGTATTCGTGACTACTTTGCTGATGATTGTTTGTGCTTAATCGAGTGGCCACAACGTGGAGAAGGTTTTTTACCTGCTGAAGATGTGCAAATTACCCTTACTTATGTCGGAGAACAGCGTGAAGTTGTAGTCAAAGGCGTGAGTGCATTAGGTATGACCCTGGTTAATAAACTTGCCAATATAAATGTAGGATAAGATGTTAAAACGGATTTTATTATTGAGCATAGTATACCTGTGCTTTATGCCATTAAGTTATGCTGCCAACTCGGTTACGGGAATTCGGATTGTTGAGCATGCCGATAAAACACGCATTGTTTTTGACTTGGCAAAAAAACCGTTATTTAATCTTTACGATCGCCATAAGAAAACACAAATTGTGGTGGATTTTGCTGGCACGCGTAACCTGGTTAGTGTCAGTCGATTAGCCAAATTAAGCAGTAATATTACCCGTGTTGAGCAGGCTAAATCTGCTAAGTCGAGTGATTTACGGATTATTTTTCACTTGGCTAAACCGATTCATTATCGCTTTTTTGAATTAGCGGGCAGTAAAACGACTAAAAATAGGCTCGTGATTGATTTACCGGTTAAACCGACTAAATCAGTTAAACCTGTTGTGAAGCAAAGCAACCCTATTATCGTCAAAAAACCAGCCAAAAAAGCGGTGGTTAAACACCCTCGAAGAGATGTGGTGATTGCGATTGATGCGGGACACGGTGGTAAAGATCCAGGTTCTATCGGCTTTAAAAAGTTTGTTGAGAAAGATATTAACTTAGCGATTGCTAAAAAGACCGTGGCTATTTTGAATAAGAAAAAAGGCATCAAAGCGGTATTGATCCGTAAAGATGACCGTTATATTTCACTTAATGAACGATCTGCTATTGCGCGTAAGTACAAAGCCGAATTGTTAGTTTCTGTGCATGCCGACGGTTTTACTTCGTCACAACCATCGGGCGCCTCAACGCTGATCTTATCGCAAGGCCGTGCTAAGTATGAATTTAAGAAAAAGATGCGCGATGACAATGTGGATGGCTTACTTGGTGGCGTAGGTGAGGCGATTAAAAATAGTGATGCAGATGATGATTTGCAATACATGTTTCTGGATCTTGGTCAGCAATATTCACAAGGTGCCGGTTATAACGTGGCATCATTGATCCATCATGAATTAGCGAAAGTCACGGGGATGCATAAATCGAAACCCTATGAGCAAAGTTTAGCGGTATTAAAGTCTCTTGATATCCCTTCTTTATTGGTTGAAGCAGGTTTTGTGACGAACTATCGAGAAGGTAAAAAGCTGACGACAAGCAGCCATCAATATAAAATTGCTAACGCGATTGCACAAGGTTCTTATCAGCATTTTCGTCATTCACCGCCGAAAGATACCTATTTAGCCTATATGAGAAATAGCACCCATATTGTGACTAAAGGCGAATCACTTTCTGTTATTGCTAGCAGTTATGGCACGACAGTGTCGCGTATTAAACAGTTAAATCGGCTAACTAAAGATACCGTTAGAATTGGCCAGAAATTGAAAATACCAACGAGTTAGGTGTGCCATGACAATTCAAATTTTACCACCTCGATTAGCGAACCAAATTGCGGCTGGAGAGGTGGTAGAACGCCCTTCATCAGTCGTAAAAGAACTCATTGAAAACAGTATTGATGCGGGTGCAACACGTATCGACATTGATATTGATAAGGGCGGCGCTAAGCTGATCCGTATCCGTGATAATGGTTCTGGCGTAGAGAAAGATCAGCTTGGTCTGGCATTAAGCCGTCATGCAACCAGTAAGCTTGCCACTTTAGATGATTTGGAGGCCATTGATAGTCTTGGTTTTCGTGGTGAAGCGTTAGCCAGTATCAGTTCGGTATCACGACTGACCTTTACTTCGCGTACTAAAGCGCAAAGCGAAGCATGGCAAGCCTATGCGGAAGGCCGTGATATGCAGGTACAAATCAAACCTGCTGCACATCCGATTGGTACAACCGTTGAAGTGATTGATTTATTCTTTAATACGCCCGCCCGTCGTAAGTTTTTACGTACCGATAAAACTGAATTTAATCATATTGATGAATTAGTTAAGCGTATTGCTTTAAGCCGTTTTGACTTGCAGATCACCCTCAAACATAACGGTAAAGTGATCCGCAGTTATCGCCCCGCGAGTACGCTTGAGCAACAAGAGCGCCGTGTTGCTAGTATTACCAGTAATAACTTCATGGCCAATTGTATGGCGTTGAATTGTGAACACGATGATATTAAATTATGGGGCTGGGTTGGCTTGCCGCATGATAACGCACCAATGGATGTGCAATATAGCTACGTCAATGGCCGTATGATGCGTGATAAGCTGATTAATCATGCCTTACGTCAAGCTTATGAAGAAGCAACGGGTATCGCTGCGCCACCGGCTTATGTGCTATTTATTGAAGTGTCGGTTCGTGAAGTCGATGTGAATGTGCACCCGGCTAAACATGAAGTGCGTTTTCATCAAGCGCGTCTGGTACATGACTTTATTTTTCAAGGTGTGTTTAAGGCTATTTCTGAAGGTATTAGCCCTTCTATGCCGGCTGCCGAATTGCCTGCTCAAGAGGCCATTAGCTACCCTGGACAAGCCGAACAATCTACAGATAACCGTATCAGTGCTCATGCCGTCGAAGATTCAGCTCATATCGGTCTGGCGGGTAACGCTGTCGCTAGCCCCCCAATGCAAAAACAACATAGTTACGGTGTTAGCACTGTTACCGGTAGTAGCCATGCCAAGTCATCGGGTTACACACCGCAGCGCTATATCCCCGATGCACCTTCAGCTGGTGCCATTAAGCAATACAACCATTTGTTACAACCGACGAAGGCTGAAGTGGCTGAATTACAGCAAGCGTCTCGACATAATTCGGTCTCAAATAATGCTGCAGAAAGCCCGTATCAAGGACGTCAAACACCTGCTAGCAAACCCGCATTTGCAGAATCTATTGCTGGGGTGAAATTACTCAGTTTACTTCGCGATAATTACTTATTAGTGCAAGATGATGGTGCCTTGTTGCTCGCTGATGTGCGAGCTATGTGGCAAGTAAACTGTAAAGTACAGCTGTTAGCGACGTGGGAACAAGGGGTTATATCGCAGCCACTGTTATTGCCTATATCGATTAAATTAGACAAAAACTTTGTTGAAACAGCAAAAAATCAGCGAAATTTGCTTAATCGTCTCGGTTTGGAGTTGAATTATAGTAATTCCGCCACCATTATCGTTAGAAAGGTGCCAGCGCAATTACGCCAAGCGAATTTAGCTGCTGTGTTACCAGAGTTATTGCAACAGATAGTCCATCTATCCGAACAGGCTACCGCCTCAGATGTTGCGCCCTTGTGCCATTGGCTGGCAATACAAGGTAGTCACGGATTGACCAAATTTACTTGGGAACAAGCGACTCAAATATATAGCCAATTTATCGAGCAAGATAGCTGTGTACAACAGCAATATCGTTCTAAACTATTTGAGCAACTTGACTATATGTCTGTAATAGAGAAATTTAATGTCTGTGATAAAGAGGTTTCACTGTGACTCAACAGCAAACTAAACCATTACCAAAAGCTATTTTTTTAATGGGGCCAACGGCGTCAGGTAAAACAGATCTTGCTATTGAGTTAACAAAAGCATTGCCATGTGAAATTATTAGCGTCGATTCGGCATTAATTTATAAAAACATGGATATCGGTAGTGCGAAACCGACTGCGGCAGAGTTAGCGCAAGCACCGCACCGTTTAATTGATATTATTGATCCAGCAATGAGTTATTCTGCGGCTGATTTTCGTGAAGATGCATTAAAACATATGCAAGCGATCACAGATGCAGGAAAAATACCGCTACTTGTTGGTGGCACTATGCTTTATTTTAAAGTACTGCTTGAAGGTTTATCGCCAGTACCTACCTCTGTACCTGAGGTGAGACAGGCTATTGAAGCAGAAGCAAAACTACGTGGTTGGGAATCATTACATCAAGAATTAGCCTTGTATGATCCTGAATCGGCGGCAAGATTACACCACAATGATGCACAACGGGTTTGTCGTGCCATTGAAGTATATCGTTTAACGGGTAAGTCACTCACCGAGCTTACGCAGCAAAAAGGTGAACCGTTACCCTATGATGTGACGCAGTTTGCGATTGCACCAACCGATAAAGTAGTGTTACATGAACGTATTGAGCGCCGTTTTAAGTTGATGGTAGACGCTGGATTTGAAGCTGAGGTACAAGCTTTGTACCAACGTGATGATTTACACCTTGATTTACCGTCAATGCGTTGTGTCGGTTATCGCCAAATGTGGGAATACCTCGATGGCAAAATGGATCATGATGAAATGGTGTTCCGTGGCGTCGTGGCGACAAGACAGTTAGCAAAGCGTCAAATGACGTGGTTAAAAAGTTGGAACGATCTAACGTGGTTAGACTCCAAAGCAGATGACAATTTAGAAAAAGTTTTATTATCAGTTGGCTAGAGTCTATTTTAAAGTTGTATACTGATAATTATTGGTTATGTTTTTCATTATAATAAAAATCTAATTTTTAAAAGGAAACTATTGATGGCTAAGGGACAATCATTACAGGACCCGTTTTTGAATGCATTACGTCGTGAACGAATTCCTGTCGCAATTTATTTAGTTAATGGCATTAAGTTACAAGGCCAAATTGAGTCATTTGACCAATTCGTTATCTTGCTCAAAAATACGGTTAGCCAAATGGTTTACAAGCATGCTATTTCAACTGTTGTTCCGGCACGTCCGTTACAGCATGGAATTCAAGCTGAAAGTGAAAGTGATAAATAATTCTTTGAAATTTAATACAATAAAACTTGTGGGTCATATACTCATAGGGAGTCGTGAAGTTGTTTGATCGCCATGAAGCAGGTGAACGTGCGATATTAGTGCATGTTAACTTTAATGATGAAGGTAACAGGGAAGATCTGCATGAACTAGAAATGCTGGTTTCCTCTGCGGGTGTGAATGCGTTAACGGTGGTAACAGGTTCTCGTACCAGGCCACACCCTAAATATTTTGTGGGTTCAGGTAAGGCTGAAGAAATTGCTGAAGCAGTAAAGCTTTATCAAGCAGATATTGTTATCTTTAATCATGCCTTAGCACCACGTCAAGAGCGTAACCTAGAAGCGCTCATTGAATGTCGTGTTGTTGATCGTACTGGTTTGATTTTAGATATATTTTCACAACGAGCACGTACTCACGAAGGTAAGTTACAGGTTGAACTCGCACAGTTACGCCACATGTCGACCCGATTAATTCGTGGTTGGACGCATTTAGAACGCCAAAAAGGCGGTATCGGTATGCGTGGTCCAGGTGAAACTCAGCTGGAAACAGATCGTCGTTTGTTACGTGTCCGTATTGACACTATTTTACGTCGTTTAGACAAAGTAGTGACGAAACGTGACCAAGGTCGTCGTTCACGTAAGCGTCGTGAAATACCGACAATTTCGTTAGTGGGTTATACTAATGCAGGTAAATCAACACTGTTTAATCGTTTAACGCATTCTGACGTGTATGCCGCTGATCAATTGTTTGCGACACTCGACCCAACACTACGCCGTATTGCGGTAGCTGATGTTGGCGAAGTTGTATTAGCGGATACAGTGGGCTTTATTCGTCACTTACCGCATGATTTAGTCGCGGCTTTTAAAGCCACGTTGACGGAAACGAGAGAGGCAGATCTACTTTTACATGTAATTGATTGTGCAGATGAAAATATGCGCGGTAATATCATGGAAGTAGACTCAGTGCTCACCGAAATTGAAGCGGGCGAAGTACCTGCTTTAATGGTGTATAACAAAGTCGATAAGCTTGATGACGGGCGTTGTCGTATTGATTATGATGATGAAGGTAAGCCTGTAAGTGTTTGGTTATCTGCAATGTCGGGTGAAGGCACGGCCTTTTTATACCAAGCGTTAACTGAATTACTAGCAAGTACCATGAAAGTGGTCAAACTACAGCTACCTGCAATGCAGGGTAATATTGTAAGTCATCTATATAATCTCGATTGTATTGAACATGAAGCGTTTGCTGAAAATGGTGACTGGCTACTCGACATTAGAATGACTATGATTGATTGGCAGCGTTTGAAAAAACACAAATGTAATAACATTGAAGATTTCATCCTTCAGCATTAGGCTGATATAATTAATATTTTCCCGAAACTATCTGGTAATGGAGATGCAAATGGCTTGGAATGAGCCCGGAAATGGCGGTAATAAAGATCGCGACCCTTGGGGACAAAAAGGGAAAGAGCAGGGACCCCCTGATCTTGACGAAGTATTTAAAAAGCTAACCAGCAAGTTCGGTGGCGGTAATGGCGGTAAGTTTTCAGGAGGCGCTAACTTCAATAAAGTGGGTGTTTCTCTGGTACTTGGTGTTCTGGCTGTTATTTGGGTGGTCAGTGGTTTCTATACGATCAAAGAAGCTGAACGTGGTGTGGTATTACGCTTAGGTCAGTATTCACAAACAGTTGAGCCTGGTTTATCTTGGTTGCCAACGTTTATTGACCGTGTGATCCCTGTTGACGTTAGGAGCATCCGCTCTATGCCTGCGTCTGGTTCAATGTTAACGAAAGATGAAAACGTTGTTGATGTGAAAATGGATATTCAATATCTGGTTATCAACCCACGTGATTATCTGTTTAGTGTAACAAATCCGGATGATAGCTTACATCAAGCAATCGATAGTGCATTACGCTTTGTTGTTGGTCATACGACAATGGATGATGTGATCACAACGGGTCGTGAAGTAGTTCGCCAAAGTACGCGCGAAAATATTGAAACGATTATTGATGCTTACGACATGGGTATTCAACTTGTTGATGTCAACTTCTTGTCTGCACGTCCACCGGAAGCTGTTAAAGATGCATTCGATGATGCGATTGCAGCACAAGAAGATGAACAACGTTATATTCGTGAAGCTGAAGCATATGCACGTGAAATTGAACCGACAGCACGTGGTCAAGTGAAACGTATTGGGCAAGAAGCTGAAGCTTATCAACAACAAGTTTCATTAAAAGCACAAGGTGAGGTGGCTCGTTTCGAAAGCCTATTACCACAGTACCAACTTGCGCCTGAAGTAACACGTCAACGTTTATATCTAGAAACAATGGAACAGGTTTATTCAAATACAACGAAAGTTGTGGTTGATACTGAAGGTACGGGTAACATGCTTTATCTACCATTAGATAAAATCATGAGCGCTAACGCGACTGAGACTAAACCGGCTCGTTCGGCTAATTCGGTACCAACACCGCAGCAACCAGCGAAATCTAATAACCGTTATCAGTATCCAGATACGAATAGTTCTAATGTTCGTCCTGATCGTTATAACACAGGGAGAAACTAAGCTATGAATCAATTAAAAGCAGTTATTTTAGTACTTGTGCTATTACTTGGTTTTTCGTCTTTCTTTGTGGTCAACGAAGGTCAACGTGCGCTAGTTGTACGTTTTGGTAAAGTACTTAAAACGGGTGATGAAGCGAAGGTTTACCTTCCTGGTCTAAACTTTAAAGTACCATTTATCGATTCAATTCGACTACTAAGCTCACGTTTACAAACGCTTGATGGTCTTGCTGACCGTTTCGTTACGTCTGAAAAGAAAGATTTAATTATCGATTCTTATGTTAAATGGCGTATTGAAGACTTTGAGAAGTTTTACCTTGCAACGAATGGCGGTAATTTCTTACAAGCAGAGTCTTTATTATCACGTAAAATTACCAATGGTCTACGTAATGAGATTGGTAATCGCACCATTAAAGATATCGTTTCTGGTGAACGTGGCGAAGTGATGGAAGATGCATTAAAACGTATGGCTCGTTCATCTGAGCTCGGTATTTTGGTTGAAGATGTACGTATCAAGCAAATCAATCTACCTGAGGAAGTGAGTAACAGTATCTTCCAACGTATGAGTGCAGAGCGTCATGCTGTAGCGAAAGAACACCGTTCGCAAGGTTATGAGCAAGCTGAAATCATTAAAGCTGAAGTGGATGCGAAAGTAACAGTAATGCTAGCTGATGCTAACCGTCAAGCACGTCAATTACGTGGTGAAGGTGATGCACGAGCGGCGAAGATTTATGCTGATTCATACAACAAAGATGTTGAATTTTATAATTTCTTACGTAGCTTACAAGCTTACACTAAGAGTTTTAGTAACAAATCTGATGTATTAGTTATCTCTCCTGAGAGCGATTTCTTTGATTACATGAAAGGCGTTTCTTTAAAATAAACATGACTTGTTCATGAATAGTAAAAGGCCGCTGCAATGAGATTGCAGCGGCCTTTTTATATTCATCATTTGCTGTAATGATTAGCAGTTATGAGTCGCTATTCGTTATTATCAATACAGTGCTGCAATTTCTTCGAGTACTTGTAATGACCATGTCGCAATACGTTCATCTGTTTGGTCGTATTGGCTGTCTTCATCGAGCGCAAGACCAAGAAATTGAGTTTCATCTTCCGTTAATGCTTTTGACGCGACAAATTCATAGCCTTGGTTTGGCCATTGGCCGATAAAGTGAATTCCTTTACCTTGCAGTTCGTCAAATAACATCCCCATTGCATCGAGGAACCATTCGCTATAATTAACCTGATCGCCAAGGCCAAATAGTGCAACGGTTTTACCTGCAAGGTTAATACCTGCTATATCTGACCACAGGTCACCCCAATCTTCTTGTAGTTCGCCGTAATCCCAAGTTGAGATACCAAATATAAGCACATCATAATTCTCGATATCGGTAAAACCATTGTCTTTTATGTCATGTAAGTCGACAAGTTCGGTACCTATTTCAGCTTGGATCTTTTCCGCAGCCATGGTGGTATAAAAAGTAGTGGAGCCGTAATATAAACCGATTTTCATTATCTACATCCAAAGACTGAGTTGCTAGTTATGTTATGTGCTAACCGTGATGTGCGTATTTATTGCACATTGCCCGCGTATTATTTTTATATAGTAACATGAGATAATTGTACTATAATCCATGTTTATTTATACAGTGTTGTTATACTGTATAAATGACTATCACAATCGTAATCGCAGCATAGGGCACACGCTTGGAAAAGATTGAAATAATAGAACAGTTTTTAGATGTTATGTGGCATGAACGCGGATTATCAGATAATACGCTGATGTCTTACCGTAATGACTTAAACCAATATCATCACTGGTTAGTGCAGCATAAGCAGCAATTATTAACAGTCGATCGCCTTGAGATCCAAGCTTTTATGGCTAGCCGATTTGATTTAGGTTACAAAGCCAGTAGCACGGCGCGACAATTAAGCGCAGTGCGTCGCCTTTATCAATACTTCTATCGTGAACAGTTCCGTGATGATGATCCAACCGCGTTGCTTATCAGTCCTAAACTATCGCAGCGCTTACCGGGTAATTTATCGGAAGCGGAAGTAGATGCATTACTGTCTGCGCCAGAACTTGATGATCCTATTCAACTACGCGATAAAGCCATGATGGAGCTCCTCTACGCAACTGGTTTACGGGTATCTGAGTTAGTGGGTTTGAGTATGGAGTCGATGAGCTTACGCCAAGGTGTCGTACGTGTTACCGGTAAGGGCGGAAAAGAACGTTTGGTGCCGATGGGGGAAGAGGCTGTGTATTGGGCTGAACGCTTTATTGATGAAGGGCGGGCGACCTTACTGAAAGGATTGACGTCTGATGTGGTATTTCCATCACGACGAGGTAATTTTATGACGAGGCAGACCTTTTGGCATCGTCTTAAGCATTATTCACAAGTGGCGGGGATCACCACACATTTGTCCCCCCATACGTTACGCCATGCTTTCGCAACACATTTATTGAACTATGGCGCGGACTTACGCGTTGTGCAGATGTTGTTGGGTCATAGTGATTTATCGACCACACAAATTTATACACATGTCGCGACAGCGCGATTAGAGCAGTTGCATAGTGAGCACCATCCACGCGCGTAACTGTGCTGATGGACACTAGCGCTCGGGATTAAAGGCTAGTGATAAATAATTAATTCTGTTAATTTATCACTATAGATATCCATTAAGGATAACAGCGGAGACAAATCAGATGTTAAAGAAAGTATTAATTACAGCAATCGCGGCAGGCCTTGTCGGCAGTTTTGTATTGGGCATAAACGGTGCACCAAAACAAGCATCAGTAACAAAAGATGTCGCAGTGCAGACTGTAGCGGCTAAAGCTGAAGACTTATCAGCTAAGTTATCACCTGAACACCAAGATATTTCACGCCTACTTGCAGCGAAACTTAATTTTAAAGTATCAAGCGTGAGTGATAGTGCGATCCCAGGCTTATTTGAAGTCGTGACAGAACAAGGTATTTTCTACGTTAATGCGGATGCGTCTAATCTTATTCAAGGTTCACTTTATCAAGTGAGTGATGCCGGTGTTATCGATCTAACCGAACAGGCTATGGGCAAAGTACGCCAACAAGCAATACAAGCGCTTGCGGGTGAGACGATTGATTACCCTGCTGAAAATGAGAAATACAGCATCACTGTATTTACCGATATTAACTGCGGTTATTGCCGCAAGTTACATAACGAAGTTGCTGAGCTTAATCAATTAGGCGTTAGTGTGAAATATTTAGCTTTCCCACGTGGTGGTTTGAACTCACCGACGTATCAAGACATGGCATCAATTTGGTGTGCTGAAGATCAAGCACAAGCGATGAACAATGCTAAGCGTGGCGGTAAAGTTGTACCCGAAATGTGTACTAACACGGTGGCAAAGCAATATGAATTAGGCCGTCGTTTAGGCGTTACAGGGACACCTGCAATTGTATTTGATAATGGTCAGATGCAACCGGGTTATGTACCAGCTGCACAGCTTGTTAGTATTTTAGAACAGATGGATAAATCTTGATAAAACAAATTAAACGTCGTGAAAATCTAGATTGCGACGGTATATCGGCAGCGGTACCCGCATTGCTACGCCAGATTTATGCAAGTCGTGGTGTTACTTCTGACCAAGAACTAGATAAAGGGGCTAAAAGTTTATTACGCCCTAATCAGCTTAAAGGCATGACGGCAGCGTGTAAATTATTGGTCACAGCGTTAGAACAAAATCAACGCATTATTGTGGTTGGTGATTTTGATGCAGACGGCGCCACCAGTACGGCATTATCGATACTGGCTTTTAAAATGCTCGGTTATCGTAATGTTGATTTTCTAGTGCCGAATCGTTTTGAATTTGGTTATGGCTTAAGCCCTGAAATTGTTGATCTTGCTGCTGCTAATGGCGCGCAAGTGATCATGACAGTGGATAACGGTATCTCTAGTATTGCAGGCGTTGCCGCGGCGAAAGCATTGGGTATTAAAGTACTCGTGACCGATCACCATTTACCGGGCAATGAAACACCGGCTGCAGATGCAATTGTGAATCCAAACCAGCACGGTTGTACTTTCCCCAGTAAAAATCTTGCGGGTGTGGGGGTGGCATTTTATTTGATGCTGGCTTTACGTGGCGCTTTGCGCGACCAAAATTGGTTTGCTAAACAAGGTTTAGTTGAGCCTAACTTAGCTTGTTTATTGGATATTGTTGCGTTAGGGACTGTCGCCGATGTGGTACCGTTAGATGCTAATAACCGAATTTTGGTACACCAAGGTTTACAACGTATTCGCGCGGATAAATGTCGTCCAGGTATTAAAGCGTTAATCGAAATAGCTAATCGAAATCAAGCGCAGCTTTGCGCCAGTGATCTGGGTTTTGCATTAGGTCCAAGATTGAATGCGGCTGGGCGTTTAGATGATATGTCAGTCGGTGTGGCGACATTATTGTGTGAAGATTTAAACAATGCGCGTCGCTTTGCTGGTGAACTCGATAGCCTCAATGAAGAGCGTAAAGAAATTGAAGGCTCGATGCAGCAAGAAGCCTTAGCGATTCTAAAAAGTGTTGATTTTGATGCTGGCGAGGTGCCTTACGGCATTTGCTTATTCCAAGATGATTGGCATCAAGGTGTTGTTGGTTTAGTCGCTTCACGTATCAAAGAACGCTTTCATCGCCCTGTTATTGCTTTTGCTGATGCTGGTGAGGGCGAAATTAAAGGCTCTGCACGTTCGATTCCAGGTTTGCATTTACGTGACACTCTAGAGCTACTTGATACTCGTAATCCGGGGATGATCTTGAAGTTTGGCGGGCATGCTATGGCGGCAGGTTTATCATTACGTCTTGATTGTTATGACGAGTTTGCGAAGCAGTTTAATACTTTAGTGCAAGAGTTGTTAACTGAAGAGCAGTTAACAGGCGTGGTATTAAGTGATGGTGAATTGCCGAGTGAGCAACTTTCACTGCCTACTGCAGAGCTAATTAAAGAAGCCGCGCCATGGGGACAGATGTTCCCAGAACCGATATTTGATGGTATTTTTAGATTGCGTGAGCAACGTCTTGTGGGCAAAAAGCATTTGAAAATGATGTTGGAACCTGAAAATGGTGGGCCACTGGTGGATGCGATAGCTTTTAATGTTGACTTAGAGGTATGGCCTGATGCCTCAGTGCAGAAGGTCGAATTGGCCTACAAACTCGATGTAAATGAGTTTCGTGGTAAGCGTAGCCTGCAGTTTATGGTTGAGCATTTACAGCCATTACGCTAATCAGTATTTTACCTAAATACAGGTTGATAGCTTTTGGCGATTGAATTGTTAGTTTTAATTGTCTTTAGCTATTCACCCTTTGTCGTTATAGTGATTACCTCTTCTACAGCAATCCTGCTTTAAGATAAGGATATAAACCATGACTATGCAACGCGTAATGAATGAAATGAAAATTAATGCCCCAAGTATTCCCTGTGGCACGTCACTGGTAGCTGTAGTTGAACTGTTTGCTAAGCATTTGATTAATGCCGTTCCGGTAGTGAACTCGACAAATGAAGTGATTGGTTTTGTCTCAGAATCGGATTGCATGCAAGCCTTGATTAGCGGTAGTTACCATTGCGACAAACCTGCTATTGTTAATGACGTTATGAGCAAGCATGTTGCGACAGTCTCTCCACAAGACAGTATTGTTGATATCGCGATCCGTATGACCAAAGATAATTTCAGTGTTTATCCGGTTGTTGAAGCAAATAAGTTGGTGGGTATTATTAGCCGCAGAGACATACTGCAAGTATTGGCTGAAAATAACAGTCAGTGTCATAAACTGAGCTAGTTCACCACTGTCGCTATTGCAAACCATGCTGTCTTAGCATGGTTTTTTGTTATTTTATTTCTACGTTTAAACCGACTTTTCGCTCAATCTTTATTTATCCGCATTTTTTTGCTCATATTATCGATTAATTTGCTATTTTCTTAATCTTCCCCTGTTTATCCGCTAGTGAATTCGGTAAAATTTGCTGTTGTGTAAAATCCCATTGTTAGCGCAATATACTTAGTCGCATGTTGAATTCGATATTCAGCGCATAACGCTAAGTGCACTATATTTAGCACCATGTTGAATACAACCAAAATAGAGCCAAATCATGTTTGAAGTAAATCCAGTAATGAATAAATTAAAGGAGCTAGGCGAGCGCGCTGAGCTGCTTCGGGGGTACCTTTGACTATGATGCTAGTAAAGAGCGTCTAGAAGAGGTATCTGCGGAATTAGAGTCATCGGAAGTATGGAGTGACCCTAAAAGAGCACAAGAATTAGGTAAAGAACGCGCATCATTAGAATTGGTCGTAAAAACGATTGATGATCTCGGTACGGGTTGTGATGACGTTGAAGGCTTAGTTGAACTGGCAGTTGAAGCTGAAGACGAAGAGACATTTGCCGAAGCAGAGCATGAAATCATCGGTTTAGAAGCACAGCTAGCTAAACTTGAATTTCGTCGTATGTTTTCTGGCAAACAAGATGCAAATGATTGCTATCTTGATATCCAGTCTGGCTCGGGCGGTACCGAAGCACAAGATTGGGCAAACATGTTATTACGTATGTTCTTACGATGGGGTGAGGCACACAACTTTAAAGTTGAGTTGATCGAAGTATCAGCTGGCGATGTCGCTGGGATCAAAGGCGCCACTATCCGTTTGGGTGGTGAGTATGCTTTCGGTTGGTTGCGTACAGAAACGGGTGTTCATCGTTTAGTGCGTAAATCACCATTTGATTCAAGTGGCCGTCGCCATACCTCATTTGCATCGGTATTTGTTTATCCAGAAATTGATGACAGTATCGAAATTGACTTAAATCCATCGGACTTACGTATCGATGTATACCGTGCGTCAGGCGCGGGTGGTCAGCATGTAAATACAACAGAATCAGCGGTACGTATTACTCACTTACCGACCAATCTTGTTGTACAATGCCAGAACGATCGCTCTCAGCATAAGAATAAAGATGCAGCGATGAAGCAAATGCGAGCTAAGTTGTTTGAGCATGAAATGCAAAAACAAAACGCTGAAAAACAAATAGCAGAAGACGCTAAATCAGATATCGGTTGGGGCAGCCAGATCCGTTCATACGTACTGGATGACTCACGCGTAAAAGATTTACGTACTGGTGTTGAAACACGCAACACACAAGCCGTTTTAGACGGTGATTTAGATAAATTTATTGAAGCCAGCCTGAAATCAGGCCTGTAAAAAATAGGGTTAAAAAATGACTGAACAGTTACAAGATGAAAACAAACTGATTGCAGAACGTCGCGCGAAATTAGATCATATCCGCAAGAGCTGTAAAGCAAATGGCCACCCTAACGACTTTCGTGTAAAAGATAAGTCAGCAGATTTACAGGCAGCATTTGGCGAGAAGTCAAAAGAAGAATTAGTAGAACTGCAGCACGTGGTAAGCATCGCGGGTCGTATCATGGCTAAACGTGGTCCTTTCCTTGCTATCCAAGATACATCTGGTCGCATTCAAGCATACGCATCAAAAGACGTGCAAAAAGCACAGAAAGCGGATCTTGGTGGTCTAGACATCGGTGATATCGTTGGTATTACTGGCGCACTAAACAAATCGGGTAAAGGCGATCTTTACGTTGAAATGACTGAATACGTACTAATGACAAAAGCATTACGTCCGTTACCAGAAAAATTCCACGGTCTTACTGATCAAGAAATGTGTTACCGTCAGCGTTATGTTGACCTTATCGTAAATGCTGAATCGCGTAATGCCTTCATCGTACGCTCTAAGTTAGTAACAGCTATCCGTAACTTCATGGTATCGAAAGATTACATGGAAGTTGAAACGCCAATGATGCACGTGATCCCGGGTGGTGCAACTGCACGTCCATTCATCACGCACCATAACGCGCTTGATCAAGAAATGTACCTACGTGTAGCACCAGAGCTATACCTTAAGCGTTTAGTTGTTGGCGGTTTTGATCGTGTATTCGAAATCAACCGTAACTTCCGTAACGAAGGTTTATCTCCGCGTCATAACCCTGAATTCACCATGATGGAATTCTACCAAGCTTACGCTGATTACAACGATCTGATGGATTTCACTGAAGAAATGCTAAGCACAGTAGCCGTTGAAGTACTTGGCGCTACGTCTATGCCTTACGGTGATGAGACTGTTGAATTTGGTGGCAAATACACACGTATTAGCATGCTAGATGCAATCAAACAGTACAACCCTGAACACGAAGTGATTCAAGCACTGACTAACGAAGGCGTTCAAGATCGTGAGCTAATGGTTTCTATTGCGAAATCATTACATATGACGGTTGAGAAGTTCTGGACTTGTGGTCAATTATTGGAAGAGATCTTTGGTGAAACAGCTGAACCACAACTGATTCAACCAACGTTCATCACTGGCTACCCAGCGGATATCTCGCCACTAGCACGTCGTAGTGATGACAACCCATTCTTCACTGACCGTTTCGAGTTCTTCATCGGCGGCCGTGAAGTTGCAAATGGTTTCTCTGAGCTTAACGATGCACAAGACCAAGACGAACGTTTCAAAGCACAAGTTAACGCGAAAGATGCGGGCGATGATGAAGCTATGTACTACGACGCTGATTACATCACTGCACTAGAACACGGTTTACCACCAACTGCAGGTCAAGGTATTGGTATTGACCGTTTAGCTATGTTATTTACCAATACACATACTATCCGTGACGTAATCTTATTCCCTGCAATGCGTCCGCAAGCAAATAGCTAATTAGTTTTTTATCAGCGAGTTATTCAATTAGCTCGCGATATTAACGATAATAAAAAGCCAGTCAACATAACGTTGACTGGCTTTTTTGTTTTCTAGCGGTGAGCTTTTAACTTTAGGTTAGAGCTCGCAGTATTAGTCTACTTCAACCAATGAGTACGGTAATGCTTTAAACGCCAATGTTGATTCATTATCAGTGATTTTAAATACGCTATCAGCTTCAAGATTGTTTGGCAGTACGCTTGAGATGATTTGTACGCCATCGCTATAACGGTAGCTTAAGTTTACTTTACCGCTGCTACGCCAGTTTTCACCGAGTTGCAATTCAATGTTATCACCACTATTAACTTCTGTTGCAGTCACTCCGCTTAAGATTGCCATTGCACGTTTGTTTGTACCACGGTATTTCGCGCGAGCAACAGTTTCTTGGCCTGTGTAACAACCTTTCTTAAAGCTAATGCCATCATAAGCTTGCAGGTTAAATGCTTGTGGGATCTGCACGCTGCTCATCGCTGCGCTAACAATCGGCGCAGCTGCTAGGATATCAAGTGCATCCCAGAATGAACCGTCGTCGGTTGCTGCTTCAGCTAAGTGTTGGCTGATCTGTTGTAGTGACGCATCACTTTTTTGCAATAATACTAAGAAGCGCGGTGTGCCACCAATAAGTCGCATGACAAAGCCATTCGGTAAATGAGTGACAGCTTCTTCGCCTAAGGTAATTGCAAAAGTCTTATTCAACCACTGCTCTGCTTGTTCGCCAGCGATGCCGTAAAGGTTACAAAATGCAGAGGCATCGGTGAGTTCTACTTTTGAGAATACCGCGTATTTTTTCAGTTCAGGTTGGGTGATCGCTAACGCGTCTTTACGCATGATGAAATAAAACGAATTGCCTTTTTTAGCTACTTGGAATGTTGACCACAGTTTACCTTTGGGATCACAATGACCACCCCAGGTTGTTTGTTGGTCTTCTAGGCCCACCAGATCACAAGTCAATTGGCCTTGTAAATAACTTAAACGCTGCTCACCTGTTGCAGTCATTAATCCCCAGTGTGATAGCTCGCTTACGATCACATTTGGTAGTGCATCTGTTGATGCTAGGGTCAGTTTATTAAATTGCGTCATTGTTTACTCTTCTCTGGCTGGTTTTCTCTATGGTAGAGTGAACGCAAGCATTTGTCTTTAGAAGATCTTATTTATTTTTATGGTAGAATTAGGACATGGACAATTAGATAAGGAAAAAAGATGGCTAAGTTAGATTCAAAGGCGCGTTTACGTTGGGCTTGTCGCCGTGGCATGCTGGAATTAGATGTATTATTTCGTCCGTTTGTGGATGAAGCTTATGACGATTTGTCAGACGAAGATAAATTGATTTTCCAACGCTTGTTAGAAGGCGAAGATCCAGAGTTATTTGCTTGGGCAATGGGCCATGAAGTCTGTAAAGATCCAGAATTAGCCTACATGATTGATAAAATTGTCTCAAGAGTTAAAGTGTAGCGTCACGTTACGCCCGTCTAAATACTGGTTGCTGCTGTGTGTTATGGTACATAGCGTGGTACTCGGTTTGTTATTAAACTGGCTTACCCTTATTTCATTGCAATTAGTTTATAGCGTAGTCATTATTGCCTTGTGCTGCATTCAGTGCTGGCAGCATTGGCTACGTCGTCCCACCTTTACCTATTTCACTAGCGGTTATATTCAGTTTGATGTTGGCGATGAGTTATTTGCTATTGAGCAAGGTTCGCGTAGCGCTGATTTGTTTATTCATTTAAGTTATTGCAGTGTGAAGCAAGAAAAAGCACAGCCTCAGTCGCTGTATATTATGCGTGATGCTATTCACGATAATGACTATCGGCGTTTAATCCGTACCATTAAAATATTAAAGTTACGTTGACGCTATATTTATATCAAAACTATTATATCGGTACGATAACTGGCTTTTGAATTAACTTGAAGTGTAAAGAATTTTTTAACTGCTGGTCACTCTATTGCTACGCTGTAAATTTCATCATATTAACTTTCTGCAACAGTCTCACTTTCTATTAAGAGCGAACAATGTCAATGTCTATTCCCACTATGACCCCCATTGCTACATCTAATGCTGACTTATTACCGCTCATCATGGCTGGTCCTATACTGCGCCACTGTGATGAACAACATTTCACTTTGTGGTTTGTCAGTGCGAAGCCATTATCAGAGTTAAGTTTGACCTTGCAAGGTGCGGATTTTTGTCGTGTATTAACGAATGATGAAGTGCATACGGTCAGGCTGGGGTCGCAGGCTTATCAGTATTTAATTAACGTTACAGCGAAGGCACTGCTACCTGCCGATATCAAGATTGATTATCAGGTGCATGATTCTGAACTCGGCGAGCTGTTTGGTTCAGTAGCAGAGCTTGGTTATGGTGAGTGTAAGACCCCGAACTTTATTGTTAAGCCGAATATTACCGAAATTTTACATGGATCTTGTCGTCAGCCACATCATCACAGTGATGATGCACTCGTTGCCGCAGATACTCACTTAGAAGGTTTTAATTCAGTCTCCGAGCGTCCATCACTGTTGATGTTGAGTGGCGATCAGGTTTATGTGGATGATGTTGCAGGGCCAATGTTATATGCAATTGGCCAGGTTATTGAGTTACTAGGGTTACCTCATGAGACATTTACTGACGCCAACATTAATAGCAGTGACGATATTAGCTATAAACCTAGTGAGCTGTATCAGCGTCATCTTGGCCTATTGCCTAAAACAGAATATTCAGCTAAAACCGCTTTGCATGATTGGTATGTGAACCACGCTATCTTTACCTCATCTTCGGCAGAAAATCATCTGATCAGTGTTAGTGAAGTGATGGCATTGTATCTGCTGTCTTGGTCTCCTGAATTATGGCAACAGATCTCGATACCGCGTGATATAGAAGGCTTAAGCGCGGATAATTTGACGCGTTGGCAAAAAGAGTGGGATAGCTTACTGGCTTTTAAAGCGGGTTTGAGTAAAGTACGTCGCTTGATGGCGCATCTGCCTACCTATATGATATTTGACGATCATGATGTGACTGATGACTGGAATTTAACCGCGAAGTGGGAAGAGGCGGCTTATGGTCATGCATTTTCGAAACGCATTATCGGTAATGCTTTAATCGGCTATACCTTGTTCCAAGGCTTGGGTAATAATCCGCAGTCGATGTTGGCTAACTTAGCTGTTCCGCTCGCTAATTATTTCGAGCAACGCTCAACACAAACGCAAGATGACTTAATTGCTATCTTGCTGAAATATGAGCAATGGCATTATACCTTAGCGACATCGCCAAAATTAGTTGTATTAGATACCCGTACAAGACGTTGGCGCAGTGAATCTAATTTAGCCAAGCCGTCAGGGCTGATGGATTGGGAAGCCATGATGGAGTTTCAGCATGAACTAGTGGGACAGGATAAAGTCATTATTGTTTCTCCTGCCCCTATGTATGGCGTTAAAATCATTGAAACAGTGCAGCGTATGGCGACTATGTGCGGCGCGTCGTTATTGGTTGATGCGGAGAATTGGATGGCACACCCGGGCACGGCTAATACCTTGTTGAGTATTTTTATGCACCGTAAAACCCCGCAGCAGTTTGTTATTTTATCGGGTGATGTCCATTACTCGTTTGCGTATAAGATCGGCATTCGTTTTCGTCATGGCGGGCCGCAGATATATCAAATTACCTGTAGCGGTTTGAAGAATCAGTTTCCGGAAAAATTGTTATCTTGCTTCGATAAGCTCAATGCGTGGTTATACGGTTATTATTCTCCGTTGAATTTTTTTACTAAGCGTAAGCGCATGACGATCAGAGGCTGTAAACCTAATAACGACAAAGATAAACGCCTCGTTAACCACAGTGGTATTGGCATGGTGAGTTTTGCTGACAATGGTGCTCCGAGTAAAATTGCGGTATTGCACAGTGACATGACTGAAACCGTGTTTACTCCACCTAAGCATGATTAACAGGCAAAGCTATCTAGATCGTTATTATTGAAGGTAAAGAAAAAGCAGCTAAATAGCTGCTTAATAAAGACACCTTAACTAATAACTAATAACTAATAACTAATTATACCTTAGGTTGTAATATCGTCGGCTCTGGCTCGTCGAACTGCTCTGGATAGTCGAGGGTATAATGCAAACCGCGGCTCTCTTTCCGCTCGAGGGCGCTGCGAATGATCAAGTCGGCTACCGTTACTAGGTTTCTTAATTCCAACAAGTTGTTACTGACGCGGAAGTTACTGTAGTATTCATCAATTTCTTGTTGGAGTAGGTTCACTCGGCGTAAAGCACGCTCTAGGCGTTTGGTGGTGCGCACAATACCCACATAATCCCACATGAATAAGCGTAATTCATGCCAGTTATGCTGGATAATTACTTCTTCATCTGAGTTGGTTACTTTACTCTCATCCCATGCAGGAATACGGTAATCTTTACGGGTTTTATGTAATTTTGATAATACATCGTCTGCCGCAGCATGGGCAAATACAATGCATTCCAATAATGAATTACTGGCTAAACGATTCGCGCCATGCAGACCTGTGTACGCCACTTCACCTATCGCGTATAAGCCACGCATATCAGTTTGACCTGTTAAATCCGTCATTACACCACCACAGGTATAATGTGCGGCAGGTACCGCTGGGATTGGATCTGTGGTGATATCGATGCCTAACTTCAAACAACGTTCATAGATTGTCGGGAAATGACTAATAATAAATTCGGCGGGTTTGTGGCTAATATCTAAATAGACACAGTCACTGCCGAGACGCTTCATTTCAAAATCGATAGCACGAGCGACAATATCACGTGGTGCTAATTCGGCGCGCTCATCAAAACTTGGCATAAAACGCGTACCGTCAGCATGACGTAAATAAGCGCCTTCACCACGTAGGGCTTCTGTTAATAAGAAGTTCTTCGCATCGGGGTGGAATAAACACGTTGGGTGGAATTGATTGAATTCCATGTTGGCTACACGACAGCCTGCGCGCCATGCCATGGCAATGCCATCACCGCTAGAGACATCGGGGTTACTGGTGTATTGATACACTTTACTGGCACCGCCTGTCGCTAAGATAACGAAGCGGGCTTTAATGACTTCGACCTTTTCGGCTTCGCGGTTCCATACATACGCACCAACAATACGGTTGGTCGCTTGATTCAGCTGCTTTGTTGAAATCAGGTCAACCGCGTTAAAGCGTTCCATTAAGGTGATGTTTGGGTGTTGCGAGACATTATCTATTAAGGTGGTTTGTACTACTTTACCTGTGGCATCTGCAGCATGCAGAATACGGCGGTGACTATGGCCGCCTTCTTTGGTTAGGTGGTATTGTTGCTCGCCATTGTCGTCAGCAACTTGGTCAAACGGAGCGCCTTTATCGATTAACCAGTTTAAGCTAGCTGCGGCACTGCTAGCTGTAAAGCTTACAGTATCTTCATCACATAAACCTGCGCCAGCAACCAGTGTGTCGGCGACATGGCCTTCAACACTGTCAGCCTCATCAAATACTGCAGCGATCCCGCCTTGTGCATAAAGCGTTGAACCTTCGGTTAGGCCACTTTTACTTAATACCGTCACTTTAGCGTGATCGGCGAGCTTCAGTGCCAGTGAGAGTCCTGCGGCACCACTGCCGATAATCAGTACATCGCTTTGGTATTCCGCATTTGTTCTCATAGTTTCCACTCGATTTGTAGTATGCTGTTATCTCTATACCCAAGTTACTTCAAGAGATAATGTTAAGTAAGGCATTATAAGCTGTAAAGCACGGGCATTAAAAAGGTATTTTTATTTATTTAGCCTTATTTTGATTTAATTAGTCCATTTACGCATTTTATTTGCTGTTAAAACGAACTTTATTTATATCACGCAGTCTGAAAATTACGCATTAGTAATACTAGTGTCATCAGAATAATAAGAGGTTATGAGTTACTAATGAGTGCAAAAGAAACGGACTTGCAATTAGTTGAGCGAGTTCAAGGCGGTGACAAAGCCGCATTTAATTTATTGGTGACTAAATACCAACAAAAAGTGGCGAACCTGATTTCACGTTATGTATCTGCTAGCGGTGACGTTGCCGATGTGACTCAGGAAGTATTTATTAAAGCCTATCGTGCATTGCCTAATTTTAGGGGCGATAGCGCGTTTTATACTTGGTTATATCGCATTGCCAGTAACACCGCGAAAAACTATTTAATTGCACAAAGTAGACGACCACCTGCCAATGATATTGATGCTGCAGATGCGGAGTTCTACGATGGCAATGACGGTATGCGTGAATCATCAACGCCAGAACGCGTTATTTTAGCAGAAGAAATGAAAGCGGTTATCTTTTCAGTTATTGACGCACTGCCGGATGAATTACGTACCGCGATAACATTACGTGAAATGGAAGGTATGAGTTATGACGATATTAGTATTGTCATGAGCTGCCCAGTGGGTACTGTTCGCTCACGTATTTTTAGAGCACGTGAAGCGATTGAAGTGAAATTGAAACCCTTACTTCAACAGTAAGTTAAACACAGATTACGGACGAGTAAATTTAGGTATTAATTATGATAGAAAAAGAACGTTTATCCTCCATCGTAGACAATGAAAATATTGATGCAGCCTTACTTGATGAATTAGGTCAGGATGAAGCATTATCGTCAAGTTGGCAGCATTACCACTTGATTGGTGATGTGATGCGTGGTGAAACACCTGCAACGGTTAATTTAGACCTTACTCGTGCTATCACTGCGGCTATTGCTGAAGAACCGACATTGGTTATGCCAAAAGAAAGTGCCAATGATAGCTCTTTCTATCAAAAAATTATTCAACCTTGGCTAAAAACCGGTGGTCAATTTGCCATTGCAGCATCAGTTGCGTTAATGGTGATCACGGGTGTGCAATTCAGTAATACTGACGCGCCGATAACAGGACTTGAACCTGCGCTAAATGTGATGCCATTTGCTGGTATTGCATCGCCAGTGAGTTTGAGTATTGAATCGCCTGACGCACGCCAAGTGCAGCCTGAGTTTACCGATGAAGAAAAAGTAGAACAAGTACGTCGCATCAATGCCTTTGTACTTGATCATCAATTACAAAAACGCATACAGCAATAATAGTGAGCCAGTAATGTGCAATAAAAGTGTTGGTGTGTTGATATTGTTGTCTTCACTCTTTAGCCCAATCGCTTGGAGTGAGACGACGCCAGCGAGTAGTCATGTCGATAATACCGTCAATAGTAATGTTATTGCTAACTCTGCTGTAACGCCAAAATTGTCTGCAGACGATTTGTTAGACAAGATGAAAATAGCGTTTAAACAGCTCAATTATGATTTGTCTTATGTCGAGATTGAGCGCGGCAGAATTACGCCGATGCGTTACAGTCATGGGGTGATTGATGATGTGTCTGTCGGTCATTTATTGTCGTTAAACGGCAATCCTCGCGAATATTTACGTCGTGGTGATATTACCAGCTTTTTTGAAGCCGAGCAGCCAGGATACTCGTTATCCTCAACGGCTATACCTGGGCTATTATTCAATTTAATGGCGACAGAACTCACACTTGACGATAGCTTATATCAAGCTATCTATGTGGGGGGGAAATCCCGTGTTACTGGGCGTCTCAGTCAAGTTGTACGTGTGGTCCCGAATGATAAATATCGTTTTGGCTATTTAATTTGGGTTGATACAACCACTAATTTACCGCTGCGTATCGATATGATCAAAGACAGTGGTGAAGTGGTATTCCAAGTGATGGCTATTTCTTTATATCAGTTCCCTGATGTTACGCCTTGGTTAGAACAATTGAACTCAGTAAAATTACCACCTGTGTTATCTGCCATGCAAACAAAAGAATTAATGCCTGAACCAACCAAATCAGAGTGGAAAACCGCTTGGATCCCTGATGGCTTTAAATTGATAGTGAGTAATAAACATCAGATTTCTGGTATCGGTCAAACAATTGATTATATGCAGTTCTCAGATGGTTTAGTGGACATATCTATTTACATCAACACTAATGTGAAAGCGGGAAGCTTAAGCCAAGGATTAGGTGTATCAGGACAAATTAGTTTACAATCTAAAATCACCGATGATATTGAGATTGTGGTCGTGGGCGAAGTACCAAGCGCGACAGCCAAGAAAATTGCCGACTCTGTCGTACGCAATCTTGATGACTAATTTATAATAACAAGCGTGACTCAGTTTAGCGATGCAGTACTTAGCGGTATAGCAAATCATCGTTTTAGTGAGTCACAATTGCTTTAAGCTAAGGTATGCGCCAGTATGATAATTGAAACAGCAGTGGTAAAAAGTGTAACTGGTGATCAAGTATCGGTACAGTGCGAGAGCCAATCAGCGTGTAACCATTGTCATGCCAGTGATAATTGCGGTACAGGTACGGTAGCAAAAGCATTCCCACATCGGATCCACCATTTTACTGTCACTAAAACCGCAGATGTCGTTGCGGGTGATAAAATCGAAATTGGTTTACGTGAAAAGAATTTAGTCACCAGCGCCATGTTGGTTTACTTGTTACCGTTAGCAACAATTTTACTGTCATTGGGTCTGGGCCAGTATTTCTCTCAAGTTTTCCAATTTGAAGGTGAAGGCTTGGTTATTCTCGCGGCTTTTATTGGTGGTTATATTGGTTTCATTGGCACTCGAAAGTTGAGTGTTAAATTTGATCAAAGCTTTGATTTAAAACCTAAAATGCTAGGTGTTGTGGCTCAATCGGAAGTGATAGGACAATGGCGCGCTGATTAAAAGTAATTGAAAGATAGCAGTCATCCCTTAAATCCGTTAAAATCCGCCTCATTAAGTGTCATATCTACTAAGTATTGGATATTATCTAACTCATGAAACACATTCGTAATTTTTCAATTATTGCCCATATCGATCACGGTAAATCAACTTTATCAGATCGTTTAATTTCGCATTGCGGTGGTTTATCTGACCGTGAAATGGCAGCACAGGTTCTTGACTCAATGGATATTGAGCGCGAGCGTGGCATTACAATTAAAGCGCAAAGCGTAACGCTGGATTATAAAGCGAAAGATGGTGAAACATACCAGCTTAACTTTATTGATACGCCAGGACACGTGGACTTCAGCTATGAGGTTTCTCGCTCATTAGCAGCCTGTGAGGGTGCTTTACTTGTTGTCGACGCCGGTCAAGGCGTAGAAGCACAGACCCTAGCAAACTGTTATACAGCGATGGAAATGGATCTGGAAGTTGTACCAATCCTGAATAAAATCGATTTACCTGCTGCCGATCCTGATCGCGTTGCAGAAGAAATCGAAGATATTATTGGTATTGATGCAATGGAAGCAACACGTTGCTCTGCAAAAACTGGTTTAGGTATCGAAGATGTACTTGAAACAATTGTAAGAGAAATTCCATGCCCGTCAGAAGGTTCTGAAGACGCACCGCTACAAGCTTTGATCATTGATTCATGGTTTGATAACTATCAAGGTGTTGTATCGTTAGTGCGTATTACTAATGGTGCTCTTCGCAAAGGTGATAAACTGACTGTTATGTCGACGGGTGAATCTCACTTGGTTGATAAAGTCGGTATCTTCACACCTAAACAAACAGATACTGGCATACTGCACTGCGGTGAAGTAGGTTTTGTTATTTGCGGTATTAAAGATATTTTAGGCGCACCTGTAGGTGATACGCTAACAAATACGCGTAACCCAGCTGATGCACCAGTACCTGGTTTCAGTAAAGTTAAACCTCAGGTTTATGCGGGTTTATTCCCAATTAGTTCTGATGATTATGAAGCGTTCCGTGATGCTCTAGGTAAATTGAGTCTAAATGATGCGTCTTTATTCTACGAACCAGAAAGTTCTTCGGCACTTGGTTTCGGTTTCCGTTGTGGTTTCTTAGGTTTACTACACATGGAAATCATTCAAGAGCGTTTAGAACGTGAATACGATCTTGATTTGATCACCACTGCACCAACGGTTGTCTATGAAGTCGAAACTAAAAGAGATGGTGTTATATACGTTGATAGCCCAGCTAAATTACCAGCATTGAATGATATCGAAGAGATTCGTGAACCAATCGCTGAATGTAATATTTTAGTACCACAAGAATACTTAGGTAACGTAATTACCTTGTGTATCGATAAACGTGGTGTACAAACTAAGATGGATTATCACGGTAAGCAAGTGGCATTAACTTACGAGATCCCGATGGGTGAAGTAGTAATGGACTTCTTTGACCGTTTGAAATCAACCAGTCGTGGTTATGCATCATTAGATTACTCTTTCATCCGCTTCACAGCTGCAGATATGGTACGTGTTGATGTACTAATCAATACCGATCGTGTTGATGCGTTAGCGATGATTACTCACCGTGACAATTCACTTAACCGTGGTCGTCTATTGGTTGAGAAAATGAAAGATTTGATCCCGCGTCAAATGTTCAACATTGCGATTCAAGCTGTAATCGGCTCGCAAGTTATTGCCCGTAGTACTGTTAAGCAAATGCGTAAAAACGTAATCGCGAAATGTTATGGTGGTGATATCAGCCGTAAGAAGAAACTGCTACAGAAACAGAAAGACGGTAAGAAACGCATGAAGCAAGTTGGTAATGTTGAGGTACCTCAAGAAGCCTTCTTAGCAGTGTTGCATATCGGAAAGGACTAGATTAATGGCAACCTATTTTTCATTGATATTGGTACTGGTGACGTTTGTTAGCGGTATTATTTGGGCGTTAGATAAACTCATTTGGGAAAAAGCGCGCGCTGAAAAAGTCGCGTTTGCTCAAACTCAAGCTGAACTACCACCTGAAGCTGTTGCAAAATTAGGGCAAGAATCGTTTATTGTTGAAAATGCAAAATCGATTTTTCCTGTTATTGCAGCGGTATTAGTATTACGTTCATTTTTATACGAACCATTTCAGATCCCATCAGGATCTATGATGCCAACGCTATTAGTTGGTGACTTTATCCTGGTAGAGAAATTCAGTTATGGCGTTAAAGATCCGGTATTACGTTCTACACTTATCGAAACAGGTAAGCCTGAACGTGGTGATGTGGCGGTATTTAAATATCCACCAAAGCCAACAGTCGATTACATTAAACGTGTAATCGGTTTACCGGGAGATCGTATTGCTTATCGTGGAAAACAGGTTTTCATTCAAAAAGCATGTACTGGAACAGACTGTAAAGGGTTTGAAAAACTCGATCTTAGCTTAGTTGAAATAGGCAAATTTAAAGATCAAATGGTGGAATTACAGCAATATACTGAGCAACTAGGGGATGTTGCACATAACATCTTAATTAACCCTAGTCGCCCTGATTTAGCCCGTGATTTTTATCAGCAAGATAATCCGCCAACCCGTCAATATGAGTGGGTTGTACCGGACGGTAATTACTTCATGATGGGTGATAACCGTGACAATAGTGCTGATAGCCGTTTTTGGGGGTTTGTTCCAGAAGCTAATTTAGTCGGCAAGGCCGTGTTCATTTGGACTAGTTTCGAATTTGAACGTGACCAAGATTCTTTGTTACCTGGTTGGATCCCAACAGGTATACGCTTTAGTCGTATTGGCAAATTAAAATAATTATGACAATTTTATTAGAAAAACTACAACGAGTATTAGGTTATCAGTATCAAGATGCTAGCCTATTACAACAAGCACTGACGCACCGTAGCGCTTATTTTAAGCATAACGAACGTCTTGAATTCCTAGGTGATTCAGTACTTGGCTTTATTATCTCAGATGCATTGTTTTGCAAATTTCCTGAGGTGCCTGAAGGTGATTTAAGTCGCATGCGAGCGACCTTAGTGAAAGGCTTAACGCTAGCTGAAATAGCGCGTGAATTTGAACTAAGTGAATGTTTAATCTTAGGCCCTGGTGAATTGAAAAGCGGTGGCTTCCGTCGCGAATCTATCTTAGCAGATACTGTTGAAGCGCTGATTGGTGCGATGTATTTGGATAGTAATATCGAGAACACACGTGAACGTGTGTTAGCTTGGTATGCATCGCGTTTAGATGCGATAAAACCAGGTATCGATCAGAAAGATGCGAAAACACAATTACAAGAATGGCTTCAAGGACGTAAGCAAGCACTGCCACTTTATCAAGTAGTGGAAGTAAAAGGTGAAGCTCATAACCAAGAGTTCACTATTCATTGCGTTATTGAAGGCCTAGAGCAACCTGTTACAGGTAAAGGTACTAGTCGTCGTAAAGCAGAACAAGAAGCAGCCCAAAAAGCATTGGAGCAATTACAATGAGTGATATGACTTATAGCGGCTTTGTTGCCATCGTTGGTCGTCCTAACGTTGGTAAATCAACGTTATTAAACCGCATCCTGGGACAAAAGGTAAGTATTACCTCGCGTAAGCCACAAACGACTCGTCACCGTATTCTAGGTATTGATACTGAAGAAAACCGTCAAACGGTTTATGTTGATACTCCAGGCCTACACATCGATGAAAAACGTGCGATCAACCGTTTAATGAACCGTGCAGCAAGCAGTTCACTAAAAGATATCGATGTTGATGCCGTGGTATTTGTTGTTGATGGTACGCGTTGGACCGAAGATGACGACATGGTATTAAACAAGCTACGTGATATTAAATGCCCAATTTACTTGGCTGTTAATAAAACCGATGCGATCAAAGATAAAGCGGAAGAACTAATGCCTCATCTTCAGGTATTGGCTGAGAAGTTTAACTTCGCAGAAATCATCCCTATCTCGGCAACGAAAGGCACTAACGTAGAAATGCTACGTGGTATTTGTTCGAAGCAACTACAGGAAGGTGATTTTTACTTCCCTGAAGATTACGTAACGGATCGTTCTTCACGTTTCATGGCATCTGAAATCATTCGTGAAAAACTAATGCGTTTCACAGGCCAAGAACTGCCATACTCAACGACTGTTGAGATCGAGCAGTTTAAAGTAAGTGAAAACGGTACGTTCCATATCAATGCGTTAATTTTAGTGGAACGTGATACCCAAAAACGTATGGTTATTGGTAACAAAGGCACGAAACTAAAAACAATCGGTACTGAAGCGCGACGTGATATGGAGACTTTATTTGATAATAAAGTATTCTTAGAATGTTGGGTTAAAGTGAAGTCTGGTTGGGCTGATGATGAACGTGCACTTCGTAGCTTAGGTTACGGAGACGAAGTTTAAATAGCGATATTGCATGGACTTACAAAACGCCTTTGTACTGCATCGTCGCCCTTTTAAGGAGTCGAGTTTATTAATCGACTTCTTTACCATTAACGATGGTAAAATAGCGTTAGTGGGACGTGCAGGGCGAGGGCGTAAAAACAGTCAAAGTGCAATTTTACAGCCGTTTACTTTACTTAATATCGCCTATGCCGGCAAAGGTGGACTCAAGTCTATGCGTCAGGTTGAGGCGGTATCTAATTCATTACCGCTTACCGGTAAGCATCTCTACGCTAGTTTTTACCTCAACGAATTACTTTATCGTTTACTTGCCAGTGAACAAGCTAACCCCGAATTATTTTCTCATTATCAACATGCCTTATTAGCGTTAGCCAAACGTGAACCTCTCGAACCGTTATTGCGTGCATTTGAATTAAATTTAATGCAATGTTTAGGTAACATTGGTGCGTTAAGCTATTGTGCTGATACGATGGATGCCGTCTTCCCCGAGCGTATGTATAAATATGTACCGCATGTTGGGATAGTACCATCCATTTATAAAGTCGCTGTGGGCAGTTCATTTTTAGGTAAAGACTTGCTGGCATTTGAGCAACGACAATTTAATCCAGAAAATTTAGCCGCTGCAAAACGTTTTTGTCGGCAAATTTTGTTACCCTATCTGGGCAACAAACCGTTGAAAAGCAGAGAACTGTTTGTTAATAAACCGCTGAAAAATAGATAAAAGGGAATTAAACGTGAATAAGATCTTTCTAGGTATCAACATTGACCACATCGCAACCTTACGCCAAGCTCGCGGTACGACTTACCCTGATCCTGTACATGCCGCTGCCGTTGCAGAACTAAACGGCGCAGACGGTATTACAGTGCATTTACGTGAAGATCGTCGTCATATTGTCGACCGTGATGTTCGCGTATTAAAAGAAACGATTCAAACACGTATGAATCTGGAAATGGCTGTAACCACAGAGATGTTGGATATTGCTTGTGAGATCAAACCTGAGTTTGTTTGTTTAGTACCAGAAAAGCGTGAAGAGCTGACGACTGAAGGTGGCTTGGACGTACTTGGTCAACAAGATAAGATCACCAAAGCTGTGACGCGTTTAAGCGAAGCGGGCATTCTCGTGTCGTTATTTATTGATGCCGATAAAGAACAAATCGATGCAGCTGTGGCTTCTGGCGCACCCTATATTGAAGTGCACACGGGTGCTTATGCGGATGCTGAATCTGAATCTGAGCAACAAGCTGAACTGAAGAAGATTTCTGCAGGTGTAAGTTACGCGCATCAAGCGGGCCTGAAAGTCAACGCTGGCCATGGTCTACATTATCATAACGTGCAACCAATTGCGGCTATTCCTGAAATTTACGAATTGAATATCGGCCATGCAATTATTGCTCGTGCGGCATTTGATGGTTTAGGTAAAGCAGTGAAAGACATGCAAATTATCATGCAAGAAGCACGTAATAATAGTTAAGATTATTACGCTTAATTAGTCGATGTAAATCAATGTCAAAGCGTTTAGCGACATGTTAAACGCTTTGAATTGTTTAGTATTATGCTGTTTTGGTAATAGGCGCATGATTAATTGTCGATAAAGGCATGTTGATATCGAAAATATAACCTCTCACGTCTGTTATCCCCATACTGTGCAATCGTGCAGTATGCATCGCTAAGTAAGCCTGTGCATACGCTTCATTTTCAAATAAATAAATACCGCCGCCTAATTTTTCTGTTTTATTTTCAGTCCAAATTTTCCAAACCATCCCAGGCTCATGATTGATCGATTTAGCTAACCCAACCATCATTGCCGACATTTCATCACCAAATGGAACTGTGAAATCGAAATCTACTTGTAATAATTTTTGCATGATATATCTCCAATCGTGTATTCGTGAACAAAATAAAGCGGGAGGCTTTTTGTTGTTCTTGTATGTGCACTATAATACCAATAAAAATTGAACATAAAAGTTCATAAAACTGCGTGTAACTGTGGAATAAATAGACCAATGAGATTAAAGACAACACTAGATCAATGGCTGACCTTATCTGAAGTTGATAAGGCGGGAAGTATTCAAGCTGCCGCGACTGTATTGAATAAGAGCCATACCACCTTGATCTATGCAATTAAGAAGCTTGAAGATCAACTTGGCGTATCACTTGTTAAAATAAAAGGCCGACGGGCTGTACTCTCTGAGGACGGTAAGTCGTTATTACGCAGGGCGCAGTCGATGATTGATCAAGCGCAGGCCTTAGAGGAAATCAGCTCTCAGTTAACACAGGGGATGGAATCTGAACTGGTGATTGCCATTGATCATCTATGCGACCGACAGTGGTTGTATGGACCGTTGGCTGGATTCCTTGCGCAGAACAGTACGACATCGATTAAAATTGTAGAAACATCGTTATCAAAAACAACGAGTATGGTAGAAGAGCAACAAGCTGATATTTCTATTATTAACTTTCCAATCACTAACCATCCTTGTGAATCATTTGGTACTGTGAGTATGTTGCCAGTGGTTATAAAAGGGCACCCATTAGCGGGTAAGGCTGAACCTTGTTTGGCTGATTTAACGGTAAATAGGCAAATTGTCATTCGAGATTTAGGCGTGGAAGATAATATTGATGTGGGTTGGCTAAAGTCGAGTCAGCGTATTACAGTCGATAACTTTGATCACGCTTGGCAGGCGGTTAAGCAAGGTTTGGGTTATTGTCGTTTACCAAAGCATATAGTTGAGCAGAATAAGGATTGCGATATAGTAGTGCTTAACGTCGAGTATTCAAATTGTTACCATGTACCTTTGCATCTCACTTTGCCAAAAGGGGCAAAGACCGGGTCTGCGGCGAAAGGGTTATATTATCTGTTATTGGCATCGGTAGATGAAAGATAACAGCAGTGCCTAGCATCCTTGCTGGCACCTTTAATAACCTCACCACCATGTTTGCAATACTGTTATGAAACTAGGTCGAGTTGGATAAGGCTAATTTGGTAGGTAAGGCTGAGCTTCCTTAATGATGGTTTCAATGGCTTCCTGCAATTCAAAGATTTCCGGTTCGACATCTTCGATTTCAGCCCCCTTACGTAATCCGCGTTCAATTTGGTCGGCCAAATTCTGGATTGGCAATACCCCACAACAAGCAGCACCGCCGTGGAATTTATGAATAATTTTCTTAAATTCAGAGCGTGACAAGCTACGTGCTAATGCTTGTTCCAAATGCTCGCTGATTTCAGGCAGACTATTGATAAACATTTCTAACATATCTACCGCAAGATCCTCTTTCCCCATAGAACGCTGTAAGGTCAACGGCCAATCTAAAATGTGATTTTTCACTGTGGTGTTATCATGCGATGAGCCACTCCACTGTTGTAGAGTGCGCTTCAAAATAGATTCATCAATTGGTTTGGTTAAGTAGTCATCCATCCCTTTACTCAAGAGGCGGTCACGCTCACCACTCATCGCATGTGCGGTGACTGCAATGATAGGCGTTGATTGGTTGCGAGTACCCGATCGAATAGCTCTACAGGCGCTAATACCGTCCATTATAGGCATTTGGATATCCATAAAGATAATATCAAAATCCATTTCATTGGCTTTCGCTACGGCCTCGGCGCCATTGGAGCATATTTCTATCGTCGTGACGGAATCGGTCAGCATCGCGCTAATTAATTTTAGGTTCGCAGGATTATCATCGACGGCTAAAATAGACAGATCTACTTTGGCTTTTGGTTTTTCTATTTTTAACTGTGGTACAGGCAATTCATCAGGCTTTTCGAGGTAAGCTAATGCGTTTACTAATTTACGGTGGTTACACGGTTTCGTCAGGCAGTGTTTTGCGCCGATACGAATAATTTCTTCTTGCAGACAAGGGTCTGATGAATTAATGAGTACCACGACTGCAGCATTAATGTCATGGCACTGACTCATCTTGTCATACATCGGCGTTAAGTTGCTTTCATCATTTTGGGCAATCACAACACAGTAGTAAGGCTGATTAATATAGTGCTGCCATTCTGCTTCATTAGCACAATGTAATACGTCTAAATCCCAGCTATTCAGCAATGAGATTAATGACCGAGCAGAGTAATTATCTGCTTCATACAAGAGTACTTGTTTACCTTTAAAGTTACTTACTGGTAGTGGTTCTGATAATGAATTAGCGGTAACATTAAATTTCAATGAGAATTTAAAGTTAGAGCCTTGCCCCAAGTCTGAATCAAGTGAGATCTCTCCACCCATAAATTCAACTAAACGTTGGGTTATCACTAGGCCTAAACCGGTACCACCATAACGACGTGAAATACTGGTGTCAGCCTGATTAAAGGCTTGAAATAGTTGTGCTTGTTGCTGATCTGAAATACCAATCCCAGTATCGCGGATATTGGTTTGAATGGTGACACTATTGCCGGTCCATTCCAGTAATTCGATATGGATATCAATATTACCATTTTCAGTAAATTTGATTGCATTACCCAATAAATTGGTGATGACTTGTTGGAAACGGAATGGGTCACCAATAATACCATCAGGTACATTTTTATCGACGTGTAGCGATAATTCCAGACCTTTATCATGTACGGTTGGTGCGAGTAGTATCGCCGCTTCTTCAATCGTGTCTCGTAGGTTAAAGGGTATTTGTTCTAAGGTGAGTTTACCGGCTTCAAGTTTAGAAAAATCAAGAATGTCATTAATAATATTAAGTAGATTATTGGCTGATTTTTCAATTGTCTGTAAATAATCCGTTTGATTCGGGCTCAGCGATGTTTTTAATAACTGACGAGAGAAACCGATCACCCCGTTGAGTGGCGTTCTTAATTCATGACTCATGTTCGCCAAGAATTCAGATTTAACCCGTGCAGCGGCTTGGGCTCGTTTTTTCGCCATATCCAATTCAATATTTTGGATCTCAATTTGTTCTAATGTTTCGCGCAGATCGGATGTCGCTTGATCAATGTTTTGCTGCATTTCTTCATGATACGCCGACAGTGATTTAGCCATGGAGTTAATACCATTTTTGAGCAGAGCTAATTCACCTGTGTGATCACCTGTGACTCGGGCATCAAGCCGGCCCTCCCTGATCCTATCGACAACGGTAACCATGTCGGTAATGGGCTGGGTTACGTTTTTAACTAATCGCCAGGAGAAGATAAGCGCAGTGAAAAAGCCCAGTAACACAATAAAGACCGATACTGTGGTATCACGGTATTGCAGTAATATGGCTTTGTCTCGAATCAATTGAATCGATAAGTAACCGAGGATCTGCTCTGGATTTTCTAAGTTTAACGGGAAGTTGTTATTGTCAATTTCGGCAATAATAGGTGAACGTAGAATAATGTAATCATCAAGCACTTCGACTTGAGTAGTTTCCGGTAATTTGATCCCGTCGGGATTTTTCAATACCGAAAAATTACGGTGATAATTACTGGTTACAAAGAGTTTATTATTGGTATCAAAAATGGCGATACTTTTAATGGTGGGGGCAAACTTGCGATGGGTTAAACCGAGCAGTTTTTTCAGCGATTCACGGCTGTTTTGTAACATCCCGTATTCGCTGGCAATTGCCAGTGGTTCGATAATATTAACACCTTGCTCAATAAGCACCGTTTCTAATTGCTGATAACGGTTAAAGGTGAAATAGCTGGCTAATAATGTACCGATCAAAACAGTCGGTAAAATTGTCAGCGACATTACTTTGGCACGAAGTCCGTATTTAGTCATAAAGTCATCTTATTGGTATCGGGTTTAATGCCATCTACAGAAGTTATTTAAAGTATAAAGCGGGAAAGCAGGTTAGAATAATACCTTAATGATGACATAGGCAATAGTTGTATATCAATATGGCGCAAATTTATAAAGCAAAAAAAGTACAGAAAACTCCGAGTAAAGCGGTCGAGATCACTATTGAGAAGTTAGATCACCAAGGTCTAGGTTTGGGTCGTCTTGATGGCAAAGCGATATTCGTTGCTGGTGGACTACCAGGTGAGCGGGTATCAGTGAATATTACTGAGCAAAAAAAGCAATATGCGAAAGCGACATTAAGAAAAGTACTCACTCCTTCTGAGCAAAGAATAGAACCTGCGTGCCCACATTATGCAACCTGTGGCGGCTGTAGTTTACAAACACTGGATAGTGACGTTCAGGCTGATTATAAACAAACAGCACTGTTTAGTTTATTACAGAACTTCAGTAAAAATAACGATATTAACTTTGCCGATCCTATTTTATCCCAGCCTTGGGAATATCGCCGTACAGCGCGTTTAAGTGTCATGTTTGATCGTAAAGCCAAGCAATTAGTCTTTGGTTTCCGTGAGCGTAATAGCAAATCATTGGTCGCGATTAATCAATGCCCAGTATTAGTACCTGCGTTGTCTGCATTGATCCAACCTTTACGCACATTACTTGCTACGCTTACAGTACGTCGTGATTTAGGTCATATTGAGTTGTTTGCGGTAGATTCTGGCATTATTTGCTTATTCCGTATTTTAAAACCGTTAAATGCGAAAGACCAAGGTCTATTGCAAGCTTTTGCTAATGAGCAGCAAGTCAGTGTGTACCTGCAACCTGAGCCAGAGTCCGTGGTTAAATTAACACCGGATACACCCGCCGCGTGGTATCAACTGAGCGACGGTGAATTTAAACTCAGTTTTACACCGGGTAACTTCATTCAAGTTAACCCTGTTGTGAATAACAAAATGGTGGCACAAGCATTAGACTGGTTGGATTTAAACGCTGAAGATCGCGTATTAGATTTGTTCTGCGGTGGTGGTAACTTTAGTTTGCCGATTGCACGTTTATGTCATTCTGTTGTGGGTGTTGAAGGCGTTGATGAAATGGTGCGTCAGGCACAAATTAATGCAATGGCGAACAATGTCGATAATGCCACATTCCATCAAGCAGACCTATCGGCTGATTTTTCTAAGTTACCTTGGGCTAAAAATAGTTTTGATAAAGTACTATTAGATCCGGCCCGAGCAGGTGCTGCTGAAACAGTGCAATATTTACATAAACTAAAAGTGAAGAAAATTGTCTATGTATCTTGCAATCCAGCAACATTAGCGCGAGACTCGAAGCTGTTGATGGAAAAGCATTATAAATTAACATGCCTTGGTATGATTGATATGTTCCCACAAACGGGACATGTTGAGTCAATGGCGTTATTTGAACGCGTTTAACGCGTATTTTTAAATTTTATCTTGTTAGGAATTAAGACATGGTTGCGGTACGTGATTCTCATTTGACCAATCCGGAAGATTTTGATGCGAAAACTTGGACGTCTTCGCTAGCACTCACCTCGACAGAGCAAGATGAATTATTTGAGCTATATACTCAATTAGCATTAAAAGAAGCAGCTGAATCTGTCGAAGATGAAGCTGATTTCCGTTTCCCGTTGCTTGCTTACGGGGTGGAAATGATCGAAATATTGATGACGATGGATATGGACATGGATACCTTAAAGGTAGCCTTGTTGTATCCATTTTTTGATGCCAAATTATATGATAATGAACAAATTGAAAGTTTGTTTGGCAGTAAATTATTACCACTACTTGTCGCTGTTGTAGAGATGGACGCGATCCGTACGCTACAAGCTAAATCACAGAAACCATCAGAAACGCAGATCGATAATCTACGCCGTATGTTAATGGCGATTGTTGATGATGTGCGTGCTATTGTGATCAAGTTAGCAGAGCGTATTTGTCATCTTCGCCAAGTTAAGAATGCGTCTGAAGAAGAACGCGTTCTAGCAGCCAAAGAAATTGCTGATATTTATTCTCCGTTGGCAAACCGTCTTGGTATTGGTCAGTTGAAATGGGAACTCGAAGATCTTTCGTTCCGTTATTCTCACCCAGATACCTATAAGCAAATAGCCAAGCTGTTACTTGAACGCCGTATTGACCGTGAAGAGTTTATTGATAGCTTTGTATCGCAAGTGAAAGAGGGTGTTGAAGCCGCTGGTGGTCGTGTTGAAGTGTATGGCCGCCCCAAGCATATTTACAGCATCTGGAAAAAGATGCAGAAGAAGAATTTGGATTTCACCGGTCTTTATGACGTCCGTGCTGTGCGCGTGATAGCTGCCGAGTTGCAAGATTGTTATGCGGCATTAGGTGTGATCCACAACTTATTCCGTCCTATACCAAGTGAGTTTGATGATTACGTGGCAAACCCAAAAGCCAATGGTTATCAATCTATTCATACTGTGGTTGCTGTTGGAGACGAGAGTAAAGCGGTTGAAGTACAGATCCGTACTAAACAAATGCATGATGACGCTGAATTAGGTGTTGCTGCGCATTGGCGTTACAAAGAAGGCGCTGATAGTACTAAAAAAGGCAGCTACGAAGAGAAAATTGATTGGTTGCGTAAGTTACTGGCATGGCAAGATGACATGGCTGAGAGTGGTAGTTTAGTTGATGAGCTACGCAGCCAGGTGTTCGACGATCGCGTTTATGTTTTCACACCTAAAGGTGATGTGGTTGATATGCCACAAGGTTCAACGCCGTTAGATTTTGCCTACTATGTGCATAGTATGGTTGGTCACCGCTGTATTGGTGCCAAGATCAGTGGCCGTATCGTGCCGTTCACGTATGAGCTGCAAACTGGCGATCAGATTGAGATCATCACCCAGAAAAACCCGAACCCCAGCCGTGACTGGTTATTACCAAACTTAGGGTATGTAAAATCAGCACGTGCACGCGCTAAGATCAATACCTACTTTAAACGCTTAGACCGCGATAAGAATGTGGCTGCGGGGAAAGACATGCTTGAAGGTGAACTGCACAAACTTAAGCTACAGCTGTCTGATGCTAGCTGTGCGTTTGAGCGTTTTAATTCTAATACCTTAGAAGATTTATTAGCTCAGGTTGGTAGTGGTGATGCACGTCTTAATCAAGTGATTAATCACATTAAGGTGTTGTTGTTACAGCCGACAGCTGAAGAAGAAGATAAATTAGCGCTAGAATTGGTTGATCAACAAGTTCTAAAGTCACAAAATCAGCCGAAGAAAAAACGCAGTAAAGATCATATTGTGGTTGAAGGTATGGGTAATTTGATGACCCATATTGCCAATTGTTGTCAGCCGATCCCGGGTGATGACATTGTTGGTTATATCACCCAAGGCCGTGGTATCTCGATTCACCGTAATGGTTGTTTGCAGTATGCGGATTTAAGTAATCGCCAGCCAGAGCGTATTATCGATGCGGTTTGGGGTGGTGACTTTAGCGGTGGTTATGGCGTGACGCTGGTGGTACATGCCAGTGATCGTAGTGGCTTGCTACGTGACTTAACGACTATTTTCGCTAACGACCGTATTCATGTGGTGGGGATGAATACCCGCACTGATGCGAAATTGCAAACAGCGACATTAGAAATCAATATCGAGCTCTATAATATTGACACCCTAAGTCATTTGATTAACCGTATGAGCCAGGTGAAAGGGGTTATTTACGCGAAACGCTTAAAATAACAGTTGATGGAATAATGTAGCCTGATTTAATTATATAAAAGCCAGTATTGTTAACACAATATTGGCTTTTTTATTGGTCATTTACTTTCAATTCAAACGATTGTATTAAAAATACCACTATTGATATATTCATCATTTCACGTATATTAATTTTAGCTAAGTAATATCAGAGCTTTAAAATAACGTTATAAAATCAGTAATTGTATTTAGGGATGAACTACAATGACAAAGACTAAGTTTTCACTGCGCTTTACCGTGGGTGGAATGTTTTTACTCGCCACCGTTTTAACCACGCTGGTGGCTATCTCACTGCAATATCACTTCAGTAAAAAAATGGCAACGGAGCAGGCATTGTCTATGTTGTCCGTGTCATCGACAGAGCTCAGTGAGCACGTTCAAGACTTAGAGTCTGACGCCAACAGTACCGCTAAGTTATTAGCCTCGATTAGCAGTACGCTGGATATAGCTGCCGATGAAATGGTTATTCGCGATATATTATCGCAAGCGATGGCAGATAATCCCCTCTTTTATAGCATCTATATAGGTGCTGAGAATAACCAATTTTATCAAGTGATCAATCTCGAATCTTCGCCGATAGTACGTCAAAAAATAGCGGCAGAGAGTAGTGACCGTTGGGTGGTAATCAAAATAGCGGGTGAGCCTAGCAAGCGTATCCGCGAGACGTATTATTATAATAACGATTTTGCATTACGGGAATCAAAAACCACGAAAAGTAATTATTTCCCCAGCGAACGGCCTTGGTTCATTTCTGCTAAAGCTGATGATGTCATCAAGACCAAACCTTACTTATTCCAGCACTTAAAGATCACAGGCCAAACTTATTCTTTGCAATTTTCATCTAAGGCTAATCAGAAAAATTATGTACTGGGTATTGATATTGTCCTGTCATCATTAGCAAGTAAATTATCGGTTAATAAGCTTAACCTTGGTGATGAAGCCGATGTTGAGTCGTTTATATACCTTAAATCAGGTGATTTAATCGCGTCGAATCGCGAAAGTAGCCAAACTATTGTTATTCCTCCGGCTAAACCGCTGGATTTGAGCCCAGCACAAACTCGCACATTAAGCCAAATCACCTCTATAAAAATGTCGAACCAAAACGATTGGTCGCCGATTGATTTCGCCGCCTCGGGAGAACCCAAAGGTTATGCGATTGATATTTTGAATCTTATTGAAGACATGACGGGGATTGATTTTGAATTTATTAATGGTTTTAGTTGGGGGCAGTTGGTTGATAAATACAATAACGGCTCATTAGATGGTTTACATTCTCTGCAGAAGGGCAATGAAAGCACTATCAGAGGAGTTTATTCAGACTCTATCTATAACTTACCTTTTGCTATCGTGACAAAAGACAATCTACCTTACATCCGTCATTATGCTGATTTAAAAGATAGAAAGGTTGCTATCTTAGCTGGCTGGTCCATTATTCCGGCATTAGAACAAGAATTTCCGAATATTGAACTGGTTAAATTCCAAACCCTAAAAGCAGCATTTGAATCTGTATCTCTTGGTGAAACCTTTGCATTACTTGATAGTGGCGCTGTGTTGGATTCTGGCTTAATGCAATATTTTTATCGCAATTTACAATTGCACCGATTATTCACTATTGCCCCAGAAGGGTATTCATCAGAATTTCATATTGTACTAAATGAGAAATATGCGGAATTGATGCCGATTATTAATTTAGCAATTCGTAATATCACCTCAGAGCAGCGCCTGGCGATGAAAAATAAATGGATGGGAAATAACCAATTGGTTAAGGGTAATATTATGATCCCTTATCCAGAGTTATTAGCATTGGCGAATCAAAAAAGTACATATGGGAAAATTGTTGAGCGCATCATTGATGGCGAAGCACGCTTTATTTATATCAGCCCGATTAAACCGGGTAATAATGAGACTGAATTCTTTTCTGTGATAATCCCGAAAGATGTTATTTATAGCGGTGTTAATCAACGTGTGGTGATGTCAGTCGGCATTACGCTGGCTATTATGGTGCTAATATTACCACTGGCATGGTTATTCAGTGGACCAATCGTACGGCCTATTTATAAGTTACGACTACAGGCTAAGCACATAAAAAACCGTAAATATGATCAAGTAGAACTTGTCGATACTCGAATTAAAGAAATATGGGATTTATCGACATCGTTAGCTGAGATGTCTGGTGCATTAAAGCAACATGAACAGGCTCAGGAGGCGTTTTTAGAGGCGGTTATTAAACTAATCGCGCAGGCGATTGATGATAAGTCAGCTTATACTGCCGGACATTGTAATCGCGTACCTGAGCTTGGCATTATGTTGGCTGAAGCGGCAGAACAGAGCAATTCTGCATTATTTAAAGATTTCAAGTTTGCTAATGCCGATGAAAAGCGTGAGTTTAGGATCGCTGCTTGGTTACATGATTGCGGTAAAATCACCACACCTGAATATATTGTCGATAAAGGCAGTAAATTAGAAACGAACTATAACCGTATTCATGAAGTAAGAATGCGCTTTGAAGTACTTTGGCGTGATGCAGAGATCGCCGCATTAACACAGCAACTCGTAACTAAAGAAGTTAAAGGTGAAGAAGATAAAGCCAAGATAGTTGCAGAACTGGCATCAAGACAGCAGCAACTTATCGCTGACTTTGAGTTTATTGCCACTGCAAACGTCGGTGGTGAGTTCATGAGTGCAGATAAAGTTGCGCGCATTAAGGCATTATCATCGCAAACCTGGCTACGTCATTTTGACGATAGCATTGGATTATCACCAGTCGAAGAATTGGCAAAAGTATCGACATCATCAGTTTTGCCTGTGGTTGAAAAATTACTTTCTGATAAGCCTGAGCATGTTATCAAGCGTGAACGTAACGTTGAGTTTGATCCGAAACTCGGCATTAAAATGGACGTACCAGAACATCAATACAATTTAGGTGAAGTGTATAACTTAACGATTAGTCGCGGTACGTTAACCGCGGAAGACAGATTTAAAATTAACGAACATATGATCAGTACGATCAAGATGCTTGAGAATTTACCATTCCCACCAGAACTGAGCCGCGTGCCTCGTTATGCTTCAACGCATCATGAAACACTGAAAGGCACAGGTTACCCACGTAAACTCACGGGTGATGATCTTTCTATTCCGGAGCGTATATTGGTTATCGCCGATATCTTTGAAGCGTTAACGGCTTCCGACCGTCCTTACAAGAAAGCTAAACCAGTGAGTGTGGCTGTGGATATCATGTACAAAATGGCCTTAGACCAGCATTTGGATATCGAGTTATTTAAGCTATTTTTACAAAGTGGTACACACATTAAGTATGCCCAAGAATACCTAAAACCTGAGCAATTAGATGAGGTAGATATAAGTAAGTATCTGCAACCCCAACAAATCGATGAAACGGGGATAAATCAAAAATTGACTGCTTAATTGCCATTCTTCCACGCGATAAGTCATCTGTAGGTGGCTTGTCGTGCATTATATACCTCGCTTTGAACATTTAATGATGCACTGCAAATATACGACATATCATTATATACTCTTTGATAAATCACTTATTTTTGGTTTAAGGCAGATTTATGGCTTAGCATCACGTCATGAATCTAAATCTTCATTCTTTAACTGAAAATTGAATTAATAGGAGTTATCTTGAAAGAAAAGTACACGATCAATGATTTACGTAAAATGGTTGAACAATTACGTAACCCAGATACAGGCTGCCCTTGGCACTTACAGCAAAACTTTGCCTCTATCACCAAGCTTACACTAGAGGAAGCCTATGAAGTTATTGATAGTATAGAAAATTATGATTTTAAAGGTCTCGAGGGAGAGTTGGGGGATCTACTCTATCATGTGCTTTATTACGCTAAGCTTGGTCAGGAACAAGCCTTATTTAGCTTTGATGATGTTATTCAACAGCTCGCTGCGAAATTAATACAACGTCACCCGCATATTTTTGGTGAAATAAAACTACAGTCTGAATCTGAAATAGTAGCTGCATGGCAAAAACAAAAATCCAAAGAGCGTTTAGTAAGCCATGATAAAACCACCAACCTCAGTGCATTAGACAATATTCCACATGCTTTACCTGCCTTAGTCAGAGCCGCGAAAATACAGCAAAGAGCTGCCGATGTTAAGTTTGATTTCGAACATTATAAGCAAGCATTATCAAAGGTTTATGAAGAGGTTGATGAGGTTGTTGAAGAAGCGGATGCTGCGATCATTGATACGGATAAACTGGAAGAGGAATTAGGCGATCTGTTGTTCTCTGTGGTGAATGTTACACGCCACTTAAAGCAAGACCCTGAGCAAGCACTCAGGAAGGCAAATGAAAAGTTTGAAAAAAGATTTAGACAGGTAGAAGTACTTGCATTACAGAATGGCAAGTCACTAAGTGATTGTTCTATAAGCGAAATGGGGTCATTATGGCAAAAGGTGAAATAAAATTACAACATATGATCTACCGCACAGTTATGGAAAAACGACAATGGTATACTTGTCAACATTGTGGGATGAGGGCGATTTGTTTATAATGTCGTCCCTTCTGGTATATATTCAATAATACTTATTTAATCCCTAACAACTTCAGGTTATGTATGACAACTAAGTACGTTTTTGTTACTGGTGGGGTAGTATCCTCATTAGGTAAAGGTATTGCGGCAGCATCATTGGCAGCTATTTTAGAAGCACGTGGCTTAAAAGTCACAATGATGAAACTAGACCCTTACATTAACATTGATCCGGGCACGATGAGCCCGATTCAACATGGTGAAGTATTCGTAACGGACGACGGCGCTGAGACAGATCTAGATTTAGGTCACTATGAGCGTTTTATTCGTACTCACATGACTAAACGTAATAACTTTACAACTGGTAGAGTATATTCATCTGTGCTTGCTAAAGAGCGCCGTGGTGATTACTTAGGTGCAACGATCCAGGTTATTCCACATATTACAAACGAGATCAAAGAACGCGTAATCGCGGGTAGTGAAGGCTTTGATGTTGCAGTAGTAGAAGTGGGTGGTACGGTAGGTGATATCGAATCACAACCTTTCCTAGAAGCATTACGCCAAATGGGCGTGCAGCTAGGTCGTGATAACACAATGTTTATGCATTTAACATTAGTACCTTTCTTAGGTGCTGCTGGTGAAGTTAAAACAAAACCAACGCAACACTCAGTAAAAGAGTTACGTTCAATTGGTATTCAGCCTGACATTCTAATTTGTCGCAGCGATCGAAATGTACCAGCGAACGAACGCGCTAAGATCTCGTTATTCTGTAACGTAGAAGAAAAAGCCGTTATTTCACTGCGTGATGTCGACAGTATTTACAAAATTCCTGCGTTATTAAAATCGCAAGGTTTAGACGAGCTGATTGTTAACCGTTTCGGTTTAACTGCACCAGAAGCCGATCTAGCTGAGTGGGAACAGGTTATTTTTGAAGAAGCTAACCCAACTGATGAACTTGTTATCGGTATGGTTGGTAAATACATCGAACTACCTGATGCTTACAAATCAGTAAATGAAGCACTTAAACACGGTGGTTTGAAAAATCGTTTCAGCGTAAAAATCAAATATATTGATTCACAAGATCTTGAAGCGAAAGGCACTGACATACTTAAAACTGTTGACGGTATCTTGGTACCAGGTGGTTTCGGTGAACGTGGCGTTGAAGGTAAGATTCTTGCAGCGAAATTTGCACGTGAAAACAACGTTCCTTACTTTGGTATCTGTTTAGGTATGCAAGTAGCGTTAATCGAATTCGCACGTAATGTTGCTGGTCTAGAAGGCGCGCATTCAACAGAATTTAACCCAGAAACAAAATTCCCTGTAGTTGGTTTAATTACAGAGTGGATTGACGAATCAGGCAACGTTGAAGAGCGTACTGGTAAATCAGATCTGGGTGGTACTATGCGTTTGGGTGCACAGCTATGTCATCTTAAAGCGGGTAGTAAAGTAAGAGAAATGTACGGTAGTGCGACGATTAAAGAACGTCATCGTCACCGTTATGAAGTTAACAACAATCTGCTTCCTCAAATCGAAAAAGCAGGCCTAAAAGTAACAGGTTTATCTGCGGATAAGAAATTGGTAGAGATTGTTGAGAATCCGAATCATCCTTGGTTTGTTGCTGCGCAATTCCACCCGGAATTCACTTCAACACCACGAGATGGTCACGCATTATTTGAAGGATTCATTAATGCTGCTGGTGAAAATAAAAAATCATCAACTAGCTAATCAGAGATTTTAATATTAGTGCCGTGGTAACGCGGTATACTTAAATTTTTAATAGTTAAGGAAATCAAAATGTCTAAGATCGTTAAAGTTCTAGGTCGTGAAATCATGGATTCACGTGGTAACCCTACTGTAGAAGCTGAAGTTCATCTTGCAGATGGCTCTATCGGTATGGCTGCTGCGCCATCTGGCGCATCAACCGGTTCACGTGAAGCACTTGAATTACGTGATGGCGATAAAGCGCGTTACTTAGGTAAAGGCGTACTTAAAGCTGTTGCAGCAATCAATGGTCCAATCGGTGACGCGCTAGCTGGTAAAGATGCACTAGCACAAGCTGAACTTGATCAAATCATGATCGACCTAGATGGCACTGAAAACAAAGCTGTATTTGGCGCAAACGCGATCTTAGCTGTTTCTTTAGCTGCAGCTAAAGCGGCTGCAATCTCTAAGAAAGTACCTCTTTATGCTCACATTGCTGATCTAAACGGTACTTCTGGTGTTTACTCTATGCCGCTTCCAATGATGAACATCATCAACGGTGGCGAACATGCGGATAACTCTGTAGATATCCAAGAATTCATGATTCAACCTGTTGGCGCTGCAAACTTCCGTGAAGGTCTACGTATGGGTGCTGAAGTATTCCATAGCCTTGCTAAAGTACTTAAAGCTGACGGTCACTCAACAGCTGTTGGTGATGAAGGTGGTTTCGCACCTAACCTAGCGTCAAACGAAGCTGCACTTGCTGCAATTAAAGTTGCTGTTGCAAACGCTGGTTATGAACTAGGTAAAGACATCACGCTAGCGATGGATTGTGCTGCATCTGAGTTCTTTGATAAAGAAGCAAACATCTACGATCTTAAAGGTGAAGGCAAGAAATTCACTTCTGAAGAATTTAACTTCTTCTTACAAGATCTTACGAATAAATATCCAATCGTTTCTATCGAAGATGGTCTTGACGAGTCTGATTGGGATGGTTTCGCACACCAAACTAAACTAATGGGTGATAAAATCCAATTAGTTGGTGACGATCTATTCGTAACAAACACGAAGATTTTGAAACGTGGTATCGACAACGGTATTGCTAACTCAATCTTAATCAAGTTCAACCAAATCGGTTCTTTAACTGAAACTTTAGCTGCAATCAAAATGGCTAAAGACGCTGGTTTCACAGTTGTTATCTCTCACCGCAGCGGTGAAACTGAAGATTCAACAATTGCTGACCTAGCGGTTGGTACTGCTGCAGGCCAAATCAAAACGGGTTCATTGAGCCGTTCTGATCGTGTAGCTAAGTACAACCAACTGCTACGTATCGAAGAAGCATTAGGTTCAAAAGCACCATACAAGGGTCTTAAAGAGGTTAAGGGTCAAGCTTAATTCGCTTAACACTTAATTCTGAATAGATTAAAAAACCCGCTTTATAGCGGGTTTTTTTTATTTATACGCTAACCAATCTTTCCATAATATGTGACAATAACTGATTCATTTACGGGATGATTGTCATGCGCCTGCTTTATTTTGTATTAATCTTAATTCTCAGTTTATTGCTCTATCATTTTGTTGCCGGAAATAATGGCTTGATGGACTACAAACGAATCGAACGTGAAGTCGATATTCAGTATAACAACAACCAAGTTTTGCTCGAACGTAATACCGCACTCAAAAATGAAATATTAGATTTACGCAATGGTAACGATGCGATTGAAGAACGCACGCGTAATGAGTTAGGTATGATCAAGAAAGGTGAAACCTTCTACCGTATTATCAATGATGATGACAAAAATTAGGCGACAGAGATGACTGAACAATTTATTGCGGTTGTCCCAGCCGCGGGTGTCGGCGCACGTATGGGGGCGAATATTCCCAAGCAATATTTACCGCTGCATAATAAAACCGTAATCGAGCACACATTAGTGGCGTTATTAAGCCACCCGCGCATTAGCAAAGTTGTGGTTGCGTTAGGGTCTGAAGATGGCTGGTTTACCGATTTAGACATCGCTAACGACCCTGCAATAATACGGGTTGATGGTGGTAAAGAACGCGCTGATTCGGTATTAGCGGGATTGCAGGCCTGTCACTCATATCAGTGGGTGCTAGTGCATGATGCCGCACGACCTTGTCTTACTCACGTTGATATCGATAATTTAATTATTGCTGCACTCGATTCTGAGCATGGTGCTATTCTTGGTAGCCAAGTGCGCGATACGATGAAGCGTACTGACGCCCAAGGTCATATCATTGCCACTGTGGAGCGAGAGCTTTTATGGCATGCGTTAACGCCGCAGATGTTTCCGGTTAAATTGTTGACCGATGCTCTTACCACTGGTCTTGCTGGCAATGCCGATATTACTGATGAAGCTTCAGCAATTGAATTATTGGGGTTAACCCCCAAAATGGTGGTTGGCCGCGCAGATAATATTAAAATAACCCGTCCTGAAGATATGCCGCTAGCGCAGCTTTTTTTACAGCAGCTAACGCAAAAGAACAATCATGAATGTAATGGGGAAGATAAATAATGTTTAGAATTGGTCATGGTTTTGACGTACATAAATTTGGTAATACAGGCCCGGTAATGATTAACGGTGTCGCTATCCCGTATGAGCAAGGATTTCTAGCGCACTCTGATGGTGACGTTGCGCTGCATGCGATCTGCGATGCCTTACTCGGTGCATTAGCGCTGGGTGATATTGGCCATCACTTCCCTGATACGTCTGCTGAATTTGAGAATATCGACAGCCGTATTTTATTACGCGATGTATTTAGTAAAGTGAAAGAACTGGGTTATCGCATTGGTAATCTAGATGTCACCATTATTGCGCAAGCACCTAAGATAGCACCCCATATTCAAGCGATGCGCGCAGTGTTAAGCACAGATCTTGAAACGGACATAGGTACGGTAAATGTAAAAGCGACCACGACAGAGAAACTGGGTTTTACAGGGCGTAAAGAAGGCGTGGCATGTGAAGCGGTCGTATTGTTAATGAAGAATACGTAAGTCATTAATAGTAAAAACTGTAAAGAATAGATAAGCGAAATTAAATTAATGCAAACTAACCCTAATGTGGAGAACAAAATGCTTCCTGAATTTGAGTATTTATACGGCAAACCTACTATCACAGGTTTTATTAAGCAGGAAGCTGCCGATTTTGTGGTTATTGAAGACCTTGGCTTTGAATTAACGGGTGAAGGTGAGCACATCTTTATCTCAATCCGTAAAGAGGGTGAGAACACCCAATATGTAGCACGTGCATTAGCGAAAGCCGCTGGTGTAGCAGATAAGCATGTTAGCTATGCAGGTCTGAAAGATCGCCATGCGATCACTGAACAATGGTTTGGTATTCATATGCCAGGTAAAGAAACACCAGATTTTTCGAGTGTTGAAACAGACCAAATTACAGTATTAAAAATCGTTCGTCATAACAAAAAACTGCGTACCGGTGCACTTAAAGGTAATCAATTTACTTTGAAAATTACCGATTTGAGCTGCACTGATGGCCTAGCGGAACGTCTAGAAAAAATCAAAACAGTCGGTGTGCCAAATTACTTTGGTGAGCAGCGTTTTGGCCGTAATGGCAGTAATATTACCGAAGCCAGAGAGATGTTTGCCGGCAAGAAAATTAGAGACCGTAACAAGCGTAGTTTTTATATTTCTGCAGCTCGTAGTTTGATATTCAATCAGGTTGTTAGCCAGCGTATTAGTCAAGAAAAATGGCAAACGCCAATGCCAGGTGATTGCTTGATTTTACAAGGATCGAACTCTTTTTTTGCTGAAGAAAGCTTAACTGACGATATTATTGAGCGTGTTGCCCAAGGTGCGCTGCAATTATCAGCGCCGTTAGTAGGTAAGGGTAATAGCAGCGCAATGACTGACGCGTTAGCATTTGAAGAGGCCGTTATCACGCAATATCCAGAATTGCTTGACGGTCTTGTTGCTGCTGGTTTGCGCCAAGAACGTAAAGCGTTAATATTACGCCCACAAAACTTTAGCTATGAACTTGCTGGGAATAGCTTAACGGTGAGCTTCTATTTGCCATCAGGTTGTTTTGCAACAAGTGTCGTGCGTGAATTGATAGAAGAGAAGTTCGTTGTTCGTCATTTTGACCAAGAAGTTAAACCAGGAGACGTATGATCCAACTGGGTAATACAGGAGTAGCAGGGCAGCGTATAAAATCGTTGCTTGAACAACAAGGAATTAGTACACCGAGTGTATTGGCTGCAATACAGGATACGCCACGAGACTATTTTGTCGAAGAGGCATTTGCATTGCAGGCATGGGGTAATCAAGCCTTACCTATTGGTGCCGGGCAGACGATCTCCCAGCCTTATATTGTCGCGAGAATGACTGAACTGTTAATGCAAAGTAAGCCACAACGGGTGCTCGAAATTGGCACGGGTTCGGGTTATCAAACGGCTATTCTCGCGCAAGTGTTTCCACGTGTTTACTCGGTAGAGCGGATCCAAGCTCTACAGTGGCAAGCAAAAAGACGCTTAAAGAATCTTGATCTGCATAATGTGATGATGAAATATGGCGATGGTTGGCAAGGTTGGCAAAGTAAATCTCCCTTTGATGCGATTATCGTGACGGCTGCACCTGCGGAAGTACCGCAAGCATTATTGACGCAATTAGCCGATGGTGGTCAGCTTATTCTACCTTTAGGTGTCGAATCTCAAGTACTACAAGTTATCACCCGTAATGGGGACAGCTACAGTAGTCAAAATGTTGAAAATGTACGCTTTGTGCCTTTAGTGCAAGGTGATTTAGCGTGAGTATTAAATGGCATCATATCGCGCTGTATTTTCTGCTTGCGCAGTTAGTTGGTTGCGCTACTGCCAATCATAGCCCTGCACCCGTAACGAGTGTTCAGGGTTATAAAGCCGAGCTTAAATCGCGTATTTATGGATCTAGTTATCGTGTTAAGAAAGGCGATACCCTGTATGCGATCGCATGGCGAAGTAATCAAGATTTTAAATTTTTAGCAGCGTTAAACCAGATCCCTAACTCTTATGAAATTTACCCAGGCCAAGTATTAAAACTACAGGGTAAAATCCCCGCACCAGTGTATAAAAAACCGGTCTCGGTGAAAGTTGTTAAAGCGCCGAGTAATCATAAAAATAGCGCCAAAACCAGTGTTAAAACGCCATCAACACCATTGGCGAAACCGGCAACGACCAAAACGATTGTCGCGAAAGCACCAGTAAAATCCAAGCCTGTCGTGAAGCCTAAACCACCAGTGAAAGTGACTCCTGTCACGAAGCCAAAAGCCGTGGTAAGTAATAATCAATTGAAATGGGGATGGCCGACGTCAGGTAAGTTAATTAGTACTTATTCAACGAGTAAATCAGGGCAGCAAGGCGTTAATATTGGTGGTACCTTAGGGCGTAATGTAATCGCTTCTGAAAATGGCCGAGTAGTTTATTCTGGTAATGGTTTACGTGGTTACGGAAACTTAATTATCATTAAACATAACGATGATTACCTTAGCGCATATGCCTACAATCAAAAGCTATTAGTGAAAGAGCAACAATGGGTTAAAGCGGGTCAGAAGATCGCAACCATGGGTAATACAGGCCCCAACTCAGGTGCGGAATTGTATTTTGAGATCCGTTTTCGTGGTAAACCGGTAAACCCAATGCGTTACTTGCCTAAGCGTTAGCTCGACTGAAACAGGTTTATTAGACTAGTCTTAATAAGCTATTTACTCAGTCAGGAGGCAATTCGTAATGGGCAAGATAACTGACGCAAATAAGTTAAACGTTGCAGATAATGAAGTATCTGATAACGCTAAAAAAGCACAGCCAGGGATGGATATATTTGAAGACGAACACCTCGTTCCTAATGATGCCAAAAGCTTAGATGCTACGCAGCTCTATCTTGGGGAAATTGGTTTTTCGCCATTGTTAACCGCAGAAGAAGAAGTTTTTTATGCGCGGCGTGCATTACGTGGTGATGCGAGTTCACGCAAGCGTATGATCGAGAGTAATTTACGCTTAGTGGTTAAAATTGCCCGACGTTATAATAACCGTGGCCTGGCTCTGCTCGATTTGATCGAAGAAGGTAATCTCGGGCTTATTCGAGCTGTCGAAAAATTTGATCCAGAGCGTGGTTTTCGTTTCTCGACTTATGCCACATGGTGGATCAGGCAGACGATTGAACGCGCCATTATGAACCAAACCCGCACTATTCGCTTACCTATTCATGTCGTCAAAGAACTTAACGTTTACCTGCGCGCCGCACGTGAATTAGCGCATGAGTTAGATCATGAACCTACCGCCGAAGACATCGCTGATAAATTAGATAAACCAGTTGCTGATGTCAGTAAAATGCTGCGTTTGAATGAACGAATAAGTTCGGTGGATACCCCCATTGGCGGTGATTCTGAAAAAGCATTATTAGATATAATATCTGACGAAAAAGGCGATGGCCCCGAAAGTTGCACCCAAAATGATGATATTAAATTTAGTATTGTGCGCTGGCTTGAAGAGTTGAATCCGAAACAACGAGAGGTGCTGGCGAGGCGTTTTGGCTTGCTCGGTTATGATGCATCAACACTTGAAGATGTCGGTCGCGAAATAGGTTTAACGCGTGAACGTGTACGGCAGATCCAGGTAGAGGCACTGCGCCGATTACGTGAAGTACTAGCCTTGCAAGGTTTGTCGGTTGAAGCCTTGTTCACTATTTAAGCGAACGTGGCTTGAGATTAAATGATTGCTCATTATTGATTAGTCACTCATTAAGAGACTGACTAGTCTTAATGATTAGCACTTAAATCAGTCTTTATTCTTATTTTATTAAAATCAGTCATACTATTCATACATCTCTAGTATCTTAGTAACCCTCTGCAAACATGGATTGTTTAAGGAAGGTTATGTTATTGACTCGTTTTTTATGGCGATTATTATTTATTTGTTCTTGTGTGTTATTCGTCTCGTCTTGTTCGACCCCGCGGTTATTTATTAACAATGACATTCCTGTGATTGCAGATGATGCTAAGTTCATTTTACTGCCTACTGTAATACATGGTTTATCTGGATCTAAGGTGGAAAAAGAGGCGGTTTTTTATGGGGCTTTTAAAATGGCTTTTGGCGAGCGGAAAATTGATACACCTGAGTTGTCAACGCGACTAAAGAAAAATGGTTTTGCCGAGGTATCTTGGCAGATGAGCCATGCCATGCACCATATCGTTACCGACCAAGATTGTTTTAGTTATACGCAAGCATATCAACTCGGATTGGAAAATGGTCAGGTGAACAGTAAATTTAGAGTGTTGGGTCGAGATCTTGAGCAATTAAGTCTGTGGTTAAAACAAGCTTATCAATTAGCATCTGTGCCCGAGTATATTGCCGTGGCACACATTGACAGCATGGGCGTATCGAAAGCAGGTAAACTGATTAAATATAGGGTGATAGCAGGCGTTTATTCGACTCAGCGTCAGGCGTTAGAAAGGGTGGTTAGCTATGTAACAGAAAGCCCAAATCACCAAGACACCATTTTGTATGATCTCGATAATCTGGGTTTCTTAATTTACCGTGAGCTTTTTACATCAAGTACAAGTCGTTAAATGTATTTAATTAAAGTTGCTCTTTTAAACGATATAACATTTCTAATGCTTCACGCGGCGTTAAGTTATCAACGTTTAATGCACTCAAGTCATCAATAACCGGGTGCGCTGCTGGTTGCACTTCAATCTGTGGGCGTTCACCAGCTGCGACGGGATGCTGTGCATTGAGCTCTAACTCATGTAATTTCACTTTAGCGGCATGGATAACGGTTTTTGGCACGCCTGCGAGTGCTGCGACTTGTAAGCCATAACTGCGATCTGCGGCACCATCTTGTACGGCATGCATAAACACAATCGAGTCACCGTGTTCAACCGCATCTAAATGCACATTGACGAGGCTCGGGTGTTGTTCTGTTAACGTCGTTAATTCAAAATAATGAGTAGCAAATAACGTGTAGGCTTGGATCTTATTTGTGAGGTATTCAGCACAAGCCCAAGCAAGTGATAAGCCATCATAAGTACTGGTACCACGGCCTATTTCATCCATCAATACTAAGCTGTTCGCCGTCGCATTGTGTAAGATGTTCGCGGTTTCCGTCATTTCTACCATGAAGGTTGAACGGCCGGATGCTAAATCATCGGATGCACCAATACGGGTAAAAATACGATCGATTAATGACGTTGTCACTTGCTCTGCAGGTACAAAGCTACCGATGTGCGCCATTAATGTAATAAGCGCTGTTTGACGCATGTATGTCGATTTACCACCCATGTTTGGACCGGTAATGATTAACATGCGACGTTCTGGATTGAGCTTTACTGGATTGGCAATAAACGGTTCTGTCATCACTTGTTCAACCACAGGATGGCGACCATTGGTAATATCGATACCGGGTTTCACACTAATCGTTGGACGACAGTAGTTTAAGGTTTCTGCACGTTCGGCGAAATTACACAGTACATCGAGTTCAGACAATGCCGCGGCACTGTCTTGTAATGCTGGAATGTACGGTAATAACTTATCTAATAATTGTTCGTATAGCTGTTTTTCTAGCGCCAGTGATTTGCCTTGGCTGCTCAGCACTTTGTCTTCGTGCTCTTTCAGTTCAGGAATAATATAGCGTTCAGTATTTTTCAGCGTTTGACGGCGGATATAATGTACTGGTACTTGATCTGATTGCAGACGACTGACTTCGATAAAGTAGCCGTGCACGCGGTTATAACCCACTTTTAAGGTTGGAATTCCAGTTTGCTGTTTTTCTCGCTCTTCTAACGCGTGCAAGTAATCCGTCGCGCCTTGGCTTAGTTCACGCCATTCATCGAGTTCTTTATTGTAACCCGGGGCAATCACGCCACCATCTCGAATTAATACCGGAGGGTTGTCGATAACCGCAAAGCTTAATAACGTTTCCAGTTCACTGAATTCGCCCGCCAGTTGCTGCAGTGAACTTAAGTGATCGGCACTGTGCTCCGCAAGCAGAGTTTGCAGTTCAGGCAATTGCTGGAATGCATTACGTAAGCGCACCAAATCGCGTGGGCGCGCAGAGCGTAGTGATAAACGCGCAATGATACGCTCGATATCACCAATAGTACGTAACACGGGTTGGATGCTGTTTAATGCTCCAACATCCAATAACGATTGAATGCTCGATTGACGCTGCTCTAATACCAAACTATCGCGGACGGGCTGATGTAACCAGCGTTTTAATAGGCGGCTACCCATCGGGGTTGAGGTATGATCAAGTATTTCTGCTAAGGTATTATCAGCGCCACCAGATAAGTTTTGAGTCAGTTCTAAATTACGGCGTGTCGCTGCATCCATGATGACCATCTGCTCGGTTTGTTCAAGCTTAATAGCGCGGATATGGGGTAATGCGGTGCGCTGGGTTTCTTTGACATACTGCATTAAGCAGCCAGCAGCACATAATGCGACAGATGAACTTTCAACACCAAAGCCGACCAGATCTTTGGTGCCAAACTGTTGGCATAAAACGTTGCGGCTTGTTTGTAAATCAAACTCCCATTCAGGGCGACGACGCAGACCCTTCAGGTGTTTAATATGTTGAACTGATTCAAACGATTCACAATACAATAACTCAGCAGGTTCTGTACGCTGTAGTTCTGCAAGTAGGGTTTCTTCAGAGTTGAATTGGTTAATCAGGAAGCGACCACTGCCCATATCTAGGGTGGCATAACCAAACGTACTGCCGTCATGAAATAATGCGGCGAGTAGATTGTCATTTCGCTCGGTTAACAAGGCTTCATCACTGACGGTTCCCGGAGTCACAATACGGACGACTTTACGTTCAACTGGCCCTTTGGAGGTGGCTGGATCACCAATTTGCTCACAGATAGCAACCGATTCGCCACTACGTACTAGCTTTGCTAGGTAGCCTTCCAATGAATGATAAGGAATACCCGCCATTGGAATAGGGTTACCATTTGACTTGCCACGCTTGGTTAAAGAGATCCCTAAAAGCTGCGAGGCCTTTTTAGCATCATCATAAAATAACTCGTAAAAGTCACCCATACGATAAAATAATAAGATATCGGGTTGCTCAGCTTTTAACTTAAAAAATTGCTGCATCATAGGCGTGTGATTAGGTAAGTCTTTAGGTGCAAGAAAGTCAGGTTGCATAGCGGCTCGGTTCTGAAAAAATAATTGCAGCTATAATAACAATGCTAAAGCATGGTGGCGACTGTATTTTCTTATAGATAAATATGCGCTAGGAATTATTTTTACAAAAATATTATTTTATTGCTTGATACTGTATGAACGAACAGTATACTTAGGCTATAAAATTAAATACTCGATTAAGCCTCAGGGGAATAAAATGGACGCGAATAAAGAAAAAGCCTTAGCTGCTGCACTTGGACAAATTGAAAAACAATTTGGTAAAGGTTCAATCATGAAGCTAGGTGATAACCGTACCATGGACGTAGAAACTGTTTCTACTGGTTCACTTTCTCTTGATATCGCATTGGGTGCTGGTGGTTTACCGATGGGACGTATCGTTGAGATCTACGGTCCTGAATCAAGCGGTAAAACGACATTAACATTAGAAGTTATTGCATCAGCGCAACGCGAAGGTAAAATCTGTGCGTTCATTGATGCTGAGCATGCACTAGATCCAATCTATGCAGGTAAGCTAGGTGTTAACATTAATGAATTGCTAGTATCTCAGCCTGATACGGGTGAGCAAGCATTAGAGATTTGCGACATGTTAGCACGCTCTGGCGCTGTTGATATTATCGTAGTCGATTCGGTTGCAGCACTAACACCAAAAGCAGAAATTGAAGGCGACATGGGCGATAGCCACATGGGTCTGCAAGCACGTATGTTATCGCAAGCAATGCGTAAACTAACGGGTAACCTAAAACAAACCAACACTATGTGTATCTTCATTAACCAAATCCGTATGAAGATTGGTGTAATGTTTGGTTCACCTGAAACAACGACTGGTGGTAACGCGCTTAAATTCTACGCGTCAGTACGTTTAGATATCCGTCGTATTGGTTCAGTGAAAGATGGCGACGAGATCACGGGTAATGAAACACGTGTTAAAGTGGTTAAAAACAAAATTGCCGCACCATTTAGACAAGCTGAATTCCAGATCCTATACGGTAAAGGTTTTAACCGTAACGGTGAATTAATTGACCTAGGTGTTAAAGAAAAGCTAATTGAAAAAGCCGGCGCTTGGTATTCATACAAAGGCGAAAAAATTGGTCAAGGTAAAGCTAAATCGACACAATTTCTAATTGACAACCCTGCTATAGCGGCCGAGATTGATGGCTTGATCCGTGCTAACTTACTGGGTAATAAAGATGAAGAAGTTGCCGTAGTAGCGACGACTGAAGCTGAAAACGAATTTTAATTTTGATGTCAATGACACTGCACTATAACGGTAATAGTTAGCTTTTACTTTTACCGTTAATAGCGAGTGTGAATGATTGATGAAAAAGGCTAGTATGCGATATGCTAGCCTTTCTGTATCGATTTTCTAACCATAACTACGCCTGTTAATGCCATTAACACTAATAACCCCAAGCCAATATAGCCAAACCACTGATCAAATACCTTATTACCTGTCCAACGTAGGTAATGAATATCATACATAGTGTTGAAGAATCGGCTATCCGCGCCTTGTTGGCGTAGAGTGAGTTGCGACCAATCAAACATCAACTTTACCTTCGTATCCGTCCATGCTACTCCAGCTTGATAGTTTAATACTGAGCCATAGCGTTCTGGGTTATGTTTTATCGCATCTTGTAATAAATTGATGATGTTTTGTGAGCTAGGCTCTGGCTGAATATTGTTATCTAAAGGATTAATGTGCTGCCATTTATTGGCTATTTTAATCCGATAGTGAGAGCCTAAAATACTGCGGGTAATTGCAATTGTCTGCCATTCCACTTGTGGTGACAGCGGTAATGTTGAATCAAGTGGGTAACTGATTATTTGCAATTGTTCATAGGCATTTTTATAGCCAGGTTTAACTAAAAAAAAAGCGCCAGTAAGGGCCCATAAAACGACGGGTAATATTAAGGCATAACCAAGGTATCGGTGCAGTATGTAAATATTCATTCGATCTATTAAAGAAAAAGGAGTTGCCACTATTTTACGGTTTAATCATAAAAAAACCAGTTGTGATGGCTATGACTTGAAAGCTAAGATTTGATAACTAGGGTTCTAAATCTAAAAAACACCTTAACAAGGTGCCTTCTAGATATGTAAATAACTAGCAGTTAGCAATTAAAATTTAGCTGAAATTTGTAACACAAAACCGTCGATACCATAGGTAGCATCGTCTCCAGTATTATTTGTTGTATTCAGACCGCCATCGTTAAATTCACCGTCTTGGTAGACACTGTAAGCACCGTTTTTACTGATTGTTGCAGCAAGATCGATATGGATTAAATCCATTGGTGAAATCCCAAAGCCTAAAGTATATAAATCGTCGCGGAAATCATTTAAGTCATGACGCACGCCGGCACGTAATTGTAAGAAATCAAATAAGTTTGCTTCAATACCAGCGCGTGCATAACGAGACTCACTGTTACTCTCAAAACCAATGGCATCGTTTAAGTCCATTTCAGCCGTTAGTGTTGTGTAGTTATGATGCAGTGCAAAACCTGCAGTCACTAATGGCGCGAGTGTGAACAGCATTTTCTCATCGGCTTGGTTGATCCCTTTGTATGCCGTTGTTTCGATTTCGAGGTTTTTATTTAGCATATTACGACCACTGACCGCGACTCGGAAAGTATCATAAAAATCAATCGCCACACCGGCATCAAGGTTAAAGTGACTTTGCTTGTCTAAACCATCAAGGAAGCCATCTTCAAACTCACGTAAGCCGTCATCATTGAGCGAAATATCGTAGCTGTAGGTATCGATACGTTGGTATTTTGGTGACACGCCAATAGAGACTGTCGCGATATCTGCTTCCCAATTCATAGAGAGTGCCAAGCCAAGGTCGGAGACGGACACTCCGGCGAGGTTTACTTTACTATCAAGATCATCGAGATTTTGATTATTGGCCAAATCAATATCACTTTGACTTACTTTTGCCGTCGCGATGCTGGTCATATAAGAGTTACCGAAAAAAGCCACCGATAACGCTTTGCTTGGTAATGCGATCGCAAAACTCGTGCCTGCATCAACCCCCATACGTTGACCATCAAATTCACCTAGGGCATTCGCATAAGCGGCAGCAGTCAAGGGGGTGGTATTATTGTCATAATCATCTTGGGCTGTTTTGACATTGTCTAGCGCACCTAGAAATGCATCTGAAGTTTCTGTTTGCACACCAAAAGAGGTGGGGGCATAACGTGCATTGCCATCCGCGCTATAAGGAATAGCGGGCAAGATAACACCAATGTAATCTGTTTTACCTTGGCCTAACAGTGCAGGGTTAACGAACGCTGCCGTGACGAAATCGGAAGATGCAACACCAGCACCGCCCATAGCATCGTTACGAGCATCAAAATACAACTGAGCAGCAAAAGTGGTTGGTGCAATCGCGCACGTAAGTGCTGAAATAATAACTATACGTTTCATATCAATCCCTGATTTTATCATGTGTCGATTAATCCGTTAATCAACAGCGTTTTTCGAGAATAAACCTTAAGTAATATTTATTACTTGATGAATAAATATTAGCATTTGATGAGCTGAACTTAAGTTTGATGTTAAGTACCAGTTTATGGGATGGAATTTGTGATCTTGATCTTTTCGTTTGAATTAACGTCGATTTCGTTGTATTGGTTTGGTCAGTCTTGTATCTCTTTAATATAGCGAGTATAAATAGCTGAACTCATCGCGAGATACTAAATTTTTTAATCCGAACATTGTATCCTGGCATGTATTGGACCGAGTTGAAGTAGCAAAGTATGAGGTGATGATTTCATACTTTATTGTCCTTTTGTCGATATAGATGATAATCGAACTCGAGTGGGCATTCTCACTGCGACCTTTAAATAAATAGCTTAAGTTAATGGCTTTAGGTAAATGGCGTATTAAATTGAGAATGTTTAACTATTATTGAAAGAATGAAAACAATAAATTAAGAGGTTATTTCTGTGCTAGAAACAAACTATGAACAGCAATTATTGAAATTATTACCTTGGCAGAAAGTGAGCTTTATTACGGCACTTGCTGAACGTAGCTATCCTAACTATAAATTATTTTCTGAAGCCTGTGAAACAGGAGATGCGCCCCAGTTTCGTTCATCACTGGATTTGTTTTGGGAGTCGCTAACAGTTAAGAACAGTAAGATTAACTTCGCTATTCAATTAGACAGATTTGAACCAATCATTCCAAATGTCGATAAATTTGATGTTTATGGTGTTTATCCGGCGCTTGATGCTTGCGTGATATTGAACAGTGCATTTAATAGCTTAGTTGGGCCAGATCCAGATGTGAATGAAGCGGTTAATGCTTCACGTGTCTCTATCGGTACAGTTGCAAGTTATTTGGAAGCATTAGCAGGCGAAGAACTTGATGAAGACGAAATGTTTGCGGATGAACTCATGAAGGAAGAGTTTGAATTTCAACAAGCAATTTTAGACCTATTAACCGTACAGAAATCACCTGACAGTATAAAAGCAATACGTCAACGTGCCAAAAATGATGGCATTTCTAACATTGGTATTACCTTAGATTAATTACTTGAAATAGTATTAAACAGCCGTCAGCACTGGTATTCAGGGCTGTCCTGGCATGCTGTGACAATAATTATAATGGCTTTTTTATGATGTTTTTTTGTACATAGAGCGGGATTAGTGTGAGCGCGACCTCATTTGTTGACTATTCTCTCAGCAATTGACTGAAATAAGGCGATAAATCCTTTGCGGTCAACGCTATTTTTGAATAGAGTGTTTAACAGTTTAACGTTATTGAATAGTGGAAAGGACATTCTTATGAACAAAACTCAATTAATCGATGCAGTTGCAGCGAAAGCAGATCTAACTAAAGTACAAGCTAAAGCAGCACTAGAAGAGATCCTAAGTGCGATCACTGATAGCCTTAAAGAAAAAGAAGCTGTACAGCTAATTGGTTTCGGTACTTTTAAAGTAAGCGAACGTTCTGCACGTACTGGCCGTAACCCACAAACGGGTGAAGAAATTCAAATTTCTGCTGCTACAATTCCTGCATTCGTTGCTGGTAAAGCACTGAAAGACGCAGTTAAAAACGCAAACAAATAAACATTAACTTTTATTAATTTAAAACTTAATGAAAAAAGCACCTAATTTAGGTGCTTTTTTATTATCTACGATTTAGTGATTGTCCAGTGACCGCTGGCCTTAAAATACGAGTTGAGGGTTCTCTTTTTCGGCTGGTTGTACGCGCACACGTTGGATAACGTTGTTTTCTATTTCGAGTACTTCGAGCGGATGGTCCGCAATTTTTAGGCTGATATTCGGCTCTGGGATCTCTTCCAGATATTCTAAAATCAAACCATTCAAGGTTTTTGGACCGTCAGTTGGGAAGTGCCAGTTCATCTCTTTATTAATGTCACGAACGTTGGCTGTACCGTCAATGATATAACTGCCGTCTGGTTGCGCTATAATTTCTTCGCTCGCCGAGGGGGCCATTGTCGTCGTAAAGTCACCGACAATTTCTTCTAATATGTCTTCAAGTGTTACTAGGCCTTGAATATCGCCGTATTCGTCCACGATTAAGCCGATACGCTCTTTCTTACGTTGGAACTTTAACAGTTGCACGTTAAGGGGAGTCGACTCAGGAATGAAGTACAGCTCTTTTACCGCACGTAATAGTGTAGTTTTATCGAATTGTTCTTTTAGTAATAAACGTAATGCATCACGGGTATGCACAAAGCCAACCGCGTCGTCGATTGTGTCACGGTATAATAATACCTTGGTGTGAGAGATATTGCGTAATTGACGTAACAAGATTTCCCATTCATCGTTAATATCGATAGCGATGATCTCGTTACGTGGCACCATGATGTCATCAACGGTGACTTTTTCTAGATCGAGAATACTGATCAGCATGTCTTGGTGACGTTGTGGGATCATTGCACCTGCTTCATGCACTACAGTACGTAATTCTTCTGAGCTTAGTGCGCCATTATCATCATGATCAACATTGACACGGAATAGGCGAAGTAGGCCATTGGAAATGATATTGACGAGCCATACTAGTGGGTAAAATAGCGTGAGTAATGGACGTAATATAAATGAACTTGGGAATGCGACTTTTTCAGGGTGCAGCGCGGCTAACGTTTTTGGTGTTACTTCAGCAAAAATAAGGATAACAATCGTTAATAGACCGGTAGAAAGAGCTAAACCAAGAGCTTCATTTTCTGCGAATAAACGCATGCCAATGATCGTTGCGATTGAAGAGGCCAAGATGTTGACCAAGTTGTTACCAATGAGAATAAGACCAATCAAACGATCCGGTCTGTTGAGGAGTTTTTCTACACGTTTCGCACCCGTATGGTTATTTTTAACCAGGTGCTTAAGCCTGTAACGATTGAGAGACATCATGCCGGTTTCTGAGCTAGAGAAATAAGCAGATATAAGAATTAAAATAGTCAGGAGACCAAACAAGGTCCCCGTTGATATGTCGTCCAAGTGTTATCCTTTGATTATGCGAGTGTGCGTATATTGATTAATGTGTGATTGTTATTAGTTTGACGGTATTAATTAAGGATGATCTCTTTTACAAAGCGAGAGCCAAAATAAGCTAATGACAGAAGTATAGAGCCAAACAAGGTGCCAAATGCAATTTTATTGCTACGCCAGCCTTGCTTGAAGTGGCCCCAGAGTAATACTGAATAGAACAACCAAGCTAAGATAGACAAGACGGTTTTATGCATTTGTGTATGGGTAAATGCATCTTCAAAAAAGATAAAGCTGGTAAGTATCGCAATTGACAATAATGCTAAGCCAACGCTGAGCAATCTTATCAGTTGTTTTTCTATTGTCATTAATGATGGTAGTGCGGGGTGCATCGCAATAGGGCGCTTGTTTTTAAGTTGATAGTCTAGATAAGCCATTTGTAGCGCGAGTAAGCTCGCCACGATAAACGCTGCATAGGCTAATAATATCACCACAATATGTACAACGAGTGGCGTGTTATGACTTAGATTGGAAATGTAGATAGTCGGTAATAGATAGCTGATGGCGATTACCACGATCGAAAAACCATAGACGATGGGTAATAAAGGTAATATTTTAAATTTATTGATCGACAACGTCATTGTCATTGAAATTAGTAGACTAATCAGTGCTGCGACATTAATAATGCTTAAATTAATGCCTGCTGTGGTTACAATATCAAAGCCCATCCAGAATAGATGGCAAAGTGTCGCTCCCGCACCTAAGATGAAGATAGTACGTATACTCGGCTGCTGCTTAACCGTTAAGGCTTTAATGCAATAATAAGTTGCAGCTATATAGAGAATAATAGCGCCGAGAGCAAACAGTTCCATAGGGCTCACTTTAATGTTGATTTATAGGTAGTTATGAAGCCCAGTATACGCTTGCTGTATCTATAGAGCCATATTCAAATGCATTATTTGGAAAGGAAAATATTATTTTTTTATAAAACAATACCTAGCAACACCTTGAGTGTGTGATTTTTGCCCTCAAATAAGGTTATAATCATCAGTAATTATTGCATTTAATCTAATTTATAACGGATAACGTCATGTTTGAGAATTTAACCGATCGCTTATCGGCAACGCTGAAAAACGTCAGCGGCCGTGGTCGTTTGACTGAAGATAATGTCAAAGAGACACTACGTGAAGTGCGCATGGCGTTACTCGAAGCGGATGTAGCTTTACCAGTCGTACGCGAATTTATTAAAAACGTAAAAGAAAAAGCCCTAGGCCAAGACGTTTCTAAGAGTCTGAATCCAGGTCAAGCTTTCATCAAGATAGTGCAAGCGGAACTTGAGTCGGCAATGGGTGAAGCCAACGAAACATTAAATCTTGCAGCACAACCGCCTGCAGTATTAATGATGGCTGGTTTACAAGGTGCGGGTAAAACTACCTCTGTCGCCAAATTAGCGCTGTTTTTAAAACAACGAGAAAAGAAATCTGTATTGGTTGTTAGTGCTGACGTTTATCGTCCAGCGGCAATCAAACAGCTAGAAACATTAGCTGGTGAAGTTGATGTTGAATTCTTCCCAAGTAATATCGAGCAAAATCCGGTTGATATTGCCAATGCAGCAATCGAACACGCACGTAAGTCATTTATTGATGTTGTGATTGTCGATACCGCGGGTCGTTTACATGTCGATACTGACATGATGAAAGAGATTCAAGATCTCCACGTCGCGATCAACCCGATTGAAACATTGTTCGTTGTTGATGCTATGACTGGTCAAGATGCAGCAAATACGGCAGCCGCCTTCAATGAAAGCTTACCATTAACTGGTATCATCTTAACGAAAGCAGATGGTGATGCCCGTGGTGGTGCTGCACTGTCTATACGTCACATTACCGGTAAACCGATTAAGTTTATCGGTATGGGTGAAAAAATTGATGCGCTTGAACCTTTTCATCCAGAGCGTATTGCGTCACGTATTTTAGGTATGGGTGATGTTTTATCACTTATCGAAGAAGTAGAACGTAACGTTGATAAAGATAAAGCTGAAAAACTGGCAAAAAAAGTTCAGAAAGGTAAAGGCTTTGATTTAGAAGATTTCCGTGATCAACTTGTGCAAATGAAAAGCATGGGTGGCATGATGGGCATGATGGATAAATTACCAGGAATGAACCAGGTACCTGACGCTGTTAAAGACCAAATGGATGATAAATTAACGAGCCGTATGGAAGCGATTATTAATTCGATGACGCCTGCGGAACGTCAACGTCCAGAAATTATCAAAGGCTCACGTAAACGCCGTATTGCTATGGGTTCTGGTTCGCAGATCCAAGATGTGAATAAACTACTGAAACAGTTCACTCAAATGCAAAAAATGATGAAAAAAATGTCGGGTAAAGGCGGCATGAAAAAAATGATGGGTAAAATGAAAGGAATGATGCCACCAGGAATGGGCGGCGGTATGGGAGGAATGGGCGGTGGTAAAGGACCGTTTGGTTAACCCCGCTTAAATTTCTTCTTTATATAGTCATTTTTACCTTCAGCCCCGCCACTATTTATCTTAATAGTAGCGGGGCTTTTTTATTTCAGCTTATGCTCGCTAATTTGTATCTGAACGACGTAATTACAGCATAATGATTGTTTATAGTATAAATAGCGCTAACTAAACTGCTCCAGGCGCACAATAAGGTTGCTTTTAATTAAAATTAGAGTAAAATTGCGCGACTTCGAATCGTCTCATTCGTGAGTACTATTCTTACTCTTGAGTACTATTCGAACTAACTGGGACCTTGTCAGTGCAAGGTCGGAATACACACTTAATTTATAAAGAGGACGATATGGTAACTATTCGTTTATCTCGTGGTGGTTCTAAGAAATCACCTTTCTATACAGTTGTTGTTACAGACAGCCGTAACGCTCGTGATGGTAAATTCATCGAGAAGCTAGGTTTCTTTAACCCAATGGCTGCTGGTCAAGAAGAACGTGTTCGTCTTGATAACGTGAAAATTGAAGCTTGGGTTGCTAAAGGCGCTACAGTTTCAAACACAGTTGCTAAGTTAATCAAAGACGCTGCTAAAGCTGCTTAATTATCTTAAGGTAAGGAGATCTTGTGAGTTCAACTGACAAACCGATGGTAGTTGGCCGTCTTGGTGCTGTTTACGGCATTAAGGGCTGGATAAAAATCAACTCCTTTACCGATATTCCTGAAGGAATCTTTGACTATTCACCTTGGCTCATTGAGCAAAAAGGCGAATGGGTTGAAGTGGCGATTGAAGATTGCAAACGCCATGGCAAAGGTTTAGTTGCTAAGTTAGTTGGTATTGATGTACGTGAAGAAGCGCAGGCCCTTACGGGTGCTGAGATTGCTATTAACGCAGATCAACTTCCAGAATTAGAAGATGAGTATTACTGGCGCGATATCATTGGCTGCTCTGTTGAGACAGACAAAGGTTACACGTTAGGTAAAGTCACTGATATGATGGAAACTGGTTCTAACGATGTATTAGTAATTAAAGCGAATGCAACAGATGCCTTCGGAAAAAAAGAACGGTTAATCCCGTATCTTGATGGGCAAGTAATTATCAGTGTTGATATTACAGCTCAAAAAATTATTGTTAATTGGGATCCGAGTTTTTAAGACTCATGATCAGCGGAGGCTAGTATGTGGTTAGGGGTTATAAGCCTTTTTCCAGAGATGTTTGATGCCATCACTGAGCAAGGAGTCATCGGTCGAGCAATAAAACGCGATCTGCTTAAGTTCCAGACTTGGAACCCTAGGGATTTTGCCCACGATAAACATAAGACGGTCGATGATCGCCCTTATGGTGGTGGCCCTGGCATGTTGATGATGGTTCAACCATTACGAGATGCTATCCATGCAGCAAAACAGGCAGCAGGTGGTGAGGCGAAAGTTATTTATCTTTCACCGCAAGGACGTAAATTGGATCAAGCTGGCGTACTGGACTTGGCAACAAATGAAAAGATGATTTTTATTTGTGGTCGTTATGAAGGTATTGATGAGCGTATCATCCAATCGGAAGTTGATGAAGAGTGGTCTATCGGTGACTTCGTGTTAACCGGTGGTGAACTTGCCGCAATGACGATGATTGATGCTGTCTCACGCATGATTCCTGGTGTTTTAGGCACTCAGGCATCCGCAGAGCAAGATTCGTTTGCTGATGGTCTTCTAGATTGTCCGCATTATACGCGTCCGGAAGTGTTAGATGGTATGGCTGTTCCTAAGGTTCTCCTTAGTGGCAATCATAGTAAAATTAGCCAATATAGACAGAAACAGTCTTTAGCTCGAACGTTAGAACGACGACCTGATTTATTAAGTAACCTAGCTCTGACTGATCTGCAAGAAAAACTTCTTGTTGAGATCGTTCGCGAAAGTCGCGAGTTAAAGTAGAGTTTTTCAGTTTATTCTAGGGTAAGAAAATGAGCAACATTATTGCACAGCTCGAACAAGAGCAAATGAAAACAGATTTACCAACTTTCGCACCTGGTGCTACTGTTGTAGTTCAAGTTAAAGTTGTTGAAGGTGATAAGTCACGTCTACAGGCTTTTGAAGGCGTAGTTATCGCTAAACGTAACCGTGGTCTGCACTCTGCATTCACAGTTCGTAAAATCACTTCAAACGGTGAAGGTGTGGAACGTGTATTCCAAACACATTCTCCAGTGGTAGCAAGCATCACTGTTAAGCGTCACGGCGATGTTCGTCAAGCTAAGCTATACTACCTACGTGGTCTTACTGGTAAAGCTGCACGTATTAAAGAAAAATTGGGCAAGCGTAAAAGCAAATAGTCCTTTTTTCATGCAGTTTAAGGTCCGTCTTCTGACGGGCCTTTTTTTTGCCTGCGATTTAGTATTGTCTAGGGCTCAGTTTCTCAGATATTGAAGTGTTTTCTCAGTAACTGATGGGTGAATGCTTTTTTTAGATAAAAGCCCCGTGGTCGTACCTGAATAATCTCCCCCTCGCTGCCATACGCTTTGGTACGCACTTTATTGTTAGCGGCCTTAGGGCGAAGCTGTAAGTACTTACCATGACGCGCTGTGATCTGTTCTACCTGCCCAAGTGCGATCATATCCATTAACTCTTCCCAGTCTTCTTGTAACTGCGCACTTTCAAGCGTATCGGGTTGCCAAAGTAGTGGTGAACCAACTATCCGTTCTGCTATTGGAATATCACGCTCGCCGAGCACGGGGATCCATAATACTTGTTTTAATTTATTGGCTACGCTACAAGTCTGCCAAGTAATACCATGATTACCAGTTAATGGCGCGACACACACAAACGTGGTTTCTAGTGGTTTACCCTGCGCGTTAATAGGGATGGTTTTTAATTCGACCCCGAGTTCTGGAAAATCCTGAATGGGTTTACTGCCTGCTGTTGCACCAAGGTGTAATTCTAACAGTTGGCCAATCCAGCCTTTTTGCTTACGCAGATCATTTGGCACGCTGAGGTGATGCAATGCGGCTATCTGCTGCAGATTAAATCCGGCAATGTTCTGGGCACGGCTCATGAGTTCGTTAATATCTTTGGGGGGATTTATGATTGATTGCATGACAAATAATTCTTATACCTCAAGGTGTTGTTTAGCAGAATAACACTTTTAAATCTAGCTGTTAACGGTCGTTTTTCATACTAAATGTGACTTTGCTCTCGTTTTTGTGTTACTTAGATGTTTCATTCGCAAGTTTAACTTTAAGTTGTTGTTTTAAAATAACTTATTATATTTATTATGACGTTGTGGATAATTTGATGCGTATTTTATTATGTTAAATGGCAATAATGTAAACTCTTCACAAGGTTATCCACAGAAATGGTGGATAACTTCCTGTTTAAAACCTGTCACTTGTTAATAAATATCGATTATAGCGGTTGTTAGCACTATTTAGTTCAGTTTCCATTACTTTTCCACATAGGTTATGTGTATAACTACGTTTATTGTGGATGGGTACTGTCATTGCCAGTATATTGGTGGTTTATTGTACACTTACTCACAGGGTAAGTTCGGTTATGAGTGGGCATATAAATAATAAGATACCGCGTATAATTACTTAATATCTTATTATTTAGGTTTTTAAAAAATGACTTATTTAGATAACTTTTTCACCATTTTCGATTACTGTTTGACGTACTTTTTTAGTAAACTCGATTGCTTCCTCAATGATGTTTTTTTCGTTCACCGTTAGCATATTACGATCTTGCATGATCACTTTACCTGCAACGATAGAGTGGCGAACATTGCCTGAATTAGCTGAATACACGAGTACTGAATATGGATTGTACATAGGTACCATGTTGGGTGCTTTAGTATCGATAACGATAACATCAGCCAATTTACCTACTTCTAAAGAACCAATTTTGTCTTCCATGTGCAATGCCCTTGCTGCGCCCATGGTTGCCATGTCGATTACTTTCACTGGTGGCATTGCGCCACGATCTTGATTTACAAGTTTGTGCACTTTAGCCACTTGGTTAAACTCATCGATTGTACTGAGTGTATTACCCGACATTGGACCATCTGTACCTAAACCAATACGGATGTCTTCGTCATACATTTTTAGCGCTGGTGATACCCCTTTTGCTGATTTGATGTTTGCACTCATATTGTGTGCAACACCGGTACCGGCTTTTTTCACTAATTCGATATCTGATTCGCTCACATTGATCATGTGCGCAGCAACTAAACGCTCGTCCAGTGAACCGATGCTATCCATGTATTCAACAGGTGATTTACCGTCTGCACGAGCTGCGATTTTTTCATTTTCGCGATCTGATTCAGCTAAATGAATTAGTACGGGTACGTTATGCTCTTTTGCTAACTTGGTGATTTGCTGCAGCACTTCAGTGGTATTGGTATAGGGTGCATGTGGAGCAAATGCTGGGGTAATACGTGGGTGATCTTTATATTCTTCGATAAATTTTAGTGCGTATTGAATACCTTCTTGTGCGTTTTGTGCATCAGCAACAGGGAATTTAATTACTGTTTCACCTAAAATGGCACGCATACCGATTTTATCAACGGTTTTGGCTACTTCGTCTTCAAAGTAATACATATCGCTGTAAGTTGTTACGCCACCTTTAACCATTTCTAGGTTACCTAGGTTTGCGCCAATACGTACCATATCGCGGCTGACTAGTTTTTTTTCTAGTGGGAAGATATAGCGGTGTAAACGTCCTGGAACATCATCTGCTAATGAGCGAAATACGGTCATTGATGCGTGAGTATGGGTATTAATTAAACCTGGCATAACGATGTCGCCATCAACATCCATTACGATATTTGCTTGGTATTGCTGTGCAAGTTTGGCATCACCAACAGCAATAATTTTATTGCCTTTAATAACCACAGTACCATTTTCATGAATGGCTTTCTCACTGTTCATTGTTAATACCGTTGCGTCGGTGATCATTAAGTCAACTTGCTCTGCTGCGTGCAAAGATGTAGCGAAAATGATTGAAGCGGCAAGCAATGTTTTATTTAAAATATTGTTACTAGCAAACATGTTTAAATCTCAATTTTATATGAATAGAACGGAAAGCACTCTGAAAAGTCGAATTAGACGATTTCCAGAGCTTTATAAACGGATTAACCTTTCATGGCAATAAAATATCTTTAAATACCCCGTTAGCAACACTAGATTGGATTATATTTGTTGTAAGCAATATGTTATTGAATGATAGTTTATAACCTTGGTTATTTTTTAGCATGATTCAATTTTTGATAAATAACGGTGTTTTAGCGGTATTAAGTGATTAGTTGACTGTAAATGGTGGGTATTTTACTTTTGTAAATGGATCTTTCGCAAAACTACGAGTGTAAATTTGCTGCCCATTGATTTATATGAAACAATCAAGTTAACTAAAATTCTACCCTTAAGGTGCTAATGTGATTGATAGCGATGGCTATCGTCTTAATGTAGGCATCCTAATTTGTAATCGTGAAGGTCAAGTTTTATGGGCTAAACGTTGTGGGCAACATTCTTGGCAATTTCCGCAAGGTGGTGTAGATAATGGAGAGTCTGCAGAGCAAGCAATGTATCGAGAACTATATGAAGAAGTAGGGCTAAAAGCGAAACATGTTTCGATTTTGGCAACTTCAAAAACATGGTTGAAGTATAAATTACCAAAGCGATTAGTCAGATGGGATAGTAAACCAGTCTGCATAGGGCAAAAGCAAAAATGGTTTTTACTGTGTCTGGAAGCGGATGACAGTAAGATCGACTTTAAACGCACAGGGCATCCTGAATTTGATGATTGGCGTTGGGTCAGTTATTGGTATCCAGTACGTCAGGTCGTATCGTTTAAAAAAGACGTTTATCGTCGTGTCATGAAAGAGTTTGCTCCTGTAGCATTACCTTTTGTACGCAAAGAGATTAAACGTAAACGACGTTAATAATAAATAGTGCCTATGTCTTGAATTGTCACACTGGCTTTCAAGGCAAGGCATTACTTTTCTACTTTCTTCAATTCAACCTTCTACTTGCAACTTTATAAATGCGCTTATTTTAGCTATAACTCTCTAATACTTTTGTTTTATTTACCTTGATTTACTGATTCTGTCGCGGCTGTTTCTTTGTTGTGGCTAGTATTTGGTGTAAAGTGTCTTTCTATAACGTAATCTATTACCTTCGTATCGGTAAGCATTTTCTCTTATTCAGGAACTCAATAATGTCGCAGACATATCTACAATATCCAGAAATTGATCCTATTGCGATCAGTCTTGGTCCTATCAATGTATATTGGTATGGATTGATGTACTTACTTGGTTTTTTATTTGCTAACTGGATGGGTAATCGTCAAGCAGCGAAACCGGGTAGTAACTGGCATAAAGATGAAGTCGGGGACCTATTGTTCTATGGCTTTCTTGGTGTGATCCTGGGTGGTCGAATTGGTTATGTGCTGTTTTATAACTTTGGCTTATTCCTTGATGATCCAATGTATCTATTCCGCATCACCGACGGCGGCATGTCATTTCACGGTGGTTTAATTGGTGTATTGCTGGCATTTGTGTATTTTGGTCGTAAAACCCAGCGTTCATTCTTTGTTATTGCTGACTTTATTGCGCCTATGGTGCCGTTTGGCTTAGCCGCTGGTCGTATTGGTAACTTTATTAATGGCGAGCTGTGGGGACGTGTAACAGATGTGCCTTGGGCGATGATTTTCCCAACGGGTGGAGACTTACCAAGACACCCAAGTCAGTTATATCAGTTTGCAATGGAAGGTGTGCTACTGCTTATCATCTTGCAAGTATTTGCGCGTAAACCACGTCCTGTCGGTGCGATCTCGGGTCTGTTCTTATTCGGTTATGGTATTTTCCGCTTTATAGCTGAATACTTCCGCCAACCAGATTCACAGCTTGGTCTGTATTTTGATCTGATCAGTATGGGACAAATCTTATCAACACCAATGATCTTCCTTGGTGCGTTGATTATGTTTATTGCTTATAAAAAACCGACTTTATTTACTGGTAAAGCGAGCCAAAAATAGTAAGTAACTCTGCCTCTCTACAGTAGCCCTATAGACTATATTTAGTTGGTAGGGTTACTGGAGGTTTAGCATTTCCCATCTTTATGTTTTTCCTTGTTACCATTAATTATTTTATCAAATAAACGGGTTTTTTCCGGGTTGTTTATAGTCGATAGTTTTATGTTGACAGTGTGACCTGTCTATCTAATTATGCGTCATTAATAACCAGTAACTTGATTGTAGATCATGTTGCAATCCTAGTGATGAGTAATACTGCTGTATGAATATGATCCCGATTTTGTTAGTGGCATTTGGATTGATTTTTTTATCCATGAGCTTAAAACCAGCAATTAAAATTTGTAGACAAGACCAGAGTATCGGTTGGAAATTACTGCTGCTATTAATCTTATTTTTTCAGTTTGGTTATTTTACTTTTTTATACTATCTAACCGGTATTTCGGCTGTCTCTATTGTCGAAACCTGTTTAGCTACGATTTTGTTTGGCGGTAGTATTTTTGTATTGATGGTGATTAAATTTAGCTTACGTAGCCTGGAGGCTCTTCAAGTTATCGCGAATAACGAACGTCATAATGCCCTACATGACTCCTTAACAGGGCTACCTAATCGTCTGCATTTTATGGAGGCGGTGTCAGCTAAAGCGACCGCTGCGGCGCCTTTTTCTCTCTTTGTGTTAGACCTAAATGATTTTAAACAAATCAATGATGTGGTCGGACATTATTATGGTGACCAACTGCTGATTAAATTAGCACAACGGCTGTCAGCGGTATTACCTGATGATTGTTTTTTTTCTCGTGTTGGTGGTGATGAGTTTATTTTGTTATTTGACTCAGTCGCAGATGAGGACATTGCTAAACTCATGGCGATGATAGATAAAGCGTTATTGATTTCATTTGACATAAATAGCTATAATTTTGACGTACGTATTAGCACGGGGGTGAGCTTGTTCCCAGAGCATAGCAATGCAATTGCACCGTTATTACAAAAAGCCGATACCGCTATGTATGAGGCAAAAAAGCAGCGTATACCTTATCGATTATACTGTGATGCATTGGATAACGATGCGAAAACCCGTTTGGCGCTATCGAGTAAACTCCACCTTGCGTTAGCAGAAAATCAGTTTGAACTCTATTATCAGCCTTTGGTTAAATCGAAAGTGACTAAAACTCATCACTTTGAAGCCTTATTACGCTGGCCACAAGCTGATGGTTCTTTTATACCACCAGATCAGTTTATTCCTTTAGCCGAGCAAAATGGCTCTATTCGTCAGGTGACGCTGTGGGTATTGGATAATATTGTTCAACATTTAGCTGACTTCGCCAAGCAAGATATTGATGTGTGTATTCATATCAACTTGTCAGTGCTCGATTTGCAGGACGAGCGTTTTTCAGCGCAACTTGCAGCCTTGGTTCGTGATGGGAAACTATCTCCAACGCAGCTCGTATTGGAGGTAACTGAAACGGCTATCATGGCTGATGTTACAAAAACTCGCGATATTCTGTCTAAGTTATCAGGCATGGGTTTTAGTATTAGTCTTGATGACTTTGGTACCGGATTTTCATCACTGTCTATTTTGCGAGAGTTACCGATTAATCAAATTAAGATTGACCGTTCGTTTGTGATGGCCATGCACAACGGTAATACCAATAATGCGATTGTTCGTTCAATTATATTCTTAGCTCAAAATTTGGGTTGCAGCGTGGTTGCTGAGGGCGTAGAAACGCAAGCTATCGCTGAGGAACTGATCCAATTGCAGTGTGACTATTTACAAGGCTATTATTACTGTAAACCGTTACCGTTAGCTGCTGTATTCCCGTATTGTGAGCAACAAGGTTGGAAAGTGAATTACAGGGATGCTCATTAATTTATAATTGGCGTTAAAATGAGAAATAGAAATAGAAGAGGGCGTTAACTGATAAAGTTAACGCCCTTTTTGTCTTTATGGTTGGCGATCTTAATCACATCGTTACATTGGTCATTTTCACTTAATGTTCGTGTGCTATATGTAATTTTTTACCAAATTGCGATAAGAAAATAATTAACCCCGGTATAAATAACAACATGTGTAATGTTAATAATAAAGGTGTTTCGAGGTCTAGACGTTGCGTTAAACTAACCATTGCACCTGCGCCACTCATCTGAAATAAACCAAGTAATGCGGCTGCTGTTCCTGCGCGATCCCCAAACGGGGCTAGAGCATTACCTGCTGCAGTGCCAAAAATAAACGCAAAACCTAACGATGTCATAAATGTCGGAATCATGAAAGCCCATGCTTGTTGGATACCGCTTAGACTAAACATTGTAGCACCGGAAATAACCAAAATAATGAATCCCGCATATAGAATACGACGAGTCCCTAATCTATCCATTAATTTAGGGGCTATTAAGCATGACAAGATATTAAGTATCGCATTAATACCAAACCAGGCTATAAATTGATTCATATTGAGTCCTAACTTCATCATTAACCACACTGGTGCTGAAGTTACATAAGCCAAAATCACAGCCATCGCGAGCATACATAACGTTGCGTGAAATAGAAATGTAGGCTCTCTAAGTATTGAAAAGTAACGTGAAAAACTGAATAGTGTCTTTTCTATATCGATATTACTTGGCCGAGTTTCTTTAAAGTGTAATAAGACGAAAATACCAGCAATGACAGAAAACCCTAACATAAAGCTGAAATTAGAGCGCCAGCCAAAGTGATGTGTCAGCCAAGCTCCCAAGAGTGGCGCTAAAACAGGAACACAACAAATAGCGCCATTCAGGTAACTAATCATACGTCCACTTTTTTCTGGGCCAAAACTGTCACGCACTGCTGCAAATGCAGCTACCGATGTTGCACAAGCGCCTAATCCTTGTAATAAGCGAGCAACTAAAAGTAAATCAAGAGTGTCAGCAAAATATGCTAAAGCGGAACTTAAGGCGTAGATCAGTATGCCGCTTAATGCGATAGGACGGCGTCCGAACCTGTCGGCCAGCGGACCTGCCAATAACTGCCCAATGCCTAAGCTAAACATGAACCAGGTCACGGTATCTTGGAGGCGGGTTACATCGACAGAAAACTCTTTAGCCATCAAAGGAAGTGCTGGTAGATAGATGTCGATTGCTAAAGGGTTAAACAGAACTAGAGTCACGACGAGGGTAACAAGTCGAGTGTGATTCGATATTGAAAGTAGCACGTTATTTTCCTAAAAATTATAATGTTACTAATTTAAGCCCTTGAAGATATGAATAGAAATGGTTTATATTCAGCATAGTTATTTCGTTATGGAATATCTCTATTTTATAAGGTGTTATGAGGTTTTATGTCTTTTGATAAGTTAGCTCGGCTCGATCTTAATTTGTTAGTGTGTTTATATATTTTGCTAGATGAATGCAGTGTAACTAATGCTGCCGACCGTTTGAATCTAAGCCAATCTACCATTAGTAAAAGCCTCTATCGATTACGAGAACAGTTTGATGATCCGCTTTTTACTCGAACGGCATATGGTATTAAACCGACTCAATATGCCCTTGATTTAGCACCACAACTTGAGGCGCTATTATTTAACATTGAACAACTTACTGCTCCGAAGACATTTGTTCCTGCAACGAGTAGGCAGAATTTTAAAATGGCTGTAGTAGAAAATGCATATCCACTTTTCTTACCTAATTTTATGAGGAATATCTTTTCAGAGGCACCTAATATTGTCATTGATAATCAGAATTGGGATAGTGAGACGTTTGAACGATTACGTAAAGGTGAACTTGATTTTGGCATTATAGGTAAAGATTTTAATCCACAAGATTCGATAACTAGCTTACTCCCCCCAGAAGGCGTTCACAGCTATGAGTTATGTCAAGATACTCAAAGTTGCTTAGTCCGTAAGAGCCATCCGTTATTGAAGCAAACTTGGGATCAGAATAACTATCTACGCCAACGGCATATACAAGTACGCAGTTTGAAGAACGATCTATGGTTGCTAGATTATAAGTTAGCTGAAAAAAAATTAGTGAGAGATATTGCTATTTATGTTCCAGATTTTAATAACGCGGCAAATTTATGTACTCATACAGATTTTGTACTGACGGCACCAAGTCACTTTGCTCGTGATATTGCTAAGCAGTTAGATCTGGCTATTTTACCGCTACCCACGATACTCCCACCTATGATTTATACCCTCTATTGGCATCAAAATAAAGATAAGGATCTAGGTCACAATTGGTTACGTCAAATAATCATGCGTTGCTGTAAAAATTTGTCTGTTAATAGTTAATTTTAGGCGTTTCTTACTAAGATAGCTCCGTAATAGTTAAATTTTTAGCTCTAACTATTTTGTGACTCCCTGATTTATGTTCTTAGTGTTAAGTTAATTTAAAATGTAAACGCTCTATTTTTATATGGATAAGTAAGTAGGTTAAATTTAAATAATGGCTGGAAGTTCACGATTTGTTATTCTGAATTAGTAGCGTATTAGCTATGTTTAATCATAGCTTTAAACCACCTATCTCATCTCAAGACCACTTAAATATCAATCCAACCGTTAAAAAATCCTTTAAAGAAAGTAAATGTATGCATGTGTGACCAAATAACACTTGTTTTGTTGTGCAAATAATACCCCATTGGGAAAAATGTGGCAGTTAGTTATATAGCTATTAATTTGGGTTCTCACGTTGTAATTACTTTAAATACAAAAAAGTAAATACATACAAATATATAAATATGTATAAAAATATGAATGGAACAACGTAAAGACAAAATGGAAAAATCTATTGTAAGGGGAGTTATGACCTCAATTGATACTGCAATGATGCTTAGACGATTCATGGCTGATGCGGAGATGTTGAAAAAAGAATTACGTCATAGTTCTTTGTCTGATGGAAGGATGGAGAGTGTTGCAGATCATGTTTGGCGTATGTCGTTGTTAGGGATTATGATCGTCCCTTATATTAGCCAGAAACTAGATGTTTTAAGATTTTTGAAAATAATAATAGTGCATGATTTAGTTGAAATTTATGCTGGTGATATGCCAATTACAGAATCCTCAACTAATGCGAAATCTAAAAAAATAAAAGAAGCAAGTGAAAAGAAGGCGATAGAAAAAATAAGAGTTAACCTTCCTGCATTTGTTGGTGACGATATTTATAATTTATGGTGGGAGTACGAATCTAATTCTACTTATGAATCTAAAATCGCACATGCGTTAGATAAGATTGAAGCTCAAGCACAACACAACGAAGCAGGAATTGAGACTTGGGTCGAAGAGGAGTATCACTTTGCTTATAAATTGCCAAACTACACTATGAATGAAAAAATACTGGAAGATATAGCCAGTATTTTGGTTAAAGAGGTCGACAATATGCTTGATAACATCAAACAGCCTGATGCAATCTAAATAGAGTAGTTCATGTAATATCATCTTCTGAGAAGAATAATTTACTACTCAAGATCTTGTCTTTAATTACATTAATAGCCGGAATAAAAGGATGGTATATGATAGAAAAACTGTTTATCAAATCAAGCAGTCAAGAAACTAGCATGACGGTGAAAGAGAAACTAATAATTTCTTCAAAAGGGATCCATGGTCATAATGATTGCCATAAATGGAGGCAAGTATTGATTTTACCTCGCTCGGTCCTGGAGGAGTTTGGGCTCGAACCTGGACAACTTAAAGAGAACATACTTATTGATGACGATTTTGATATTCACGCTTTACCCTCTGGTAGTGTTATACAAGCTGGTTCAGCTAAAATTAGATTAACTTTTCATTGTGAGCCGTGCGTTAAAATAAAGCATTTGGTTAGCACTCGAAAAATTACTTTTAAGCGTGGTTATTTAGGCCAATGTCTTAATGAAGGTGTTATCGAATGCGGTGATGAAATTAAAATTATTGACGAAAGACATGAGAGTATTCCCTATTTATTAGCAGACAGAATAAAATGGTACCTTGATGGGATTGAAGGCAAGATCATGGTTTCAGATTTAGTATTGAATATAGGTTTGTCGAAAAGTTATTGTCGAGCTATTCCTAATATTATTAGAAATAGAGACGATATCGATAAAAGTAAAATAATTTACAAAAAAAATAAATGATGATTCGGAAAGTAGAAAATATTAAACCAATCGATTATGTTGAAAATTATTTTTCACTACGGTAGTGCAAAGCAACTAATCAATAAATAATTTAATTTTTAGTTGTCGATATATTAAGTCATATACAATTTGTGGCATATGACTATTTTTAACTATTGTCGATGACTTCTACACCGAAAATGGATATTTAATCGGATCATGATGTTGATAGTCAGTCACTTCAAAATCAGCCATCGTTACCCACGTTTCTAAATCTTCCAATGTTTTAATTTTCGGATTAATGTGAAGTTTTGGCAGTGGTAATGGTGCACGTTTTAATTGCACGTCACGCATCAATTCTAGCTGATCTTCGTAGATATGTGCATTGACAATCTTATGGTATGCCTGACCGGCTTTGTGGCCTGTGATTTGGGCTACTAGTGCTAACAATACGTGTACTTGAACCATATTGAAGTTTAAGCCTAATGGCACGTCACATGAACGCTGTGTGCTGTTTAGGTATAGCGTATCACCAAGCAGTGAAAAATGATGGCTGTACATGCACGGGCGTAAACAACCCAGTTCAAATGCACCTGGATTGAAGAAAGTTAAGATTTCGCCACGGTTATCAATACCGTTCGTTAAGTCATCAATGATTTGGCGTAATAGATCGACTGTGCCGCCTTGTGGTTTTACCCAGTTACGTGCGCAGGCGCCATAGACATAACCCATGTCATCTTCACCTTTCCGGTGTGGACTTGCTAACCAAACAGCGTTGTCATTGGCATTAGCATCCCAGGTTTTGGTGCCTAATGCGCGAAAATCGGCTGCGTTGTCATAACCACGGATGTAACCAATGATTTCGGCAATGGCTGATTTCCAAAAACTTTTACGGGTAGTGACTAATGGGAATTCATTATTGGCTACGTCATAAGTAAGATCAGCATTGATTACGGTTAAACAGCGCTTTCCGGTACGTTCATTCTCGACCCAAACACCTTCGTTCACTATTCTGTTACATAAATCAAGATACTGTTTCACTGTGCTAACCCTTCGATGGATAAATTTAAAAATCGACGGATTTTGACATAATTAGGGCGGTTAATCAAAAATAAGAAATGATCGCTGACCACACCCTCTGTACTATTAAAGGGTGTAGTCATGATTATCAAGCGTGTTCTAGTTGTAGCGCTTGGGCGTTAAATCGCTTTTTATTCTTGTCAGTAAATTGCGTGAGGTCTAATACGATCAATCCATCAATGCAATGGTTGAAACTCGGGTCGATATTGAAGTCAAAAATCTGTACACCACCGGGTTTACACAATTTAGTGTATTGCTTAAACAAGGTCGGTACACTAAAACCCATATGATTAAGCTGGGCTTTTAAAATGACCATCCCTGACTCTGCATCGGAATCTGCGAATAAGTTGGTTAAACGTCGATTAGCGTGCTCTGACAGACGAAATGGCATACTAGCCGTGGCGACACTTTTTGGATTACCGTAGAAGTGCTGGTAGTAATATACCAATAGTTCTTTAGCGGGTTGTGAATAGCTGTTACTGATGCTCACCGTGCCAAATAGATAGCGGCTGCCGCTATGCTGAATAATGTATTCCATGATGCCTTGCCATAAATACTCTAGGCAACGAGTACCCCAGTATTTAGGTTGAATAAAGCTACGACCAAGTTCTATGCCTGAGGTTAGATAAGGGGTCATCGCTGGTTGATAGTCAAACAAGGTCGCGCTGTAGAGTTGTTGCTGTACCTTGGCTAAATCGACTTTATTGGTTTCTAACAAGCGGTAAGCACCGATTAACTCCAGCTCTTTATCATCCCACAGTAGAATATGCACATACGAATTATCGTAGATATCGACGTCGCGACGTTCGCCAGTACCTTCACCGACTAGGCGGAATGATTCTTCTCGCAAACGGCCTATTTCACGCATGATGGTCGAATTAGCTTGATGGCGATAGCAGTAGATTTGCTTACCATCGCGGCTCTCACTGAGCTTTTGACAAGCGCGTATTTCACTGCGTAATAGCGCCTTGTTTTCAGGGTGAGCAATGGCTGATTGGGTATTGAAAATAGACGGTTTATCTTTGGTTAGGCGATAAAGGTGCTTACGAAATAGTGCTGTTTTGGTATTAATCGGTAAATCTAACGCTTGATAAGTATCGTAATTAATCTGTTCACCAATGCGAATCGACACTGAGTTATGTGCATGTTTAAACATTTCGCGGATCAGCCACAGCGTTGAAATCGGTTTTGATAACATGGACAAACTGTAAAAAAACAGTGAGTTTTTCGCATTGATATAAATAGGAATGATAGGCGCTTGCACGCTGCTGGCGATACGTAAGAAACCATTGCGCCACTTACCGTCTTTCACGCCTTGTGGACTAATACGTGACACTTCACCTGCTGGGAATATAATGATCACACCTTCATCCTTGAGGTGTGTTTTTATTGCCTGTAAACGCTCGCCTGCAGTGCCACCATTCATGTTATCGACTGGTAATAAGTAATCGTGTACTGGCTTGATGATCATCAGCATATCATTGGCGATGACTTTCACGTCTGGACGTACTTTACTGACCATTTTAAGGAGTGCCATGCCATCGAGTGTCCCAATCGGGTGATTGGCGATGATCACGGCTTTACCAGTGGCAGGGATGCGTTCTATTTCATTGGGGCGGACGGAATAACTAAAACTAAAGTGCTCGAATACTTGTTCGATAAATTCGATACCTGTGAGGTGGGCATAGGTTTCGCCAAACTGACGTAATTCACGTTCGTGGAACAGTAATCTGAGTGTCGCCAGCATCGGCTTGGCGATAAGGCGGGTGGTTTTCTTTTGAAAGAAATCAGGATAACGCTGGTTTATTTCGGCTTCTACGTTGAGCATAATCTTCATCCTTTTAGATTATTGATGGTTTTATCATAGAAGTCGAAGATGACATTCGTAGTGATTTTTTATTGCTGTTGGATGACAAGCTGTACGTTAATTTTTGAGCCAACGCGATATTGTTTGGCATACCCAGTCACTGTCATCAAGGGGAAGATCATGCCCTGCGGTGGGATGATAATAGATTGGACATTGCCATTGTTTGGCAATGACAGTGCTGCAGTTAACATCAACGAGTTGGTCGCGAGAACTTGCGAGTAACAAAATAGGTTCAATGGGGGCTTGTGTTGGCGAAATAAAACGGCTGGCAGCAACCAGTTGTCGCAGTGCATTTTGACGGCTTACTGGTTGTTGAACAGCATAATCTGCCCAGCGTTGTGCTAATGCTTGATGATTATTAACTTGAGTATGATAGTGCTGGTTATGGGAAGCAGTATGGCTGGTCATCCTTAAGATGAGCTGTTCTTGTTGTAGAGCAGGGCTGGTTAATATTTTCAGTAGCGTGGGTACATTATGCAATTTAAGGCGCTGGTGAAGAGGACTGAATTGTTTGAAACTGGTATTGATAAAGACCATTTTCTCGATCTCATTGGGGAAATGTTTTGCCCATTCAGTGCAGATCATCGCCCCCATTGAAATACCTAATAGTCGGATCGGATAACTCACGTGGAGATGTTGCTGCCTAAAGGTATTACGCAGTTGCAGCATGATCGCAGTAATAGAGGTGGGGGTTGCTACTTGCCATTGCTGACCAGTCCCTGGGATATCACTGCATAATACGTGACTGTCGAGTTGCTCGGCTAGTTGTTGAGGAAAGTTTTCCCAGTGTTGCTGTTGCCGGCATAAGCCACGGACTAATAACCAGGTCGGTTTGTTATTTCCATTTGATGATGGCATCACGTTATTCTGTGTACCAGAGCGAGGTTGCATCGGCATGATTACTTTCCTTGTTAAGTTGTGGCAGCCAGTGGTTATAAGAGCCTGTGACCTTGATCAAAAACTCCATGAGCACGTGGTGTTGACGCAGTACGCGTTTAACGCGATGGGGCTGAATAGGGTGGAAGATACCACTGGATTTGAACACTTGCAGTGGGTTCTTTTTGATCCAAGTCCATGAACCCATTTCTAGCGTCAAAGAGATAAAGGTAGTATCGAGTGTCAGTGATTGATCGTACAAATAATCCCATAGGTCACCGTGCGTCATGTAGTTACGTGCTTGTGGCTCAAAGACATAATCTTGATGTGGGTAGGTTTCGATAAGCATTTTGCGTAATTTAAATATCTCGGCAAGGTGGGGGATAGGTTGTTTAGATTTTGCATAAGGAAACCAAATCTGGTTATTAAAGCCAAAACCGGAGTGGCAATCTAGGGCTATGCTAAATGGTGCTTTGAGTAATTGTTGAGTCATATGTTCAACGAGGACCCGTGATTCATGTTCCATTGGTTTACCTTTTTTACCACGATACCAAGGTAAAAAATGGCTAATTCGTTGGCCGCCTACCAACCAAGGCACGGTGCCAGCGGCATCAACTGGGGCATTACGCATTAGGTCGACACCATTACCGTTGGCGCGACTATTGTTTAGCATGCCAATGGGATTCATTAATGGTAGAAACACTAACCTGACTTGCTTGAGCTCTTGGTGTAGAGATTGATCCCATGTTAATCGATGAATGAGACTTTCAAATAAGGCTAAGATAACCTGGGTACCGATACGTTCGACACCGTGTATACCACCAATAAAAGCGATAACAGGCACGTTCGACGCTGATGAACCCATACTAATAGAATAAAGCGGGTAGCGAGCTCCTTTGTGAAATACCTGGGCTAACACTTCGCTGTTAAGGTTTTTACCACCTAATTTAATTAACCTTTCTAACTGTACAAGCTCGGGTAATACTTGTTGTTGTCGCGATTTTAATGGCATTAATAATGACCTAAATAGAATGAGTAAAACAATTAATGCATACCAATATAGCGAATTTAATAAATTTAAAGGTTAAACCTTTATGAATTTTCTATACTGAATCAATGTGGTTGGTATTTTGACTTTCTAGCAAGCTCGCTACCTAGTACCACGACCCGTTATTAAGCAAGGAGGCTAAATGTATAAATCGTTAACGCAATTCTTACGCACTGAGTCATCAGGTGGTGTATTACTGATTATCGCCGCTGTCTTGGCGATGGTGGTGGCTAATTCCCCCTTTTCTGATCTGTATTTGAATTTTTTACATACTGAGATGCAAATACGTGTGGCAGATATTGATATCAATAAATCATTCAGTCATTGGATCAACGATGGCCTCATGGCGGTGTTTTTCTTATTGATTGGTTTAGAAGTAAAACAAGAACTGGTGGAAGGGTCACTGGCGAGCCGCAAAAAATCCCTGTTTCCTATTATTGCTGCAGCTGGTGGTATGTTCGCCCCTGCACTGGTGTATTTGAGTTTTAATAGCGCAGATCCTGAAGCGATTAAAGGTTGGGCGATCCCTGCTGCCACCGATATTGCGTTTGCACTAGGGGTATTATCGTTATTGGGGAAGCGGGTGCCAGTTAATTTGAAAGTATTCTTATTAGCCTTGGCTATCATGGATGATTTAGGCGTGATCATTATTATTGCCTTGTTTTACACGGTTGATATGTCGGTGTTATCACTGAGTTTAGCGTGTGCATGTATTAGCGTATTGTGGTTGATGCATCGTTATAACGTCATGAGTTTAACGCCTTACCTTATTGTTGGGGCGCTATTGTGGGTGGCCGTATTGAAATCGGGGGTGCATGCGACATTAGCTGGTGTGGTGATCGGTTTTGCTATTCCTATGTACCGTAAAGATAATAAAAACGATGTTGAAAATCCACACTCTCCGGCGAAGACACTCGCTCATTGGTTACATCCGTGGACTAAGTACTATATTTTACCGCTGTTTGCCTTTGCGAATGCAGGGGTATCGTTAACCAATATTCAATTCAGTGATATGGCATCAGCATTGCCAATTGGCGTGGCGTTGGGATTGTTTATTGGTAAGCCTTTGGGTATTTTTAGTATTAGTTGGTTGGCGGTGAGGTTAAAAATTGCGACGTTACCGGAAGAGGTTAACTTTAAACAAGTTTTTGCGGTGTCAGTGCTGTGTGGCATTGGGTTTACGATGTCGATGTTTATTACGTCGCTGGCATTTACTGATCCCGTCATGGCAGATTTAGCGCGTTTGGGTATATTACTGGGGTCGACGTTGGCGGCTGTATTTGGTTATTACTTACTTGCTTGTGCGACAACAACTGAAAAAAAGATAGAGATTGAAGGGAAAGCGCCAGGATAGCACTAGATAATCACCGATTGCAGTGACATCATATTTTGCAGATATAAAAAAACCAGCCGGAGCTGGTTTTTTCATTATCATATTAAGCAATAATTAAAGTGCTTTGATCTTTGCAGAAAGACGGCTCTTAATACGAGCTGCTTTGTTTGCGTGGATCAGGCCTTTACAAGCCATACGATCTAGAATCGGTTGTGCAGCAACAAATGCAGCAGTCGCTTCTTCTTTATTACCAGCAGCGATAGCTACGATAATTTTTTTAGTTAGTGTACGCATCATTGAACGGCGTGAAGTGTTGTGCTTGCGGCGTTTTTCAGATTGAATTGCGCGTTTTTTAGCAGACTTGATATTAGCCAAGGTCCTACTCCTAAATGTCTAAAGACGTTAATTTTATAAAGGCGAGGAATATGCCTTGCCTAACGAAATTTGTCAATATTTTTGTGTAAATAACAGGCAAAATATTGGCAACTAACTGCAATGACAGTTAAGATGTGGGACATATTTTAGCAGCAAATGCGGCTCACGAACAGGGCTTGATTGACATAAAAGGTATTTCTTGAGTAATAAATTAATAAAATCTGGTCTTATCGTCAGTTCGATGACCATGATCTCACGTGTTTTAGGACTGGTTCGAGATGTTATCGTCGCAAATTTGATGGGCGCGGGTGCTGCAGCCGATGTTTTCTTCTTCGCCAATAAAATCCCCAACTTCTTACGCCGCTTATTTGCTGAAGGTGCATTTGCACAGGCTTTTGTGCCAGTTTTGACCGAATATCAACAAACTGTTGACAAAGAGAAGGTAAGACAATTGATCGCCTCTGTGTCAGGTACTTTAGGGGTATTAGTGACAATTGTTACCTTATTTGGGGTAATTGGGTCACCGTTGATCACTATTTTATTTGGTGCTGGTTGGTTTGTTGATTGGCTTAATGATGGGCCGGATGCACACAAATTTGAACTGGCATCATTTATGTTAAAAATTACTTTCCCTTATTTGTGGTTTATTACTTTTACCGCATTATCTGGTGCAATTTTGAACACTTTGGGTAAGTTTGCTGTTGCGGCCTTTACTCCGGTATTTTTAAATATCGCTATTATTGGTGCGGCATTGTTCATTTCACCGACGTTAGAGCAGCCTGAAATCGGTCTAGCTATTGGCGTATTTATCGGTGGTGCGATTCAGTTTCTATTCCAAATTCCATTTTTAGTAAAACAGAAAATGTTAGTTAAACCACGCTGGGGTTGGCGTGATCCGGGTGTGACTAAAATCAGAAAGTTAATGATACCGGCGATGTTTGGTGTGTCGGTAAGCCAAATTAATTTATTGTTTGATACATTTATTGCGTCTTTTTTAATGACGGGCTCGATCAGTTGGTTGTATTACTCTGACCGATTATTAGAATTTCCGCTGGGTTTATTTGGTATTGCGATTGCGACGGTGATCTTACCCGCATTATCACGTACCCATTCGGCAAAATCTGACACGCAGTTTAAGCAAACCATGGACTGGGGGGTGAGAGTTGTATTACTGCTTGGTACGCCGGCGATGATGGGGATGATCGTACTTGCAGGTCCTATGCTTAAAGTATTGTTTATGCGTGGTGAATTTGGCGCTGATGATGTATCGATGGCGTCGATGAGTTTGATGGCGTATGGCTCTGGACTACTTAGTTTCATGCTTATTAAAGTACTCGCACCTGGCTATTACGCACGCCAAGATACCCGTACACCGGTTAAATTCGGCATTATTGCGATGATCAGCAATATGGGCTTTAACATTATTCTCGCTATTCCATTTGGTTATGTTGGTTTAGCGCTAGCGACGGCAGGTTCTGCCACCTTAAATGCGGGACTGCTCTATTGGGGGCTGCATAAAGAAGGTGTATATAAGGTAAATGGCGATACGGGTAAAGTGATTGCCAAGTTATTCTTGTCTGCTGGTTTAATGGCTAGCTTAATTTACACGGTTAATCCCGATATTGAGCAATGGTATGCGTGGGGATTATTAGACAGTGGTTTATGCCTGCTCGGGTTAATTGGCTTGGCGGCAATAAGCTATTTTATGGCGTTATTGGTGCTTGGTTTACGTCCGCGACATTTTAAAATTACTGACTGAGTACAAATTGTTGCTGACCCTGTGCGTTGACTAAGTTATAATTTGTCGTTTTAGTGGAATAGTTGGCAAAGACATGGAGCTGATTCGAGGCATTCACAATTTGAAGCCACACCATCAAGGGTGTGTTTTAACTATCGGTAACTTTGATGGTGTTCATCTCGGGCACCAATCGGTGTTACGGCAGTTAATCGAAAAAGCGCAGCAATTGAATTTGCCAGCAACGGTGATGACATTTGAACCGCAGCCACTAGAGATGATTATTGGCGACAAAGCGCCTGCGCGATTAACACGATTACGTGATAAATACGCGGCATTGAAAGATCAAAATATTGATCAGTTATTATGTGTCAATTTTAATCACAAGTTTGCTGCCTTGTCTGCAGATGAATTTATCACTCAGTTGTTAGTGGCTAAATTAGGGGTTAAGTATTTAGTCGTTGGTGATGATTTCCGTTTTGGCCATAAACGGTCGGGTGATTTTGCTATGTTGCAAGCCGCTGGTGCTAAGTATGGCTTTGATGTGGTGAGCATGGATACGTTTAGCGTCGCTCAAGCACGCGTCAGTAGTACCATGATCCGTAACGCGTTAGCAGAAGATAATCTTGATTTAGCCAGTGAACTATTAGGCCGACCATTCAGTATTTTTGGTAAGGTTGCTCACGGGGCTAAGCTAGGGCGAACAATTGGCTTTCCGACCGCTAATATACCGTTGAAACGCTGCGTAGACCCAATCAATGGCGTTTATGTAGTTGAAGTGTTAGGTATCAGTAATGATGCCGTACAGGGCGTTGCTAACATTGGTAAACGTCCTACAGTGGGTGGTGTACGAACCCAACTGGAAGTGAATTTATTTGACTTTGAAGGCGACCTTTACGGTAAACAGCTAGAGGTTGTCCTGAAGAAAAAATTACGCAGCGAACAAAAATTTGCATCTTTTGATGTACTTCGCCAGCAAATAGAACGAGATGTCATTGCAGCCAAAACCTTTTTTGGCCTGTCAGTTTAATTTTTAATAATACCAATAACGGAATTAGGATACATGAGCGAATATAAAAAAACGCTGAACCTGCCAAAAACTGGCTTCGCAATGCGCGCTAATTTAGCGAACCGCGAACCAAACATGTTGAAGCAGTGGACGACTGATGATTTATACGGAAAAATCCGTGCCGCGAAGAAAGGTAAAAAAACCTTTATTTTGCATGATGGCCCTCCTTATGCGAATGGTAACATTCACATTGGTCACTCAGTTAACAAGATCCTAAAAGACGTTATTATTAAAGCCAAAGGCTTGTCTGGATTCGACGCACCTTACATTCCAGGTTGGGATTGTCACGGTCTACCAATTGAATTAATGGTAGAGAAGAAAGTGGGCAAACCAGGTCGTAAAGTGACAGCTGCACAGTTCCGCGAAGAATGCCGTAAATATGCGACAAAACAAGTTAACGGTCAGCGCCAAGACTTTATCCGTCTGGGTGTATTAGGCGATTGGCAGAATCCATACTTAACAATGGATTTCAGCACTGAAGCAAACATTATCCGTGCTTTAGGTAAAATCGTAGACAACGGTCACTTACAAAAAGGTTCTAAACCTGTTCATTGGTGTACAGACTGTGGTTCTGCACTTGCTGAAGCAGAAGTTGAATACGAAGATAAGAAATCACCTGCTATCTACGTGCGCTTCACTGCACAAGATCAAGCGGCTGTTAAAGCGGTATTCGGTAGCGATGTTGAAGGTTTAGTGTCAACAGTTATCTGGACTACAACACCTTGGACATTACCTGCTAACCGTGCGGTTGCATTAGCTGAAAGAGTAGAATACTCATTAGTTAACATGGTAACAGAGACTGGTTCACAGCAATTAATTCTAGCGACAGATTTAGTTGAATCTTGCATGGCTGCATTTGCACCTGAAAGTTTCACTACACTGGGTACTTGTACTGGTGCTGCACTAGAAAACTTACGTTTTAACCACCCATTCTATGATTTCGATGTACCAGCTATCTTAGCTGATCACGTCACGACTGAAGCGGGTACCGGTATTGTTCATACTGCACCTGGTCACGGTCAAGAAGATTACGTGGCTGGTTTACGTTATAACCTAGAAATTGCAAACCCTGTTGGCAACAACGGTGTTTACCTTGAAGATACGCCGTTATTTGCTGGTCAACACGTATTTAAAGCAAATGATAGTGTACTTGAAGTGCTGACTGAAAAAGGTGCGTTACTAAACCACCAAGTACTGAAACACAGCTATCCACATTGCTGGCGCCACAAAACGCCAATTATTTTCCGTGCGACACCACAATGGTTCATCAGCATGGAATTAAATGGTTTACGTAATGCGGCAATGAAAGAAATTCAAGACGTTAATTGGGTACCTGCTTGGGGACGTGAACGTATTGAAAGTATGGTAACTAACCGTCCTGACTGGTGTATTTCTCGTCAGCGTACGTGGGGTGTGCCAATTTCTTTATTCGTGCATAACGAAACACAAGAACCACATCCGCGTTCAGCGGCATTGATGGAAGAAGTTGCTAAATTAGTTGAGCAAAAAGGCATTCAAGCTTGGTGGGATCTCGATTCTGCTGATTTGCTGGGTGATGATGCAGTTAACTATACTAAAGCACCTGATACGGTTGATGTATGGTTCGATTCGGGTTCAACACACTTCGCTGTTGTTGATGCACGTAAAGAATACGAAGGCGCTGATATCGATCTTTACCTTGAAGGTTCTGATCAACACCGCGGTTGGTTCCAATCATCATTGATGATCTCGACTGCCATTAAAGGTAAAGCACCTTACAAAGACGTATTAACACACGGTTTCGTTGTTGATGCGAAAGGCCGTAAGATGTCTAAATCTATCGGTAACGTAATGGCGCCACAAGATGTAATGAACCGCCTTGGTGGTGATGTATTACGCTGGTGGGTTGCAAGTACGGATTACACAGGTGAAATGACAGTATCTGACGAGATCTTAGATCGCAGCGCTGATGCTTACCGTCGTATTCGTAATACAGCTCGTTTCCTACTGTCTAACCTTGAAGGTTTCAACCCAGAAACAGATATGGTTGCAGCAGAAGACATGGTGGCATTAGATCAGTGGGCCGTTGGCCGTGCACACGCACTACAAACTGAAATCCTAGCGGATTATGAAAACTACCAAATGCAGAATGTAACGCAAAAGCTAATGACATTCTGTTCAATTGAATTAGGTAGCTTCTACTTAGATATCATTAAAGATCGCCAGTACACTGCTAAATCAGACGGTATTGCTCGTCGTAGCTGTCAAACTGCGATGTACCATATCTTAGAAGCTATGGTTCGTTGGACTGCACCTATCTTAAGCTTCACAGCGTTTGAAATCTGGAACGCGATGCCGGGTGAACGTGCTGAGTATGTATTTACGGAAGAATGGTACACAGGTCTAGCACCACTTGCTGACGATTCAGAGCTAAACAATGCTTACTGGAGCAAGTTACAAGCTGTACGTAGTGAAGTGAACAAGACTGTTGAAGTAGCACGTAACAACGCTGTTGTTGGTGGTTCTCTACAAGCTGACGTGACACTTTATGCTAACGCAGAATTAGCGGCTGACCTTAATAAGCTAGGTAATGAATTACGTTTCCTACTGTTAACGTCAAACACTAACGTTGTTGCTGTCACTGAAGCACCTGCTGATATTGAAGCAAGCGCAATCGACGGTTTATGGATTAGCGTTGCTAAGAGTGAAGCTGAGAAGTGTGAGCGTTGCTGGCACCATAACGACACTGTTGGTCAATCTGAAGTACATCCAACATTGTGTGCGCGTTGTGAAGATAATATCGATGGTGAAGGCGAACAACGTCAATTCGCTTAAGCGTTAATATATTCATTACGCTTACGCTAATTTTTGAGAGTAAGTATAGTGCGCGTAAAGAAGGGTAATGACCATTAAGTTGTTATTATCCTTCACATAGAATGCCTACTGTGTACTGGTTAGTTTAATCAGGACAAATACAGTAGGCATTTTTTTATGGATTAATGCTTAACCCACGATATAAAATGATATGATTGTTAACAATCTATTTCAAAATGCTGAATTGCTAATGATAACAATTTAGCTATTACATGCTATTTATCGTCATCATGTTGACGAATCAGAGGATAAGAATGACTGCAGGTACAACAAAGAGAACGGGACTCATCTGGCTTTGGCTAGCCGCTATTGCATTTATTATTGATTTGGGCACCAAGTCTTTTGTTGTCAGTCATTTCCAATTAGGTGAATCGGTAAATATACTACCTGTTTTCAACTTCACCTATGCACGTAATTATGGCGCAGCATTCAGTATGCTTGCTGATGCCGGAGGTTGGCAGCGTTGGTTCTTTGGCGTTATTGCTGTCTCTGTTTCAGGCTTATTAATTTACTGGCTTAAGCAACAAGCGGCCAATAAATATTGGAGTAATATCGCTTACGCGCTCATTTTAGGTGGTGCGTTAGGCAATTTATATGATCGTATTCTTCATGGTTATGTAATTGATTTTTTACATGTGTATTGGGACAAGAGCCATTTCCCAATCTTTAATCTAGCAGACACTTGGATCTGTATTGGTGCCGCGATGTTGATCCTGGAAGCCATTATGGAAAGTAAGAATGACAAGGAATCATCAAATGACAGTTAACGTAGCAACAATTGGCGACGACAGCCAAGTACTTATGCATTTTACTATTACTTTAGCTGATGGCTCTGTTGCAGATAGCACTGAGTTACAAGGTAAACCTGCTAAGTTAGTAATTGGTGACGGTAGCTTAACCCCTAACTTTGAGCGTTGCTTATTAGGACTAACTGTTGGTGATAAGAACAAGTTTGAACTGCAACCTGAAGATGCATTCGGACAACCTAACCCAGATAATATTTACTACTTAGATCGTGCTAAGTTTACCGAAGTGAAAGCAGAAGTTGGCTTAATTGTTGGTTTTACTCAACCTGATGGCGCTGAATTACCGGGTATGATCCGTGAAGTTGTCGGTGATTCTGTCACTGTCGACTTTAATCATCCGTTAGCGGGACAAGTCGTGACGTTTGAAGTTGAAATTTTAGAAATTAATGCAGAATAAATAAGGTTTATGATGGAAATTTTACTCGCTAATCCTCGTGGTTTTTGTGCTGGTGTTGATCGTGCTATTAGCATTGTTGAACGAGCATTGGAGCTGTTTGAAACCCCTGTGTATGTACGTCACGAAGTAGTACATAATCGCTATGTGGTGGATGGCCTGAAAGAGAACGGTGCTGTTTTTGTCGAAGAATTGGATGAAGTGCCAGACGGTCGCGTGGTTATTTTTAGTGCCCACGGTGTATCAAAAGCAGTGCAAGCTGAAGCGAAACGTCGTGACTTAAAAGTCTTTGATGCAACTTGCCCATTAGTCACTAAAGTACACATGGAAGTAACACGTGCTAGCCGCCGTGGTATTGAATGTGTATTGATTGGTCATAAAGGTCATCCTGAAGTTGAAGGGACTATGGGCCAGTATGATAATGCTGACGGCGGTATGTACTTGGTTGAATCGATTGCTGATGTTGCAGCACTAGAAGTTAAAGATGTAACGAATTTAACTTACAGCTCGCAAACGACGTTATCGGTTGATGACTGTGCTGAGATCATTGATGCATTACGTGAACGTTTCCCTGAAATTAACGGGCCACGTAAAGATGATATTTGCTATGCGACGCAAAATCGCCAAGACGCAGTATCAAAACTGGCAAACATGGTTGATATTATGTTTGTGGTTGGTTCTAAAAATTCATCAAATTCAAACCGTTTACGTGAAAAATCAGAGAATATCGGCGTGCCGTCTTACCTGATTGATAATGCGGGTGATATCGATCCTGTGTTGTTGGAAGGCAAACTAAAAGTGGGTGTTACAGCGGGAGCATCGGCCCCTAAAATTCTGATCGATCAGGTGGTTGAAAAGCTGCAAGCCAGTGGTGGTAAGCTGGTGACCGAAGTTGAAGGTCGCGCTGAAAATACGATCTTTGAAGTGCCAGCTGAATTACGTATTAAACAAGTAAATTAATTCGTGATAATGGAGCTCGCTAGTCGTTGACTGGTGAGCTTTATGCGAAATATTCCTCATCTCCCTCCCCGATACAGTTAACTCTATCGCCATCGATAGAATCTTTTTCTTTGCTCATTTGAATGATGGTTCAGAACAGCCCTTTGCCTTCACAGAATCAAACTCATGATGTTTACATAAAATACACATTTTAGTAACATTGCTGCGTTCGAGTTATTTAAGTACAAATTATTTAAAGTGAGTTAGTTATGCAATCTAGAAAGGATTCTGGATTCAGTCTCATTGAAGTGATGGTCACATCATTGATACTTGCCGTAGGCCTGCTTGGCATAGTGGCATTGCAAGGGATTGCGAAGAAATCATTAGCAGATACAGATAAGCAAATTCAAGCCGCTTTTCTGGCGCGTACCGCGTTGGAAGAATTACGCGCGGATACCCGTTGGCTTACTGCCACTTCAAGTTCGTCACCTAGCCAAGATAGCGAAATCTCCGACATTCTCACTAATGCAGCAAACTCTGCGGCACTCAGTAACATGGCCATATGCCGTAATGTGGCTGGCACTGTGACCATTGCAGTGAGCTGGCAAATTCAAAATACGGCAGCCGCATCAGGCGCTGTTAATGGCGCAGCCTGCGGTTTGGCAATCGATAACCGCCGACAAGTGGTTCTCACCAGTTTGATCTCGGAGGCGATATGAAAATGAAACAAATGGGTTTTAATTTAGTTGAACTGATGATCGCCCTCGTAGTAGGCATTGTGTTAATGACGTCGATCACAACGATGTTTGTGGATACTAAGGTATCGGTAAATCGTTCTTCGACCGTCTCTAACTTACAACAGCAAGCACAGCTAGCGCTGCAGGTATTAGTCGAAGACGTGCGGAGTATTGGCAGTTGGGCTGAATTTTCAGGAGAGCCCTTAGCCGATATAATGTCACCTGCAATGGCATTAGCTGCTGGCAGTTGCTCGCTATTCCCGACGGCCGGAGGCAATACGACTGCTACACTGAGCGAACCTCAATGGGCAAATTGGGTGGAAATAGCCTCTGCTGGTACTTTTACCGAATCCGATTGTATCAATGATAGTGATGGTGCAGGCTACAGTTTGGCTGCAAACAGTGACGTGCTGTCTTTAGCACGCATACAGGGTAATACGGTCACTGTCGCTGCTATGACGACAACTGATTATTACTTAGCTGTATCACCGCAACAAACGCAATTATTTAAAGCGTCGGCACTAAACGGTGCCACTAATATAGATAATGCTGAGTTCTATCCCTATTTACATCATACCTATTTTGTTGAAACCCATGCTACTTCAGGTCCGCGGTTAACGCGTTTTTCGCGGCAGGGAGATACACTGACTAATGATTTAATAGTCGGTAATATTGAAGCGTTCCGGATTGAATTCGGAGTAGATACCAGTATTCCTCGAGATGGTAGCGCGGATAGCTATTATCTCAGTAATGATGCTAGTTTCACCGCAGAAATGTGGAGTAATAATCAATTAGTATCAGCACGTATCTACGTATTAGCCAGAGCAACCAACCCCGACCTGACATTTAATAATGATGCGAATTATAATCTTAGATTTACGCCTTTTACTCCCACGGCTAATGATAATTACAGGCGGTTTTTGCTTTCCACTACTGTGGTAATTCGTAATAACATAATGGCGGTGACACGATGAAAACACAGCAAGGTATAACCCTTTTTATTGTTATTATTATTCTGGTCGTCGTGACGTCACTGGCTGCGGCAGTGATCACTGAAACGCGATTAGGGCAAAACGCCATTGGTTTAACTCAGGAGCGATTAGCCAATGAGCAGGAATTATTAGGTGGTGTTGATCAAATCATTAATGATGCAGCTCTGATCAACAACATCATGGCGATGACTGAGGACCAAGGGGCTAATATGGTTGCTGTTGGGTTTAATACCACCGCCAATATTCAATTACGTGGAGAGGCTTATTGTAAGCGTACCGCCAATGCGTCCAGCATTAATTTAATTAATTGTCGGTACGCAAGGATCGACTTTACTCAGGCAAACGATCAGCGTCGTGTGCAGGGAGGCAGTATGACCTCCGGGATAGAGCAACCATTTTTAGTTGCACAGAATAAATAAGGATAGGGCAATGAAAAGGATTTTCAAACAAGCCAGTGTCGCATTACTCGGATTAACAGCCTTTACTGCAGCAGCCGATGAGGGGGAAATTTATACTGTTAATCTAGAAGGGAAACCTCAGGTATTAATTATTCTCGATACATCAGCCCATATGCGCGAAGAGGCTGATTATCCTTATCCTAAATACTATGATCCGCATATTGAGTATCCGCCGACACCAGATACCAATGCTGAAGATATTGTTTATCGTTGGCTCTATGGTGGTGAACAATTTTATTATAATAACAGCGCTACGGCGCAAGGCCTTGAGCATAGTGAGTTACGTAGTATCGCAGCTAAAGCGGTTGATACTTTTACTGGTGGCACGGCATTAACGACTTCAGAACAAGAGAAGTATGATGTTTTTGTTACTACTATTCCGGCTCGAAATAGTAGCAATAAACTCGATTTTTCTAAAATGAATTGTTATTCAGCCGTTGAAGATTTTGAAGGTGACCTCGGGGCGTTTCAAGATTATGTCGCTCAATGGTTACCAGGTCCGGTGAAGTTATTCGATGGCGTAGTAGGGATACCTTATGAGTGGCGTACCATTGGCAGTAAAACGAGTATAGGTAGAAAGTTTGTTGATTGTGACCAAGATATGGCCACTAATGAGAAGCGTAACCCTGGTTATGAGCATAGTGGTGTGATTAAGCCTGAAGAGGTTGATGGGGAAGGTGAGTCAGAGGATGGTTCAGCTGATGGTTATGTCGAAAATCCAGACCGAGAAGGATTTCCATCTAGTGGTCCTGAATATTATTGGAACCCTTACAAAGATTCAGTGCAAGGGCGGTTTAATGGTAATAGCAATAATAAAGCGTATTTATATTCGGATAACTTAGTTAAGTGGGCGGCATTAAAACCGACTAATGGTGATAATATTAAATTATCGAATTTGCAGATAGCTAAAAAAGTGGTGTTAGACATGATGCTCGATACCACAGATCTTAATACTGGCTTAGAAATTTTCAACCCGAATAATGCTATCACTAAACTGAATATTTTAGATAATAATGGTGGTCGGGTTATTTCTAAGATCAGCTCTTATGATCCAGAGGATTATGATCCTAAGACCAATGATTATAAAAGCAAAACAAGTCTGCTGAAAAGCCAAGTAGAAGATATCTTTACCACCAGTATGTCTAAATCAGCACTATGTGAAAGTTTGTACGAAGGTTATCGTTATCTTTATGGTAACAGCGTTTACTTTGGCGATGATGTATATAAAGCCGATCCCGCTAGAGATCTAACCGCAGAAAGCGGTGGTGTATATAACAGCCCAATGGATTGGGTGAATAGTTGTCAAACCGAAGCTTATATCATTATGGTGACCGCGGGTTACCATGACGTGAGTCCACGGGTTGGCGATATTGTACCTTGTGGTGGTATTTTTAATGACTTAATTCGTATTGATGCTTTTGATCATGACAGTGATGCAAACTTGCTAATTGAACGGTTACCGGGGATGTCGGCACTGGATATCAAAGACAAATCAGTGCAGGTTAATGCTGCGGAGAGCAGTTGTGATAAAAATTTGTTGCCGGTACTGTCTGATTGGTTAGCTAATGCTGATATGAATAGCAGCACGAAGGATGTTAAAGAGCGGATCGTTACTTATACTGTTGGCATTGGCGAGTTGCCAGCCGGTAATCGTACGTTATTAGAAAAAACTGCGGAATACGGTGATGGTAAATTTTATAACGCCCTGAATGCCAATGAATTACGGAAAAAGCTGGAGATGGCTTTTGCTGATATTATCGCTAGGCAAAAAGGCGTGACCGCAGCAGTCGGCACATCAATTAATAGCAGTAACTCGACCAAAAGTAATGAGTTTGTTTATTACACTATGTTCCAACCGAATCAGACCAGTAAGTGGAAGGGAAACATCCGTAAATTGAAAGTGACTGATGATGGTCAGTTAAGCGCCTGGACTCAATCTGCCAGCGCTGCCAGCTCTCTAAGCTCGGCAACGTCAGCGGCATTATCAACAGGTGATAGTGTGTTCTTTAATGATGACCTGTACTCAGGCTGGAGTTCAGAACAAGGGTTGAATGATGTTGAGTTAGGCGGTGTAGTCGAGGCATTTAAAAATCGTAAATCAGCTCGAAATATTTATATTTCCAATGTTGATGACACCACTTTGCTTCCCCTGACTAAAGCCAATTTACTCACTGCGTTATCTGTAACAACCGACGCCGATCTAGCTAATGCCCTTGGCGTATCGGAAGATACCTTAACGGCTGCGATTGATTGGTTACAAGGTAAAGATGAAACGGGCGATTTGCGTGATGATATCTTCGGTGATCCTATGCATGCTCAGCCGTTAATAGTGGAGTACCCTGATAACGAATCTGCAGATGTCAAAACCAAAGCGCGTATTTTCATTGGCACCAATGCCGGTTTCTTTCATGCCTTTAAAGATAATGGCCGTAACGTAGAGGAAGAGTGGGCATTTATTCCCAAAGAAAATCTAGCCACCGCGTTAAAGCTTAATTTGCAGGTGACCAGAGCAGAAGAGCGCATATACGGTATTGATAGCAGCGCTGTAGATGCTGAATATCTGGATAATGGTAAAACCAAACATATCATTACCTTTGGCTTACGCCGCGGAGGCAATAAATACTTTTCACTTAATGTAAATCTTGATCCAAATAAATCAAATACCACTGAACCGACATTAAATTGGATCATTGATGCATCAAATACGGATTTCTCTAAACTTGCACAGACTTGGTCAACACCTGTCGTGAGCAAGGTGTTCCGAGGAGATAATATTAGTAATGCTAAACCGGTATTAATATTTGGTGGTGGTTATGATGCATCAAAAGATGATTGTGGTAGTAATAGTACAGCAGTTCCAGCGCAGGCTTGTACTGATTCCAGTGGACAGGCTGTTTATATTATCGATGCGGATGATGGCACTAAATTAAAAGCGTTTGAAAACGGGGTCATAACGGACAGTATTGCCAGTGAGCTAGCGGTCATGGACAGTGACGGCGATGGTTATGCTGATCGTATTTATGCACCGGATACCGCGGGTAATATTTACCGCGTTGATATGCCGAAAATATTTGATGTTAAAACCAACCAATTTACGATGGATACCAGTAAATGGCGGATATTCAAGCTGGCTAGTTTAGGTGGTACTACTGCCGATGACAGACGTTTCTTTAGCGCGCCATCAATCGTCAGAGCGCGAGAGAGCGCTAGTTCTTATGATGGTTTGTTACTGGGCAGTGGCGATATCACCAGCCCAAATTCGAATATTACCGCGCAGAACTATTTCTTTAATATTAAAGATAGCAATATTTATCCGCAAGTTTGGGGCAGTGCTAAAGGTGAACGTGCAGTGCCTGCAACAATTGAGATGAGTAATCTAAATCAAGTAAGTTATGACAGCACAACGGAAAAAGATACCGACACCGTAATTGATTATAAGACTAATAGGCTACATGGTTGGCGCTATATTCTAAACGAAGCAACTGTTGAGGAAGATGGTAAAATATTTAGAGGGGGAGAAAAGTCATTGGGTAACGCCGTGGTGATTAACGGTATCGTGCACTTTAATACCTACTCACCCTTTGCCATTAATTATGTTGTCAAAAACGGTCAATGCGTGGTGAACCAATCGGGCAATAGTCACTATTATCAGGTTAACTTGAATACTGGCACTACAAAATATTACCAAAAACTACCTAATGTAATTGCCAAAGATCTTGCTGTACATGCAGCTTCTAGCGGTGATGCATCGGTATTACGTTTACTTGGTGCCGGTAAAGGCGATACTACAGATGGTAACGGTGACCAAATAACACCAACGGGCACTATCGATACTGAGGTCACGTTGAGTCCACGCCCTATCTACCGTTACTTCAATGAGGCGGTACAGTAGTGATAACTATAATGACAACGAAACAAACCGGCTTTACCCTAGTTGAGCTGATGATCGTCGTGGCAATTGTCGGTATCTTAGCGGGTATTGGTTATCCGTCTTACAGTGCGTATATCATCGATAACAACCGCAACGGTGCGAAAGCGGCGTTGTATAAAGCGCAGTTATTACAAGAACAGTATTATTTAGATAATGGTCAATACGCAACGTCATTAGCCAGTGGCGCGGCTGATACCTTATTTGATGCTGGCTGGCGTGATAGCAGTGACTATTATACCTTTGCATTAGATCCGAGTAGCAGTACCAGTAGCTATACACTGATTGCGACAGTTGCTGCGTCAAGCTCGCAAGCCACAGATTTAGATTGCACTGCATTCACAATTGATCACTTTGGTGTGACTACCTCGTTGAATAGCACAAATACAGTGACAACGGATTGTTGGAGATAGCAAGTTTAGCGATTTCATCGATTTAATTGCTTGTCTGATTGGCAATTTGAATTTGCTTCGGTATGCTAGAGTTATCTTTAGATATTTAAATAGTTATATTTAGGTATGTAAATAGTTATATTTAAGGGCTAACAGGGACTGAACATGAAAAAAATTGAAGCGATTATTAAACCGTTTAAACTCGATGATGTACGTGAAGCTCTTGCTGAGATCGGTATTACCGGTATGACAGTATCTGAAGTAAAAGGTTTTGGTCGTCAAAAAGGCCACACTGAACTTTACCGTGGTGCGGAATACATGGTTGATTTCCTACCTAAAGTTAAATTAGATTTAATCGTGCAAGATGACGATGTGGACGCATGTATCGAATCTATCGTTGAAACTGCACACACGGGTAAAATCGGCGATGGTAAGATCTTTGTTACAGCCGTTGAACGGGTTATTCGTATTCGTACTGGTGAAGAAAACGAAGAAGCGATTTGATCATTATCAGCGAAATTAACCGCTAATATAATCACGATTTCTAAAAGACACCGAGCATTTATGTTCGGTGTCTTTTTTTTAACTGATAGACCTTGGATTATCGCACTATAAGCGTACATAAATAGCACTTCAACGGCTGCTCTACGTTAGCATTTTGACTCAGTTTGGGTATAATCACTTCATTAACAGATCCGTTTATATTATTTAATCTAAACAATCGCTCATAATTCAAGCACCCAGGACAATTCCATGACAATGTCTACAGCTGAGATCCGCAACGCGTTTCTTGATTATTTTGCCAGTAAAGGGCACAACAAAGGTACAAGTAGCTCACTTGTTCCTGCTAATGATCCAACTTTGTTATTTACAAATGCGGGCATGAACCAATTTAAAGATGTATTCCTTGGTGCAGAACAACGTTCATACACACGTGCAACGACGTCTCAACGTTGTGTACGTGCTGGTGGTAAGCACAATGACTTAGATAACGTAGGTTATACCGCGCGTCACCATACATTCTTTGAAATGTTAGGTAACTTCAGCTTTGGTGATTACTTTAAAGAAGATGCGATCTTATTTGCATGGGAGTTCTTAACTAAAGAATTGAAACTACCAAAAGAAAAACTACTGGTTACTGTTTACGAAAGCGATGATGAAGCATTTTCATTCTGGGCTGACAAAGTAGGCGTACCAGTAGACAAAATCATCCGCATCGGTGATAAATCACCAGAGAAAAAATTTGAGTCAGATAACTTCTGGTCAATGGGTGATACCGGTCCATGTGGTCCGTGTTCTGAAATATTCTACGATCATGGCGAAGATATTTGGGGCGGCGTTCCGGGTTCTCCTGAAGAAGACGGCGACCGTTTCATCGAGATCTGGAACTTAGTATTCATGCAGTTCAACCGTCAAGCAGACGGCACTATGCTTGAGTTACCAAAACCATCTGTTGATACTGGTATGGGTCTTGAACGTATTTCTGCAATTATGCAAAACGTCCACTCAAACTACGAAATCGATATCTTCCAAAGCTTAATTAAGCACGTAGCTGAGCTTATCGGTACGACTGATTTAGAAAACAAATCACTCCGCGTTATTGCCGATCACATTCGTGCATGTAGCTTCCTGATCTCTGACGGTGTTATGCCATCAAATGAAGGTCGTGGTTATGTACTACGTCGTATTATCCGTCGTGCTGTACGCCACGGTAATAAGTTAGGCGCTAAAGGCCCATTCTTCAACAAACTTGTTGCTAAGATGGTTGAGCTGATGGGTGACATTTCTGAAGATTTAGTAAAACAACAAGCGATTGTTGAAAAAATCTTACTTATCGAAGAAGAGCAGTTTGGTAAAACTCTTGAACGTGGTCTGAATATTCTAGACAACGAACTGTCACAACTTGACGGTAAAGTTGTTCCGGGTGACGTGGTATTTAAACTATATGACACATATGGCTTCCCATCAGATTTAACCGCTGACATCGCGCGTGAACGTGAGTTAACGATTGATGAAGACGGCTTTAAAGCAGCGATGGAAGAACAGCGTAATCGTGCACGTCAAGGTTCTAACTTTGGTACTGATTACAATGATATGCTGAAAATCGATGCTGATACTGAATTCTTAGGTTATCAAACGCTTACATCTGATGCGCAAATCGTGGCATTAATCAGAGACAACGCTGAAGTGGAAATCTTAAATGATGGCCAAGAAGGCGCTATCGTTTTAAATAAAACACCATTTTACGCAGAAGCGGGTGGCCAATCTGGTGACCAAGGTGTGATCAAAATTGGTGATGCGGTATTTATCGTGACAGATACTAAGAAAGCGGGCAACGCAGTTGTTCACTTCGGCTCTGTTTCAGGTGTTATCGAAGTTAATAACCAAGTTATTGCCGATGTTGACGTTAGTCGCCGTAAAGCGATTGGCCTTAACCACTCAGTAACTCACTTAGCACACGCAGCGTTACGTAAAGTGGTTGGTGAAAATGTACAACAGAAAGGTTCATTAGTATTACCTGAACGTTTACGTTTCGATTTCTCACATTTTGAAGGTGTAACAGCGGCACAACTACTTGAAGTTGAACGTCTTGTTAATGCACAAATTCGTGCTAACCACGAAGTTGTGACTGAAGTGATGGATATTGATGCCGCGCGTGAAGCGGGGGCAATGGCATTGTTCGGCGAGAAATACGATGACGAAGTGCGCGTAGTACGTATGGGTGACTTCTCAATCGAATTATGTGGTGGTACGCATGTTAAGCGTACGGGTGATATTGGTTTCTTCAAGATCTTATCTGAGAGCGGTATTGCTGCTGGTGTACGTCGTGTTGAAGCGGTAACTGGTGATTCTGCATTGGCATATGTGCATGACCTTGTAGCTAAAATGCAAGAAACTGCAGGTTTAGTGAAAGCGGATCAAAATACATTGGCAGCGAAAGTTGGCCAAGTATTAGACCGTAACCGTAGCCTAGAAAAAGAAGTTGAAAAGTTAAACGTACAAGTAGCAAGTGCTGCGAATGCTAACTTGATCGACCAGGTACAAGTGATTAATGGTGTTAAAGTACTTGTTGCTAACTTAAAAGGTGCAGATCCGAAGTCGCTACGTAGCTCGATGGATGAACTGAAGAACAAACTGCAAAGCGGTATTATTGTTCTGGGTATTCCAGGCGAAGGCAAAGTTAACTTAATTACCGGTGTGACTAAAGACTTAATCGGCAAAGTGAAAGCGGGTGAGCTAGTGAGCTTCCTTGCTGTTCAGGTTGGCGGTAAAGGCGGTGGTCGTCCTGATATGGCACAAGCGGGTGGTTCAAACCCTGAAGCACTTGCTGGCGCTCTTGAGTCAGTAACGCCTTGGTTAACTGAAAAGCTATAAGCAGTAATAGAAATAATAAATCAGTATATTAGTGGGTAACTTAATTGGTACTCACTAAGTTTAAATAAACAGTGTTATGGCAAGTTGTTGGCTAACCAACGATGCGTTCTGAACACAGGCGGTGATAAATTACAGGTTATTAAAGGAAGTTTGTTGTGGCGTTGTATGTACAAAAATATGGTGGCACTTCAGTTGGCTCTATTGAGCGAATCGAAGCTGTTGCTCAGCGAGTGAAAAAGTCTCGTGAACAGGGAAATCAAATAGTTGTGGTTGTATCAGCAATGTCAGGGGAAACAAATCGTTTACTCGGCATGGCGAAAGAGCTCGATGAGCATGCAGACCGCAGAGAAATGGATGTATTAATTTCAACTGGCGAACAGGTGACGATTGCATTGTTAACCATTGCCCTGCAAAAAGCAGGTGTCGATGCGATATCAATGACAGGTGACCAAGTTCAAATGAAAACGGATAACAGCCATGGTAAGGCTCGCATCAAAACAGTTGAAACAGACAACTTACAACGTCATCTAGATGCAGGTAAAGTGGTCGTAGTCGCAGGTTTCCAAGGGCGTGATGAAGATAATAACATCACTACATTGGGGCGTGGCGGCTCGGACACGACTGCAGTGGCTATTGCTGCTGTACTGAAAGCTGATGAATGTCAGATTTACACTGACGTAAATGGCGTCTATACCACCGACCCCCGGGTTGAACCGCGCGCACGGAAATTAGATTGCATCACTTTTGAAGAGATGCTTGAAATGGCGAGCTTAGGTGCCAAAGTTTTACAAATTCGCTCAGTCGAGTTTGCAGGGAAATATAATGTACCTTTACGTGTACTATCTTCATTTGAAGAGGGTGAAGGGACATTGATTACTTACGAGGACGTAAAAAAAATGGAATCAGCAATCATATCTGGCATTGCGTTTAATCGCGATGAAGCAAGTTTAACAATATCAGGAATTCCTGATGAGCCTTTAGTAGCAGCAAATATCCTTACGCCAATTGGCGATGCAGGCATTGATGTTGACGTTATCGTCCAAAATGCCCATGGTAAAGACGGCCTTGTTGATTTTACCTTTACAGTTCATCGTGACGATTACCAAGCTGCGAAAGCACTGCTGGAAAAGACTTGCGAAGAATTATCCGGAAAAAATGTGCAAGGTAACGATCGTATTGCTAAAATTTCTATTGTAGGTGTCGGTATGTGGAATCATCCCGGTGTTGCTAAAACAATGTTTGAAGTGTTAGGCAGTGAAGGGATCAATATGCAATTGATTTCTACCTCTGAAATTAAGATCTCAGTGATCGTTGATGAAAAATATCTAGAGCTTGGCGTACGTGCTCTGCACGCTGCATTCAACTTGGATGCTGCTTAAACTGAGTGAATAAACAACAAATTAAGTCTTATTTATTCTTTTCTTGTTTTACATTGAAGCTTTTAATAGAATAATAATCGGCTTAACAAAATATAATGAATTAGTTGAGGAATAAATTAATGCTAATATTGACACGCCGAGTTGGCGAAACACTTATGATTGGTGATGAAGTTACAGTTACCGTTCTAGGTGTGAAAGGAAATCAAGTTCGTATCGGTGTTAATGCGCCTAAAGAAGTATCTGTTCACCGTGAAGAGATCTACATGCGAATTCAAGCAGAAAAAGGCGAAAGCCCTGAAGGCAACTTCTAAATTAAAATAATGAAAATTATTACAGATTGGGTTTAGCGACGGCTAAGCCCTTTTTTTTATCTGTTTTTTGAGTGATTTGGGACTTTAATCCCGCTTTTGCTGCAATAGTAGGTTTGTTGTTTGAAACTTAAACAGTTATTGATCTGTAGATAATTAACGTTTGACTTATTTTCCAGTACCCGTATTATGAGCGCCAACAACACGGAGAGGTGGCCGAGTGGCCGAAGGCGCTCCCCTGCTAAGGGAGTATGGGCTTTAAATCCCATCGAGGGTTCGAATCCCTCCCTCTCCGCCATTGTTGTCCTAATATCTATCACATATTGAAAAATGTGTTATAGTGTTTTGGTCGGCTTTTTGGTCGTTGTAGAAATAATTGTATGCGGATGTAGCTCAGCTGGATAGAGTACCTGGCTACGAACCAGGCGGTCGGAGGTTCGAATCCTCCCATCCGCACCATTATTTTGATTAGAATTAATTCTAAGTAATTAGTAGAAGTTGAAAACACTTAATCTAGTTATAAAAAATTATAGATTAAACCAAATTTGTGCGGATGTAGCTCAGCTGGATAGAGTACCTGGCTACGAACCAGGCGGTCGGAGGTTCGAATCCTCCCATCCGCACCATTGGCTTTAATTGAAATAAAGAATACCGAATAAATTATGTGCGGATGTAGCTCAGCTGGATAGAGTACCTGGCTACGAACCAGGCGGTCGGAGGTTCGAATCCTCCCATCCGCACCATTTATTCAAATCAACTAGAGATTCTAAACTAGAACAGAACAAACTATGTGCGGATGTAGCTCAGCTGGATAGAGTACCTGGCTACGAACCAGGCGGTCGGAGGTTCGAATCCTCCCATCCGCACCATTTGTTCAAACCACAATTTGATTTTATGGTTTAATTCGTTAAACGGTAAAATAAAACAAGTTCTTAAAATAGAATATGTGCGGATGTAGCTCAGCTGGATAGAGTACCTGGCTACGAACCAGGCGGTCGGAGGTTCGAATCCTCCCATCCGCACCATCTATTTTAAATATAATTTTTTGTGCGGATGTAGCTCAGCTGGATAGAGTACCTGGCTACGAACCAGGCGGTCGGAGGTTCGAATCCTCCCATCCGCACCATTTATTATATTATTATGAATTATTCCGATGTAAGTCTTTACATTGACGACAATTTTCATAATAATAGGGTTTGTGTGGAGAGGTGGCCGAGTGGCCGAAGGCGCTCCCCTGCTAAGGGAGTATGGGCTTTAAATCCCATCGAGGGTTCGAATCCCTCCCTCTCCGCCATTATTAATAAAGAAACCGCTTAATAGCGGTTTTTTTATGCCTAAAATTTAGTGGCCGCTGAGCTTCTATTGCTCAACCTATCTTCTTGTGTCATCTCATTCTATTTTCTAGTATCAACTGCTTTATAGTGTCATCGTTCTATCAGTGTATTAGCTCGTCAGATACATCATCAGGCTTAAAAAAGCGATTGTTATACTAGTCCCGCAGATAATGTAGATAAAGCCTTTTTTACCTTGCTGTATCGTCCAGTTGTTATATTGCAAAAAACCAAACCATAAAATACTCAGTATTAAAGGTAATAGAAAAAATTTAAACATAAACTCCCCAGCACAGCGATTAATCACTGTTTATTGAATTATATAGTGGCTAAACTGTCTTACCACTTTTGGCCAGACTGTTAATTTTGACTGCGTGATTCGATGTAAAGTGTATTGATAAGTACATTGAGCTTGATATTAGCATGCCTAACTTTGATTATACGTCTAACTTCAATATATAGTGTGACTTAATTCGCTTGCTAGACATGCTGTGAGTAAATGAAATTTAGAGGATTAAATGGGTCTTTGGTTATTATTTTTAAGTAGTTTTACGTCTGCGACGATTTTACCTGGTAGTTCGGAAGTATTATTAACCGCGATGTTAGTGGAAGGATCGTGGACACATTGGCAACTTTTCATCATGGCCACGAGTGGTAATGTATTAGGATCTATCCTCACTTTTTATATGGGATATTTCATCTATGCGAAAAAACCTATCGATTTCTCAGCGAATAAACACTATCGTCGAGTGCACGATGCTATTCAGCGTTGGGGCTGGAGTAGTTTGTTATTGAGTTGGTTGCCTATTTTTGGTGATGTTTTTTGTTTACTCGCTGGTTGGTTACGCTTAAACCCAGTGCTTTCGTTTATCGCAATCATGTTTGGTAAAGCAATTCGTTATGCAATTTTAATCTGGTTTATGAGTTCCGTTAGCTAACAACTTTTATATTCGAGTTTCATCTTTAACTTTCATGTTTAAGAGCATGAACAAGGAATTTTTGATGCGTTTTAATGCTTTTTATAGTGCTGTTGCACTGAGATCTACGATGGTCGTTCTAGGCTCGTCGATAATGCTACTGAGCGGTTGTTCATTGCAGGATAAAGAAAGTGATGCCGCCGCACTACCACTTTTACTCCCAGCTGGCATGACACTTGTTGATAAGCAGATGAAAACGCCAGATAGCTTATTAATCCCTTATGAAAAATATAAGCTAAGTAATGGTTTGACTGTGATCTTACATGAAGATGACTCTGACCCTTTAACTTATGTCGACATGACCTATCATGTGGGTTCTGCGCGTGAGGAGTTGGGTAAATCAGGTTTTGCTCATTTTTTTGAACATATGATGTTCCAAGGCAGTAAACATGTTGGCGATCAGCAGCATTTTAAAATTGTGAACGAAGCTGGCGGATCAATGAACGGTAGCACGAATCAAGATCGTACCAATTACTATCAAACGGTGCCAGCTAACCAGCTAGAAAAAATGCTCTGGTTAGAATCTGATCGTATGGGCTTTTTACTTGATGCGGTCGATCAGCGTAAATTTGAAATCCAACGGGCAACGGTTAAAAATGAGCGCTCACAACGTGTCGATAATCGCCCTTATGGCTTACTCGGTGAGCGTGTTGGTGAAGCGTTATATCCACGAGAACACCCTTATGCTTGGCAACCGATTGGCTATGTTGAAGATTTAGATCGTGTTGATGTGAATGATTTAAAACAATTTTTCTTACGCTGGTATGGGCCGAATAACGCGACACTCACCATCGCGGGAAAATTTGATAAAGCGGATACCTTAGATTGGGTGAATAAGTATTTTGCTACTATTCCTGAAGGACCTGAGGTTAAAGACGTTGACCCAGTTCCTGTTAGTCTTGATAAAGATCGTTATATCACACTGGAAGATAACGTGCCTCAGCCAATGCTGTATCTCAGTTACCCAACTGTGTATATGGGGCATAAAGATGAAGCGCCATTAGATCTCTTTGCTTACGCCTTAGGCGGTGGTAAAAATTCGGTGTTATATAAAGATCTTGTCGAAACGGGTTACGCTACCAATGTTGCGGCTTATCATAGCTGCAGTGAGCTAAGCTGTACCTTTGATATTTATACGCAACCTAACCCTGCAAAAGGCATGGAACTTGCGCCATTACTGGATAAGATCAATGGGTCGATTAAAAAGTTAGCAGAACAAGGTATTGCGGATTCTGAAGTTACGCGATTACGTTCAATTATCGAAAGTTCAACGATATTTGGTATGCAGAGTGTGGCAGGTAAAGCCAAGGAGCTAGCATTAGGGGAAACCTTAATGAACGATCCTAATTATATAACCAAAGGCTTGGCAGTATTTAATGATATTCAAGCTGAAGAAGGGATCGCAGGTTATAAAAAGTACCTTGAAGACAAACCTAAAGTGATCATGAGTGTGGTACCAAAGGGGAAATTGCAATATATCGCCCACGAGCCGACATTCATCCCTGAGCCGCGTAATATTAATAAACTTGATACTCCAGCAGCTAAAACACTGGCAGTACGCACCACGCAAGACAATTTTGATCGCTCCGTAATGCCGAGTGCGGGGAGTAACCCACAGCAAACCTTACCAGCATTATGGCGTCAAACCTTAGCGAATGATATCCAGGTATTAGGTACCGTATATGATGAAACGCCGACGGTCAGCCTACAGATTAATTTGAAAGGTGGTCGTCGAGTTGAAAGTACTGAGCAGCAAGGGATTGCCAAGTTAACTGCAGCGATGATGAATCAATCTACAGCCCTGCATTCAGCAGCAGAGCTCAATGATCAATTACAATCATTAGGCAGTAGCATTCACTTCTCTGCAGGCCTATATGGTACCGTCATCAGTGTAAATAGCTTGTCTAAGAATTTACCAGCAACATTGGCTATTTTAGAAGAAAAACTCTTTAAACCTGGTTTTGTTGACGCTGATTTTGTACGCATCAAAGCACAAACGCGACAAGCCTCATTACAAAATCAACAGCGTGTAGGTTGGTTAGGTCAATTAGCGACACAACGTATCTTATATGGTGAAGAGCGTGTGACTGGTAATCCTTCTTCTGGTTCGTTAAAAAACCAAGCGAGCTTAACGGCTGACGATGTATTGGCTTATTATCAGCAGTATTACAATGTCGCTGAAGCTAAAATTGTCGTTGTAGGTGATGTCAGTGAATCTGCGATAACAACCTCGTTAGATTTCTTACAGCAAGGCGCACATTTACCTGCTGTGACTTATCCTACGTTAGTCGATGCCCCATTGTGGCAGCCACATACCTTGTATATTGTTGATAAGCCGGATGCTGTACAATCTGTGGTTAAAGTTGTATCACCTGCTATTCCTTATGATGTCACTGGTAATTTCTTTAAAGCTAATTTGATGAACTTTAATTTAGGCGGTAATTTTAATAGTCGCTTAAATCAGAATTTGCGTGAAGACAAGGGGTATACTTATGGAGCGACAACAGGATTTTATGCGGATCGTGAATACGGCTACTTCTCTGCTTCAGCAGATGTGCGTGCCGAAGTGACTGGTGATGCAATACAAGAAACATTAACAGAATTAAAAGGTTATGTTGACGATGGTATTACGGATACTGAACTAGAGTACATGAAGAGTGCGGTTTCACAGCAAGAAGCATTGTCTTATGAAACCCCAGGGCAAAAGTCTAATTTCTTAATGCAGTTGCTATTATTAGATTTATCGCCTGATTTTGTTGAGCAACAAGCTAAAATTATCCAAACGATGAATAAGTCTGAAATTCAGGCATTAGCAAAGACTTACTTATCGAGCGATCAATTTTCTGTTATTGTGGTTGGAGATCGTCAGTTGATTGAAAAGCAGGTGAAAGATTTTGGTTTCGATATTAAAATATTCGACCTGTTAGATAAATAATAGACCTTCAGTTACCCTTAAAGATAGTCTCACAGAGAGTGCTATCTTTAAGGTGCTACTTTTATATAGTTCATTGGTGGATTTAATTTGAACGTTACATTTGAATCTCTGATCTCGACATTATCAGAGCCAAGCAATATACAGTCCCTAAACGGCATTGCTCGCGGTATTGAACGTGAGTGTTTACGCGTAAATGAAGCCGGAGATTTATCTCAGAGCGATCATCCCGCAGCGTTTGGTTCGGCGTTAAGTCATCAGCACATTACCACAGACTATTCTGAAAGCTTATTGGAATTCATTACACCTGTTAGCGATAGTGCGGCAACAGCGCAACAGCAGCTGAGTGATATTCACCGCCATGTGGCTAAAAACATGGATGGCGAGTTATTCTGGCCTTCAAGCATGCCTTGTCAGGTTAATGATGAAAACGATATACCGCTCGCGAAATACGGTTCATCGAATACCGGTAAAATGAAGCATACATACCGCATTGGTTTAAAACACCGTTATGGTAGCAGTATGCAGATTATTTCTGGCTTGCATTATAATGTGTCATTACCAATGGCACTATGGGAAAAGTTGTACGATATCAAAGGTGCAACTGGCGAGTTACAAGACTTTATTTCGCATAGTTATATGGGGCTGATCCGTAACTTTTATCGCTTTGGTTGGCTAGTACCTTATCTATTTGGTGCATCACCGGCGTTAAACCGTTCGTTTTTACCTACTGAAAAGCAAAAGTCGTTTTCATCATTAGGTGAGAATACGATATACATGCCACATGCAACGTCATTACGCATGAGTGATATGGGTTATACCAATAATGCGCAAGACGATTTAGTTATTTGCCATAATACGTTAGACCAATATACAGATAGTTTGAAAAAAGCGATTAAAACCAAAGCGCCAGAATTTGCGGATATTGGTATTAAGGTGAATGGTGAGTACCGTCAGTTGAATGACAATGTGCTACAAATCGAAAATGAATTGTATGCACCTATTCGCCCTAAACGCGTAGCTAAATCAAGTGAAAAACCGTCTGAAGCACTTGCTGCTCGTGGTATTGAATACATTGAGATTCGTTCTTTGGATGTCAATCCATTTACAGCTACGGGTATCACGACTGCGCAAATGTCAGTATTAGATAGCTTATTAGTTTGGATGGTGTTGCAACCCTCTGCACCGATGACGGCTGAAGAAATGGCTGTATGCCGTGACAACAGTACGAAAGTAGTGATGGAAGGGCGTAAACCTGGTTTAACATTAATGTTAGATGATAAGCCTCAAGCACTGACTGATGCTGCGACTTATATTCTTGCTGAAGTACAGCAGGTTGCACAGTTATTAGATGGTGCCGAGTTAGCGACGAATACCGCGGCGAGTCATTTCGCAGATGCTGTTACTGCTCAACAAGTATTAATTAATACCCCTGATGCATTATTATCAGGTCAGGTACTTGCAGCAATGAAAGCACAAGGTTTGGAGCATAATGATTTCATTTTAAATTTAGCGAATAAATATAAAATGGAATTGGTTGCGACAGATTATGAGCATTGGGATGAAGCTTACTTCAACCAGGTGCAGCGTGATTCCGTTGCACAGCAACAGCAAATAGAAGCCGCTGATACGGTTGATTTTGATGCGTTTTTAGCTGACTATTTTTCTAATACTAAAAAATAGATAAAAAAAAGGAGCCTAAATAGGGCTCCAAAAAATGAAAAAACAACTCTTGCACTTAATCTGACTACAGGATGTAGTTATGGTTCATAAATAATTGTAAAAGTTGAAAAATAGATAAAAAAAAGGAGCCTAAATAGGGCTCCCAAAAAATGAAAAAACAACTCTTGCACCTAATCTGACTACAGCATTAAGCAATGGTTCATAAAATTATTATTGTTTATTAAATTATTTCAACGGAGTGTTAATAATGCCATTACTGGATAGTTTTACGGTCGACCATACCATCATGAATGCACCTGCAGTGCGTATCGCTAAGACAATGGCGACGCCAAGCAAAGATACTATAACTGTCTTTGACCTGCGTTTCTGTGTACCAAATAAAGAGATTTTAAGTGAGAAAGGTATTCATACCTTAGAGCATCTTTATGCTGGTTTTATGCGTGATCACCTTAATTCAGCAACGGTTGAGATTATTGATCTGTCGCCAATGGGCTGTCGCACTGGTTTTTACATGAGTTTGATTGGCGCACCTACAGAGCAACAAGTTGCTGATGCTTGGTTAGCGGCGATGAAAGATGTATTAACAGTAAAAGATCAAAATGCTATTCCTGAATTAAACGAATATCAATGTGGTACTTACCAGATGCATTCGTTAGATGAAGCGAAGCAAATTGCACAGGCGATTGTAGCGGCAGGTATTGGCGTGAACCAAAATGATGATTTGTTGTTAGCGGATGAAATTCTAAATAAATTATAATAGTCACCGATTTTTAATCTTAAAATCATACTATGAAAGGCGGCGATTGAGTCGCCTTTTTTATTTCATTAACCCTGGATGTGAAAATAGGAGTGTTTATGAAAACTCGATATTTGATGAATAAAAAAGGTTACTTGGTAGCCTTGTTTAGTTTGGCGCTAACAGCGTGTTCAAGCGTTAGTGTGAGCACTGATTATGATCAAGAGGCTGACTTTAGCAGATTAAACGGCTTTAATTGGTTGCCTGAATCGGCTGTGGTTGAAAAAGAAAGTGCGTATCTGAATAATCGTATAATGGATGAACGTATAACTAAAGCGATTGATAAGCAATTAGTCGCGCAAGGTTTTAACTTTGCTAGCACGGCTGATTTTTATATCAATTACAGTATTACCGCTGAAAAGAAAACAGATATTCGTACTTACGATAATTATTCTGGTTACGGGCCTAGTTGGGGTTGGGGCGTAGGTTATGGTCACCGTGGTATGTCTTTGAGTGCGCACACAGAAACGCGTATTGATGAATATCAGCAAGGCAGTCTTATTATCGATGTGATTGATCCGAAGAGCTTAGAATTAATTTGGCGTGGTATTGGTAGTAAGCGCCTACCAGAATCGACGGATGCGGCTGAGATGGATAAGTTAGTGGCCGACGTAGTAAAGAGTATTTTGGTGAAATTTCCGCCTAAAGTTAAATAAACAGCGAAATTAAATACCCATTAGGATAGGTAATACAGCAATAAAAATGAGCAGCCTAGGCTGCTCATTTTTTATAAAATTATAACCACATATAATGCGAATTATTTGTTTTTGTTTTCACGAGCAATGGCGCGGTAAGCAATATCGGTACGGTAGAAAGCACCTTGCCATTTGATTTGTGCCGCTAGCTTGTAAGCATTTTCTTGCGCTTCCGTTACTGTGTTACCCAGTGCGGTTGCACAAAGTACACGGCCACCGTTAGTCACGATATTATCGCCTTGTAATGCGGTACCAGCGTGGAAAACTTTGCTTTCTGTTGAGTCAGATTTTGGTAGGCCGCTAATGATGTCGCCTTTTGCGTAATCAGCAGGGTAGCCGCCAGCCGCAATCACAACACCAACTGCTGCACGTTCGTCATAATCAGCTTCTACTGTATCTAGTTTACCTGCGCATGCTGCAAGACAAAGTTCAACAAGATCTGATTTCAAACGCATCATGATAGGTTGTGTTTCTGGATCACCAAAACGACAGTTATATTCAAGTACTTTAGCAGTGCCATCAGGTGCAACCATCAGACCAGCGTAAAGGAAACCTGTGTAGGTATTACCTTCTGCTTTCATGCCATCAACAGTAGGACGAATAACTTCGTTCATTGCAAAATCATGCACAGCTTGTGTTACCACAGGTGCTGGAGAGTAAGCGCCCATGCCACCTGTGTTTGGTCCTTTATCGCCATTATCACGGGCTTTGTGATCTTGGCTTGTTGCTAGCGCCAGGATATTCTCGCCATCAACCATGACAATGAAACTTGCTTCTTCGCCAGTTAGGAATTCTTCGACAACAACACGTGCGCCAGCATCACCAAATTTATTGCCTTCAAGCATATCGTCAATCGCATCGAATGCTTGTGCTTCGGTTTCAGCGATGATCACGCCTTTACCTGCCGCTAGACCGTCTGCTTTAATCACGATAGGGCAGCCCATTTTACTTACATAGGCTTTTGCTGGTGCGATTTCAGTAAAGTTTTGGTATGCCGCTGTTGGTATGTTGTGACGAGCAAAGAAATCTTTCGAGAATGCTTTTGAGCCTTCTAGTTGCGCTGCGCCTTGAGTTGGACCAAAGATAGCTAAACCTTCGGCTTGGAACGCATCAACAACGCCAAGTACTAATGGTACTTCAGGGCCTACAATGGTTAACTCGATGTTGTTTTCTTTTGCGAATGCAACCAATGCTGGAATATCTTCCACTTGGATTGGTACATTTTTACATTTTTTTTCGAGTGAAGAGCCAATATTACCCGGTGCGATAAATACCGTTTCAACATTTTTAGACTGAGCCGCTTTCCAACCTAGGGCGTGTTCACGACCACCGCCACCAATAATTAATACGTTCATAATGCTGTTATTCCTTTTACTTTATGCGCTAATCTTGGCGGTACTCTAAGATACTTAACAAGATTTATAATTGAATGAGAGCAGTACAGTAAGCGCAGTGTGTGTCATCACGCTTACTGTATTTTAACTTATGTGCACTGCCTAAAGGCTTAGTGACGGAAGTGACGCATGCCTGTGAAGATCATGGTCATACCGTGTTCGTTAGCCGCATCGATAATTTCATTATCACGGATTGAACCACCTGGTTGGATAACACATTTAATGCCCGCCGCCGCTGCAGCATCAATGCCGTCACGGAATGGGAAGAATGCATCAGATGCCATGACTGAACCTTCAACAACTAGACCTTCGTCAGCTGCTTTGATACCCGCAATTTTAGCACTGTAAACACGGCTCATTTGGCCTGCTCCAACACCCACTGTTACGCCGTCTTTAGCGTAAACAATCGCGTTTGATTTAACAAACTTTGCTACTTTCCAGCAAAATAGTAGATCAGTCAGTTCTTGCTCTGAAGGTTGACGTTCAGATACCACTGTTAAATCATCTAGGCTGATCATGCCACGGTCACGGTCTTGTACTAATACACCACCGTTAACACGTTTAATGTCGAATTCGCCGTTCTTCGTTGTCCATTCACCACATTCCAGCAAACGTACGTTTTTCTTGGTTGCAACAATCGCACTTGCTTGGGCACTTACTGATGGTGCAATGATCACTTCAGTGAATTGACGGTCAACGATTGCTTGTGCTGTTACTGCGTCAAGTTCACGGTTGAAAGCAATAATGCCACCAAATGCTGACGTTGGGTCAGTTTTAAATGCACTGTCGTAAGCAGTTAAGATATCGTCGCCAATTGCAACACCACATGGGTTTGCATGCTTAACAATAACACAAGCTGGTTTATCAAATTCTTTCACACATTCTAATGCAGAGTCTGTGTCAGCGATGTTGTTGTAAGATAATGCTTTACCTTGTAACTGCTTCGCCGTAGCAACAGATGCTTCAGTGGTGTTTTTCTCAACATAGAATGCGGCTTGTTGGTGGCTGTTTTCACCATAACGCATGTCTTGTTTTTTGATAAACTGAGAGTTAAATGTACGTGGGAATTTTGATTCTTCATCGCCATCAGTGTTGTCACCGTAGCTTGGAACCATAGTACCGAAGTAGTTGGCGATCATACCGTCATAAGCAGCAGTATGCTCAAATGCAGCAATAGCAAGATCGAAACGAGTTTTGTGTGTTAGAGAAGTATCGTTTGCAGACATTTCACTTAATACGCGGTCATAATCGCTAGCGTTCACGACAATCGTTACGTCTTTGTGGTTTTTAGCTGCAGAGCGAACCATTGTTGGACCACCGATGTCGATATTCTCAACGGCGTCAGCAAGGCTGCAATCTGGATTGGCAACTGTGTTGGCAAATGGGTAAAGGTTAACAACTACAATATCAATTGGATTGATACCGTGCTCTGACATGACATCAACATCAATATCACGACGGCCAAGAATGCCACCATGTACTTTTGGATGCAGCGTTTTTACACGACCATCCATCATCTCTGGATGTCCTGTGTAGTCAGAAACTTCTATTACTGGGATGTCATTCTCAGCTAATAACTTAGCTGTACCACCCGTAGATAATAATTCGACACCTTGTTCTACTAGGCCACGAGAAAATTCTACAATACCAGTTTTATCAGACACACTGATAAGTGCACGGCGAATAGGTCGAGCGTTGTCCATTTTACGATTACCTCAAAGTACATTTTTATAGAAGGATGTTTTCGGAAAAGGTCACTGTGGCCTCTTACGGAAACATCCTGCACTATATCCCTTCTATACCTACTGACTTTATGCCGCATGTGCTTGCTAAAGTGTTCTAGATATATAACGTACCGCAGATGGGGGGCATTCTAACTGAAAATTAATTCATTGTGTCGATTTTTTCATAAAAAATTCATCAACAGACTGTTTATATTTTGAATTGAATTAACTAAATACAATCAAGCGCCAAGTTGAGTACAATATTATAGACTGAGTAAGTACAATCACATTTAGTTGACCCATTAGTCAGCTATTACAATCGCTTGCATCAACTTTTAGTAAATTGTCTCTGCGACTATTTTTTCTTTTTGTGCCAAATCTTACTTTCTTCACCACGGAACAAACGCATGATGTTGTCGTAGTGACGTAAAATAATAAGGCAAGATAACATCGCCACTGGCAGGGTATATTGGGCTTTAAATATTAAGGTATAGATCGGGGCGAAGAGCGCGGTAAAAATAGCTGCAGCTGAAGAGTAGCCTGTTACTGCTAAAGATAATAACCAACTTGCGACAATGGATGCACCTAAATCAAAACCAATCGTTAATAGTGCGCCAAAGGCAGTTGCGACCCCTTTACCACCCTGAAAATGGAAGAAAATAGGATAGATATGACCAAGGCAAGCGGCAATGGCGATAAGTCCGAGGTAAAAAGGCGTAATATTAAAATACCAAGCTAACCAGACGGGTAATGCACCCTTGAGCATATCAAAAAAGAGTACTAAACCGGCTGCGAATCTATTGCCTGAACGTAATACGTTGGTTGCACCTGGATTGAGTGAACCGTATTTCCGTGGATCAGGTAAGCGAAATAGTCGGCAAATTAGGATTGCTGAAGAAATGGAACCTAGCAGATAGGCGAAAATGATAAAGATTAAGCTCAATAGGGTCATTACTGATTAATTCTTCTCTAGGTTTGCTGTATTATTGCATGATTATAGCGATTAATAAATTGCGTGCAGCCACAAGGTTGACAATTATGTAGTTTATTATCGATATATATAAAATTGAGAAACCTATCATACGCGTTTTCTATTCGCGAGGGTATCCGACCTCTATCAAGTTTATTACGGACGAGCTCATGGACATTGTATTTATTGAAAAATTGGAAGTTTTTACCACAATCGGTGTATATGATTGGGAGAAAGAGATCATTCAGCGTTTAGTTTTTGATCTGCAGATGGCACATGATAATCGCCCATCAGCACTGACGGATGATATCACCAAAGCATTGGATTATTCAGCCGTCGCGAAAGTGGTTACTGATTTTGCACAAGGCAATATTTTTGAATTAGTTGAGACAATGGCCGAGCAAGTAGCTGAGCTATTAATGACAACCTTTGGTATTCCTTGGATCAGCTTAAAATTGAGTAAACCTGGCGCCGTTGCCAATGCTGCAACCGTTGGTGTCTACATTGAACGTGGTGAACGTGACGGATCGTTAGCGTAATGGCTTTAGTGCATATCGGCGTTGGCAGTAACATTAATAAAGAAGTGAATGTTGCGAACGCTCTGCAAGATCTGGATATCATGTTTGATAATTGTCGTGTTTCATCTATTTTCGAAAGTGCTGCGGTTAATTGTACGGGTGATAACTATTACAATTTAGTGGTGGAGTTTACGACATCGTTATCGATTACTGCATTAATGCAGTGTTTAAAAGATCTTGAAATCACACATGGACGTAAAGCGACGGATCGTCGTTATGCACCTCGAACCTTGGACCTGGATTTATTGTTATTTGATAACGTTATCCAGTCTGAATCGCCAGTTTTA